>NZ_JBHUYV010000005.1:0-468246 GCF_042667905.1 Streptomyces sp. NPDC057287 | reverse complement strand
GCCATGCCGACGTCGCCGGTGACGCGTGGGTGGTCGCTGTCGTAGCCGCGGTGGGTCGGCAGGTCGAAGGCGACGGACAGGCCCTTCTGGCCGGCCGCCAGATTGCGCCGGTAGAACGCGTTGGACTCCTCGGCGGTGGAGAAGCCCGCGTACTGGCGGATGGTCCAGGGCTGATTGACGTACATCGTGGGGTACGGGCCGCGCAGGTACGGGGCGATGCCGGGGTAGGTGCCGAGGAAGTCCAGGCCCTCCAGATCCTTCCCCGTGTACAGCGGCTTGACGTCGATGCCCTCCGGCGTCTCCCAGAGCAGATCACCCTCGGAGCGGCCGGCCGACTCCTTCACCGCGGCCTGCCACCGGTCCTCGGAGACCTCCGCGGGAGCGCCCCCCGTCAGGGCTACGTCGGAGAAGTCCGGCACGGGGCCCTGGGGGGACCCGGTGGTCTCGGGGGTCTGCATCACGCCACTCCCATGCGGTCGAGTTCGGAGGAGAGCACGGCGACCACGTCGCAGCCGGCGAACACATGGACGTCGGCCCCGGGGTACCCGCCGGGCCGTCCCGCGAGATAGATCTGTTCCGCGCCCGCTCCCCGGAGGGCCGTGGCGACGGTGTCGGCCTGCTCGGCGTAGAGCGCGTCCGTCGAGCACAGGCAGGCGATCGACGCCCCACTGGCCGCGAAGGCGGCGGCAGCGGTCGACGCGTCCACCGAGACCGGCTCGTGGACGGGTTCGATGCCGCCCGACAGGAAGAGGTTCGCGGCGAAGGACGCCCGCGCGGTGTGCGCCGCGGCCGGTCCCAGCGCGGCGAGGAAGACCTTGGGGCGGCTGCCCGTGGAGGCCAGGTGCCGGTCCGACCTGGCCCGCAGCGCCTCGAACGCCTCGTCGCGCCGGACCCTGGGCAGTCCGCCGTCCGGCGCGTCGGCGGGCACGGACTCGCGCTCCACCGGCCGTTCCGTCAGATTCGGGAACTCACTGACCCCCGTCACGGGCTCCTTGCGCCGGGCCAGCTCCTTGCTCCGGGCCGCCCAGGTGGCCGCGATCCGGTCCTGGACCATGCCGGAGCCAAGGGCCGCCGCCTGGCCGCCCGACCGCTCGATCTCCTGGAAGAACGACCAAGCGGCAGCGGCGAGTTCCTCCGTCAGCCGCTCCACGTACCAGGAACCGCCCGCAGGGTCCGTCACCCTGGCCAGGTGCGATTCCTCCATCAGGATCGTCGAGGTGTTGCGGGCGATCCGCCGGGCGAACGCGTCCGGCAGACCCAGCGCGTGATCGAACGGCAGCACGGTGACGGACTCGGCTCCGCCGACGCCGGCCCCCAGACAGGCCAGGGTCGTGCGCAGCATGTTCACCCAGGGGTCACGGCGCGTCATCATCACCGACGAGGTCACGGCGTGCTGCCTCTGTGCCCCGGCGTCCGGGCTCCCGCAGACCTCTGCGACACGGGCCCACAGCCGGCGCGCCGCCCGCAGCTTCGCGATCGTCAGGAACTGGTCGGCGGTGGCCGCGTAGCGGAACTCCAGCTGTGCGCACGCCGCCTCGACGGAGAGCCCCGCGGCCGTCAGCGCCCGGAGATAGGCCACGCCCGTGGCCAGCGAGATCCCCAGCTCCTCGGCGGCGGAGCCGCCCGCCTCGTGGTACGGCAGCGCGTCCACCGTCAAGGCGCGCATCCCGGGGTGCTCGCGGGAGCACAGCAGCGCCCAGTGGACCGCGTCGCCCAGCTCGGGTTCCGCGCCCGACCGCGCGGCATGCCCGAGCGGATCCACCCCGAGGGTGCCGCGCGCAGCCGCCTTGGCGACCCCCCGGGCCTCGTAGAGCCCGAGCAACTCCCGTACGGCGGGACCAGGATCGGAGCCCGCGTCGAGGGCGACGGGCGCCAGGTCGAGAAGGACGCCCTCCAGCGCACGGGCGAGGCCGGAGACCGGAACCCCGCCGGGCCCGCCCACCGAGAGCCAGAGCGACGTGACGCCGTTCTCCAGGTCCCCGAGCAGCGCCTCGTTCAGGCGTACGGGATCGGCCAGCGCGTGACGCTGGCGCACGTCCCAGCCGTCCGTGGTGTTCCCCGTGGCCCTGCTGCCCCGGGTGAAGGGCGCGAAGCCGGGCAGACCGGGGTCCGCCGACGCGTCGGTGGAGGTGTACAGAGGGCGGGCGGTGAGCCCGTCCCCGAGTGCGGTGGACAGCGCTTCCTCGGCGGCCGTGCCCGCGACTTCCTTGCCCGACCTGTGCAGTACGCCTTCGACGAGGCTCTGCCACTGGTCGTGGGAAGGGTCGGGGAACTCGGCGGCCAGAGAGAGCCCGTCAGCAGGCAGGACCGTCATGCTCAGATGCTAGGTCAGCGCTCGGACGAGCAGCAGGTCCACAGGCTGTGACCTTGCCCTCTCCGAAATGTGTCGGATTCTCAGGGGAGGAGCGGCCTTGTCCTCCGGCACGGCCGGTGGCGAGGCCCGACGACGGGCACGGGGTTCGGCGTCGGGCCGCCTCCGGTCAGCCGCCGACGTAGGCCGCGAGGTGCTCGCCGGTCAGGGTGGAGCGCCCGGCGACGAGATCGGCCGGTGTGCCCTCGAAGACGATCCGGCCCCCGTCGTGGCCGGCACCCGGTCCGAGGTCGATGATCCAGTCGGCGTGCGCCATGACCGCCTGGTGGTGTTCGACGACGACGACCGACTTGCCGGAGTCGACGAGCCGGTCCAGCAGCCCGAGCAACTGCTGGACGTCGGCGAGGTGGAGGCCCGCGGTCGGCTCGTCGAGGACGTAGACGCCGCCCTTGTCGGCCATGTGGGTGGCCAGCTTGAGCCGCTGACGCTCGCCGCCCGACAGGGTGGTGAGCGGCTGGCCGAGGCTGAGGTAGCCGAGCCCCACGTCGGACAGCCGGCCGAGGATGCGGTGCGCCGCCGGTGTCTGCGCCTCACCGGTGCCGAAGAACTCCTCGGCCTCGGTCACCGGCATCGCGAGCACCTCGCTGATGTCACGGCCGCCGAGGCGGTACTCCAGCACCGAGGGCTGGAACCGCTTGCCCTCGCAGTCCTCGCACACGCTGGAGACACCGGCCATCATCGCCAGATCGGTGTAGATGACGCCCGCCCCGTTGCAATGGGGGCACGCCCCCTCGGAGTTGGCGCTGAACAGTGCAGGCTTGACGCCGTTGGCCTTGGCGAACGCCTTGCGGATCGGTTCGAGCAGCCCGGTGTACGTCGCCGGATTGCTGCGCCGCGATCCCCGGATCGCGCCCTGGTCGACCGACACCACGTTCTCGCCGGGAGGGATCGATCCGTGCACGAGGGAGCTCTTGCCGGATCCGGCGACGCCGGTGACGACGGTCAGCACCCCGAGCGGGACGTCGACGTCGACGTCCCGCAGGTTGTGCGCGGTCGCACCGCGGATCTCCAGGGTCCCGGTGGGCTTGCGCACCGTCTCCTTGAGGGCGGCCCGGTCGTCGAAGTGGCGTCCGGTGACGGTGCCGCCGGCCCGCAGTCCCTCGACAGTGCCTTCGAAGCAGACCGTGCCGCCCCCGGTGCCCGCGCCGGGGCCGAGGTCGACGATGTGGTCGGCGATCGAGATCGTCTCCGGCTTGTGCTCCACGACGAGCACCGTGTTGCCCTTGTCCCGCAGACGCAGCAGGAGGTTGTTCATCCGCTGGATGTCATGGGGGTGCAGGCCGATGGTGGGCTCGTCGAAGACGTAGGTGACATCGGTGAGCGAGGAGCCGAGGTGACGGATCATCTTGACGCGCTGGCCCTCGCCCCCCGACAGCGTGCCCGCCGGCCGGTCGAGCGAGAGATAGCCGAGGCCGATCTCCACGAAGGAGTCGAGGGTCTGACGCAGCGCCTCCAGCAGGGGCGCCACCGACGGCTCGTCCAGTCCGCGGACCCACTCCGCCAGATCACTGATCTGCATCGCGCAGGCGTCGGCGATGCTGATCCGCTTGATCTTCGAGGACCGTGCCCCCTCGCTCAGCCGGGTTCCGTCGCACTCGGGACAGGTGGTGAAGGTGACCGCCCGCTCCACGAACGCCCGGATGTGCGGCTGCATCGCCTCCTTGTCCTTGGACAGGAACGACTTCTGGATCTTGGGGATCAGCCCTTCGTAGGTGAGGTTGACACCGTTGACCTTCACCTTGACGGGCTCCCCGTACAAGAAGTCCTGGAGCTCCTTCTTGGTGTACCTGCGGATCGGCTTGTCCGGGTCGACGAAGCCCGACTGTGCGTAGACCTGCACGGTCCACTGGCTGTCCGACTTCCAGCCGGGGATGGTGAACGCGCCCTCGGCGAGCGACTTCGAGTCGTCGTAGAGCTGCGTGAGGTCGATGTCGGAGACCGTGCCCCGGCCCTCGCAGCGGGTGCACATGCCACCGGTCCGGCTGAAGGTGGCCTTCACCGTCTTCTTGTTCCCGCGCTCGACGGTGATCGCCCCGCTCGCCCGGACCGAGGGCACGTTGAAGGCGAAGGCGCCGGGCGGCCCGATGTGCGGTGTCCCGAGACGGCTGAAGAGGATGCGCAGCATCGCGTTGGCGTCGGTGGCGGTGCCCACCGTGGAACGGGGGTCTGCTCCCAGCCGCTGCTGGTCGACGATGATCGCCGTCGTCAGCCCTTCCAGTACGTCGACCTCGGGCCGCGCCAGCGTCGGCATGAAGCCCTGGACGAAGGCGCTGTAGGTCTCGTTGATCATCCGCTGGGACTCGGCGGCGATCGTGCTGAAGACCAGCGAGCTCTTGCCCGAGCCGGAGACGCCGGTGAACACCGTGAGCCGGCGCTTGGGGATCTCGACGCTGACGTCCCTGAGATTGTTCACGCGCGCGCCGTGCACACGGATCAGATCGTGGCTGTCGGAAACGTGCGGCGCGGACGACCCCGTGCTCTTCCTCGTGGCCATGCTCGTCGTCTCTCCATCTGTTCGCGGAACCGCCTTCGCGGCACCCGTCGGTGTCACCGGCGTGGTCGCGGCAACGGTGGTTGTCTATCAGACCGGTTGTGTCGTCCGGGGGCGGATCCGCGGCGAGCCCGGCGGAGGTGCGGCACGTCGCCGACCGAGCTCGGCGAACCCCCGGTTTCCACCCGGATCACGCTACGGGGGACGAGAGGCCCGCGCTTCTCCATTCCTGACCGGTCCGCGAGGACGGCGCCGCGCCCGTGCGGTCCTCGCCGTACCGCGTCTGCCTGGACTTTTCACAGTGCGTCACGGATTGTCCGAAGTTATGCTGCTGTCGACCCAGAACCGCAGGGAAGGACGCGCCGTGGCCGTGGGACCCGTGGAATACCTCGTCGTCACCTTTCCCGGCGGGAGCTTCGCCGAGGCGATCGCGCCCGTGCTGGCCGAGGCCGTCGCCTCCGAGGCCGTACGCATCCTCGATCTCACCTTCGCCCGCAGGGCCGCGGGCGGCGCTCCCGAGCCCGTCGGGCTGCGGGAGATGGACCCTCAGGGGCTGGTGTCGTTCGTACCACCCGACGACCGGCCCGCAGGGATGCCGCAGATCAGCGAGCTCGACGTCCTCGACGGCCTGTCCGAGGAGGCCTCTGCCGCGCTGATCGTGTGGGAGGACCTCTGGTCGGTGCCTCTCACACGAGCGGTCCAGGAGGCCGGTGGCCGGCTCCTGGCACACGAGAGGATCCCGGCGGACGGTGGGGACGATGTCATCACGCTCCTCGAGCGGCTCGCCGACCTGAAGCAGCGGGGCGTCCTCACCGACACCGAGTTCGCGGCGCAGAAGACGAGGATCCTCGCCGACTGACTCCCCGCCGGCCGGTACCCCGGTACCTCACGTTCCCTTTGTCGATATCCGCATGCCGTGCGACGTTGATTCCGACCTGCAGTCTGTCGGGAAAGAGGCAGTTCATCGTGCAGACCGCCCGGGCCGTCCCCGCATCGACCGTTGTCAACCTGCGCGATCTGGGCGGTATCGCCCTGGGCCGCCACCGCCGCCTGAGGCAGGGAATCCTTCTGCGCTCGGGCCAGCTGAGCGATTTCGACGCGGAGCACGACATGGCGGTGGCCGCACTCGGCATCCGTACGGTCGTCGACCTGCGCACCGCCGAGGAGCGCCAGTGGGCGCCCGACCGGCTTCCGACCGGTGCCAGGCTCTTCGTCGCCGATGTCCTCGGTGACAATCCGGGCGTGGCGCCGGCCCGGCTGAGGGCACTGCTCAGTGACCCGGACGGAGCAGCCGCTCTGCTCGGGGGCGGGAAGGCGGAGGAACTGTTCGCGCAGACCTACCGGAAGATGGTCCTGTCCCCGGGGGCGGCGGCCGCCTACCGCGCCTTCCTGGACACGGTCGCGGATCCACGGGCGAGACCGCTGCTCTTCCACTGCGCGACGGGGAAGGACCGGACGGGCTGGGCCACCGCTCTGCTCCTGATGATGGCGGGTGCGTCGCGTGACGTCGTGCGCGCGGAGTTCCTCGCGGTGAACCGTGCGGTCCGTGCCGCGTTCGGGCCCGCGGTACGGCGTTTCCTCGACGAGGGCGGGGACCCGGAGATCGCGTCCGCGGTCATCGAGGCCCGGCCCCGGTATCTCGAGGCCGCGCTGGACGCGATGGACGAGCGCTGGGGCGGACTGGACGGTTACCTGAGCAAGGCGCTGCGGCTTCCTCCCGCCGTGGCCGAGCGGCTCCGCGCCGACCTGACCGTCCCCGCCTGACGGTCCCGGCCTGATGGTCCGCGCCGACCTGGCCGTCCCCGCCTGACGGTCCCGCGCCGGGACCTGATGCACGGACCCCGGACGCGGACCGGCCCGGTACCGCGTCGGGGGACGCGGGACCGGGCCGGGCGCTTGCCGCACCGCTCAGATCTTCAGCAGCTGTTCGCTGATGTCGCGGTAGCGCTGGAGCGCTATACGCAGCTCCTCGGTCTGGGCGTCGGTGTCCTGTTCCTGCCAGCTCGCGCGCAGGACGCGCCTGCGTTCCGTGAGGGCTTCGGTCAGGCCCGAGACGATCTGGTCGAACGTGCTGTCCGCCTCCTCGACCGCCCGGCGAGGGCTCTCGACGAAGTCGGTGACCGCCTGCTGCATACGCTGCGAGAGCTTGTCCTGATCGTCGCGGGAGACCAGGGGACCTTCGGTGCCGGCGCGGGAGACCGGAGTGCTTTCGGTCCCTGCGGTCCCGTGACGGCCGGCGCGCTCGGACGCCTGCGCGGCGGGAGCCGTGCGCGGGGCGGGCGGGACGCTCAGATCGTCGGGGCCGCCGCTCCCCGGCTTCAGGCTCTTGCCGTCCCCGGAGGTGATTCCCGATGCCGTTCCGGGCGTCCTGCCCGATGTCGCTCCGGGCGTCCTGACCGGTTCCTCTCCCGGAGTTCTGCCCGATGTCGAGCCGGGCGTCGTCGACGGCGCCGTCGACGGGGTGTTCTCCGGAGTGCCGTTGTGCCGCGCCTCCTTGGCGGAGACCGGGTCGGAGTCGGTCGTGTGCTCAATACGGTCGGTCATGCTGTCGCACTGCCCTTCGTCTCGTGTCGGTCCGTCTGGGGTGTTGCGTCCGTCGCGTCCGGTGCGTCTGCGAGCAGTACGTCGAAGAGCGCCCGGGACTCGATCAGGGCCTTCCGCATCTCCTCCGTGCCGCCCTGGCCGCGCACGGCCGTGTGCACCCTGCGGTACCCGTCGACCTGGTGGGCGTGGTGGACGGAGAGGGCGGCCGTCTGCTCCTCGAAGCTGTCGCCGTCCGGGAAGCCCCGGTCACGTGCCAGCTGCGCCAGGAGGGCGTCCGCTTCGACGACCGCGTCCCTGGGGGAGTCGATGAACTGTTCCTGCACCTCGGCCCAGCGGCGGCAGTACGCCTCGCGGGCTTCCGCCGGCAGGGGCCGCTCCGACAGGGAGCCGTGCTGCTTCACGCGTTCGGAGAGCTCGTGCTCGGCCGCCTTGGTGTCGCCGTCGTGGCGGGCGACGGTGCGGTCGTACTCGGGTCCGAAGCGGCGCTGCAGTCCTCGTCCGCCGGTACTGCGGCCACGGACGAGGAAGAAGGCGAGCGCTGCCACCAGGACGACGGCAACGATGATCACCACGGTCGTCATGGGTGACGCTCCCGTCGGTTCGCGGTCGGTGCGTCGTGCTGTTCCACTCTCGTCAACCCCTTCCGGTTCGGGCCCGGTTCGGTGTAAGGCCGGGCTGTCCGCACCAGCCGTGTACCCACTCGGCACGGTTCATGCAGGGAAAGCCCCGGTATCCTGGAAGGCGCCGAACCGGACGCTCCCGGGCCGATCGCCGAACCGTCCGGGACGAGTCGCGAGAGGGGTAAGGGGTGACCGAGCGCAAACCCGCGGGGGTCAGCTTCGAGACGTGGGTGGACCGGCAGATCCGGGAGGCCGAGGAGCGTGGCGCCTTCGCCGACCTGCCGGGCGCCGGCAAGCCGCTCCCGGGTCTCGACAGGCCCTACGACGCGATGTGGTGGATCAAGGCGAAGATGGAACGCGAGGGGCTGTCGGCGCTCCCGCCCTCCCTCGCCCTGCGCAAGGCCGCGGAGGACGCCCGGGAGGAAGCGTCCCGGGCCCGCTCCGGGGCGGAGGTCCGGCGCATCCTGACCGACATGAACGAGAGAATCCGCGAGGCCCTGGCCAGACCGCCGGAAGGGCCGCCGCTGAACCTCACACCGTTCGACGTCGACGCGATCGTGAAGGAGTGGCACGCCGGGCGCCCAGGGTGAGGGTGATGCGTGGTGTGCGCGCGGAGTGCGAAACAATCGCCCCATGAGATCGCGCATGACGGGCCCACGCGGCGAGGTCCGTGTCCGGCGTGCCGTCGCACGGGACGCCAGAAGGCTCACCCGACTGGTCACCACGTCGCGCGCCTACGAGGGCCCCTACGCGCCCATGGTCGCGGGGTACAAGGTCGGCCCGGACTACATCGAGGCGCACGCGGTCCATGTGGCCGTCGACGACGACGGCCGGGTGCTCGGCTTCTACGCCCTGGTCCTGTCCCCGCCGGAGCTCGACCTCATGTTCGTCGCCGACGACGCCCAGGGCCGGGGAATCGGACGGCTCCTCATCGGCCACCTGCGAGAGGAGGCGCGCCGTGCAGGTCTGGACTCCGTACGTGTGGTCGCGCACCCGCCGGCCGAGGGCTTCTACCTCAGCGTGGGCGCCGAACGCACCGGCACCGTCGCGGCCCGCCCGCCCGCGGTGATGTGGGACCGGCCCGAACTGGTCCTCCCGGTCGACGGGAGCCCCTGAGCCGGACGGCCCCGCGTGTGCCGGACCGGCCGTCCGGCACACGCGGGGCGGGGTCCGCTAGGACCAGCCGCCGTACGGGCGGGTGATGAGCTCCATCCCGTGACCGCTCGGGTCGGGGAAGTACACCCCGCGCCCGCCGTCGTTGTGGTTGATCTCGCCGGGGTGCTTGAGGTGGGGATCCGCGTAGTAGGCGATCCCCTGCGCCTCGATCTGCTCGAAGGCGATGTCGAACTCCGCCTCGGAGATGAGGAACGCGTAGTGCTGCGTGGTGATCGACTCGGCGGGAACGGTCGCGAAGTCCAGCGTGACACCGTTGGCGAGGACGACCGGGATGAAGGGCCCCCACTCCGTTCCGACGGTGAGACCCAGAAGATTCGCCAGGAAATCGGCGGACTCCCGGTTGTCCCGGCAGTGGACGATGGTGTGGTTCAACTCGACTGACACTGTGGAATGCCTCCAACGGGCATCTCACGGGCTACCTCCACGCCTCACCCGGACGGTGACCGACGCGCGATGCCGTACGACGATCTTAGGTGAGTTGTCACGGTCCGTCGAGGCTGTGGCCCGCGGTCGGTGCCCGCGTTCCGGCCACCGGAGCCGGTGCTGTGGTGGATTTCCCGGCGGCTGCCACCATGGAGAGCATCAGCAGGCGCGCTGTCCCGCGGCTGCGGGCGGACGTGGGCGATGCAGGATTCACGACGGTTTCGCGGGGAACGCGTACCACCTCGACGAGGTGGGGAGGCATCCATGGGACAGAGACCCGCGGGCACCGGTGGCAGCAATGGAAGCGGAAGTGACGGGGCCGGGGCGAACCCCCGCAGCGGACGGCAGGAGACCGAGGAGGAGCGGGCGGACCGGCAATGGGGCGAGCTGCTCCAGGAGCTCCGGGTCGCACAGACCGGCGTCCAGATCCTGTTCGGCTTCCTGCTCGCGGTCGTCTTCCAGCCCCGCTTCGCCGACCTCTCCACCGTCGACCGCAACATCTACGTCGTGACCGTCATGCTCGGCTCCGCCACCGCGGCCGCGCTGATAGGGCCCGTGTCCTACCACCGGCTGCTCACCGGCCGCCGGATGAAGTCGCAGACGGTCACGTGGGCCTCCCGCCTGACGAAGCTGGGGCTCGGCCTTCTCTTCTGCACCATGTGCAGCACGCTGCTGCTCATACTGCGGGTGGCGCTGCACAACGTGGTGGCCCTGTGGCTGGTCGGGGCGATGGCCCTGTGGTTCCTGGTCTGCTGGTTCGTCTTCCCGCTGTGGGCCATCGCCCGGGGCGACGGCCGCCGGCGGGACGGGGACGACGAGGGCTGAAGGCCCGCGCCCTGACCGTCAGTCCTCGTCGGCGTCCTCCGGGCTGCGTACGTCCGTCACGGTGAAGAGTCCGCCGTCCGGGTCACGCAGCGTCGCCTCGCTGCCGTGCTGCACGTCGCGCCGTTCCATCAGGCTGCCGCCGCTCCGCTCCGCCGCGACGACCGTGGCAGCCACGTCGGCCACGGGGAACTGGACCTGCCAGTGCGGTCGCACCTGCGGGTCGGGCGCGGCTTCCACGGCACCGGAGCTGATCCGGGCCAGGGGGCGCCCGTTGCAGCGTACGAGCACCTCCTCCTTCACGTACGCCACCTCGCATCCGCCCGGCTCCCCGCTTTCCCAGCCCAGGACCTCGCCGTAGAAGATCGCCGCGTCGAAGGCGTCCCTGGTGCGCAGGCGGAGCCAGGCGTGTGCCCGGTTACCGGAGGGTGCGAGGGTGGCCGCGCGGCCGGTCCACTCCCAGATGCCGAAGGACGCGCCGTCCCGGTCGGCGGCCAGGACGGCGCGTCCCTGTCCGACGGTCAGCGGGCCCACGCCCACCGTTCCACTGCGTTCGCGGATGCGGTCGGCGACGACATCCGCGTCCCGGACGGAGAAGTAGGGCATCCAGGCGACGGCCACCTGGTAGGCGGACGCGACGGCACCGATGCCCGCCACGGGCACGCCCCCGGAGCGCGCCATCACGAACTCCCTGCCCAGTGGGCCCGGGCGGAAGGTCCAGCCGAGAACGGCGCCGTAGAAGCGCTGCGCGTCCTCCAGGTCCCGGGTCACCAGGTGGACCCAGCAAGGAGCGCTCGCACCGCTCAGCACCGCCGGTTCCGGCGCGGTCCGCGGATCGCCAGGAGTCATGGTCCCACTGCCTTATCGGTTCTGCGGCATGACTTCTTCGGTGCCGCGGGGCCACGACCAGCCTCATGCGCGTCGGCGACTCCCGCAACACGCGGCGGCCGTGATCACACCCCGCCCCGTGGCGGCGCGTTCGTGATGTCGAGGAAGACGTGCTCGGCCTCGGGCCAGCTCCGGGCGATCGACCGCTTGATCCGGACGGACACACGCTCGACCTCCTCGCTGTCGATGCCCGGTGCCAGGTCGACCCTGGCGGCCACGAGTACGGAGTCCAGGCCCAGGCCCATGGTGAACAGGGCCGCGACGTTGTCGATCTCGGCCTGGGCCGTGAGGAGCTCCTCCACACCCCGGCGCAGCTCCGGGTCGGCCGACTCCCCGATCAGCCGGTCGCGGGCGTCCTTGCCCAGCCGGAAGGCGACGTAGACCAGCAGCAGGCCGATCCCCAGGGAGGCGGAGGCCTCCCACACGACGTCTCCCGTGACCAGGTGCAGCACCATCCCCGCCATGGCCAGCAGCACACCCACAACCGCCGTGCTGTCCTCGGCGATGACCGTCCGCAGCGCCGGGTCGCGGGCGGCGCCCTTCTCCCGGCGCAGTTGCAGCAGTGCGCGGACGAGTGAAGCGCCCTCGGCGAGGAAGGCCACTCCGAGGACGATCAGGCCGACCGTGTACCCGTCCGGTGACTCCTGTTCGTCACTGCCCAGCGCCTCGAAGCCCTGGAAGAACGAGAAGCAGCCGCCGACGACGAAGATTCCGACGGCGGCGAGCAGCGACCAGAAGTAGCGCTCCTTGCCGTATCCGAACGGATGGCGGGCGTCGGGAGGGCGGTGGCTGCGCCGCAGGGCGGCCAGCAGGAAGACCTCGTTCACGCTGTCCGCCACGGAGTGTGCCGCCTCGGACAGGAGGGCGGGGGACCCCGAGAGCAGTCCGCCCGCGGTCTTCGCGGCCGCGATCACGAGATTGGCCGCGAGCGCGACGACGATGGTGACACGGGTCCTGCGGTCCGACTCGGGCTGGTTCATATGCCCCCCGGTTTCATGTTCCTCCGATCGACGATGAGAGAGGGACGGCCCTGACACAGCCGTCCGGGCCCGCTCGTGGAGGGGCCCGGACGGCTGTGCCCCGACCACCGGCGGGGTGCTGCGCGCGTCAGTCACGCCGGTTCTCGTCCTCCGGCGGCGGGATCACCTCGTTACCGCGGTCGCTGAGTTCGTACGGGGTCATCGCCCGGCCGTCCTCGGGGAAGTGGTCCGGGTGGTGCCTGCCGCTCTCCTGGATCTCCGTCCGGTGGTCCGGACGCCGCGGCTGCTCCTCGGGGCGCGGGGGCGGTGACTCCTTGTCCCGGCGCCGCATCCCGAACCAGAAACCGCCGATCAGCAGAATCACCACGGCGAGCCCGACGACGCCGACGATCACACCCACCGCGCCCGGTCCGTCGTCGGCGAGGATGACGGCGAGCGAGTCCCTTGCTCCGTTCGTTACGTCCATGCATGGCGCATACCCCGGGGAGTCGATCACAGACAGCCACCCACATGAATTCATGTTTTATGACGATGTCGCGGTAAATGCGTTTCATATGGGTCACATCGGCTGCACGATGATGACTGTGCTGGCAGGTTCCCGTGCCCCATGTTTCCCTGCCGTGCGCCGGGTACGAGGTCTTTCGCGCGGGCCTGCCGGCCCGGGCCGTCGCTCGTGTCGCCGACACCGGGCCGTGGGGTGAGCCTTGAGGGAGCGCCCGGACCGCTGGGGGGAACGCGATGGGCCCCCCGTCACACGATCGGCCCCGGCGGGAGGCTGCCGAGCGGCGCTCAGGCGCCCCCAGTGAAAGGAATACAGGGTGAACAGCACGCAGGAGCAGACGCAGGAACACCGCGAGAGCGGCGACGTCGTCGTCGCGGTGACCGGCTGTCCGAAGGAGGACGCACGCACGGTGTTCGACGTGCTGCGCCGTTCGTTCGTCTCCGACCGTCCGGCGAGCGACGAACCCGAGGACGCGTCGGACACCCGTCCCACCGTGTGGACCGCGACCGTCGACGTCTCCGAGACGAAGGCAGGTCCCGGGCCCGCGGAGCTCTCCGTGCCGGTGACGGTGGAGGCGCAGGGCGGCTACTGGGCGGTCGACCGTCTCCGTAAGCACCTGGCGGACGCGTTCACCGTCCGGCTCGTCGGAACAGCGGCGGGCGACCAGGAGCAGGAGATCCGCCTGCGGCTGGAGAGCCACCGTCCCGCGTGACGACCGCACCACACGAACCCGGAAGGTACGCGCACATGAATGCCACCCCGGGGACCGCCGACGCGGAAGCGGCGCAGGTGCCGACTCCCGACGACAGTTCCACCTTCACGCTGCACGTCAACGGCACGGCACGGACGCTGACGCTCGATCACCGCACCACCGTGCTGGACGCGCTGCGCGAGCACCTCGGACTCACCGGTGCCAAGAAGGGCTGCGACCACGGCCAGTGCGGGGCCTGCACCGTCCTCGTCGAGGGCCGGCGTGCCAACAGCTGCCTCCTGCTCGCGGTCGCCCAGCAGGACGCCCGCATCACCACCGTCGAAGGGCTGGCCGAGGGCGACGTGCTGCACCCGCTGCAGGCCGCCTTCGTCGAACGGGACGCGCTCCAGTGCGGCTACTGCACCCCCGGGCAGATCTGTTCCGCGGTCGGCATGCTCGGTGAGGCCGAGGACGGCTTCCCCTCCCACGTCACCCCTGCGGCGGCCCTCGCGGCCGACGGGCCGGCCCCGCTCGGCGCCGACGAGATCCGCGAGCGGATGAGCGGCAACCTCTGCAGGTGCGGCGCCTACCCCCACATCGTCGAGGCGATCGAGGACGTGACCCCGTGAAACCCTTCGCCTATCTGCGTCCCGGATCCGTCGCCGAGGCCGTCCGCGCAGGAGCCGGGCATCCGGGCGCACGGTTCCTCGGGGGCGGCACCAACCTCGTCGACCTGATGAAGCTCGGGGTGGAGTCGCCCGCTCTCCTCATCGACGTCAGCCGCCTGCCCCTGGACCGGGTGGCGCGGACGGACGACGGCGGCCTCCGGATCGGCGCCACCGTGCGCAACAGCGACCTCGCGGCGCACCCCGACGTACGGAGCGGCTACCCCGCCCTGACGCAGGCCCTG
This sequence comes from Streptomyces sp. NPDC057287, assembly GCF_042667905.1. NCBI lineage: Bacteria > Bacillati > Actinomycetota > Actinomycetes > Kitasatosporales > Streptomycetaceae > Streptomyces > Streptomyces sp. NPDC057287. The sequence goes on along the minus strand of NZ_JBHUYV010000005.1, from coordinate 453,828 downwards.
CTCGCCGGGGCCTCCGGGCAGCTCCGCAACACCGCCACCACCGCCGGCAATCTGCTCCAGCGCACCCGGTGCCCGTACTTCCAGGACGTCTCCAAGCCCTGCAACAAGCGGATCCCCGGCTCGGGCTGTCCGGCTCGTGAGGGCGCCAACCGTGACCTCGCGGTGCTCGGCCACTCGCAGGACTGCGTCGCCACCAACCCCTCGGACATGGCGGTCGCACTCGCGGCGCTGGACGCGACCGTCCAGCTGCACGGACCCGAGGGGGAGCGGACCGTTCCCGTGACCGACTTCCACCGGCTGCCCGGGGACAACCCCGACCAGGACACGGTGATCCGCCCCGGCGAGCTGATCACCGAGGTGGTGCTGCCACCGCCTCCCGCCGGTGCCGTCTCGCTCTACCGCAAAGCCCGGGACCGTGCCTCGTACGCCTTCGCCCTGGCCTCCGTGGCGGCCGTGCTGAGTGTGCGCGACGGCCGTGTCGACCGGGTCGCGCTCGCCTTCGGGGGGCTCGCCCACCGGCCGTGGCGTGCCCGGGTGGCGGAGGACGTGCTGCGCGGGGCCCACACCACCGAGGACGCCTTCGCGCGCGCGGTGGAGGCCGAGCTCGCGGCCGCGAGGCCTCTGCGGGACAACGGCTTCAAGGTGGACCTGGCCCGCCGGCTGGCCGTCGGCGCACTCACCGAACTCACCGCCCGGACCGCACCCGCCTGATCCGCCGGCTCCGCACCCCCGAAGAACCGAGGACTTCCGTCATGAGCGAGACCCCCCAGGCGCTCGGCGCGCCCGTCGTCCGCCGCGAGGGCCGGGACAAGGTCACCGGCACCGCCCGCTACGCCGCGGAACACACCGCGCCCGGCCGCCTGTACGGCTGGATCGTCCCCGCCACCGTCGCGAGCGGGCGCGTCACCGCGATCCGCACCGCCGACGCGCTCGCCGTGGCGGGGGTGCACACCGTCCTGACCCACGACAACGCGCCGCGGCTGGAGGAGCCCGACGACCCGATCCTCGCCGTGCTGCAGGACGACCGGGTGCCGCACCGGGGCTGGCCCGTCGCCCTCGTCCTGGCCGAGACCCTGGAGTCCGCGCGGGCCGGCGCGGGGGCCGTGCACGTCGAGTACGCCACCACCGGCCACGACGTCGTCCTCTCCGGCGACCACCCGGGCCTGTACACCCCCGAGGAGGCCAACGGCGGCCACCCGGGTCTGCGCGAACGCGGCGACGCGATGCGCGCCTTCGAGGCCGCACCCGTGTGCATCGACGCCGTCTACACGCTCCGGGCCCTGCACAACCACCCCATGGAACCGCACGCCTCCACCGCCCGGTGGGCCGACGGGCACCTGACCGTCCACGACTCCAGCCAGGGATCGACCGCCGTACGCAACAGCCTCGCCCTGGCGCTCGGGCTCGACCGGGACCACATCACCGTCATCTCCGAGCACGTCGGTGGCGGCTTCGGCTCCAAGGGCACCCCGCGCCCCCAGGCCGTCCTCGCCGCGATGGCCGCGCGCCACACCGGGCACCCCGTCCAGCTGGCCCTGCCCCGGCGGTACATGGCGGCGATCGTCGGGCACCGCGCGCCCACGCTGCAGCGGGTGCGCCTGGGCGCCGACCGGGACGGGGTCCTCTCGAGCGTCTCCCACGAGATCGTCACCCAGACCTCCAGGATCAAGGAGTTCGTCGAGCAGGCAGCCGTCCCCGCCCGCATCATGTACGCCTCGCCCCACAGCCGCACGGAGCACCGGGTCGCGGCACTCGACGTGCCCAGCCCGTCGTGGATGCGCGCACCGGGGGAGGCCTCGGGCATGTACGCCCTGGAGTCGGCCATGGACGAACTGGCGTGCGCGCTCGGGATCGATCCGGTCGAGCTGCGCCTGCGCAACGAACCGCCGGCCGAACCCGACAGCGGACGCCCCTTCAGCAGCCGCAACCTCGCGGCGTGCCTGACCGAGGGCGCCCGGCGTTTCGGCTGGTCCGGCCGGAACCCGCAGCCCGCCTCCAGCGAGGACGGTGCCTGGCTGCTCGGCACCGGGGTCGCCTCGGCGACGTACCCCGTACTCGTCTCGAAGTCGGCGGCGTCCGCGCGGGCCGTCCCGGACGGCTCCTTCCGCATCGGGGTCAACGCCACCGACATCGGCACCGGCGCCCGCACCGTCCTGGCGCAGATCGCCGCCTCGGTCCTGGGCACACCCCCGGAGAACGTCCAGGTCGACATCGGCAGCAGCGACCTGCCCACCGCGTCCGTCGCCGGCGGTTCCTCGGGTACCGCCTCCTGGGGTTCCGCCGTGCACAAGGCGGCCACCGCCCTGATGCACCGCATCGCCGAACACGCGGGGCCGCTTCCGCCGGAGGGCATCAGCGTCACCGCCGACACCGGTGAGGAGACCGCGCAGGAGTCCCCGTACTCACGCCACGCCTTCGGTGCGCATTTCGCCGAGGTGGCCGTCGACTCACTCACCGGCGAGGTGCGGGTACGCAGGCTGCTCGGCGTGTACGCCGCCGGACGCATCCTCAACTCCCGTACGGCGCGGTCCCAGTTCATCGGCGGGATGGTGATGGGCCTGGGCATGGCCCTCACGGAGGGCAGCACCATGGACCCGGCCTTCGGGGACTTCACCGAGAGCGACCTGGCCTCCTACCACGTGCCGAGCTGCGCGGACGTCCCCGACATCCAGGCGCACTGGATCGACGAGGACGACCCGCACCTCAACCCCATGGGGAGCAAGGGGATCGGCGAGATCGGCATCGTGGGAACCGCGGCAGCGATCGGGAACGCCGTGCGCCACGCCACCGGCGCCCGGCTGCGCGAGCTGCCCCTCACCCCGGACAAGCTGCTGCCCTACCTGCCGTGACACCCCGTGGCCGGGCCCCTCGGTTGCGCAACCGGCCCCCTGGGGTCACCCTGATGAGTGACCCAGAAGTGATTACTGCTCACGCTTCGTGTTCGGGGGTCGTTGGTTCAAACGGGGTGAAGTACGTGAGCCTCGCGGTGAGGAGCCTCGACGATGACCGTTCCACTCGACCGGCACTATCTGGTCGAACTGCAGGTGTCGGCAGAGCGCATTTCCCAACTGCGGCGCATAGTCGCCGCACACCTCCGCCACTGGAGCCTCGACCTGCACGTCCGGCCGGTGTGCCGGGCGGCGGAGGAGCTGCTGACGAACGTCCAGCGGCATGTCGGCGACGGCGACCACTGCGTCGTCGAGCTCCGCTGGACCGGTCGGCACCTCACGGTGTCCGTGGCCGACAACGATTCCCGGATGCCCCGGCTGCTCGACGGCGGGGGCGGTGGCCTCAGCCGGGTCATGGCCCTGAGCGACAGCTGGGGGACCTGCCGGACCCCCGACGGCAAAGTCGTCTGGTTCACGCGTTACGCCGAGGCGCCGTGCACCACCGGGCTGCTTCCGCGTACGCCGCTCCCCGCCGGCCTCACGTCCCTCGGCGACCCGGCCGAGGACGACGCGACCTCGGGCGGGAACACGCCGGTGGCCGAACTGGTGTGACGGACAGCCCGGTACCGGCCCGGCCGGCGCGGACGGCGTGCCCTGAGCACGCATGATCCGCGCCGGCCGGGTACGTGTGCGTGGGAGCCGCGTCGCGCGCCGCCGCACGGCGCGGGACGGTCGGACAACAGAGCAAGGAGGCACTGCCATGCCCATCGCGACGGTCAATCCCGCGAACGGCGAGACACTCAGGACATTCGACGCCCTGGACGAGCAGGAGACCGAGCGCAGGCTCACCGCCGCGCACCGGGCGTTCCGAAGCTACCGCACCACGGACTTCGCCCAGCGGGCCCGTCTGATGAACCGGGCCGCCGACCTCCTCGACGAGGACCAGCAGGACATCGCCCGCACCATGACCACCGAGATGGGCAAGCCGGTCAAGGCCGCCCGCGCCGAGGCCGCCAAGTGCGCCAAGGCGATGCGCTGGTACGCGGCCAACGCCGAACGCCTGCTGGCCGACGAGCACCCCGACGACACCGACGTCAAGGACTCCGGTGCCGAGCGGGCCCGGGTCCACTACCGGCCGCTGGGTGTCGTCCTCGCCGTGATGCCGTGGAACTTCCCGCTCTGGCAGGTCATGCGCTTCGCGGCGCCCGCGCTGATGGCGGGCAACACCGGTCTGCTGAAGCACGCCTCGAACGTGCCGCAGACCGCCCTGTACATCGAGGACCTGTTCACCCGGGCCGGATTCCCCGCCGGCTGCTTCCAGACCCTCCTCATCGGGTCGGGTGCCGTCGAGGCGGTCCTGCGCGACCCGCGGGTCGCCGCGGCGACCCTCACAGGCAGCGAACCGGCCGGGCGTGCCGTCGCCTCCGTCGCGGGTGACGAGGTGAAGAAGACCGTGCTGGAACTCGGCGGCAGCGATCCCTACCTGGTCCTGCCCTCGGCAGACGTCGAGAAGGCCGCCGCGACCGCGGTGACCGCCCGCGTCCAGAACAACGGCCAGTCCTGCATCGCGGCCAAGCGCTTCATCGTCCACGCCGACGTGTACGAAGCGTTCGCCGAAAGGTTCACGGCGGGGATGCGCGCCCTGTCCGTCGGCGACCCGCTGGAGGAGTCCACCGACGTGGGGCCGCTCTCCAGCGAACAGGGCCGCGCCGACCTGGAGGAGCTGGTCGAGGACGCCCTCGCCAAGGGCGCCACCGCGCTGTGCGGGGGCAAGCGGCCCGAGGGCCTGGACCGTGGCTGGTTCTACGCGCCCACCGTGCTCACCGGGATCACCCCGTCCATGCGCATCCACCGCGAGGAGACCTTCGGCCCGGTGGCGACGCTCTACCGGGTGGCGGACCTCGACGAGGCCGTGGAACTCGCCAACGACACCCCCTTCGGGCTCAGTTCCAACGTATGGACGCGTGATCAGCAGGAGATGGACCGCTGCGTCCGTGACCTGGAGGCCGGCGGGGTCTTCTTCAACGGCATGACGGCGTCCCACCCCGCGCTGCCGTTCGGCGGGGTGAAGCGCTCCGGCTACGGGCGGGAACTGGCAGGGCACGGCATCCGCGAGTTCTGCAACGCCACCACCGTCTGGTACGGCCCCGCCCCGGACGCACACTGAGTCCTGCCCAGGGAGACGCCTCATGACCGACGCCCGCACACCGCCCGCGACCGCACTGTCCGACACCGAGGTCGCGGCGCTCGACGCGCACTGGCGGGCCGCCAACTACCTGGCGGTCGGCCAGATCTACCTGATGGCCAACCCGCTCCTGGAGGAGCCGCTGGCCCCCGAGCACATCAAGCCCCGGCTGCTCGGCCACTGGGGCACCTCACCCGGGCTGAACCTGGTCCACACCCATCTCAACCGGGTCGTCAAGGAACGGAACCGGCAGGCGCTCTGCGTCTGGGGGCCCGGTCACGGCGGCCCCGCCGTCCTCGCCAACTCCTGGCTGGAGGGCAGCTACGCGGAGACGTATCCCGATGTCAGCCGGGACCGCGAAGGGATGGGCGCCCTCTTCAAGCAGTTCTCCTTCCCCGGTGGTGTGCCCAGCCACGTCGCCCCGGAGACCCCGGGCTCCATCCACGAGGGCGGCGAGCTGGGCTACGCGCTCACCCACGCCTACGGAGCCGCCTTCGACCACCCGGACCTCCTGGTCGCCTGCGTCGTCGGGGACGGCGAGGCGGAGACGGGGCCCCTCGCCGCGTCCTGGCACTCCAACAAATTCCTCGACCCCGTGCACGACGGGGCCGTCCTGCCGATCCTCCACCTCAACGGATACAAGATCGCCAACCCGACGGTGCTCGCGCGGCTGCCCGAGGACGAACTCGACGCGCTGCTGCGCGGATACGGCCACGACCCGCTCCACGTCGAGGGGGACGAGCCCGAAGCCGTCCACCGTGCCATGGCCGCCGCCATGGACCTCGCACTGGACCGCATCGGGGAGTACCAGCGAGCGGCCCGCGACGGGGGCGCGTCCGCGCGTCCTCGCTGGCCGATGATCGTGCTGCGCACCCCCAAGGGCTGGACCGGGCCCGAGGTGGTGGACGGGCTCCCCGTCGAGAACACCTGGCGTGCCCACCAGGTCCCCCTGCCCGGTGTCCGGGACAACCCCGACCACCTGCGCCAGCTCGAGGAGTGGATGCGCTCCTACCGGCCCCGCGAGCTCTTCGACTCCGAGGGCCGGCCCACCGCCCAGGTCCTGGACTGCGTGCCCGAGGGCGCGGCACGGCTCGGCTCGACGCCGTACGCCAACGGCGGGCTGCTCCTGCGTGATCTGCCGCTCCCTCCCCTGGAGCGCCACGCCGTGCGGGTCGACAAGCCGGGGACGGTCCTGCACGAGCCCACGCGGGTCCTGGGCGAGCTGCTCCAGGACGTCATGGCGGCCACGGCGGGCCGCAGGGACTTCCGGGTCGTGGGCCCCGACGAGACCGAGTCCAACCGCCTGGGCGCGCTCTACGGGGCGACCGGCAAGGCGTGGCAGGCGGAAATCCTTCCGACCGACGAGCACCTGGCCCGCGACGGCCGGGTGATGGAAGTGCTTTCGGAACACCTCTGCCAGGGCTGGCTGGAGGGATACCTCCTCACCGGACGGCACGGCCTGTTCTCCTCGTACGAGGCCTTCGCCCACATCGTCGACTCGATGGTCAACCAGCACATCAAGTGGCTGCGCACCTCGCGCCGGCTCCACTGGCGGGCGCCCGTCGCCTCGCTGAACTACCTGCTCACCTCGCACGTCTGGCGTCAGGACCACAACGGCTTCTCGCACCAGGACCCCGGCTTCGTCGACCACATCCTCAACAAGAGCCCCGAGGTCGTCCGGGTCTACCTGCCGCCGGACACCAACACCCTGCTGTCCACGGCTGATCACGTGCTGCGCAGCCGCGACTACGTCAACGTGATCGTCGCCGGCAAGCAGCCCGGCTTCGACTGGCTCACGCTCGACGAGGCCCGCGCGCACTGCGCGCGGGGGGCCGGGGTGTGGGAATGGGCCGGCACCGAGGACGGCAGCCGCGAGCCCGACGTCGTGCTGGGGTGCGCCGGGGACGTACCCACGCTGGAGACGATGGCCGCGGCCGGGCTGCTCAGGCAGCACCTCCCCGAACTGGCCGTGCGCGTGGTCAACGTCGTCGACATGACCCGGCTGCTGCCGCACGACGAGCACCCGCACGGGATGCCGGACGCGGAGTTCGACTCCGTGTTCACCCGGGACAAGCCGGTGATCTTCGCCTACCACGGCTATCCCTGGCTGGTGCACCGTCTCGCGTACCGGCGTGCGGTCCACGACCACCTGCACGTCCGGGGCTACAAGGAGGAGGGGACCACGACCACGCCGTTCGACATGGTGGTCCGCAACGATCTGGACCGGTACCGGCTGGTCATGGACGTGGTCGACCGGGTGCCCGGTCTGGGGGTCCGGGCCGTGGCCGTGCGTCAGGCGATGGCGGATGCCCGTACGCGCCACCACGACTGGATCCGGGAGCACGGAACGGACCTGCCCGAGGTGGCCGACTGGGTCTGGGAGGGCTGACCGGCGCGGCGGTGATCCCCCCGGACGCACTCCGGCCGGCCTGCGAGGAAGCAGGCCGGCCGGAGTGCGGTCGAGGGATGCTCAGCCGACGATCGTGCGCACGACGGGCGAGACGGCCCCGCCGCCGATGATCCGGAGGGCGTTCTCGCCCTTCATGCCCAGCTTCACGCGCAGGCTGTACTCGCCGCTGCCGAGGGTCTTCACCGTGGCGGGCAGGGACACCCAGCGCTTGCCCTGCTTCTGCTGCAGGGTGACGGAGGTGCCGGAACCGAGGTTGCGGGCGGAGCCGTGGATGCGGAACTCCTCCCACGCGGCGACGCTGCGTGCGGTCGCGTAGGCGGAGAGGGCCGGCCGGGACGCCAGGTCCTGAGCGCGCTCCCCGGACGGCGGCGCGGGAACACCGGAGGACGCCGCCGCCCCGCCCACCGCGCCGGCCAGTGCCACCGCTGTCAGCAGGGCTGCTGCCGAGGCGCGCCTGAATCGGTCCATGAATGGCTCTCCTTCGTGCACGACGTGATCAGCGAGATCAACGCGGTGTGATCGACTTCGGAGCGCCAAACCTAGACAGAATTCACATAATCCTCACGTAGGGACACGCGGTCAGAATCGAAGAACCGCTGCGAGCCGGTCGTGGCCCGCGAGGGAGCCGTCGGCGACGAACGACACCTCGCAGCCGTTGTCCAGGGCCGCTTCGACGAGCTCGTCGACGATGTCCTCGCGGACCTGGCCGTCCGTGGCCGACGTGACGTCCGGGCCCACCGGCACCAGATGCCCGTCGGTGACCCTGACCGTCTGCTCGAAGTGCTCCTCGACCGCCACCAGGCCCGCCCGACCCTCCCGGACGGCCTGCCACACCTCGTCGAGTCCGCCGGCGAACGAGCGGCTGCTGTGGGCGTTGTCGAGCCGCTCCCGGATCCGGGCGGCCGCCTGCTCGCGCCAGCCCTTCAGGGCCGGGCCCAGTTCCTTGAGCAGCTCGGGCACGGTCGTCTCCGCGGTCGTCCCCTTCGGGACCCTCCCGACGGCGGACTTCGCGCTCTCGCCCACCTCGTCGAGAAGGGAGAGCGCGGGCGGGAGGCCGACCACGAACAACGGGCGCGGGTCCGCCGCCAGGACCGTGCGCAGCTTCTCGTCGACCGTGCGCAGGAAGTTGCGCGCGTCCTCGCTGCTGTAGGTGCTCGGGGTGTCGCCGATCCGCTCCTCGCGCTGCGGGTTGGGCTCCTCGTGCGGGGCCGTGAGCGGGAATCCGCTCCTCTTCTCGGGGCGCAGGCCGTCGTTCGTGCCCGAGAACAGGGAGGCGTGCTCCGCGGAGAGGGCGAGGACCCAGAACAGCTGGGCTCCGGCCTTGGCGGCGACCAGGTTGCGGGTGAGGTAGCTGTCGCTCAGGACCACTCGTTCGGGTGCGGTGCGCGGCAGTTGCCAGATCTGGTACTCGTCGGTGTCGGCGAAGATGACCAGCGACTCCAGGGCGCGGCGCTGGTCCACCTCGGCCACCGCGCGGTCGAGCTGCGCCTTCACGGCGGCCCGGGCCTCGCCGGTCACGCGGGGGTCGGCGTCCAGTCTGCTGCCGGCCTCGGCCACGAGGTTCCGCAGGCGCACGGCGTCCTGGGCGTTGTCCGGCGCCCGGCGGTGCGTCGGCATCGTCAGGGACAGGGCCGGATAGGGCCTGGTCGCGCGAAGTCTCTGCAACAGGTCCGGCGTCAGGGCGTCCGTATCCATCGTTCCCTCCCGGAGGGCTCTGGGTCCGCGGTGCTGGATCCGCCCCGAGCTGCGGAGCGGGTCGTTCGACGAGTCAATTCATACCTTTCGATCCTAATATGGGCGAGTTATTCCCTTCTCTTGTGGAGGTGCGAGCCATGTCCACGCTCACTGTGTGGAAGTTCGGGACGGCCGAGGGCGCGGAGAGCGTGGAGACGGCGCTGAAGTCCCTCCAGAAGGAGGGGCTGGTCAAGATCCTCGACGCCGCCGTCGTGACCTGGCCGGCCGAGCGCTCCAAGCCGAGGACGAAGCAGCTGCTCAACCTCGTCGGTGCGGGCGCTCTGAGCGGCACCTTCTGGGGGATGCTCTTCGGGCTCATCTTCCTGATGCCGCTGCTGGGGGCGGCGATCGGCGCAGCGGCCGGGGCGCTCGGGGGACGGCTCGCCGACGTCGGCATCGACGACGAGTTCATCGCCGAGGTCAAGCAGAAGGTGACCCCCGGGACGTCGGCGCTGTTCCTGCTCACCATGGACGAGGTGCCCAGCCGCATCAGCGAGTCGCTGCCGGGCGGCGGAGCCGAACTGCTCCACAGCAACCTCGACACGGAGCGTGAGGCCAAGCTCCGCGACATCTTCGGCGACGAGGCGGAATGACGGCGGGGGAGGCCCTCCTCGCGGGTGCCGTGCGGGACCCGGCGGGCCGCCGGTGAGCGCGTCCGAGGCCGTCACGGACGCGCTGCGCGATCTCCACCGGCGCTTCGCCGGAGTGCGCGACGGCCGGCGGGCCGACTACATCCCGGAGTTGGCACTGTCCGATCCCGACGACTTCGGCCTCGCAGTGGTCAGCATGGACGGGCACGCCTACAGCGCGGGCGCGGCGGACACGCCCTTCACCCTGCAGTCGGTGTCCAAACCGTTCGTCTACGCCGCCGCGCTGGCCTCACTCGGACTCGACGAGGTGGGCCGCTGTGTGGGCGCCGAACCGAGCGGTGAGGCGTTCAACGCCATCAGTCTGGAACCCGGCACCGGCCGGCCCGCCAACGCGATGGTCAACGCAGGCGCCATCGTCACCACCGCCCTGGTCCCCGACACCCGTGAGGCTCCCGCGTTCGACCGCATCCTGACCTGCCTCAGCCGGTTCGCCGGGCGGAAGCTGGACGTCGACGAGGACGTGTACGGCTCCGAGGCCGCGAACGGCGACCGCAACCGGGCGCTCGCCTATCTGGTCCGGAGCACGAGGACGCTGCCGGTCGATCCGGTGGCCGCAGTGGACACCTACTTCCGGCAGTGTGCGGTGCGGGCCACCACCGTCGACCTCGCGGTGATGGCCGCCACCCTGGCCCACGGCGGGGTCAATCCCGTCACCGGGGAGAGGGTCGTGTCCCCGCAGGTGGCGGCACAGGTCCTCGCGGTCATGGCGACCTGCGGGATGTACGACGTCTCCGGCGACTGGCTGCTGAGGGTCGGACTGCCCGCCAAGAGCGGGGTGTCGGGCGGCCTGATCGCCGCCGGCCCTGCCCGCTTCGGTCTGGCCGCCTACAGCCCCCTGCTGGACACGGCGGGTACCTCGGTGCGCGGCCGTGCGGCGATCGGCGCGCTCTCGGAGCAACTCGGGCTCCACCTCATGAGGAACCCGGCGCTGCCCGGGTCCACCGTCACGCTGGTCACCACCGCCGACGCGCTGGCCTCGGCGCCGCCGGGCCTGCGGGAGCGCGTCCTGCGGGAACGCGTGGGCGTCGTCGCGGCCCAGGGCGCCCTCGACTTCACCGCCGCCGAGCGCGTGCTGTACGCCCTGGACGAGTCGGGCCCGGAGCAGGCCGGGCCGGTGGTGCTCGACCTGCGCGAGGTGACCGGCGTCGATCCCCTCGCCCTCGCGCTCCTGCACGCCGGTCTGTCCCGGCTCGCCCGGGAGGGGCGCCGTGCGGCGGTCGTCGATCCCGGCGCCCGTCTGGGCCCGCCGGACCTGGTCCGGGAGCGGACCGGCCAGGACCTGCCGCGCTTCGGCTCCCGCGAGGAGGCCGCCGCACACTGCACGGAGGTCATGGCAGGACCGGGCTGAGCCCTACCAGATGGCCTCGACCCACTCGGGGTGGTCGATGAACGGGTTCCGGTTGTGCTGGAACTGCTCGAATATGACCTCGTTGCGGTTCTGCTCGAAACTGTCCGGCGGGTCCTCCTGGCTCCACTGCTTCAGCACGGAGAGCCGTCCGATGTTCGGGGCCGATCCGTTGCTCACGCTGTCGTTCGGCTCCAGATCGGCGAAGGCGTCGTCGCCCTCGTACCGCACCGCCATGTAGAGGATCATCCGGGCGACATCACCCTTGACCGCGTCGCGCGGTTCGAAGGAGTCGCTGTCGGTGTAGTTGCCGGAGGCCCCCGGGACGGCGCTGCCGCCGTTGTCGAAGTCCTTGTTGCCGCGGACGGAGTTCACCTGGACGTCCTCGGGGCGCAGGTGGTGGATGTCGGTGCCGGGTCCGGTCGCGGTACCGAAGTCGCCGTGGGACTTGGCCCAGACGTGTTCCCGGTTCCAGTCGCCGGAGTCGCCGCCGTTCTCGCTCTTGGACTGCGAGCGGCCGGTGTAGAGGAGGATCACGTTGGAGGAGTTGGCCGGGTCCTCGTCGGTGGCCTTGAGGGCGTCCCACACCTGGCTGTAGGAGAGCGTGGTCTGGTCGCTGATGATCGTGTGCAGCGAGCTCTTGAGCGCGGTGCCGGTCTTGCCCAGGGCGTCCTGGTAGTAGGTGTCGTCGAGTGCGGCGACCGGCGACGCGGAGCCGGCGGCCGAGGGGGTGGCGGCGGGCGCGGTGGCGGCGACGCCGGTGAGAACGGCGATCGAGGCGGCGGTGGCGAGTAGTGGACGCGCGTAGAAACGGCGGCGAACGGACATGTGGGGTGTCCTCTCCGGAGCGGCGAAACGGTGTCGTGGTGGCCGGATACTGTCTGCTCGACCGGGAGCCTTCCACACGCACGGTGCCGGTAGTGTGAACGTTGCGTAGTCATCATGTGCAAGTCAAGTGACAGCTCTTCCGGGCCCATGGGGGCAACGGATGCGCGGACGCCGCCCCGGCGCGAGAATTGCCGCAAGGACGAGGAGGCGGTATGAGCGAAGAGTCCGAATCCGTATCCGTATCCGCGCCGGAGTCTCGGGGGGTGACCCCCGACCGCCTGCTGCACACCGGCGGCAACGATCAGCCCACCGCGGAGGACCTGGTGCTCGCCTCCGGGCGGGACCTGACTCCCGAGAGCCTCGAGTGGGCACGGCGCAGGCTGTCCGAGGAGGGCCGGTCGGCCATGGACAAGCGGCTCCCGTAGACCCGGGCGGCCTTCACGGGGTGGGGAGCGTGCGGGGCGCTCCCCGCCACTCGGTTAGCCTGAACGCAATATGAACCGTTTGACGACGTCACAGGGCGAATTCGATCTCGCCCGCTTTCCCGAGAACCCGCGCGACCCGCTCCGTGCGTGGGACGCCGCCGACGAGTACCTCCTGCGCCGGCTGGAAGGAGCGGAGGGGAGCGAGCCGGTCCCGCTCGCCGGCACCGTGGCCGTCGTCGGAGACCGCTGGGGCGCGCTCACCACGGCGCTCGCCGCGCACAGCCCCGTGCAGATCACCGACTCGTACCTCGCCCGGCGAGCCACCGAGGCCAACCTCGCGCGCAACGGCGCGGCAGCGGACTCGGTACGCGTACTCTCCGTGCGCGACACGCCGCCGGAGCGGGTCGACCTGCTGCTCGTACGGGTGCCCAAGAGCCTCGCGCTCCTGGAGGACCAGCTCCACCGGCTCGCGCCCGCCGTGCACGCCGGCACCGTCGTCATCGGTACCGGCATGGTGAAGGAGATCCACACCTCGACTCTCAAACTGTTCGAGCGGATCATCGGCCCCACCCGCACCTCCCTCGCGGTGAAGAAGGCGCGACTGATCTTCTGCACCCCGGATCCGGCCCTGCCCAGGACCCCCAGCCCGTGGCCCTACCACTACGACCTCCCCGACGACGTCGGCGCGGTCTCAGGCCGTACCGTCACCAACCACGCCGGGATCTTCTGCGCCGAACGCCTGGACATCGGGACCCGCTTCTTCCTGAAGCACCTCCCCGACCGGTCGGGGCCCGACCGCGTCGTCGACCTCGGATGCGGCAACGGCGTCGTCGGCACGTCCGCGGCCCTCGACAACCCCGATGCCGCCGTCACCTTCATCGACGAGTCCTACCAGGCCGTCGCCTCCGCCGAAGCGACCTTCCGCGACAACGCCGGGCCGGACGCCGAGGCTGAGTTCCTGGTCGGTGACGCGATGGGCGACGTGCCCCCGGGAAGCGTGGACCTCGTCCTCACCAACCCGCCGTTCCACTCGCACCAGGCGGTCACCGACGCCACCGCCCGGAACATGTTCCACGGGGCACGCTCCGCGCTGCGCCAGGGCGGGGAGCTGTGGGTCGTCGGCAACCGGCACCTGGGCTACCACACCCAGCTGCGCCGGATCTTCGGCAACTGCGTGACCGTCGCGGGTGACCCGAAGTTCGTGGTCCTGCGGGCCGTCAAGCGCTGACTCGCGCCGGGGAGGCCGTCCCGGTTCCGCGGGGAACGCCCGGGCGTTCGCTGCGGAACCGGCAGGCGCGGACGTACGGCCCGGTTCGGGGTATGCATGTTCCAACGCGTCCGGCCTCTGCTCGCCGCGGGCCCGCAGGCGTCCGACGTCGACGACTTCCTGCGCGACCCCCCGGTCCCCGCCCTGCTGGCGCCCGCGCGTACCCTGCTCCGGCGGCGGGTGGCCGCACTCGCCCACGACTCCCTGCCCGTGTACGCCCATGAGCTGTACGGCAGAGCCGCACCGTCCCGGGCGACGGTCGACCGCCGCCTGCGCACCGCGGGAACCGCCCTGCGCTGCATTCCCGCCCGCCTCCGCCGGCGCCTGCCGCCCGGGCACATCGTGAAGGCGATGGCCCGGCTCGGCCCGGCAGCCGACCCGCCCCGTACAAACTCCGCAGACAGGCAGCCATACTGGACGGGCCGGGGAGGGCGCGACAGCGGTAGCGGGCAGTGAAGCAGACGGGGGCGGCAACAGGCGATGGCGGACACCAGGCTGATCCAGAGCCGCTACCGGCTGCTCGACATGATCGGGCGCGGAGGCATGGGCGAGGTGTGGCGTGCGCGCGACGAATCGCTCGGCCGGCAGGTGGCCGTCAAGTGCCTGAAGCCGGTGGGCCCGCAGCACGACCAGAACTTCACCCGCATACTGCGCGAGCGCTTCCGCCGCGAGGCCCGGGTGGCCGCGGGGCTCCAGCACCGCGGAGTCACCGTCGTCCATGACTTCGGTGAGTCGGACGGCGTCCTGTACCTCGTCATGGAACTGCTGGAAGGACGTAACCTCAGCCAGCTCCTGGAGGACAACAAGCAGCACCCGCTGCCCGTGGACGACGTCGTCGACATCGCGGAGCAGGTGGCCGATGCCCTCGGCTACACGCACCGGCAGGGCATCGTGCACCGGGACCTCAAGCCCGCGAACATCATGCGGCTCAACGACGGGGCGGTGAAGATCTGCGACTTCGGCATCGCCAGGCTCGGCCGCGACATCGGCTTCACCTCCCGGCTCACCGGCACGGGCATCGCCATGGGAACCCCGCACTACATGTCGCCGGAGCAGATCAGCGGCGGGGAGGTCGACCACCGGAGCGACCTCTACTCGCTCGGCTGTGTGCTGTACGAGATCGCCACGGGCGTCCCGCCGTTCGACATGGACGATGCCTGGGCCGTGCTCGTCGGGCACCGCGACACCGTCCCCGAGCCGCCGCGCTCCCACCGTGCCGAGCTCCCGGGGTTCTTCGACGAGGTCGTCCTGGATCTCCTGGCCAAGACGCCGGCCGAGCGGCCGGCGGACGCCGGTGACCTGCGGCAGCGCATCGCGCTCGGGCGCACCGGCGAGCAGCCGGCGGCCGGGCGGGTCCGTCCTTCGCCGCCCGTGCCCGTCCGCCACCCCGGTGGCCGGGCGCCACAACTGCCCGCCTGGACCCGCGGCATGACCACCGGCCACAGGGTGAGCGGTACGGCGTACCCGGGTACGGCCGCCATCGAGCGGGCGGCCGCACTGACCGGGGCGTGGACGACCGGGGCCGGCCAGCCACTCACCGGCGGTTTCCCGCAGGCTGAGCCCGGGCGCCCCACCCCGGCGCCCGGACTGCCTGCCACCCCGGCACCCGGACTGCTCGCCACTCTGGCCGGACGGCACAGCGCGGGCCTCGACCTGGGCCGCCTGGGCCACTGGGAGGAGGCGGGCGACGTACACCGGGCGGTCGCCGCCGAACGCGAGCGCGCTCTCGGCCCCGACCACCCCGACACCCTCGCCAGCCGGTACGAGGTCGGATTCACCCTCAGCCGCACGGGACACCCCCTGGACGCGCTGCGGGAGTTCGGCCTGGTGGCCGACGGCCGCGAGCGCGCTCTGGGTCCCGACCACCCCGAGACCCTCGCCGCCCGCCAGGAGACGGCGTACGTCCTCGGCCAGCTCGGCCGCCACTTCGAGGCCCACCAGGTCTATGCCGCGGTGCTCGCCTCGCGGGAGCGTTCCATGGGCCCCGACCATCCCGACACCCTGCGCTGTCGCCACAACCTCGCCTTCAACCTCAGCAGGCTGGGCCGCCTGGAGGAGTCGTACCGCATGGCCCGCGAGGTGGCGGACGCCCGCAGCCGTCTGCTCGGCGCGGGACACCCGGACACCCTCGTCACGCTGTACGAAGTGGCTTACACACTCGGACGGCTGGACCGCTGGACCGAGGCCCTGCAGACCTACCGCGACGTGGCGCAGGCACGCGCCGCCGCTCTCGGCTCCGACCACCCCGACACCCTGTCCGCGCGCTACGAGGTGGGCATCAGCCTCGGCAGACTGGGCCGCAGCGCCGAGGCCCTGGAGCTGTACCGGGCGCTGGCCGGGGACCGCGCCCGCATCAGCGGTCCCGCCGACCCCGAGACCCTGCGCGCGCGGCACGGCCTCGGCGTCAACCTGGGCCGCATGGCGCGCTGGGACGAGGCGCTCGCCGAGTCGCGGGAGGTCTGCGCGATCCGCGAGCGCACCCTGGGGCCCGACCACCCGGACACGCTCGTCAGCCGTCGCGAGGTGGCCGTCGGGCTGGGCTGGCTCGGCCGCTGGGCCGACGCGCTCACCGACTACCGTACGGTCGCCGGGATCCGGGAACGGGTACTGGGCTCCGACCACCCCGACACTCTCGCGAGCCGCAACGACGAGGCGCACTGCCTGGAACAGCTCGGACGCGGCACGGAGGCGGTCGAAATCTACCGGCGGGTCGCCGACCTGAGGCGCCGGCGCGGGATGCCGCCGCACTGACCGTCGGGCCGGACCGCCCGTCAGGTCAGGCCGCCCCGCACCCGGTAGAGGTCACGCAGCAGCGCGATCTCCGCTCCGTGGTGCAGCAGCTCCTGGTTGACCCACCACACGATGTCCAGGAAGGGGTCCTCGGGATCGCTGCCGTACGGGTAGGTGCTGTACCCGACCGTGTCGAGCGCGGCGTCGTCCGCCCCGATCAGCGCCGCACGCCACGCGGCCGCCGAGGCTGCGAAGTCCGCGAGCGCCCCTTTGGCGCTCCCCGCCACGCGGTAGTCCTCCCTGGTCAGACCGTGGTCGCCCGCCGTGTGGTCGGCACGCAGGGTCAGCAGTTCGCTGAGGTGGCTCAGCCGCCACGCGAGGGTGGTGAAGGGCGGCGGCGAGGGGTGGGGGAAGGGTGCCGTGTCGCGCCCCCACTCGCCCGCACCCGTCAGGGATGCAGCGCCCGGCCCGGGCCCCGCGCTGTGACGACGCACCGACCAGCACACCGGCACCGGCTCCCACAGGTACTCCTCGTCGGTCAGCGCCGGGGCCTCCACGTCCGTGCCGTTGCCGCTGTCGACGAAGGGCCCCGCCAACCGGTTGGTCAGGCGTTCGCACGCCCAGTCGAACTGCTCGAGCAGCGGGGTCAGACGCGCGGGCGTGTCCATGGAATCTCCTGTGACGGGCGTGGAAGGACCTGCTCGGGCCAGCACCCTGCCACAGCGGGCTCCGGGCGGCCAACGGATTCCGGTGCCCGGCCCGTCCGCGGTGAGCCGGCACCTCTGTCCAGCAGCGATCGTCCCGTGCTAGGAAGAGGCATGCCCGCAGACGAGACGGCCCCACCCGGCAGGCCCGCGCACGCCGCCTACGACACCGTGATCGTCGGGGGAGGCCACAACGGCCTGGTCGCCGCCGCCTACCTCGCCCGCGCCGGACGGTCCGTGCTCGTCCTGGAACGTCTCGGCAGCACCGGGGGAGCGGCCGTCTCGACCCGGCCCTTCGACGGGATCGACGCCCGGCTCTCCCGCTACTCCTACCTCGTCTCGCTCCTCCCGCGGAAGATCGTCCGTGAGCTCGGCCTCGACTTCGCCGTACGGAAGCGCACGGTCTCCTCGTACACCCCGACGACGCGCGGAGGCCGGCCGGCCGGGCTGCTCGTCGGGGGTGACGGCACCCGGGACTCCTTCGCCGCCCTGACCGGGGACGACCGGGAGTTCGACGCCTGGCAGCGCTTCTACGGGATGACGGGGCGGGTCGCCGAGCGCGTGTTCCCGACCCTCACCGAACCGCTGCCGGCCCGCGGTGAACTGCGGGCACGCGTGGACGACGCGGAGGCCTGGCGCCTGCTGTTCGAAGAGCCGATCGGTGTCGCCGTCGAGGAGAACTTCGCCGACGACCTCGTCCGCGGAGTCGTGCTCACCGACGCGCTGATCGGCACCTTCGCCGACGCCCACGACCCGTCCCTCGTCCAGAACCGCTGCTTCCTCTACCACGTGATCGGCAATTCCACGGGTGACTGGGACGTCCCGGTCGGCGGCATGGGAGCGCTCACCGACGCCCTGGCCGCGGCGGCCCGCTCGGCCGGCGCCGAGATCCGTGTCCTGCACGAGGCGACCCGCATCGAGACCGACGGAACCCGCGCCGAGGTCACCGTCCGCTCACCCGACGGCGAACACGTCGTCGGCGCGGCCCAGGTCCTGGTCAACGCCTCGCCCCAGGCCCTGTCCGCACTCCTCGGCGAGGAGCCGCCCGCCCCCGCCGAAGGGGCCCAGCTCAAGGTGAACATGCTGCTCACGCGGCTGCCGAAGCTCCGTGACCGCACGGTGGACCCGCACCGGGCCTTCGCCGGGACGTTCCACATCGCCGAGGGGTACGAGCAGCTGGCCACCGCATACCGTGAGGCGTCGGCCGGACGGCTGCCCGGGTCACCACCCTCCGAGATCTACTGCCACTCCCTGACCGACCCGTCGATCCTCGGTCCCGACCTCGTGGCCCGCGGCTACCAGACCCTCACGCTCTTCGGACTGCACACCCCCGCCCGGCTCTTCACGGCGGACAACGAGGCGACGCGCGCCCGCCTCCTCGAAGCCACCCTGGCCGAACTCGACGCCCATCTGGACGAGCCGGTCGCCGACTGCCTGGCCCTCGACTCCGAAGGACGGCCCTGCATCGAGGCGAAGACCCCCCTCGACCTGGAGCGGGACCTGAGGCTGCCCGGCGGCCACATCTTCCACCGGGACCTCTCCTTCCCCTACGCCACCGGGGAGACGGGGCGATGGGGTGTGGAGACGGCCCACGCCAACGTGCTGCTGTCCGGAGCGGGCGCGGTGCGCGGCGGCGGGGTCAGCGGGGTGCCCGGCCACAACGCCGCCATGGCGGCGCTGGGCCGGTGACCACGGGCCTGAGAGGCCCGAGAGGACCCAGAACGCGTCGAAGTCGGCGGGTTCCTCGGGTTCCGGCCGGTACGCGCGCAGCCGCTCCAGGGGCATGTCGAACAGCAAGGGTCCAGCTCCTCTTCAGGGTCAGGGTGAGGGTCGCGCCGTGCAGGCCGGCGGAATCGGCGGTGATCCGGAGCCCCCGGCCCGTGACGGCGGCGCGGATCCCGGGGTCAGCGGCGGCGACCGTCAGACCGGGCCGGGCGAGGTCGAGAACCACCGAGGACCGCAGCTGTGTCGGGTCGGAGAGAGCCACCGTGACCGTCCTGCCGTCTCCTCGCCGACGGGGTGAGCTGTGTGGTTCTCTGCTCCTCGCTGCCCTCGCTCGACCACATGGCGCCGCTGCTCAGCAGGGGACTGAAGATGGTGGCCTTCGACCGGACCGCGCAGGCGGGTGACCCGTCGTCACTGGCCAGCATCAGTGTGGACAACGCGATGGGCGCGGAGCTTGCCACCCGTCACCTGGTCGAGCTGGGCCACCGCAGGCTCGCCTTCGTCTCGGGCTCCGTCAACAGCGTGAACCGGCGCGAGCGGTTGAGCGGGTTCCGGTCGGCCCTGGAGGCGGCCGGTCTCGACCCGGCCGACGCCATCGTCTGGCCCGGCGCGGACACCACCGAGTTCGGGGACAAGGACGCGGCGGAGCTGGGCCGGAACGCGGCCAGGGAGCTCCTGTCCCGGCCCGACCCGCCCACCGGCTTCGTCGCGATCAACGACATGTGCGCGATCGGGATCTGCCGGGGCGCCAGGGATGCCGGGCGCGGCGCGGGAAAGGACGTGTCGGTGGTCGGCTTCGACGACATCGCGCTCGCCGACCTCTTCGAGCCACCGCTCACCACGGTCCGCCAGCCGCTGCCGGAGATGGCCGCGGAGACCTTCCAGCAGCTGACGGCCCGGATCGACTCCGCGCCCGCAGCCGGGCGCTCCCTGCTCATCAGGCCCCGGCTGGTCGTGCGCGAGTCGACGGCACCCGCGCCGGTGCCGGCCGTGTCCGGTGTACCGGCCGGCGCCGCGGCTCCGGCGGCTGCCGCCACTCCGGCGCTGGCGGCCACGGGAGCCGGTGGCCGAGCGGCCGGCTGACGGGACACGACGACGCTCCGCCCCGCCCGGCCGGCTGACCGGCGGGGCGGGGCGGAGCGCTTCGGAGGACGGGGTGCACGAGTGCGGGTTCGTCGCACCCCGTCCCGTCCGGCCGGAGACAGGGCGGGCGGGGTGCGGGCCCCGCCGTGTCCTGTACCGCCGGGAGCCGGAGCGGGCTGGGGCTGCTCAGGAGGCCGTGCAGGTGCCGACGACGGGTGCCGCCGTGTTGCCGTTCGTCGTGACGGTGAATCCGAAACTCGTCGAGGCGCCTGCCGCCAGTGTTCCGTTCCAGGCGGGCTTGACCGTCATCACGCCGCCCGAGGTGGTGGGTGTGCCGTTCCAGACGGCGGAGACCGACTGGGGCGACGGGATGGTCACCGGGACCGACCAGCTGGTGATGCCCGCGCTGCCGGCCTTGACGGTCACCTGCCCGTTGTACCCGCCGTTCCACGTCGAGGTCTGGGTGTACGTCGCGGTGCAGGCGCCGGTGCTCCCGCCGCCGTCCTCGCCGCCGTTGTCACCACCTCCGCTCGATCCGCCGAGCGCGGCGAGCACCGCGTCGTAGGCGGGCTTCTTGTTGTAGTCGCCGTCGAAGAGCAGCGGAGTGCCGCTGCTGCGCCACGAGTACTTGTCCGTGACACCCCAGACCGTGATGCCCGTGCACCGCGTGACGGCCAGGCAGGCGTTCACCACCTTGGTGTAGTTCGCGGCCTGCGCCGACCCGGAACCCTCGATGTCCAGCTCGGTGATCTGTACGTCGACACCGAGATCGGCGAAGCGCTGCAGGTTGGCCTGGAAGTCGGACGGGACGGGCGAGTTGCTGTTGAAGTGGGACTGGAAGCCCACGCAGTCGATCGGGACACCGCGCGCCTTGAAGTCCTTCACCATGGCGTAGACCGCGTTGCTCTTCGCGTTCTGACCGTCGGTGTTGTAGTCGTTGTAGCAGAGCTTTGCACCGGCATCGACCGTACGGGCGGTACGGAACGCCTCCTCGATGAAGCCGCTGCCGAGCTTGTCCTGGAACGGCGAACTGCGCCGGGCCCCGCTGCTGCCGTCCTGGTACGCCTCGTTCACCACGTCCCACGAGTTGATCTTGCCCTTGTAGTGGGTCATCACCTGGGTGATGTGGTTGTTCATCGCCGAGCGGAGATCGGTGGCACCCAGGCCGCTCACCCAGCCGGGAAGCTGTGAGTGCCACACGAGCGTGTGACCCCGGACCTTCATGCCCTTGGTCTGGGCGTGGCTGACGATCTGGTCGGCGGCGGAGAAGCTGAACGAGTTGCGGGAGCTCTCGACCGCGTCCCACTTCATCTCGTTCTCGGGTGTGACCGAGTCGAACTGGGCGTCCAGCGTGGAGGCGTACGCCGCTTCGCCGAGGTGGTTGGCCGCCACCGCCGTGCCGAAGTAGCGACCCTTGGCAGCCGCCGCGTCACCGAGCGCACCGGCGGCCTCGGCACTGCCGGCGAGAGCGACGACACCTGCTGCGGCGAGTGCGCCGGCGGTGACGAGTGACAGAGCCCGTCGCGCGCGGGCCGGCAGCTTCGGGCGGGTGGGGACTCCGCCGGGGGAATTCTGGACCATCACGTATTCCAGCCTCTTCTTCCGGTTGCCGGGCGGTTCGGACTGGTCGCCCGGGCAGGGGGATGCGGACCGTTCGAGGTGCTGTGCAGCCGTCGTCGGACGCCCCCGGGGGCATCCGTGCCGACGGGAGGGCGAGCTGTGGAACAAGGGGAGCGAGGGAGAGTATGCGCGTAACAGGAAGTCGCGTCAACGCTGCATTTCCGAAACATTTCCGAGTGAACAAGCGCTCATCTGAAGGGAGTTGAGGGCTCTACCTGCGTAGATGGTGCGCTGCTGGTGACGTGCGGTCGCTATGCGTCGTAGATCCGCGTCATCACATTCGAGTGCGGCGAAAGTTTCGGAAGTCCTTCGGGGCGGTTGAACGGGAAGCGCGAGGCACGCGACCGCCGCGGTTTCCGCCGTGCCGGAGCCCGGCATCGGCAGCCTCGGTCCCGCGCTGAGCAGCGTCCCCGCCGGGCTCGACCACCACCGTGCCCACGTGGAGCGGGGACGCTCCAGTCGCCCTTGCTCAAGATCCGCCGGGCGCTGCCCCAGGGCCTGTCCGGTGGATCTTGTGACCGTATCGGTCTCGGGTCGTCGGCATGAGCATGGGCGCCTCCGCCGGCGCCAGAGCAAATACACCGTCCCCGACTCGAAGAACCGGGGAACCGGGGAACCGGGGAACCGGGGAACCGGGGAACCGGTGGGCCGACCGCCGACGCCGGGGCAGCGAAGGCGGTCGACCCGCCGGCTTCAACAGGACGATCTGCGGGCGGAGGCGCGAAGTTGAGCGACCGATCGATGCCCTCAAGGACTTCCGGGCCGTGGCCACGAGGTCCGACAAACGCCTCCACGTCTTCCACGGCACGGTTCGCCCTCGCCTCGATCAGACTCCGCCCCCGATGCCAGGCAGAAGCTGAACGCCGGTCTGCCCGTCGACGAGTTCACGTACGACATCGAGGTGACTGTCGTGGCGGGAAATCTCATCGATGAGGTGGAGGACCGCAGGTGGCTGATCAGCCCGCACATCGTCATCAACGGTGAATTCGGGAGCGGTTCCTTACGGGCGTCTTCCTCGGACACGCCCTCGCACTTGGCCCGCGCCGTGTCACGGGCGTGATCCAGGAAGGTGGCCAGCTGCGTACGCTCGTCCCACGCGGGGGTGTATCGGTTCGTTGTGTCATCGCAGGTGAGGCTCCACAGCTCGGGGCCGGTGTCGCGTGATTCGGAAGCCGTGCAGGCAGGCGTGCAGCCACCGCCCAGGGCCGGCACGGCCCGCAAGACCCGCCGGACAGAACCTAGTAGCCCTCCTTCCGCAGCCCCGAACGGTAGAGACGGTTCATCACCAGGCGCAACAACCGGGTCATCCCCGGGATCCCCGTGATGGCCTTGAGCAGGAATGCGGGGGGACCGCCCTCGGCGTCGGCCGACCGGGCGGCGAGATGTTCTCCTGCCAGCGCCATCAGGTCCGGCACCGTGCCACGGTCTGGGTGAGCCTCCGGGGTCCACAGCCGTGAGCGCGCCACTGCATCGTTCTCCGTCACCTCGGCGTGCTCGACCTCGATGAGCAGCGCCAGATGCGGGGGCACCCCGCGCAGTGCCATCGTCTCCAGCAGCGCGGGATCGTCGGTGATCGTGCCGCGGCCGTGGACGTGCAGCACACCACTGCGCCCCGGAACGAGCGCGGCGAACGAAAGCCGCTCGTCCTGCAGCAGGTTGTGGAGCGTGTCGGCGCGCCTGTTGCCCTTCCTGTCCGGCATGACGAGCGTGCGGCCGTCCAGGATCCGCGCCACCGACTGCCGGTCCCCGCGCGGACTCGTGTCGCTCCCGCCGGACGAGTCCCACGTGGACAGTGCGAGGAACGGTGCCGCGCCGAGGAACTCGGCGACGCCGGGCCGGCACAGGGGGCCGGCACCGGCGATCCCGGCGTCGGCCGGGCCGGGCGGGGTGGGCGGCTTCCACAGGCGGGACCGGAGGACGGCCTGTGCGCAATGGACATAGGCCTCCTCGATGTCGACGATCACCCTCCGTTCCTTCCGCGCGGTCACCGAACCGTTGACGCGCAGGATCTCTCCGACGCCCGGCAGCAGGAAGAAGCAGGAGACCGGACCGTGCGGGTCGCCGGACCCGGGCAGTTCGAACGAAACGCGCGTGGGCGAGTGGACGCGTGCGAATCCCGGGGCGCCGCCGATGAACGTCGTCCTGCTGGTGCCCTCGGCGTCCCGGTAGCCGAGGGCTGCTACCGGACACCGGGCGAGGACGGCCCGGCAGCCCTCGTCGAGGGCGCTGACCTGCTTGAGCAGGACCACCGGGGCAGGACGGCCGACGATCGTCTCGACCTCGTCCGCCGTCGTCAGCCGTCGCGGGGTGTTCGACAGGTCTGTCTGCTGCACAGAAGTTTCCTCTCAGGCGGGAGCGGACCGGCCCAGACGCCAGTAACCGATGAACGAGATGTCGCGCTTGGGTACGCCCCGGTCGTCGACCAGATGCCGCCGCACCGACGTCGCCAGCCCGGACTCGCCCGCTACCCATGTGTAGAAGCGGCCGGACGGCAGCGTCGCGCGGCGTCCCGCCTCCAGTGCCAGGGTGCCGGGCCGCAGATCTGCGTCGTCACGGCTCAACCAGTCGATACGGACACCGGCGGGCGCCTCCACGGGCCGGATGTCGGCCGCGGCAGCCACCTCCAGGTAGACGTCCGTGGGCGGCAGCTGTGTCCCGTCGAGGATCGACAGGATGGCGGGCAGAGCGGTCTCGTCACCGACCAGCAGTTGCGCCTCGGCGTGCTCGGGCAGCCGGTACGTGGTGCCGATGTCGAAGATCCCGGCCGGATCGCCCGGCTCGGCCCGGCGCACCCAGGACGACATGGGCGAGTCACCGTGCAGGGCGAACTCGATGTCGATCTCGTCGTCCGCGCGCCGCGCGCGCCGGATCGTCAGGTTGCGGACCCACGGGCGGGCCGATTTCGGTACCAGCAGCAACTGGGCGATCCATGCCTCGTTCGAGAGGGTCGGCATGCGCAATCCGGTCTGTCCCTCGCGGGGGAAGAACAG
Source organism: Streptomyces sp. NPDC057287 (assembly GCF_042667905.1). Lineage (NCBI taxonomy): Bacteria > Bacillati > Actinomycetota > Actinomycetes > Kitasatosporales > Streptomycetaceae > Streptomyces > Streptomyces sp. NPDC057287. The sequence goes on along the minus strand of NZ_JBHUYV010000005.1, from coordinate 429,244 downwards.
GCGGACCGCCTGGTCCCTGCCTGCGACTTCCAGGTCCCGCACGGCGGGGCCGCCGAGGGTGACGCTCGCGAAGCCCGGCGTGAGGAACGCGCGGCGGCGCACCTCCAGCGTGATCATCGTGCGTGACCCGGGTAGGTACACCTTGGGGATCACGACCCGCCCCTCACATCGGGCGATGACTTGTCTTCGCAGCTCATGGCACTATTCTGAGCAATAACTCATCTCTTTGGCTACTCGCTTTCCACGCACCGAGGAGGGCCTCCGGATGCCGCCGGCCGACCGCCGTCTCCAAGCACGTCGCAAGCCTCGCCAGGCGCGAGCCGAGCTCACCCGCGAGCGCATCCTCACTGCCGCTGCTCACGTTTTCGCGGAGTACGGCTACGCCGCCGGCACCACCAACCGCATCGCCGAACGTGCCCGCATCTCCATCGGCTCGCTGTACCAGTACTTCCCGAACAAGGACGCCGTCCTCGCGGAGCTGGTGGTACGGCATCTCGACCGCGGCACCTGGCCACAGGCCGACCGGCTCGATCTGTCAGCCGGGACACTGGAAGCTACGGTGCGGGCACTGGTCGGTGACGCGATCGAAAACCACCGCGACGATCCACAGCTGCTACGGATCATGATCGAGGAGGCGACGCTCTCGCAGGAGCTGCTCGACACCATCGACCGGCACGGAAGGAACCGCGTCGGTCAGGTGCGTGACCTCCTCGCCCGGCACCCGGACGTCCGCGTGCGTGACCTCGACACCGCGGCCGAGCTGATCGTGTTCACCGTGGAGCTGAACACGCACAAGCTCATGGCCGACCCGCAGACCATCCCGGTCGAGACGTTCGAGAGCGAACTGGTCGACATGGTCACGCGCTACCTGCGTGGCGATCGGTAGCCGCCCGCTTGCGCCGCGACGCAGACGCGTTCGTCCGTCGAGGCCGGGGGGATCGAAGTCCCCCCTTCGGGCACCACGCCGTGCGGCCTGCCACGTGTTCCGCCGACGCGGGGACGGGTCGGGTGCGGATCCCGACCCGCCGCTCACCACGCCTCCTCACCGGGTGTCCCTGGAGCAGGTCCCCCTCCGGGGCTCGTCCTTCCGCTCCAGGGCTCGTCCTCCGCCCGGCCCGGTCAGTCGAGGGAAGGTGTCCAGCCCGTCGCCTCTACGCGTCGGGCGTCACCCGGCCTTCGCTCGTCGAAGAGCGAGCGGCCGCCGTCCTCGACCCGGATGCCGTCCACGTACACTCCGCGCCCGACGTACAACTGGTCGGTGGTGTAGCGCCATCGCAGCCGCGCCTCCGCACCCCGCAGCGTGCTCAGGTCAGCCTCCATCCGGTGCCAGAGGCGTCCCGAATAGCCCGAGACCGAACCGTCCGGATGGGGGCGGGACTCCCGGGGGTGCTCACCCTCCTTCGGTACCGTGGTGAATGCCAGGGGCTGCCACGTCGTTCCGGAGTCCGACGAGGCCTCCAACAGGAGGGCATCCGAAGCAGGCTCGGTGTCCCACCAGAAGTCGCAGCTCAGCAACGGACGCGGGGACACGAGGCGCAGTGCGGGCAGCGTGAGCGTCGCGGTGGCGGCGCTCGTCATGCCGGAGAACCAGGCGGTGCCGCCCCTGGCCGGGCGGACGGGTACCGCGCGCGCCATGCGGTTGGCCGTGGCCACCCGCGGTGCGCTGCCCGAGCGCCAGTTGCGCACCGGGTGGACGGAATTGCCCAGGACGATCAGGAAGGAGTCCGTCGTCGGGTCGAGGACGAGACTGGTGCCGGTGAAGCCCGTGTGGCCCGCCGTGCGCGGGGTGGCCATCGCGCCCATGTACCAGTGCTGGTAGAGCTCGAAGCCGAGACCGTGCTCGTCGCCGGGGAACGCGGTGTTGAAGTCGGTGAACAACAGCTCCACGGATTCCTCGGACAGGATCCGGGACCTGCCGTACGTTCCTCCGTTCAGCAGGGTGCGAGCCAGGACGGCCAGGTCCCAGGCGCAGGAGAAGACGCCGGCGTGGCCCGCGATCCCGCCCAGGCTGTACGCGTTCTCGTCGTGGACCTCGCCATGGATCATCCCGCGCTCCAGTCCCGACCAGGGCAGCCGGGCGTCCTCGGTAGCGGCGATCTTCGGTTTCCATGACGCGGGCGGGTTGTACCGGGTGCGGTGCATCCCGAGCGGAGCGGTGATCTCGTCGCGGAGCAGGACGTCCTGGGTGCGGCCGGTGATCTTCTCCAGGATCAGCTGCAGCGAGATGAGGTTGAGGTCGGAGTAGAGGTACTTCGTACCTGGAGCCGAGGACGGAATCTCGTCCCAGATCAGACGAAGCTTCCCCTCCCGGGTCGGCTCCTTGTAGAGGGGGATCCAGGCCCGGAAGCCCGAGGTGTGCGTGAGCAGCTGACGGACGGTGACGTCCTGCTTGCCACCGCCCGCGAAGTCGGGGAGATAGGAGGCGACCCGGGCCTCGAGCTCCAGCGCGCCGCGCTCGATCTGCTGCACGGCGAGGATCGAGGTGAACAGCTTGGACACCGAGGCCAGGTCGAAGACCGTGTCCTCGGCCATCGCGATCTGCTGGTCCGGAGGCAACTCCACCCCGGTGTCGGTCTTCTCGTCGTACGCCGAGTAGCGCACGGCCTTCCCGATCGGCCGGTGCAGCGCCACGGTCCCGCCCCGGCCCGCGAGCAGGACCGCGCCCGCGTACCAGGGGTGCGTGGGGGAGTCGGCGAGGTACTTCTCCGCGTCGGTGACGAGCTGGCCGAGCTGGTCCGCCAGCAGTCCGGCGCGCGCCGCCGTTCCGCGGCGCAGTGTCGGCCGGCTCCGCTCTGATCCCATGCCCGTCCCGGTTCCCGATGCCGGGGCCCCGCCGCCGGACGGCTCCGTGCCCCGACCGGCGCCGACCGCCGCTCCCGCTGCCCCGGCGAAGGGAATCGGTGCGAGGGCGAGTGCCCCGCCCAGCGCCAGTATCCCGCCGCCCAGCCTCCGACGGCTCATTCCTCGGTCCGACACGTCTCCGGCCATCCGGAACCCTTCCCCTCACGTCGAAAGCACCTGCGCGAAAGTAACTTTCGAAATCTCGTACGGTGATGAAACTTCCTGCCGAGGCAGAGGTTACTGTCACGGCCGCCGCTCGCGGGAGGTCCTTGCGGAACAAGAAACTGAAAGCCCGTCAGGCGCGGGCCTGCCGGGACGACCGGAAGGCGGCCCGGCCCCGGGGCACGCCGGGGCACCCCGTGGCCGGCGTCCGACACAGCCGCTCCGGGCCCTTGACCCCCGGCGGTCCGCCGCACAGGATCACGCCATGACAGGTGCACGCAGCAGCACAGTGGACGGCGTCGTGACGCGCAGCGCACGGCGCACCCCGGGACGGACCGCGGTTCGGTACGCCGAGCGGTCCTGGACCTACGCCGCCCTGGACGAGGCGGTCAGTACGGCGGCCGCTGTGCTGACCGACACACACGGGCTGGGCCCCGGCGACCGGGTGGCTTCCTACGCCCACAACTCCGACGCGTACCTGATCGCCTATCTGGCGTGCGCCCGGGCCGGACTGGTCCATGTGCCGGTCAACCAGAACCTCACCGGCGAGGACCTGGCGTACATCCTCGGCCAGTCGGGGAGCGCCCTCGTGCTCACCGACCCCGGCCTCGCCCCACGCGTCCCCGACGGCCACGCCGTACGAGCGCTGCGCGACGCGCCGGACTCCCTCCTCGCCGAACTGGACACGCCGCGCCCCTTCACCCCCGTACGCGAACCCGGCGCCGACGACCTGGTCCAACTGCTCTACACCTCCGGCACGACCGCCCAGCCCAAGGGCGCGATGATGACCCACGGAGCGCTGGTCCACGAGTACGTCAGCGCCGTCACCGCGCTCGACCTGCGCGCCACCGACCGGCCGGTCCACTCGCTCCCCCTCTACCATTCCGCGCAGATGCATGTGTTCCTGCTGCCCTACCTCGCGGTGGGCGCCGAGAACACGATCCTCGACGCCCCGGACGCCGGACGGATCTTCGACCTGGTCGAAGAGGGCAGGGCGGACAGCCTCTTCGCGCCGCCGACCGTCTGGATCGGGCTCGCCAACCACCCGGACTTCCCCAGTCGCCGGCTCGGCGGACTGCGCAAGGCGTACTACGGCGCGTCGATCATGCCCGTGCCCGTTCTGGAGCGCTTGCGCGAGAGGCTGCCGGACCTGGCGTTCTACAACTGCTTCGGCCAGAGCGAGATCGGCCCCCTCGCCACCGTCCTCGGTCCCGACGAGCACGAAGGGCGGATGGACTCCTGCGGGAGGCCCGTGCTCTTCGTCGAGGCGAAGGTGGTCGACGAGCACGGTGAGGAGGTGCCCGACGGCACGGCGGGTGAAGTGGTCTACCGATCCCCTCAGCTGTGCCAGGGCTACTGGGACAAACCCGAGGAGAGCGCGGAGGCGTTCCGTGACGGCTGGTTCCACTCCGGCGACCTCGCCGTGCGCGACCCCGAGGGCTACTTCACCGTCGTCGACCGTGTGAAGGACGTCATCAACTCGGGAGGAGTGCTCGTCGCCTCCCGGCAGGTGGAGGATGCCCTCTACACCCACCCCGCGGTGGCCGAGGCGGCGGTGGTGGGACTGCCCGACGCGCGCTGGATCGAGGCCGTCACCGCGATCGTGGTGCTCCGGGGGGAGGCGTCGGAACCCGAGCTCATCGAGCACGCCCGGAAGAGACTCGCCCACTTCAAGGCCCCCAAGAGGGTCCTGTTCGTCGGTGAACTCCCACGCAATGCCAGCGGCAAGATCCTCAAACGGGAGCTGCGGGACCAGTTCTCCTGACGGCCACGGGGCGAGCGTCGCGGGGGAACAGGGGGCCCGGGCCGGCGGATGCCCCGCCGAGTGCGGCCGTCGCGGCGCCGGGGGTGGGGTCTGTCCGCCGGGGGCGGTGGACCGGCCTCCTCCGACGGTCCGCCGCCGAGGCCGTCCGGGCGCGGCACTCCTCCGACGCGCTCCGGCCGTTCCGCTACGAGGGGGGCCCTGGCCCCCGGCGGGCCGCCCGTGGCCGGTGTGCTGGGGAGCGCCAGGGCCGCCTGTGGTCCGTGCGCTGAGGGGCACTCAGGTCTCTGCGGCCGGGCCCTTGGAGCGGATGTTCACCGGTCGGCGGTACGGCTTACGCACGGGCACGCGTCCAGCCGGAGCCGAGCGACGTCCACGGCCTCGAACAGGACAGTCGGAACTGCGGGTGCCATCGACGCGTGCGGACCCTTAGCCCGTTCGCCGTCCCGAGCGTGACTTTGCCTCAGTTCTCGGTGCGAATCGGGTGACCTGCGCAAACGATCGCTGTTGGACGCTGCCCAGCGCCTGGCCGGGTGACGTGGTGGGTGAGGCCTCGTGTTGCGCGGGTGACGGACTGTCGGTTGCCTCGGAGGCACAGCAGAGGTGCCGCCCAGACCGGCCGGACCCTGCTCCCGTTGGAGGATTCCTCATGCGCAACACACGCGTCGGTGCGGGTATCTGTCTGGCCGTGGGCTCCCTCGCACTCGCGGCCCCGGCCGTGGAGGCGGCGGCAGACCCCTCGGGCGACCAGACCATTCGCATCAGCCCCGCGAAGGCCTCGCCCGGTTCGGAGGTCACCGTCAGCACCAGAGCCTGCGGCAACGAGACCTACGGCAAGGGCACGTCGGAGGTGGCGGGAGCCTTCCATCTCTTCGAGGGCGACCGCAAGGGTGTGCTCGTCGGTGTGTTCGAGGTTCCGAGGGGGACCCGGCCCGGCACTGACACCGTCACCGTGAAGTGCCCTCCGCGGATCAAGATCACGGACACGTACGAGATCGCCGACCGCGCGCCCTCCGGCGGGGTCGACGCCGGTTTCGGATCCCCCACCGACCACGACACGCAGCTCGTGTTGGGGAGCGTGCTGCTGGCCGGGGCCTTGGCCGGGGGAGTGCTCAGGATGCGCCGTAGGACCGCAGAGGCCCGCTCCTGATAGTGCGATCTGCGTCCGCGGTGCAGCGTCCTCCCGGTCCGTAGCTCCCTCCCTGCGGTCTTCGTCCGCGAGCCCGCATGCCGCACCGGTCCGGCCCCGTGCGATGCCGCACCGATCCGGCCCCGTGCGACCTACGTCCGCGGGCCCGGACGCCGCACCGGTCCGGCCCGGCGGACACCCCACCCACCCGCTGCGAAGCAGAGGCACACGCGATGGATACCGGGCGCAGGACCAGAACCACCCCACCCCCGTCGTTCCCGGCGGTCAAGCACCTCGTCTGGGCCCTGGTTGCGGGCACCGCTCTCGTGGCCGGCGGGCTGCGTGACGACACACCCCCGCAGCCACCGGTCTCCGGTGCGGCAGCCGCCGAACCGGCCGCCGCCCCCGCCCCGGTGGCACCGGTCGCCCCGGCGATGCCCGCCCCGTCCTTGCGGGCCCCTGCCTACCTGGTCCCGGACCGCCTCCTTCCCGAACCGTTCTCCTTCGTGCGGCGCCCCTCTGTGCCGCCGGTACTCCTGCCCGGGCCGCCCGTCCGTCCGGCGCCCCTGCTGCCACTGCCGGAACGGCCCGTTCCGGCAGGCCCGGTGCCCACGAGTCCCGCGACGAAGGGCCAGGACGCCGGTCGGGCTCCGGCCGGCACCACCCCGGCTCCGCGTCCCTCCGTACACCCGCTCCCGCCCTCGACGCCGCTGAGGCTGCGGATTCCCGCGGTCAAGGTCGACGCGCCCATGATGGAGCTCGGCCTCGACGCGGCGGGAGCTCTGGAGCCTCCGCCCGACAACAACCCCGTACTCACCGGCTGGTACGCCGGTGGAACTGTGCCGGGCGCCACGGGCACCGCCATCACCGCAGGGCACGTGGATACTCGCCTCGGCCCCGGTGTCTTCCAACGGCTGGGCTCCGTGCGCAAGGGCGCCGTCATCGAGATCGCCCGGGCCGATCAGCGCACCGCCGTGTTCACGGTCTACGCCGTCGAGGTCTACGACAAGAAGAACTTTCCCGACGCGAAGGTCTACGGCCCCTCGGCCCGGCCCGAACTGCGGGTGATCACCTGCGGCGGCCCTTACAGCAAGAAGGCCGGCTACGAGGACAACATCGTGGTCTTCGCGTCTCTGACCGCGACGCGGTGACCGGGGGCCGCGGTGACCGGGGCGCGCTGATGGCCCCGGGGCGCGGGCCGCCTCAGCCGGCCTCCCTCAGGTCGACGATGCGCCTGATCTTGCCGACCGACCGCTCCAGGGTCTCCGGCTCGACGATCTCGACCCCCACGCTCACGCCGACCCCGTCCTTCACGGCCGCCGCGATCGACAGCGCCGCCGCCTCGCGCTCGTCCGTCGTCGCGCCGGGCCGTGCCTCCGCCCGTACGGTCAACGCGTCCATCCGCCCCTGCCGGGTCAGCCGGAGCTGGAAGTGCGGGGCCACCCCCGGCGTCCGGAGCACGATCTCCTCGATCTGCGTGGGGAAGAGATTCACCCCGCGCAGGATCACCATGTCGTCGCTGCGCCCGGTGACCTTCTCCATGCGCCGGAAGACGCGTGCCGTACCGGGCAGCAGCCGTGTCAGGTCCCGGGTCCGGTAGCGGATCACCGGCATGGCCTCCTTGGTGAGCGAGGTGAAGACCAGCTCACCCTCCTCCCCGTCCGGCAGGACCTCGCCGGTGAACGGGTCGACGACCTCCGGATAGAAGTGGTCCTCCCAGATGTGCAGGCCGTCCTTGGTCTCGACGCATTCCTGAGCCACGCCCGGACCCATCACCTCCGACAGCCCGTATATGTCGACCGCGTCGATGGCGAACCGTTCCTCGATCTCGCGGCGCATCTGCTCGGTCCACGGCTCGGCACCGAAGATGCCGACCTTCAGCGAGGTCGTGCGGGGATCGACCCCCTGGCGCTCGAACTCGTCCAGCAGGGTCAGCATGTAGGAGGGCGTGATCATGATGATCTCGGGCCGGAAGTCCTGGATCAGCTGCACCTGGCGCGCCGTCATGCCTCCGGAGGCCGGAATGACGGTGCAGCCCAGGCGCTCAGCACCGTAGTGGGCCCCGAGGCCCCCTGTGAACAGGCCATACCCGTAAGCCACATGAGCCTTGTGCCCCGGGCGTCCGCCCGCCGCCCTGATCGACCGGGCGACCACGTCCGCCCAGGTGTCGAGGTCGCGCTCGGTGTAGCCGACCACCGTGGGCCGGCCCGTCGTGCCGCTGGACGCGTGGAGACGCCGCACCTGGTTCTCGGGAACGGCGAACATTCCGAACGGGTAGTTGTCGCGCAGGTCGGCCTTGACGGTGAAGGGGAAGCGGGAGAGATCCGCGAGCGTCCGGCAGTCCTCGGGCCGCAGCCCCGCCCTGTCGAAGGACGAACGGTAGAAATCGACGTTCTCGTAGGCATGCCGCAGTGTGGTCCGGAGTCGTTCCAGCTGCAGGGCTTCGAGCTCGCCTCGGTCGAGCCGCTCGCCGGCGTCCAGCAGTGCGGTCATACGGATCATCCCCTCGCCGACCGACGACCGACCGTTCGGTCGCCTCCTGGGAGCAGTAATTCAGGCGCTGGGGGGTTCTGGCAAGGGGGAGGTGCCGCCTGTGGAAAACTCCTGGTCCGAACGCCGGCTCGGTGAGTCCGGGGTGGTCGTCGGGTCGTCGCCCGAGCGGCCGGTGGAACAGGCGGGAGGACTCCCCGATCGACGCGTGGCGCACTCCGCATGAGCCCGCTGCCGTCGAAATCCCCGTTCTCGTTGTCGAAGGAGCGGTTCCAGTGGCCACCGTCGTGGTGCCGTGCGTGGGCGAAAGCACACGGCGACCCGGTCGACGTCGTGCACCCGGAGCTCCTCCGGCCGGGCGCGCCTGTGCCCGTCTCCTGGCAGGGATCGCCGTCACCTGATTCGCTGTGGGCGTACGCACCCGCAACGCGCCGCCCGCCCTGTTTGGATGAGAGCCATGCCGATCTTCAACACGTACGACGGAACGGCCCTCGCCTACCACCTGGTGGGCGAGGGTGAACCACTGATATGCCTTCCCGGCGGGCCCATGCGGGCCGCCCGCTACTTCGGCGACCTCGGCGGACTGTCCCGCGTGCGGCAGCTGGTGCTGCTCGACCTGCGCGGCACCGGGGACTCCGCTGTCCCGCAGGACCCGTCGACCTACCGGATCGACAGACTCGTCGAGGACGTCGAAGCGCTCCGCGCACACCTCGGACTCGAACGTGCCGACGTGCTGGGCCACTCCGCCTCCGGTGAACTCGCGGCGCTCTACGCGGCGAAGTACCCCCACCGGCTCCGCTCCCTCACGCTCGTCACACCCGGGACGGGCACCCTGGGCCTTCCCGCCACCGACCAGGACAGGCGCGACGCCGCCGAGCTGCGAGCCCACGAACCCTGGTACGCCGGGGCCAGGGCGGCACTGGACGAGATCCAGGCCGGACGTGCGACGCCCGAGTCCTGGGCCGGTATCCGCCCGTTCATGTACGGACGCTGGGACGCCGCGGCCCAGGCGCACGCCGCCGGATCCCCCGCGCAGCGCAACGCCGAGGCCGGCTCGCTCTACTACCCGGAGGGTGGGCTCGACGCCGAGGCCACGGTCGCCGCCCTGCGGGAGCTGCAGGTCCCCGTGCTCGTCCTCGCGGGGGAGTACGACGGCGGCCCCAGCCCGGACCGCGCGGCGGAACTCGCCGCGCTCTTCCCCCGAGCCGAGTTCGTCGTCCAGCGGGGCGCGGCCCACTTCCCCTGGCTGGACGACTCCGGAGCCTTCGTCCGCGCCGTCACCGCCTTCCTCGACCCCGAGGTCAGCAGCGTGCAGGCAGGTGGGATCCGGCTCGCGTACCGCACCTGGGGCGACCCCTCGGCCCCGCCCGTCGTCCTCGCCCACGGGCGGAGCGGCAGCAGTCTGGACTGGGCCGGCGTCGCAGAACAGCTCGCGGCCCGTCACCGGGTGTACGCACTGGACTTCCGTGGCCACGGTCTGAGCGACTGGCCGGGCCGCTACTCCTTCGAGTTCTTCCGCGACGACCTGCACGCCTTCCTGGAGGCCCGCAATCTGTCCGGGGCCACGGTGATCGGGCACTCCATGGGCGGCGCGGCCGCCCTGCTGCTCGCCGAGCGGCACCCCGCACTGATCGGGGCCCTCGTCATCGAGGACGCCCCGACCCTGCTCCCGCTCGATCCTCCCCGGCCGCAGGCCGAGCGGCCGGCGGGAGAGCTCGACTTCGACTGGCGGGTCGTCACCTCCATCGACGCCCAGCTGAACGCCCCGGACCCCGCCGGCCGGGAGCGCCTGGGTGACATCACCGCCCCGGCCCTCGTCGTCGGAGGTTCTCGCAGCCACGTCGACCAGGAGCAACTGGCCTGGATGGCACGGCAGATACCCGACGGGCAGTTCGTCTCCGTCGACGCGGGCCACCTCGTGCACACCGACGCCCCGAAGGCATTCCTCGACGCTCTCAGGGCGTTCGGCGTCGGCTGACGGGCCTCGCTGAGCCGTCAGCCGACGCCGCCCCGTCAGCCGCGGTGCAGCAGAGTCAGCATGACCTCGTACAGCGTGGCCTCCGGGTCCGCAGCCGCGCCTTCGGAGCGCCAGGCCACGAATCCGTCGGGACGCACCAGCACGGCACCCTCGGCGGAGGTGCCGTGTGAAGCGGCCCAGTCGCCCCCGTTCTCGGGCTGGAGGTCCGCGCCGGGGTCGGAACCGATCCCGAACGCGTCCAAGGGGATCGACAGGCGCTTCGCCACCGCCTCAGCCGCCGTACGCCACTCCGGACAACGGGCGTCGCACAGGACCACGAACGACTTCTCGTACAGGTCCAGCGTCGAAAGGCGCCCGCCGTCCCGGCCGAGCCACATGTGCGGTGCCCGGGTGCCCGGTTCGCCCGTCAGGCCCATGCCCTCCGGGACCACCGGAAGGCCGGGATCGACGTCCAGCACGGCGCCCCGCACGTAGCGGTAACCGAGTGCGACCGTGAGCATGCCGCCCTTGCGGCCGCCGGCCGGGCCGGGCGAACCCGCGAACCCCGGGTGGCTGTGCTCGCCGGAACGGGCCGACGCGCGCGCGCTCGTGGCCTGCGCGACCGGCAGCCGCTCCGCCTCGTACGTCCGGAGGAGCCCCGGCCCGGCCACCTCGTTGATCACGGCTGCCAGCTTCCACGCCAGGTTGTGCGCGTCCTGGATGCCGGTGTTGGAGCCGAACGCCCCGGTGGGGGACATCTCGTGGGCCGAGTCACCGGCCAGGAAGACCCTGCCGGAGCCGTACCGTTCGGCCACTCGCTCCGCCGCGTGCCACGGAGCCTTGCCCGTGATCTCGACGTCCAGGTCCGGCGCCCCGACCGCCCTGCGGATGTGCTCCGCGCACCGCTCGTCGGTGAAGTCCTCCAGCGTCTCGCCCCTGTCGGGCTGCCACGGGGCATGGAACACCCAGTGCTCCTCGTTGTCCACGGGCAGCAGCGCCCCGTCCGCCTCCGGCGCGGTCAGGTAGCAGACGATGAAGCGCCGGTCACCCACCACGGAGGCGAGCCGGCGCGAGCGGAAGGTGATGCTCACGTTGTGGAAGAGGTCACCCGGGCCCGTCTGGCCGATGCCCAGCTGCTCACGGACCGGACTGCGCGGCCCGTCGGCAGCGACGAGATAGTCCGCGCGCACCGTGGTGTGCTGCCCGGTCTCCCGGTCCTTCACCACGGCGGTCACCCCGTCCGCGTCCTGCTCGAAGGTCAGCAGCTCCGTGGAGAACCGCAGCTCGCTGCCCTGCGCGCGGGCGTGTTCCACGAGCACGGGCTCCAGGTCGTTCTGGCTGCACAGGCACCAGCCGCTCGGGCTGAACCTGGCGAGCCCGCCGCCCGGGTCGATCTCCTTGAACAGCCACTCCTGGTCGTCGCCCGTGAGCGACCCGGCCTGGAGGATTCCGTGGTTCTCCGCCAGCACGGATGCGGCGTCCCTGATCAGCTGCTCCGCGCCCGCGGCCCGGAAGACCTCCATCGTGCGGACGTTGTTGCCGCGCCCCCTGGGGTGGGTCGAGGTGCTGCTGTGTTTCTCCACCAGCAGGTGGCGGACGCCGAGCCGGCTCAGGAAGAGGGATGCGGACAGGCCCACCAGGGAGCCGCCCACGATGAGGACCGGTACGCGTAGGTCGACGTTCTCGTTCATCAGTTGCTCCAGCTCGGACGCATGACGGATGCAGTGTCCATGCCCTCGCGGGAGGTCTTCGGCCGGGCTTCGGACGACGCCTCACCTGAACGGTTCATAAATCTCGCGCCGCCCGTACCAGCGTTCCACGATCAGTCGCGGGAGCGATGCCCGCGATGCGGGCCGGACGTCGTGTGCCTAGGGCAGAGACCTGCGCCGCTTCCACCGAAACCGACGGATGACGAGGGGCCACGGGGCGTGGTCGCCGCACCGTCTCGAAGGAGAGCGAAAGATGACAACCCTCTCGGAACGGATATCTCAGTCCGCCTTCGACGGTTCGAGGCTCCGGGTCATACTGCTGCTGGACCTGCACGACGGCGCCCAGAACCAGTTCCTCGAGGCGTACGAGCACATGCGCAACCAGGTGGCCTCGATCCCCGGACACATCAGCGACCAGCTGTGCCAGTCCATCGAGAACCCGTCGCAGTGGCTCATCACCAGTGAGTGGGAGAGCGCACCGCCCTTCCTCGCCTGGGTGAACAGCGAGGAGCACGTCGCCACGGTGCAGCCGCTGCACAGCTGCGTACGTGACACGCGCTCCCTCCGCTTCAGCGTCCTGCGGGAGACCGGTGTCGCGTTCGAGGGGGCGCCCCAGCCCGCCAAGCGCAATCTCCAGTCCGCACCGCGGCTGGGTGACGGCGTCGTGCGTCACGCGCTCACCTTCACGGTGAAACCGGGCACGGAGGAGATGGTCGCGAAGATCCTCGCCGACTACGACTCCCCGCAGGCGCGCGTCGACGAGAACACACGGCTGCGCCGCACTTCGCTCTTCATGCACGGGAATCGTGTCGTGCGAGCCGTCGAGGTCGAGGGCGACCTCATGGCCGCTCTGCGCCACGTCTCCCGTCAGCCGGAGGTCAGGTCCGTCGAGGAGGCCATCAACCCCTACCTGGAGCAGGACCGCGACCTCAGCGACCCCGACTCCGCCCGGATGTTCTTCACCCGGGCGGCGCTCCCGACCGTCCACCACGTGACGGCAGGGCGTCACGCCGCCGGCGACGTGCAGCGGCACTCGCTCTTCTACCAGGCCAAGGAAGGCTGTGGCATGGCACTGGCCAGGCTGCTCGCCGGCCAGGACGAGGAGACGGCGAACGACGCCTCCAGCCCCATCGAGAGCAGCACGATCTTCCAGCGCGACGACATCGTGGTGCGGCTCCTCGAAGTGAGCGGCCCGCTCGGTGCGAAGCCCGCGCACGCGCTCGGCATCGGCGGCCACCGCAAGGCCGCCATGCTCGGCCGGCTGCTCGACGGCGGTGCGAACGGCCTGCCGACGAACGACGAGGAAGCCGCGCGCTTCCTCGCGCAGGCCGAGATGAACCTGATCACCGACCGTCGGGCCACCGAGTCCTGACCGTGTCACCGGCAGCACGGCCACCCCCGTGCTGCCGCCACATCGCACAACGTGCCTGGAGGAGAACAGCCATGACCACCCACCGGCCTCGCATCGTGGACCTCAGCGAGACTCAGCCCAACCGCAGGCGCGGGGGCGACCTGCGCGCCCTGCTCACGCCCACAGCGGTGGGCGCCACCAGCGGCTTCATGGGCCTGGCCATCGTCGCCCCCGGTGACCGCATCGGCGAGCACTACCACCCGTACTCCGAGGAGTTCGTGTACGTCGTGGAAGGTCTCCTCGAAGTGGACCTGGACGGCGAGCCGCACCCGATGCGGCCCGACCAGGGTCTGCTGATCCCGCCGCACGTCCGCCACCGCTTCCGCAACGTGGGTGACGTGGAGGCGCGCATGGTCTTCCACCTCGGCCCGCTCGCCCCCCGCCCCGAGCTCGGGCACGTGGACACCGAGGTCACGGAGACCGGCGACCCCAGTGACGGCTACGCGCCGCCAGAACGAACGGGGGCGGCCTCATGACCCGGCGTGTGGCCGTCACCGGCGTCGGCGTCGTCGCACCCGGTGGCATCGGAGCACCGGCGTTCTGGGACCTGCTCGCCAACGGCCGTACCGCGACACGCGGCATCACGTTGTTCGACCCGGCGGAGTTCCGTTCGCGCATCGCCGCCGAGTGCGACTTCGATCCCGTCGCCCACGGCCTGGACGCGGAAGTGATCGCCCGCTCGGACCGCTACATCCAGTTCGCCCTGGTGGCGGCCAGGGAGGCCTTGGGCGACGCGGGTCTCGACCTCGAGAGGGAGGACCCGTGGCGCATCGGGGTCTCCCTCGGGACCGCGGTCGGCGGGACCACCCGTCTGGAGCACGACTACGTCGCCGTCAGCGGCAGCGGTTCGCGCTGGGACGTCGACCACCGGCCGGCGGGCGCCCACCTCGAGCGGGCGTTCGCGCCCAGCACCCTGGCCTCCGCGGTCGCGGAGGAGGTCGGCGCGCACGGCCCGGTGCAGACCGTCTCGACCGGCTGCACCTCCGGCCTCGACGCGATCGGCTATGCCTTCCACTCCGTCGAGGACGGCCGGGTCGACATCTGTGTCGCCGGAGCGTCCGACACGCCGATCACCCCCATCACGGTGGCCTGCTTCGACGCGATCAAGGCGACCTCGGCGAACAACGACGACCCGGAGCACGCCTCCCGGCCGTTCGACGCCCGCAGGGACGGCTTCGTCATGGGTGAGGGCGGCGCCGTCCTCATCCTCGAGGAACTGGAGCACGCCCGCGCCCGCGGGGCGACCGTCTACTGCGAGATATCGGGCTACGCCACGTTCGGCAACGCCTACCACATGACCGGGCTGACCACCGAGGGACTGGAGATGGCCGAGGCCATCAACACCGCCCTCGCGCACGCCCGGCTCGACGGATCGCAGGTCGACTACGTCAACGCGCACGGCTCGGGCACCAAGCAGAACGACCGGCACGAGACGGCGGCGGTGAAGCGGGCTCTGGGCGCGCACGCGTACAAGGTGCCGATGAGCTCGATCAAGTCGATGGTCGGCCACTCCCTCGGCGCCATCGGAGCGATCGAGATCGCCGCGTGCGTCCTGGCCCTCAAGCACCAGACGGTGCCGCCGACGGCCAACTACGAGACCGCGGACCCTGAGTGCGATCTCGACTACGTACCCCGCACCGCACGGCCCCTCAAGCTGCGCAGCGTGCTCTCGGTCGGCAGCGGCTTCGGCGGATTCCAGTCCGCGGTCGCCATGACCCGATCAGGCGGGAGGACCCCATGAACACCCCGGCAACCCCGGCGCACCGCAACTCCGTCATCACGGGGATCGGTGTCGTCGCCCCCAACGGGACGGGCGCCGGTGCCTTCTGGAAGCAGACCCAGGAAGGCGTCAGCGTTCTCGACCTGGTGTCCCGCGAGGGCTGTGAGAACCTCCCGCTGCGGGTCGCGGGTGAGGTCAGGGACTTTGACGCGGTCGCGTTCATCGAGGAGCGCTTCCTCGTCCAGACCGACCGGTTCACCCACTACGCGATGGCCGCCGCGGACCTGGCCCTGGACGACGCACGGCTCGGACGGGCGGACTACGAGGGCGCGCCGTTCAAGGTGGGCGTCGTCACGGCCGCCGGATCCGGCGGCGGCGAGTTCGGCCAGCGCGAGCTGCAACGGCTGTGGGGGGAGGGGTCCCGCTTCGTCGGCCCCTACCAGTCCATCGCCTGGTTCTACGCGGCCAGCACCGGCCAGATCTCGATCCGGGGCGGCTTCAAGGGGCCGTGCGCCGTCGTGGCCAGCGACGAGGCCGGCGGCCTGGACGCGCTCATGCATGCCGCGCGTTCCATCCGGCGGGGAACGGACGCCGTCGTCGTCGGCGCGGCCGAGGCACCTCTCGCGCCGTACTCGGTCGTCTGCCAGCTCGGCTACGACGACCTCAGTCTCTGCGAGGACCCCACCCGCGCCTACCGGCCGTTCACCTCGGACGCCTGCGGCTTCGTGCCGGCCGAGGGCGGAGCCATGCTGGTGGTCGAGGAGGAGACGGCGGCCCGCGACCGCGGGGCCAGGATCCGGGCCGAGCTGGCCGGACACGCCGCAACCTTCACGGGCGCGTCACGGTGGGACGACTCCCGCGCAGGCCTGGCCCGGGCGATCGAAGGGGCGCTGCGCGAGGCCCGCTGCGCGCCGGAGGAGATCGACGTGGTCTTCGCCGACGGGCTCGGCGTCCCCGCGGCGGACCGGGCCGAGGCGCTGGCGATCGCCGACGCCCTCGGCGCGCACGGACGGCGGGTGCCGGTGACGGTGCCCAAGACCGGGACCGGCCGCGCCTACTGCGGCGCCCCCGTGCTGGACACGTCGGCCGCCGTTCTCGCCATGGAGCACGGGCTGATCCCGCCGACGCCCAACGTCTTCGAGGTCTGCCACGACCTCGACGTCGTCACCGGCCGGGCGCGTCCCGCCGAACTGCGCACGGCGCTCGTGCTGAGCCGCGGGCTGATGGGCTCGAACTCGGCCCTGGTGCTGCGCCGCCCCACCGACACCCCGCACTGAGAAGGAGTAGTCCCTCATGACCGCTCAGCTGACCTACGAAGAACTGGCCGTCCTGATGAAGAACGGCGCCGGCCTCACGGTCGACCCGGCGGAGATGGCCGGCCGCCCCGGCTCGGCCTTCGACGAGTACGGCCTGGACTCGCTCGGGCTGCTCGGCATCGTGGCCGCGCTCGAGAACCGCTACGGCCGCCCGCTGCCGGCCGACGCCGACCGGTGCAAGACGCCCGGCGAGTTCCTCGACCTCGTGAACAACACCCCAGTGACAGGAGTCTGACGTGTCCGGACACACCGAGAACGAGATCACCATCGCCGCACCCCTGGACCTCGTCTGGGACATGACGAACGACCTCGAGAACTGGCCGCAGCTGTTCAGCGAGTACGCGGCCGTCGAGGTCATGAAGCGCGAGGGCGAGAAGACGACCTTCCGCCTCACGATGCACCCCGACGACAACGGCAAGGTCTGGAGCTGGGTCTCCGAGCGCACCACTGACCGCCAGGGCCGTAACGTACGCGCCCGCCGGGTGGAGCCGGGCCCGTTCCAGCACATGGACATCCGGTGGGAGTACTCGGAGGTCCCGGGCGGCACGCGCATGCACTGGCGCCAGGACTTCGCGATGCGCCCCGACGCCCCGGTCGACGACGCGTGGATGACGGACAACATCAACCGCAACTCGCGCGTCCAGCTGGAGCTCATCCGCGACAAGATCGAGCAGCGGGACCGCGAGCGTCGCTCCGCCGCGGTCCCCGCCAACTGATGTCCCGAAAGGCAGCCGGATGCACCACGCACTGATCGTCGCCCGGATGGCGCCCGAGTCCGCCCCGGACATCGCGGAGCTCTTCGCGGCGTCCGACAACACCGATCTGCCCCACCTCGTCGGTGTGAACAGGCGCACCCTGTTCCAGTTCGGCGACGTGTACCTGCACCTGATCGAGTCCGACCGGCCCCCGGGCCCGGAGATCGCCAAGGTGATGGAACACCCGGAGTTCAAGGCCATCAGCGACCGGCTGACCGCCTTCGTGAGCCCTTACGACCCGCAGACCTGGCGCGGTCCCAAGGACGCGATGGCCCAGCAGTTCTACCGGTGGCAGAGCGACGGCTCCGCCTGACGAACCGACGATCGCCCCGGGTCCGGTACCTGCGTACCGGACCCGGGGCGATCTCTGTGCGCCCTCGCCCCGCGTTACGGCACGACGCACTCGAACGCGTGCAGATACGCGTTGACGGGGTGGATCTCTCCCACCCGCAGACCCGCGTCGGACATCCGCCCGACCAGGCTCTCCCGGGTGTGCTTCGCGCCCCCGACGTTGAGCAGGAGCAGCAGGTCCATGGCGGTGGTGAACCTCATCGACGGGGTGTCGTCGACGAGGTTCTCGATGATCACCACACGGGCGCCGGGACGTGCGGCCGCCACGACGTTGCGCAGGGTGCGGCGGGTGCTCTCGTCGTCCCACTCGAGGATGTTCTTGATGATGTAGAGGTCCGCCTGGACCGGGATGTCCTCACGGCAGTCCCCGGGCACGATCCGCACGCGGTCCGCGAGCGCGCCTCCGTCGCGCAGCCTGGCGTCCGCGCGTGCGACGACGCCCGGCAGGTCGAGGAGGGTTCCGTGCACCGAGGGGTGCTTCTCCAGGAGGCTCGCGAGCACGTGCCCCTGACCCCCGCCGATGTCGACGACCGAGGACACTCCGGTGAGGTCCAGCAGGTCGGCCACGTCCTGTGCGGACTGCACGCTGGAGGTCGTCATCGCCCGGTTGAACACCTGGGCGGACTCGCCCCCGTCCTCGTGGAGGTATTCGAAGAAGCCCTTCCCGAACGCCTCCGGGAAGACGCTCGTGCCGGAGCGGACCGCGTCCTCGAGCCGGGGCCAGACCTCCCAGGTCCAGGGCTCCGTGCACCACAGGGCGATGTAGCGGAGGCTGTTCGGGTCGTCCTCCCGCAGCAGCCGGGACATCTCGGAGTGGACGAACGTGCCGTCCGGCGTCTCGCTGAAGATCCCGTAGCAGCACAGCGCCCGCAGCAGCCGCTGCAGAGGCACGGGCTCGGCGTCCACGACCAGGGCGAGGTCGGCGGCCGACGCCGGCGTCTCGCCCAGCGCGTCGGCGACGCCCAGCCTGGCCGCCGCGCGTACGGCCGCGGCGCAGGCCGCTCCGAACGCGAGCTCCCGGAGCCGCATGGACGGCGGCGGGGTCGCGGCGACGGACACCTGGGCGGTGACAGGGGTGGTTGCGGGAGTGGTGTCGGGGGTGGGACTCACGGTGGTCATACCGTCTCGTTTCTCCTGGTGCGGTGGTGGGCCGTCATCCGGCACACATGCCGGCCGGGACGGACGTCCCGCACGTGTTGCCGGCGAAGGTGTTGCCCTTGCCCGCGGTGTCGCGGTTGGCGAGGTCGGCCGGCTTGTTCCCCCGGACGAGGTTCCCGCTGATGTCGTTGTCCGAGTTGAGCGCGCCCACGAAGCTCTTGAACAGGAGGATGCCGCCGGAGAGAGGCGTCTTGCCGACGTTGTCGCGGACGACGTTGTCCCGCACGACGGTGGCCTCGCTGCCGGTCAGGACGATGCCGGAGCCCTGGATCGCGGACAGGCGCGGGGTCGCCGGACAGAACTTGTTGTTCTCGAGGATGCGGTTGCCGCTGATCGTCATCGCCCCGGCAGCGGGCTTGGACTCGTCACCCACGACGAAGACCCCGCTGCAGTTGCCGGCGAGGAGGTTGCCGTCGACGACGAGGTTCCTCACCCGGCGTGCGGTGACACCGATTCGGTTCCCGGTCACCGCGTTGTCCAGGACGACCGTCCCCTTGGTGTCGGTCGCCCCGCCCTCCTCGCTGACCGAGTTGGCGACGAAGATTCCCGCGTCCCCGTTCTTGGTGGCGGTGTTGCGACGGAAGTCACCGCGGGTCGAACGCTCCTGGGCGATGCCCCAGGTGCCGTTCTTCCGGGCGGTCACCCCACGGACGCTGAGCCCGTCGGTCCACGACGCCCAGATGCCGCTCTTGGTGAAGCCGGAGACGGTCAGCGCGCGGATCCTCACGTCGTCGACCGTGTGGCCCTTGGTCCCGACGACGCAGATGCCGTTGCCGCCGGTGGCGCAGGCGTTGGCCTTGGCAGCCTTGGTGGCCTTGGTGGCCTTCGTGGTCTTGGCGCCGCTCTTGGCCGCCGGCGCGATGACCGTGCGGCCCCCGGTGCCACGCAGGGTCAGGCCGGGCGTGGTGATCAGGACGCTCTCGCGGTACGTGCCGGGCTCGATGAGGACGGTGTCGCCGGGCTGCGCCGCGTCCACCGCACGCTGGATCGAACCGCCCGGGTGCACCACGAGGTCACGGGGCGCGGACGCGGTGGAGGGAACGGCCGCGAGACCCAGCGCCGTGGCTGTCGAGACGGTGATACCCGCCAGGCATTTCATGTGTCTTTTGCTCATGAGCCGAAGCTATGGGCGATCAACCGCCGGTGCCACGCAAGGTGAGCGTATGGATACATGGCGTGCCTGAATGGGTTACTCGCACGCGCGACAGGGGCTCGCGCACGGGCGGCCGGGGAGCGCGCGTGCGTTCACGCGGCCGTAGCGTGGCCCCCATGACGGGCGAGCGTGATCTGCGAACACTGCTGAACGGCCTGCGACCGGAGCTGAAGCCCGGCCGCTACGCCTACACGACCCTGCCCGGCGGTGAGGTCCCCGTCGGGGTCACCCCCGTGGTCACCGTGTCCGAGGAGGAGGGGCTGACCCTCGTCGTCCCCGAGGCGCAGGCCGAGGCGTCAGGGCTGCCGTACCACTTCGTCGCGGGCTGGATCACGCTCCGTGTGCAGTCCGCGCTCGACGCCGTAGGGCTGACCGCCGCGGTCTCGCTGGCCCTCACGGACGCGGGGATCAGCTGCAACGTGGTCGCCGGATTCCACCACGACCACCTGTTCGTGCCGTACGCGCGTGCGACCGAGGCGGTGGGGGTGCTCGAGGCGCTGGCCGCGGAGTCCGGGTAGGAGTGCCCGGCTCAGCAACGTGAGCCGGGACACGTAACATGGCCCCATGTCCTTCCTCCGCCGCCGTAGCGCCGCCACACCCGCGGGCCCGGACTTCGACGTCCTGGCCATGGACCCGGGGGACTGGCCCGGCAACCTCGGCGCCGGTCTGCTCCCCGCTCCCGACGGGAGCTGCCAGGGCGTCTTCCTGCGCTACGACCTGTTCGGCGGACGTGGCCCCGCGATGATCATCGGCAATCTGCCGGAGGGCTCACCGGCCCGCGAGACCGAGGAGGGCCAGGTCCCCTTCGAGGTCGCCCAGCTGCTCCTCGCTCTCGAGAACGATGAGCCCGTCGAGGTGACCGGGACCGAGGACGTGCCCGTCATGCAGGGCGACAGCCTGCTGATCGTGCGCCGGGTCAAGCTCTCCGAGAGCCGGATCTCCTGCGTCCAGTTCGACCGCAGCGACGGCGTGCTCGTCACCATCGCCAGCTGGGACCGGCCGATCACCGATGACCTGTACGCCCTGCTGAAGCCACTTCCCGCGGAGCTGTTCCAGCAGGGCTGAAACGTCCCTGCGCCGTCAGCAGCCGAGTCACGCGCGCCGCGGACGTGCCGAACCCCGTGGGGCCACCGAGGTGCCACGGGGTGGCATTGCCCCGCCGCAGGTCCTCCTCGCGGTACCGCCGGCAGTCCCGGTGCCAGATCAGGATTCCCGCCATCCAGTGCTGGAGCTCCACCACGTAGCCGGCCAGGACCTCTCTCGCCTCCGCGTCCAGCTCGAAGTCGTCGTACAGCACCGGCAGCTCCCGCTCGGCGACATGCTGGAACTGGCGCATCCGTGAGTTCATCAGGTCGTCCACGATGGCCACCCCCGTCGGATAGTCCACCCCGAAGAAGTTCTGCACGACCAGGACGCCGTTGTGCACCTCGCCCTCGTACTCGATCTCCTTCTGGTAGGAGAACAGGTCGTTGAGCAGGCACGCGTAGTCCGCCGCCGCGTTCTCCAGGGAACGCATGGAGCCGCTGCGGTAGACCGCGTCCGGGACCTTCCTCCCGTGACCCAGCCGGCACAGGCTCATCGTCAGGTCCGAACCGAACGTGGCCCGGCGCATCTCCATGTAGTCCACCGGGTCGGGAATCCGGTTCTGCGCCTGGTTCGCCAGCTCCCACAGCCAGCTCGCCGTCATCGACTCCACGGACTCCCGGAAGGTGAGGCGCGCAGTCTCGTCCATCGGCCCCGCCGTCCGGAGCCAGAGATCGGCCAGCCCCCGCTCCAGTGCGTTGACCGGCTCGGGCACGGAGGTCCCGTCCAGTGGCATGAACATGGAAAGCCGCTCGTTGGCCAGCCGCGCCCCGGTCAGATCCCTGGTCCGGCCGTGCACCACCGGGAACCAGTCGTCGCCGTACGTGCCCCAGGTGAGCCATCCCGAGGAGAGATCGAGCTCGTCCGGGGTGGCATCGGGGTGCAGCCCGGCCGCGCAGAGCGGCAGGTCGGCCGCGAGGAGCCGTTCCTCGTCCCAGATGTGCGAACCCGGCACACCCGGCTGCGCCTCCAGCAGCCCCATCCGGCGTGACCAGTCCACGATCCGCACGCGCGCGCCGTCCAGATGCGGGCTCAACGTCGTACTGAACGGCATGTCGAAGTCCGGCAGCAGCGAAGGACCGACGCGCTGGTACGGAACATGAGTGTGGCTGCGCCGGCGGAGCGATTCCGAGCGGGGGGTGAGCCGGAGCGAGGCGGCGGCCATTCCGAAGCCGGGCGCACTCTCGCCCGCGCCGCCGCCGTTCATGTAGCGGCTGGAGCGCATGTGCCACTCGTGGCCACCGGACTGCCAGTCCTGGAGCCCCTTCACGTAGGCAAGGACAGCCACGGTCTCGTCTGCGGTCAGCCCCTTGTCCGCGCACAGCGGACCGAGTTCGGTGAGGGCGGTGTTCTCGAACTGCTGCAGGCGCGAGGTCAGCAGATCGTTGACCGCCTCGGCCGCGTCCTGGGTCGAGCAGCCCAGGAACCTCTCCAGGACCAGGACACCGTTGCTGTTCTCGCCCTCGTCCTCGACCTCGCGCTGGTACGAGAACAGGTCGTTGCGCAGATGCACGCCGTCGGAGAAGGCGTCCCGCAGCACCCGCAGCGCCCGCGAGTCCGCCACCGGGCCGGGAACCTCCGCTTTCGCCGCGTACTCCACCAGGCCCGCCGACCACGGCGCTCCGCCCACCTTCCGGCGCATCTCGATGTACTCGACCGGGTTGGCGATGCGCCCCTCGTTGATGTTCGCGAGCTCCCACAGGGACTCGTTCAGCAGGTTCTCGGTCGCCTCGGCGAACCGGGCACGCCAGGCATCCGACATGGAGGGCACGGTCCTGGCCCAGAGGTCGGCCAGGCCGGCCTCCACCGGATTCGTCGGCTCCGGTGTCGCCGCACCCCGCTCCATCGGCATGAAGGCGGGCAGCCGGTCCAGATACCGCTTCCCGCCGTCACGGTCCGGAGTGCGCTTGAACAGCTCCAGGAAATGGTCGTCGAAGAAGAAGACCCACACATACCAGTCGGTGACCAGGGACAATGCCTCGGCCGAGCAGTCGGGGTGGGTGTACGCGCAGAGCAGCGCGTAGTCGTGGGACTCGAGGTCCTCCGCCTCCCAGATACCGGAGCCCTCCAGCATCCCCATCCCGCGCGCCCACTCCCGGGTATGGCTCCGGGCGGCCTCCAGATGGGGGTTGAGACGCGCCGGGTACGGCACGTAGAAGTCCGGCAGTGAGAAGGGCTGTGCCATGTGCGTCCGGCCTTTCCGAGAACTCCGCGCGGTCCGCGCGGACCGGTCCTGTCGGCGCCAGCACTACCCTTCGGCCATCCGGGGCACGCACAGCACGAAATAGTCATACAAGCTCAGGTCTACCTGCACACCGCACTCTTGACTCACCGACACCTCCCGCCACAGAGTGTGCGCCGACCGATCAATGCGGGGAGAGCCCCGTGCACCCCCAGCTCTGCCATACCAGGCCCAAGAAGGGTTGTCATGACGTCGAAGCAGAGGATCAGACTCGCGCTCGCACTGACCACGGCGGGGGCGCTGAGCGTGGCGCTCCTCACCCCGGCCGCTGCGGGCGCGGACACCGTACGACCGGAATGCCCGCGCGGCCTGTCCTGCGACTGGGTACCCGCGGCCTACCAGCAGACCGGTGACCCGGAGGACAAGGACACCTACGGCAACTACGACACGGCGGACCGGGCCGACAGCAACTCCGTGAAGTTCATCGTCCTGCACGACACCGAGGTCGACTACGACACCACCCTGAAGATCTTCCAGAACCCGGCCAACCAGACCTCCGCCCACTACGTGGTGCGCTCGTCGGACGGCCACGTCACCCAGATGGTGAAGAACAAGGACGTGGCCTGGCAGGCGGGCAACTGGTACCTCAACACCCACTCCATCGGCATCGAGCAGGAGGGCGTCGCAGCCGAGGGCGCCAAGTGGTACACCCCCGAGATGTACCGCTCGACCGCGCGGCTGGTGCGGCACCTTGCGGCGAAGTACGACATCCCGCTCGACCGGCAGCACATCCTCGGCCACGACGGAGTGCCGCCCACCAGCGCGGCCGGCACACAGAACATGCACTGGGACCCGGGACCCTACTGGGACTGGAACCGCTTCATGGCGCTGCTCGGCCGGCCCACCGTGCCGAGCGCCCCCAGGAGCAGTGAACTGGTGACCGTGAGCGCGGACTTCACCAAGAACCAACAGGAGTTCCGCGACTGCGAGAAGAAGGTCGATCTTCCTCTGCAGGGCAGCAGCGCGGTCCCGCTGCACACCGGGCCGTCCGCGGACGCGCCGCTCTTCTCCGACCCGGGGCTGCATCCGGACGGCTCTCCCGGGACGAACTGCGCCGCGGACTGGGGCAGCAAGATCAGCGCCAGCCAGCAGGCCGTCGTCGCCGACAGGGCACCCGGCTGGACCGCGATCTGGTGGTACGGGGAGAAGGCCTGGTTGCAGACGCCCGCGGGCACCCGGGTCGTCAGCCCCACGGCCGGCCGAGTCGTGCGGCCGAAGGCCGGGAAGACCGAAGTGCCGGTGTACGGCGTTGCCTACCCGGAGAAGGGGGAGTACCCCACGGACTTCGTCAAGCCGACCGTGGGCAGTCCGCTCGTCTACACCATCAAAGAGGGACAGGCATTCCCCGGTGGCGGCGAGGCACCCACCGGCTACTACTACGCGCCGACGATCGACTCCTCCAAGCCGTACGACCACACGTACTTCCGCGGAACCCAGAAGTACGTGACGGTCCAGATCGGCCACCGGATCGGATTCGTGAAGGCGTCCGACGTCGACGTGGTGCGATCCGGTTCATGAGCCGCCGCTGAGACCATGAACGCGCGCTGCGGGACCCATGTGTCGGCACCGGTCCCGCAGCGCGCTTCCCCGTCGGTCAGGCCGGTCGACCCGGCGTGTGCCCGGTCAGCGCGTGCCCACGGCCGCGCGGACGGCCCGCCGGGCCATCGCGCAGTCGTCGTGCAGCCTGCGCAGCAGCAGACGCTGTTCCTCGCCGGAGGACAGCACACCCTGCCGTGCCTGGCCGCCCCCGGCCGGTGCC
Organism: Streptomyces sp. NPDC057287; assembly: GCF_042667905.1. Lineage (NCBI taxonomy): Bacteria > Bacillati > Actinomycetota > Actinomycetes > Kitasatosporales > Streptomycetaceae > Streptomyces > Streptomyces sp. NPDC057287. The sequence continues at coordinate 404,246 of NZ_JBHUYV010000005.1, read as the reverse complement.
CCCTCACGCATGGCGCGCTGCACGGCCGTCTCGTACGTACGGATCTCCCGCGTCAACACGATCATGAGGTTGACCAGGAAGGCGTCACGGGCCGCGGCTCCCGCCGCCTGCGCCAGCTGGCTGATCTGGCGCCGGGCCGCCGGTGCGTCACCCAGCACCGCCCAGAGCGTCGCCAGGTCGTACCCCGGCAGATACCAGCCGGCGTGCTCCCAGTCGACCAGTACGGGGCCGGTGGGCGGCAGCAGGATGTTCGAGAGCAGGGCGTCGCCGTGGCAGAACTGGCCCATGCCCTGACGGCCGCCCGCATGGGCCAGGCCGTGCAGCAGCTTCTGCAGGTCCCCCAGATCGCGATCGGTGAAGAGCCCCAACTCGTGGTAGCGGGCGATGCGGGAGGCGTAGTCAAGCGGCGCGTCGAACAGCCCGGCCGGAGGCCTCCAGGCGTTGATCCTGCTCACCGCCCCCAGAACTGCGCGCAGATCCGCACGGGGCGGTGCCTCCGCAGGATGCCTCGTCAAGGCCGCGACACGGCCGGGCATCCGCTCGATCACCAGGGTGCAGTTCTCCGGATCGGCGGCAATGAGCCGCGGGGCGCGGACCGGCGGGCGGTGCCTGACGAAGGCACGGTATGCAGCTATTTCGTGCCGGAACCGCTCCGTCCACGCGGGGGAGTGATCGAGTAAACACTTGGCCACCGCGGTCGCCCGGCCGGTGGTGCCCACGATGAGCACCGAGCGCCCGCTGCGGCGCAGCACCTGAACGGGGTTGAACTCCGGGCAGATGCGGTGGACGGAGGCGATGGCCATCCGTAGTTGGGAGCCCTGGGCGCCGGACAGGTCCAGCCTTCCGCTGAGCGGTTGGGAGCCCGGACCCGCCGCCCGCCGGGTCCGACCCGTGCCGGACGCCGGAGTCACGGCGCGGGGGTCGAGATACGGCCCGCCGCCCGCCCCCGAAGGACGAAGCGGCCGGGGCGGGGCGGACACGGAGGACGATGCTGTGTACATGGGCGAGACAGATCCCTTCGTGCGCCGACAAGTTACGTGCGCCGCCCCGGCCGGCGGCCGTTCGGCACCCTGGGGAGTACCTAGGGCTGCCGGGCGGGGTGGCGCATTCCTACCTGACACCGACCTGCGGGTAGTGGAACATCTAGCGACCCCTGGCGAACCCTGGCGAATATTCACCCGGCATCCCCTGGGGGGCTAGGGTCAAGTCAGCCGAGAACCTGGGGGCTTGACGTGACCGGAGAACCCAACACCCGCCTTTCCGACCTGTTCGGCCTCGCCGGCTGGTCCAAGGGCGAACTCGCGAGAATGGTGAACAGGCAGGCGGCGGCCATGGGCCACCTCCAACTGGCCACCGACACCTCGCGGGTGCGGCGCTGGATCGACATGGGGGAGTCCCCCCGTGATCCCGTGCCCGAAGTGCTGGCAGCTCTGTTCACCGAGCGGCTCGGCCGTGTCGTGACCATCGAGGACCTCGGGTTCGGCCGGCGCGGGCGTGTGGGGAAGCGGCGAAAAGCCGGGACGGAAGAGAATCCCGACGGATTGCCGTGGGCGCCCGAACGGACGGCAGCGGTCCTCACCGAATTCACGGGAATGGACCTCATGCTCAACCGACGCGGCTTGGTGGGCGCGGGCGCCGCGCTCGCCGCTGGCTCAGCACTCACCGGCGCCATGCACGACTGGCTGCACTCCGAGCCTGCTCCGGCGGCCCGGGCCTCCCGCCTCAACGATCCCCTCTACGCCGACAACGCCGGCTTCGACCTGTACGAGGCCGCTCCCATCGGTTCCGAGGAGATCGAGGCACTCGAGCGCTCGGTCGAGGTGTTCCGGGCGTGGGACGCCTCGCGAGGCGGCGGGCTTCAGCGCAAGGCCGTCGTGGGCCAGCTCAACGAGGTGGGCGGCATGCTCGCCTACCACCACCCCGAGCACCTGCAGCGCCGTCTCTGGGGTGTCGCCGCCAACCTCGCGGTCCTCGCGGGCTGGATGTCCCACGACGTCGGCCTCGAGCCCACAGCCCAGAAGTACTTCGTGATCGCCGCGCACGCGGCGCGAGAGGGCGGCGACCGTCCCCGTGCGGGCGAGGCGCTCTCCCGGGCCGCCCGGCAGATGGTCCACCTGGGCCGGCCGGACGACGCCCTGGACCTGATGAAGCTCGCCAGGACAGGTTCGGGGGAGGAGACCCTGCCGCGTACCAGGGCGATGCTGCACACCATCGAGGCCTGGGCGCAGGCGTCGATGGGACGTGGGCAGGCCATGCGGCGCACGCTCGGTGAGGCCGAGGAGCTCTTCGTCTCGGACAAGGGCGACGTTCCGCCGCCGAGTTGGATGCAGATGTTCGATGAGGCGGACATGCACGGCATGCAGGCCCTGGCCTTCCGCACGCTTGCCGAACACGACCCGGCCGCGGCCTCCACCGCTCAGCGCCACGCCAAGCAGGCGCTCGATCTGCGGATAAACGGCCGTCAGCGGTCCAAGATCTTCGACTACATCTCGCTCGCCTCGGCGTGCTTCATCGCTGACGACCCGGAGCAGGCGGACCGGTACGCACGGCTCGCCCTCGTATCGATGGGGGAGACCTCCTCCCACCGTACGTGGGACCGGCTGCGGGAGATGTACCGGCTCACCGGCCAGTTCGCGGGATACGCAAAGATCGAGGACCTGCGCGAGGAGATCGAACTCGCCCTGCCCTCGCGGGCTGTCAACAAGAAGGCCAAAGGCTCGACGATCTGACCGGGACGGCCGGCGACGGGCGCGGGAGGACCTCTGTTCCCGGATCGGTCAGCTCTGTCCTGCCGGAGGGCGTTCGCGGGTATGGCTCTGCCGGGACACCCTGAAGGGCTGTCCCGGAGACTTCGGGGACCCTGTCATGCCTCGACCCGGGCCACCAACACGCATGCGTCGTCGAGCCGTTCGCCCGATCCGAGCTCCTCGACAACGATCCGTACGCAGTCCTGTGCCGTGCAGGCCTGTGCGAACCGGGGTGCCAGCTCCAGAAGCATGCTCGGACCGGTGCCGGTACCGGTGCCGGTACCGCGGTCGCTGAGCCGTGTCAGCCCGTCGGTGTGCAGGACGAGCACATCGCCGGGGAGCAGGGCCACCTGGTCCTGCTCGTAGGTGACCCCGGATGCCGCACCGAGCAGCACCCCGTCCGGCGCGGGCAGAGGACGCCCCACTCCGTTGCGGAACAGCAGCGGTGCGGGGTGCCCCGCCTGCGCCCATGTCAGCGTGCCGGTCGCCGGATCGAAGCGGCAGCACACGGCGCTTCCCAGGGCAGGCTGTGCCGAGCATTCGATCAGCTGGTTCAGGTGGCCCATCACCGGACCCGGGTCCACTCCGGCCACGGCCATGCCCCGCAGTGCGCCGAGCAGCATCGCCATGGCCGACGTCGCCGGGATCCCGTGGCCGGTGAGGTCACCGACGGTGAGCAGCGTTCTTCCGTCCGGGAGCGGGAGCGCGTCGTACCAGTCGCCGCCGATCAGGTCGCTCGACCCCGAGGGCAGGAAGTGGGCGGCGATGTCCAGGCCGCTCGCCCCCCGGCCGGATATCGGCAGAGAGCCGTGCCACGGAGGCAGAACGGCCTCCTGGAGTTCCACTGCCATCCGGTGCTCGGCCCGGGCCATGTGCTCCTGGCGCCGCAGGGTGTCCTGTGTCCTGCCCACGATGTGCTGGCTGCGCCGCAGCGTGCTGACATCGCGCAGGACCGCCCACATGGAAGCGGTGCAGCCGTCGGCGTCGAGAACGGGTTCACCCATCATGTGCAGCGTCCGCATGGCGCCGCCGGGCAGCAGGATCCGGAATTCGCCGTCTATCGGCCGGCCGTCCACCAGGCAGTCGGTCACCATGGAGGTCAGGAGGGGCTGGTCCTCCGCGAGAAGGACGGACGGCAGTTCGTCCAAGGACAGGGCTCCCGTCCCCGGTTCCCTGCCGAAGATCTGGTACAGCTCGTCGGACCAGCTGACCTCGTCGGTGAGCAGATTCCACTCGGCGCTGCCCACCCTGCTGAGGAGCGAACCCGTCGGCGGCTCGGACGCGGTCCGGGCGGACGCTGCTCGCGTGGTCTCGGCGGCCGCGGGCCCGGGGATGCCGTCGCGCAGCTGTCCCAGGTGCTCGCCGAGGTCGTCGAGCTGATGAACGGCGAGCTCACAGAGCGCGCGCTGCCAGCGCAGTTGGGGATCGTCGTCGAACACGGTGGTGTCGCGCCGTACCGCGTCCACGTCGCCGCGCAGCAGGCGCGTCCGGTTGATCAGGGCGTCGACCGCGTCCCGCTCGGGCGGTTGTGGCGTGGGGTGGTCCGCAAACAGATGGGACGGCATCCGGTACTCCGATACAGGCGGTACGGCCGGTTCGTGGGGGTGGACCGCATACGACTGTTGCACAGGCTGAGTGACCCCGTAAGGGGTTTGGCAACACTCGAGACGTTCTTGCTTCCGGCATATGCCATCGGCTGGGTGGAGCGTGGGTCCGCCGAACACCCTTGCCCCTCGTGGGGAGTTGACGCAAGTCACCCGGCGTGAGCCGCCGGGCGTACGCCCGCGTGCACGGCCCCGAGCGGCTCGCACCTGCTGGGATCAGGGCATATGCGGAGTCGGTCCGGGACGTGGATCAACGGCTGCTCATGGACGGCGTGCCGCAGGTTCGGCCGAGCGTTCGGTGGGGTGCTCAGGTGTGCGTCGACGGTTTGTTCGGGCGCCGGGCGCACTCGCGCAGAGGGCTGTCCCTCAGGTGGGAATGGCGGCGCACCCGTGGACGTTGTCCGAACCGGAAACGAAAACGACACCCATTACCGTCCAGGGGTGGGGTCGCGATCTTCGTCTGGAGGCGCAATGGCACGCAGTGGGACCAGGCCCGTCGTTCTGCTCCGGTCCACAGCCGGAACCGGCCACACCTACGTGACGCGGAAGAGTCGGCGCAACGACCCCGACCGGCTGGAGCTGAGGAAGTTCGACCCGGCTGTGGGGCGCCACGTCGTGTTCCGCGAGGCCCGCTGACCGACGGCGGCGTCACCGTCCTGTGGTCGGCGGATGCCCTGGGCCCGCACGCTCGTGGTGTGGATCACACGGCGAGGGGTGGGTTCACGGGAACGGCGGTTAGTGGTTTATCGTTCATCTATGCGTGGGAGTGAGCGGCCGGACCCCGTCGCCGAGTGGTCCGCCTTCACCTCCGCACACGAGCCGCCCCGGCTGGATTCCCCCGATCCGGCCGGGGCTCCCCTTTTTCCGGAGCGCGCGACGGCATGCCGCCCGGGCCGCGAACGCCGGGCCCGCGTTCAGCTCGTCCGCACTCACATGGTCTGTGTGAGATCCGCCGCGTAGTGCTCGATGGCGGGACCGTACTGCTGCACCCCCGGACTGTCGCTCGTCGTCGCCACCAGACGCAGCAGAAGCTGCATCGCCTCGTGGTGCTCACCCGTGTTGAACAGGGCCATGGACAGGAAGGTCCGCAACGCCCCGTCGTCCGGGAACTCCGAGACGCCGCGTCGCAGCGTCTCGACAGCTTGCCCGAACCTGCCCAGAACGCGGTAGGTGCTGCCCAGCCCGACCAGCGCACCCCGGCGGTCCTCCTCCGTGAGCCCGTCTCCCTGGAGACTCCGCTCGTAGTACGGGACTGCCTCGGCCTCCAGGCCGAGAACATCGTGGACCCAGGCGGTCTGGTAGGCGACGTCGACGGCGTCGGGAAACGCGGCGGTGAGGGAGAGGAGGCGTTCCCTGGCCTGCTCGGGGTGGCCCTGTTCACGCAGCCCCACGGCCTCCGCCAGCAGCTCGTCCTTCTTCTGTGCGCTCATGCGCACATGGTCGCACCCTGATGGGGTGTGGCCGCCGAGGTTGGGGGCATCCGTTCCGCCATGACTGCAGAGGCGGATCGTAGTGCACGACGCAGAAGTACGGGACGTCTTCTGCTGCGCGCGGCAGCGCTGGCCGCGGCGTTCCTGGCGCTTGTGGCGTTCTCCGTGGTGCTCGCGAAGGTGACGTTGACACCGTCGCCCGCGTCGGAGGACATCGTCACGTCCAATCTGAAACCGGGGAGGTCCCTGAGGCAGTACGCCGAGGACTACACATTTCTTGCCGCGTGCAAGCAGGCAGGGGGAAACCTTCTGCTCGGTGCACCGTTCGGCGTGCTGCTGCCGATTCTGGTGCCGCGCCGTCTCCGAATGCTCCGGATGACCGTACTGACCGTGCTGGTCATAGCGGTCGTCGAGCTCGTTCAGGGCGCGCTCGTGCCGGGGCGGGCGTTCGACATCGATGACGTGATCCTCAATACGACCGGTGCGCTGCTGGGTTACCTGCTGGTGGGCCGGCGCGTCAGCCACCGCTACCACGCCCTGGCCGACGAACCGGCACCGGCGAAGGAGGCGAAGGCCGCGCCCCGGAGGACGGACAGGTCCAGGGACGAGGTGAAGCCGGGTGCGGAACCGAAGTCCGGAGCCAGGACGAAGGCCGGCATCAAGGCGAAGCGCGCTGCCACGTCGCGGACCGGGATGCGGGCGAAACTCGGCGGGAGGCCCAAGGAGACCACGGTGCGCCGGAGCGCGCCGGCGGCTCGCGGACGCGCCCTGCTCGACAAGTGGCGCAGCTGACGGAAGGACCCGGGCGGAGGAGCGCCCGGAGCGCGCCGACGCGGAGCCTGGAACGCCGGGCAGGCCCCTCGTTGTCCTGATCTGTTTGCCGGCCGCCTTCGGACTCTCCGGGGGCTTCATCTCCACACGGGGGCGTCGATGCCCCCCCGCCGGGGCCGCCTTCGGCCGTTCGCCGAGGCCGGCTCCGGCAGACCTGTGCTCAGCCCCGGGGCCGGCCTCTCGACCAGCGCGCCGTTGTCCGTTCCGTGCCGGCGCCTGGTGCGGGCCGCGGGGCGGAAGGCATGATCATGCGATGACATGGAAAGCCCCTGAGGCCACCCGCACCACCGGATCGCTCACCGGCGACGAGCGCGAGACACTGACGGGCTTCCTGGCCTTCTACCGCAGCACACTGCTCCAGAAATGTGCGGGTCTGACAGGCGAACAGCTTGCCGGGCAGACCGTCGAGCCGTCCAACCTCACCCTGCTCGGCCTGATCAGGCACATGGCCAAGGTGGAACGAATCTGGTTCCGTGAGGGGCTCGCGGGCCTGCAACTGGCCCCGATGTACGCCCCGGAGAAGGGCAAGGACGCGGACTTCGAGGACCTCTCACCGGACCGTGCCCCGGAGGACTACGCCCGCCTCCTCGAGGAGATCCGCCTCGCCGACGAAGTGGCGGCGGGCGTGCCGCTCGACACCACTTTCACCCGGCGCGGCTCGGTCTACTCGCTGCGCACGGTGCACGTGCACATGGTCGCCGAATACGCGCGCCACATCGGGCACGCGGACCTGCTGAGGGAGCGGCTGGACGGCACCACGGGCGCCTGACACCGCCCAACGGAGCGCGCCCGTACTGGATCTGGCGTAGTCGGACGTCCAGGCGGAGTGAAAACGCCGTACGGGGTCAGACGGAGGGTATGACGTCCACTGACGTAAGGACAGACAGTACTGGGGATCCTGGCCAGGGCGGCTCACCGCGCCGTCGTGCCCGCATGCGAGGATGCCTGCCGTTCGCCGGCGTGTGCGCGGCCGCGCTGGTCCTGCTGTTCCTGGGATCCCGGCTCAGCCTGCTCCCGGGGCTCGACGACCTCTTCGAGGAGAAGACCAACGACCGCTCCGGGCCCGCGGTGCTCAAGTCCATCCAGGACATGAGCGCTTACGAGGCGGCCTCCGGCAACTTCCAGGTCGTCGTCGACCTGGAGAAGGACGCCAAATACCTGCCCGACGCCATCCGCGGCACCAGGACGCTGTACGTCGGCGCGGGTACCGTCGGGGCCTCCGTCGATCTCGGCAGGGTCGGCGCCGACGGGGTGACCGTCAACGAGGACCGCACCACAGCCGAACTCGTGCTGCCCCACGCCGTGCTGGGCAAGCCCGCCCTCGACCCCGACCGCTCGTACGCCGTCTCCAAGCAGCGAGGCCTCCTCGACCGGCTCGGCGACTTCTTCTCCGACAACCCCGGCAGCGAGCAGGCGGTCAACAAGCTGGCGGCCCAGCACATCGGAGAGGCGGCCGAGGAGAGCGGCCTGACCAAGCGAGCCGAGAAGAACACCACCTCGATGCTCCAGGGGCTGCTCGGCTCACTCGGATTCGAGAAGGTCACCGTCCGCTACACCGACCCGCCCGGCTGACCCCGTGACGCCCGTCAGGAGCGCGTACGAGCGCGGAGGTGCCTGCGAGGTGGTCACCGGACACCCCGGACGGGGGCAGCCGGGCGGGTCGGTCGCTCTGCCGATGCCCGCCCGGCCGGCCGCGTGTCGAAGCCGTGGCCTCGTACGCCGAGCGGCCATGGTGGTCGTATGAACAGTGCAGGCATTCTCGCCGATGCGTTCGAACGCGTCCATGAAGTGGTGCACGCCGCGGTCGAGGGCCTCCCGGCCGAGGACCTCAACGCCAGACTCGACGACGACGCGAATTCCATCGCCTGGCTCGTGTGGCACCTCACGCGCGTCCAGGACGACCATGTCGCCGACGCGGCGGGAACCGAGCAGGTCTGGTTCGCGCAGGACTGGGCCTCCCGCTTCGAGCTGCCCCTCGAGAAGGGCTCGACCGGCTACGGCCACAGCAGCGCGCAAGTGGGTTCCGTGCGGGTGGCTTCGGCGGACCTGCTCCTCGGGTACTTCGACGCGGTGAGCGGGCAGACGCTCGACTTCGTACGGGGACTCGACGGGCGGGCCCTCGACCGTGTCGTGGACGACTCCTGGTCGCCCCCGGTGACCCTCGGCGTGCGGCTCATCAGCGTCGTCGCCGACGACCTGCAGCACGCCGGTCAGGCGGCGTTCGTCCGCGGGGCGCTGGAGCGCCGCTGAGCCGCCTCGGCTCCGGTGTGCGCGTAGTGTCCGGGCGTCGTGCCGACCACGCGCTTGAAGTGCCGGGAGAAGTGGGACTGGTCGTAGAACCCGACCGAGACCGCCACCTCCGGTACACGCATCCCTCCCAGCAGCAGGCGACGGGCCAGGTCCACGCGACGTCCCGTCAGGTACTGGTGCGGGGGCATGCCGAACTCGCGGCTGAAAGCCCGTACCAGGTGGGTGTGATGGGACTGCAGCCGCTCCGCCGCCCCGCGAAGTGTCAGCCCCTCCACGAAGTGCTCGTCCAGCAGATTCCGGAGCGCGTACGCGACCCGTCGGTCCGGGACCTGAGGGGCGACCGGCTCGTCCCGCAGATGCCCGGCGAGACGCTCGGACACGAGCGCGAGTCGGCTCTGCGCCTCCAGCTCGTCCCCGGGGTGCTCCAGCGTGCGGTGGAGCTGATGGACCCGGTGGCGCAGTCGCGGATCCCGGAGCACGGGCCGGTCCACCGCACGCACGACGAGATCCTCGTCGATCTGCGCGGTGCTCAGATACAGGACGCGCTTGCGGAACCCTCCGGGCGTCGCCGCGTCCCCGTTGTGCGGGACGTGCGGAGGGAGCAGCGTCACCACCGAGCTGGGTGCCCCGTGCTCATGACGGTCGAGGTCGTAGCGGACCATTCCCTCGTCGACGATGAGCAGCGTCCACGCGTCGTGCGTGTGCATGGGGTACGCGTGGTCGGCGAAATGCGCGTGGAAGACCTCGTCGATCCCCTCGACACGCGGACGCCACGCGGTGATGTCCGGACGTGCTCCCATGGATGAATCGTACAAGAGCGTCCAGGACCGCTACGGCGTGCAAACTTTGTACAAGACGTGCGGCAACCGGGCTCGGCAGACTTCTGGCCATGACCGACGACAACGCACCCGTACGCTTCGACACCAAGATCGCCGTGCTGCTCCGCGACGACCTGGAGACCTGGCAGCGACTCAACGTCACCGCCTTCCTGGTGAGCGGCCTCGGCACCAGGGCGCCCGAAGTGGTCGGCGAACCCTACGCCGACGCCGACGACACCCCGTACCTGCCCATGTTCCGGCAGCCCGTCCTCGTGTTCGCCGGGTCCAAGGAACTCCTGACGACCGCGCACACCAGGGCGGTCGGCCGGGGCGCGACCATGGCGGTGTTCACGTCCGACCTCTTCGCCACCGGTCACGACGAGGCGAACAGGGCCGCCGTGCGGGCGGTGGGCAGGGACGCGATGGACCTGGTGGGCCTGGCCGTGTACGGGCCGCGCAACGCCGTCGACAAGATCCTCAAGGGCGCGTCGATGCACCCGTGACCACCTCCCGCTGTCACCGGGCGGATACTCACGGGCACACCCGTGCGGGTGACGGTTCGCGGTGCCATACTCGAGTCAAGTCCGCTAGACAGGCTTGTCACTGTCCCGAAAGGCGACGCGTCATGAACTGGGCATCGTGGACCACCCTCGGTGTCTTCGCGGGAACCGGCGGAGTGCGCACCGAAGAAATTGGTGTCGTGAGCGGTGATCTGACCGTGCACACGACGTGGACCGAGGAGCTGGCCGAGGTCGCCGTTCAGTACAGCGGCGCTTCGGACTGGTTCACACTGGCCGGCAGTCCGGTGCCGTGCCCCTCGGAGGAAGCGAGCAGAAGCCTTCATCAGAGCGTCGTGGAGGCGGTACGCGCCGGCGGCGGAGCAACGGTTCCGGCTCCGCAGACGGTGGAGTGACCCTCACGAACTGCGCCGCGGGGGCCGGTCAGCCTCCCGCGAAGCGCACCACGTAACGCCGCTGCCAAGGCGTTTCCACGGCCTTGGGGTGGTAATGCTGGCGGACGTAGGCAACCGCCTCCTCCGCCGGGACCCCGTCCAGTACGGCCAGGCACGCCAGAGCCGTGCCCGTCCGTCCCCGGCCCCCTCCGCACGCGACCTCGACCCGCTCACCCGGAGCGCGGCTCCACGCCTCCTCCAGCACGGAGCGCGCCGCCTCCCGGTCGGCGGGCAGCCGGAAGTCCGGCCAGCGCAGCCACACCGAATCCCAGGCGACCGGGGGCGGGGGACCGCCCAGCAGATGGACCGCGAAGGTGGGCCCGGGGCCCTCGGGAAGCGGGCGCCTCAGGCCGCGGCCACGCACGAGCCGCCCCGAGGGAAGAAACAGGACGCCTTCACCCGCGCCATCCCACGTCTCCGTCACTGTCGGTCCTTGCCGTCGAGGTCCTCCGACAAGAGGCTAGCGAGCTCCTCGACGGCGTCGGATGCCCTTTCGCCCATGGCTGACAGCACCAGCAGCTCTCCGTGCTGAGCGGCAAGGGCGAGCACGGAGAGCATGCTCCGGGCATCGACCGGGGCGCTTCCCTCGCGCGCCACGGTGACGGGGACCGGCTGGCGCATGGCCGCCTGCACGAAGAGCGAGGCAGGACGGGCATGGAGGCCGCTGCGGGAGCCGACGGAAACGGTGCGCTGGTACACGGGTGAACTCCTGGGGTGAAGAGGGATCTGCCGTTCGGGGGAGCGGCAGGATCAGACGGCCACGGCGACGTCGGACCCGTCGTCGGCCGGCTCGGCGGACGCGGAGGTGGGGCGCATGCCCTTGAGGGCGACGACCAGCACGGTGGACACGGCGGTGCCGGCGGCGATCGCCAGCAGGTAGAGGAACGGCTCGCCGATGAGCGGGACGACGAACACGCCACCGTGCGGAGCGCGGAGCGTACAGCCGAATGCCATGGAGAGCGCGCCCGTGACCGCCCCTCCGGCCATCGCGGACGGGATCACCCGCAGGGGATCGGCCGCGGCGAACGGGATCGCCCCTTCGGTGATGAACGAGGCGCCCAGCACCCAGGCGGCCCGGCCGTTCTCCCGCTCGGTCCGGGTGAACAGCCCACGGCGCACGGTCGTGGCGAGGGCCATCGCCAGCGGGGGCACCATGCCGGCCGCCATCACCGCGGCCATGACCTTCAGGCTGCCGGGCGTCGGGTCGGCCAGTCCGCCGACCGCGAAGGCGTACGCCACCTTGTTCAGCGGGCCGCCCATGTCGAAGCACATCATGAGGCCGAGGACGATGCCGAGGATGACCGCGTTGGAGCCCGACAGCCCGTTCAGCCAGTCGGTGAGGGCGTTCTGGAGGGAGGCGATCGGCTTGCCGACCACGATGAACATCAGGAAGCCGACCGCGATCGACGCGAGCAGGGGGATCACCAGCACCGGCATGATGCCGCGCAGCGTGGGATGCACCTTCACCCGCTGGATCGCCATCACCGTCGCACCGGCGAGCAGACCCGCTACCAGGCCGCCGAGGAAACCCGCGTCGATGGTGAGCGCGATGGCGCCGCCGACGAAGCCGGGGACGAGCGCCGGCCGGTCCGCCATGCCGTAGGCGATGTACCCCGCCAGCACCGGGACCAGGAAGCCGAAGGCGGCAGTGCCGATCTGGTTGAGCAGGGCGGCCCAACTGGCCGCCTCGCCCCAGACGAAGTGGTCCGCCACCGACTTCGCACTCGCGATCTCGTAGCCGCCGATGGCGAACGAGAGGGCGATGAGCAGGCCTCCGGCCGCGACGAACGGCACCATGTAACTGACGCCGGACATCAGATAGGTGCGCAGCCGCACGCCGAAGTGCCCGGACGCTCCCGCCGAACCCGCGTCGGCGCCGGACTCGTCGTGTCCGTCGGAGATCCGGCTGATCTCGCCCCGCTCGGCCTTGCGCCGGGCCTCGGCGATCAGCTCGGCGGGCCGGTTGATCCCTGCCTTCACCCCGGTGTCGACGACCGGCTTCCCACGGAACCGCGCTTTCTCCCGTACGTCGACGTCGTGCGCCCAGATGACGGCGTCCGCGGCGGCGATGACCGCCGGATCCAGCCGCTCGAACCCGGCCGAGCCCTGAGTCTCGACGTGCAGCACGATTCCCTGGGCGCGCGCGGCCGCCTCCAGGGACTCCGCGGCCATGTAGGTGTGCGCGATACCGGTCGGGCAGGACGTGACGGCGACGACGCGGAACGGCTCGACCGTCTCCGCGTCCGCAGCGACAGCGTCCCCGGCGCCCGCGGCGGCCTCTTCGCCGCGGATCAGGGCCGCAGCCGCGGCAGGGTCGGCCTCCTCTCGCAGTGCGCCGGTGAATTCGGGGTCCATGAGCCGTCGTGCCAGGCTCGAGAGGATGGTGAGGTGGTCGTCGTCGGCGCCCGCGGGCGCGGCTATCAAGAACACGAGGTCCGCGGGGCCGTCCGGCGCGCCGAAGTCGATGCCGCGTGTGCTGCGGCCGAAAGCGAGGGTGGGCGCGGTGACGTGCTCGCTCCGGCAGTGCGGGATACCGATGCCACCGTCCAGGCCTGTGGGCATCTGTGCCTCGCGGGCGGCCACGTCGGCGAGGAAGCCCTCGAGGTCGGTGACGCGGCCGGCGGTGACCAGCCGTCCGGCCAGTGAACGGGCGGCCGCACTCTTCGTCTCGGCGGACAGATCGAGGTCGACCAGGTCCGCGGTGATCAGCTCACTCATCGCGGGGCTCCTTGCTCGTGGACCGCCGGGGAGGCGGCGCGGGGGACGGGGGCGTCGTACTGGTGCACAGGCGTGGCCGTCATCGGGTCTGCTCCGTGAGGGCCAGGTCCATGGGGACGTCTGCGGTGACGACCACCGCGGACGGATCGAGGTCGGCGGGCGTCGGCATGGCACTTCCGGGCAGCTGTACGGCGGCCGCGCCGTGCGCCACCGCGGCCGAGAGAGCGGCCCGGCCCGTTCCCCTTGCGGACAGGAACCCGGCGAGGGAGGCGTCTCCCGCACCGACGTCGCTCCGGACGGCACCCACCCGCGCGCTCGCGAAGTGCGCTCCCGCCGGTTCCACCAGCAGTTGGCCGACGGCGCCCAGACTCGCGAGCACGGAGCGAGCCCCGAGCTCGCACAGCTCCCGGGCGGCATCGAGAGCCTCACCGACCGTCGCGAGCGGACGGCCCACGGCCTCGGCCAGCTCCTGGATGTTCGGTTTGATCACGTCCGGCCGCTCGGGCAGCGCGGCGATCAGCGCGGCGCCCGAGGTGTCGAGAGCGATCCGGACGCCTGCGCGGTGACTGCGGGCTACCAGCTCCGCGTACCACTGGGGCGGCAGTCCGCGCGGCAGGCTGCCGCAGCAGGCGATCCAGTCCGCGCCCGCCGACCGTGCCCGGACGGTGTCCAGCAGGCGCTCGGCCTCGGCAGGGGTGATCGCGGGCCCCGCGGCGTTGACCTTGGTGAGCGTGCCGTCCGGTTCGACCAGAGTGATGTTGATACGGGTGCTGCCGGCGATCGGCACCCCGGCGGCCTCGATGCCGTGTTCTCCGAGGAGCTGGGCCAGCAGCCCGCCCTCCGGCCCGCCCAACGGCGCGACGGCCACCGTGCGATGCCCGGCGGCGGCGACGGCCCGGGAGACGTTGACGCCCTTGCCGCCGGGATCGACACGGTCCGTGGTGGCCCGAAGGACGGCCCCGCGGGTCAGCCCCGGCAGTTCGTAGGTGCGGTCCAGGCTCGGATTGGGGGTGACGGTCAGGATCATGCGCGTACCACTTCCGTGCCCCGGCTCTCGATGGCCCGGGCGTCCTCGGGGCTCAGCCCCGTATCGGTGATGAGCAGGTCGACGTGGGAGAGATCGCCGAACCGCGCGAAGTGTTCCTGACCGGACTTTCCCGAGTCCGCGAGGAGCACCACCCTGCGGGCCGCCGCGATCACGGCGCGCTTCACGGCGGCCTCGGCCAGATCCGGGGTGGTCAGCCCGCCTTCGGGCGAGAAACCGTTGGTGGCGAGGAAGACGACGTCCGCGTTGATCTCGGCGTACGCGCTCAGCGCCCAGGCGTCGACGGCCGCGCGGGTGCGGTGACGGACCCTGCCGCCGACCAGATGCAGTGCGATCCCGGGATGGTCGGCGAGTCGCGCGGCCACCGGTAGGGCGTGCGTGACCACGGTGAGGCGTGAATCGATCGGTACGGCGGCCGCCAGCCTGACGGTCGTCGTTCCGGCGTCGATGATGATGTTGCCCTCGGTGGGGAGTTCGCCCAGGGCTGCGGCCGCGATGCGGTCCTTCTCGTCGGCGGCCACGGTGTCGCGCTCGGCCAGGTCCGGTTCGAAGCCGATGCGCCCGGCCGGAATGGCTCCGCCGTGCACCCGGCGGAGGAGCCCTGCGCGGTCGAGAGTCTTGAGGTCGCGCCGAACGGTCTCCGCGGTCACCTGGAACTGTTCGGCCAGGGACAGCACATCGACGCGGCCGCTCTCGCCGGCGATGCGGAGGATCTCTTGCTGCCGCTCCGGTGCGTACATGTGGTTACGTATCCGTTTCATGCCCGAGTCTGTGGTTTCAGGGGCAGACTACGGCCGCACTTCAAGGAAGTAAACACATTCGGGCGAGGCGAAGGCATGAACAGACGAATGCGGGCATGAACGGACTGCGGGTGCGTCGTCGAGGCGGCCGAAAACAGTCAGCCGGCGTCGCGCGCGCTCGCCCCGGGGCTCAGTGGCCGGGCCAGCAAGGGTGCTCCCAGCACCTGGTGGCCACCGCTGGCCTGCATGCGGACCTCGCCCCGTTCGCTGATCTCGGCGCGCACGATCCCCGTCTCGTCCGCGTAGACGGGGTAGCCGCCGGCGCCGGAACGCGCCGTGAGGTGGACGACGACCACGTCGTCCTCCGACCCGCCCGCCTGGAAGATGAGCTCGTAACTCTCCGGGTAACCCATGACCGACCTCCCGACCGGGCCCGGCGGCAGCCTCGGCCCGTCCCCTCCATTGTTTCCCACACCGGCGCCCGGCGCCCCGGGAACACAGCCGCGTGACCGTCCGTGACTGAGGATGCGGAATGAGTGGGGCGGAGCGACCATCATCAGCAAGGGACCGGACGCGTGCTGTCAGCTTCGCACGGCCGGCCGTGACGCCAGGCGGTTCCGCCGGCGCGATCGGATTTCGTCGGTGCGGGGCCCACGGGCTCCCGGCCGCCCTGTGGAGAGGAACTGCCGTGCTGATGGCCAATCCCGCAACGCTGCGGAATCTCGTCAAGCGCTACGAGACACTGCGAAGCACCCATGCACGGCTGGGTACTTCCGAGAGCCGCCGTCAACTCGAGGACGTCTCCTACACCCTCTGCGTCACCACCGGGACCAGGGCCGTGCCCGACGCCCTGGCGGTGGCAGCGGTGCAGTTGAGCGGCGTTCCGGCCGCGGGGGCGCTGGGCGCGTCGGCGGGCCCGGCCGAGGTCCAGCTGACCGCCTGACGCCCCGCGGGAATGGCGCCGGTTCCGACGGAACCGGCGCCATTCCCCTGCTTGGGCATGTTCATGGCGGGGAACGCGACACGCCGAATGGGCGGACGGCGCTGTCGATCGGGTGACACCCCCCGGTCGGACAACATGACTGTTCGCGGAGACGGCTAGGGATGCCAGCATGAGATTTGAGCCCCGTCGAAACAAGACCGTTTCCCCGCGCGCCCGCCGGCTCCGCGTCGCCGGCGGCGCCCTGTGCGCCGCTGCTCTTGCAGCCACCCTTGTGACCGGTTGTGGTCAGGACGGCGGTGACAAGACCGCCGCGGAGACCTCTGAGGCCGCGAAGGTCCTTCCGAACCAGACGACCAGCCCTTCCGGCAGCCCTTCCGGGACGGGTCAGCTGACCGAGGACCAGACCGAGCGCAAGGAACTGCTCTCGACCGTCAAGGTCCCCTTCGACAAGGCGGCCACGACGGCCGTCGGCGAGGTGTCCGGTGGCAAGCTGACCGATCTGGACCTCGAGGGCCTCGATGACGAGGACGACGCGAGCGGCAGCCCGAGCCCCAGCGGCAGCCCGAGCCCTTCGGGCAGCCCGAGTCCGTCAGGCAGCCCGTCCGGCAGCCCGAGCCCGAGCGGCAGCTCCGCCGGCCCGAAGTGGATCGCGGAGGTCGCCGAGAAGGACGGCACCGCACACAACGTGACCATCGACGCGGTGTCCGGAGCCGTCATCGAGTCCGTCCCGGACGCCGATCAGAGCGACGCGGACAAGCAGGAGCTGGCGGCCCAGCTCTCCAAGGCCACGCAGACGCCTCAGCAGGCCGCCAAGACCGCCACGGACAAGACGCAGGGCTGGGTCACCTCGATCGGACTCGACGAGAACGACAGCAAGGTTCTGGTCTGGCAGGTCGACGTGGTCACGAAGGACTGGAACAAGACCACCTTCGACGTGGACGCGGCCAAGGGCACGATCACGGACGAGCAGATCGACGACGACTGATCACCGTACGAACGGACCCGTCGGTGGCGTACCGCAGCGCGGTACGCCACCGACGGGCGTCTGCCGGCGTGTGGGCGCGGTCGGGTACCGGGCTCAGCGGCGAGCGTCCGCCAGATCACGGGTGAAGCGCAGGCCGGGCCTCCCCACCAGCCTGATCGGGCCGGTCTCCACGAATCCCGTACGGGCCAGCACAGCCCTCGAACCGGTGTTGTCCACCGTCGTCTCAGCCCGGAGGGCGGTCAGGCCGTACTCCTCGCGGGCGAGCGCACACACCTCGCGCACCCCCGAGGTGGCCAGCCCTCGTCCCGCCGCGTGCTCGGCGATCCGGTATCCGAGCTCGGCCGAGCCGTCCACGACGCCGACGAGGTTGACCCGCCCCAGCACGGCGCCGTCGGTGTCCACCAGGACATGGAAGTGGTGCATCCCTGACGCCTGTTCGGCGAGCAGTTCGGCGTGACGAACGTCGAACCCGGTGAAGAAGTCGTCTCCCCGGTCCGGGATCGAAGCGGCGAAGTACGCGCGGTTCCGCCGCTCGAAGGCGAGCAGCGCGGGGGCGTGATCGGAACGAAGACGCTCAAGGACGGCCATGCGGCGACCCTACCCATCGCGTGGCAGCATGCGGCGACCCTACCCATCGCGTGGCAGGACGGGAGGCCCGGATCGTCAGGGGGCACTCCGGTCACCGCGTCGGGCCCCGGATCGCTCGCCTGCAGCCGGGCCCCGACCGGGGTGCCGTTGCGCGGCACGAGGAATGCCGGGTCCGACGGAAGTGAGCCGTCGGCCGCGCGGGGGGCCGGTGGCCGTGCCTGTGCTGAGGGCCGAGGACGCTCTCCATGTGCCCCCGATGTACGTGGATTTGCCGTGGGTGTGTGCCGCCCCTCCTGGCGACGGCATCGCCGGGGCCGGCCCTGTCCACGGCCTTTGACTCCCGGCTAATTCCTCACGACGCGGCACGACGCGAGCCGGCGGAGGAACAGTGGCTGCCGGCGTCCGAAACATTGCCGGCCCGGAGGCGCCGCCTGATGCGTCGTGCCCGGACGGCGTTCCTCCTTCGGTGTATGGCCGGAGCGTGGGGATTCAATCCCGACACGGCGATGGAGCGCCGGAGCGGCACCGGACGCTGATTCCGATCGCCGGTGTCGCAGCGACGGCCGGGGCGGTCGGACAACCGGTGGGCGGGGCGGTAGGACGGCGGATGGAGCTGCTCGGGGGTGGCAACAGGCGGGCCTGCCGTGGGCGGGCGTGTCCGTGGTGGCGGTACCGCAGGGCGGGTCACGGCCTGCGCGGCGCGCTCTGGACACGTGTCCGGGCAACTGCGAAGATCCACGACTGGACCGGCAACCTGCCTGTTCAGAAGGAGAGTTCAGCATGCACTCGTTAGCTCTGCGCCGCCGCGTCCCGGTCGTCGCCGTCACCGCGTTCCTGGTCGCGGCGGGCACCCTGGCCGCCGCTCCTCCCGCCTTGGCCGGGGATGACTCGACCATCTTCGGCAAGGACAACACCGTTGCCGTGGCCGAGGTCACGTACGCTCCGGCGACGGCGCGGGACGAGGACGGCATCACGGTCGACGTGACGTACTCCTGCGACCCGACCCCGGCCCTCTCCCTGGGCATAGCCTGGCGGCTGGCCGACGAGCGGGACTCGCAGATCGACAGCCCCCGTGGAGTCGCTACCTTGCAGCCCTCCCAGCTGACCTGTGACGGGAAGAAGCGCACTGTGGCGCTCACCGCCCGCACGTGGGGGGACCACCTCCCGTTCGGGGAGGGCGACCCGGTGCAGGTCACAGCGATCGTGGACAACTTCGAGGGCGCGCCGTACGCCCGGCGCGTGGTGGTCACGACGATCTGAGGCCGCGTGCGGCGTTCGGGCGCCGGGCCGCGTGGGCGCAGCGGCTCACTCGGGCGTGGCGTGACATGCTCGTACGACAGTACGAACGGTGACCTCGGCGCCTCGCGCACGTTGTACAGGGCGTGTCTCCTTCAGTTTCCAGCACGCCCCCCGCCCCGGCTGCACCGGTGGTGAAGCAGAACCCCTTCCTGCTGACGCCCCGCCAGGGAGAAGCCGCGCGTGAGCTCCTGGTCTACCTCGGCTCGCTGCCGCTGCGGGGGGCCGACGCGCAGCTCCTCGCCGTGGTGGTCGCCATCCGGGCGGCCCGGAGCGGAATCGGCAATCTCACCGGTCAGGACGTGAGGTCCCTCCGCCTGGCCGACCCGGAGGCGGCCGTCACCGCTCTCGCCACGCTGGGCTGGCAGGGGCAGGAGGCCCTCCTCGGAGGGGATCTCGCCACGCCCGTCGGGGTCACTGTGCCCGGCCTCGGCGGTCTGCCGGACTCCCGACTGCCCTTCGGCAAGGTGATGCGGTCCCGCGTCTCCGGCTGGACGGCGCGGACCCTGGCAGCCAAGCCGGTCAAGAAGAGTTCGTCCGCCGTCCGGCTGGCGGCGCTGTTCCTGGCCGCGCACGGCCCGGCCGACGAGTACGGCACGTTGCCCGCCCTCCTGCCCGACGAGTGCGGGGCGGCCCTGCCCGAACTGCTCGCCAAGGGGTTCCTGCGGGAACTGGACGGCAGTCGGTATCTGCTGGCCGAGGGCGTTCGGCACCTGTCGGGAACGCGTCCCCCGTCCGACACCCCTCCGGCCACCCGTGCGCCGGAGGAGGAACCGCCGAGCTGGGACGAGTGGAAGGACCGAGCGAGCGTGGCGCTGCGGCGGCACGTCGAAGCCGTCGAGGGCTGCCCTCGGTGTTCCCTGTCCACGGCCAGAGTGTCGGAAGCCTTCATGCGCAAGGCGGTTCCGGCCCAGGTCCAGGAGAAGGTGCGGCGGGCCCACGACGTCTGGGAGGCCGGGCACCCGGACCAGGGGCCGGCCGCGGCGGAGTTCTCCGCCGCCTTCCGTGCGGAGCACGGTCACGGTCCTTCCGTAAAACAGCTCTGCAACGCGCTGGAGTGGGGCAAGATGTCCCGCGACCTGCGGATCCACGTCATCCGCCGGCTGATCGACGACGGGTGGCTGACGAACACCGAACCGGTGCCGTGGACTCTGCGCCCGGGCAGGGCCGCTCAAGCCGGTATGTCAGGCTCGACGGCCCCGGCTGCCGCGGGGGTACGTCGCCGCTGAGTCGTCGGCGCGTGGATGCTTTCCCGCACCGGCGTCCGACGTCATGTACGCCCGCAGGGTTCAAGGTTATTGGGATGGGCATGTCAGGCGTAGCGCGCGTGCCCCCCCCCACAGCCACGCGCCGACCGGGAGGACGCAGTGAGAAGCAGCGCACCGATCCGCAAGGCAGCCCTCGTCGTTGGCAGTGCCATCACACTCGTCCTCGCCACGGCGAGCAGCGCGTTGGCGGCACCGCCTGCCGCGCTGCCCGCGAACGCCGACACGATGGAGCAGGCCTTCCAGCCGGCGTTCGACTACGACACCGACGGCTGCTACCCCACGCCCGCGATCGGGCCCGACGGCACCATCGCCGCAGGCCTCAAGACCACCGGTGCCGTCAACGGCAGTTGCCGTGACGCCGTGGATCTGGACAACACCAACGGCTACGCCCGCTCCACGTGCAACAACGGGTGGTGCGCGGTCATGTACGGGCTCTACTTCGAGAAGGACCAGGCGGTCGCCGGCAGCGGCCTCGGAGGGCACCGGCACGACTGGGAGCACGTCGTGGTATGGATCCAGAACAACGAGGCCCGCTACGTATCCACCTCGGCCCACGGCGACTTCGACGTCTACACCCGTGAGCAGATCCGCTGGGACGGCACGCATCCCAAGATCGTTTATCACAAGGACGGTGTGAGCACCCACTGCTTCCGCCCCGCGAACTCCAACGACGAGCCACCGGAGAACCACTACCACGCGTGGCGGTTCCCCGGGCTCATCGGCTGGAACGGCTACCCGCCCGGCCTGCGGGACAAGCTGGTCCAGGCCGACTTCGGAAGCGCGGTCTTCGGGCTCAAGGACGGAAACTTCGCTGCCCACTTGGCGAAGGCACTACCGGCCGGCGTCCCCTTCGACCCGAACGCCTGACATCGGGGGCGGGCGGAGCCGAGCCGCTCACCACAGCGGGGAGTCAGCGCTCGGAAAGGTCCGAAGGCGCTTCCTGGACCACCCATCCGTTGCCGTCCGGATCGGCGAAGGACATGAACGAGTTCCAGGTGCCGCCCTTGCCCTCCTCCCAGCCCGTCGCGCCCACGTGCCGGACCGGTGAGGCGTCCACGCCCCTGCTCACCAGATGTTCGCGCGCCGCCTCGATGTCCGTCACACAGATCTGGAGACCGTGCAGCGAGCCGGGGGCCATCACCGTCTCCCCGGGAAACGGGGGCATGCCCTGGAGCAGGGCGATCGAACACCGCGAGCCGGGGGGAGTCATCTGGATGATGCGCATACCGGGGGCGACCTCGTCGTCCAGGTCCAGCCTGAAGCCTGCCTTCTCGGTGTAGAAGGTCTTCGCCCGGTCCATGTCGGTGACAGGGACCGGGATGACCTCGAGTGTCCAGTTCATGGATCCTCCTCAGCGGGGCCAGTGCGTCTGGCCGGACGGGGCCTCCTCGCGAGGCCGGGACGGCAGGGCGCCTCAGCGAACTCCGACGGAGATTACCGTCACCCAGGAACGGGCCGTATGGCTGTGCGAAACGCCAGTGAGGCCCGCACTTCGACCATTTACCCCGCCTTGGGTCCGGGGCTGGAGAGGCGCATGCCATCCGGTGGAACGGCGAACTACGTCGCAGCCTGCGTGCTGTCCCGGAATCCGCCCCAGCCGTGCCAGCGGTCGATCTCGATCCAGGCGTTGACCCGGCCGCGCTCCCGGTCCGCGTAGGGTTGTCCGAGGTAGTTCTGGGACAGCCGGTCGATGCCGGCGAGACCTTCGTCGTCGCTGATCTCGACCACGCGTCCGATCAGAGTCACATGGGTGTACCAGTCGGAGTCGTCGAGCACGGTCAGGGTGACACGGGGGTCACGGCGCACATGGTCGAGGCGCTTGCGGCCCTCGTCCATGTTGACCAGCACCCGGCCCTCGTCCCAGAGGTACCAGGTTGCCGTGGACACCGGCTGGCCGTCCGCACGGAGGGTGGCGATGACAGCCGGGTTGGGCTTGCGCAGCATGGTGATCGCGGCGTCGGGGAGCGGTGGCTTCGACATGTTCTCTCCTCTGTCTCGTGCTGTGCCCACCTGGTGGCGGTGAATCACACCGGGTGATTCGCGGGGCGCGCCTCCACGCTGCCACACCTCGGCGGCGGCAGCGGGTACCGCCCTCGCACTGCGCGTCCAGGGTGAACGCCACGCGGCCGCACTCGCCTCCCCGCCCAGCGAACCGTTCCCGACCGGCGCAGTGACGTCGACGCGCAGCCCCGTCGCATTCCCCTGGGCGTACGTTCTCGGGGCGTACGTACACCGAGGGCGCCCGCTCGCAGGTGACGCGGGCCCGCGCCGGTTCGTGGGCGTCGCGCTGTCAGTGGTGGCTGTGATGCTGAAGACATGGACGAACTGATGAGGCGCCGCGTCTACGGCGCCGACCACGACGACCCCGATCCGGGCCCACGGCCGGGACACGTCTACGTGGAGCTGGTGGGCGGGCCTCTCGACGGACTGCTCCTTGACGTGACCGGCTGGCCGGGGGAGCGCCTTGCCGTGGGCGCCGCACTCGGCACGGAGCTCGGGAAGTTCGGCGCGGGAGGACGCGCCGTGTACGGACCGGTGGAGGCCGACCCGGAGCGCTGGGCCTGGGAGGCGGACAGCCCGTGAGTTGCCTGCCTCCCGGTGCGGGTCTGGGCGTCCAGGGCATCGGCGTGCGCCGCGGCGACGTCCGGGACGGAGGCCTCCTGATTGAGGGCCTTCCTGACGACGGCCAGGTCCAGCCCGAGGTCGCACAGCCTACGTACGAGATCGAGGAGGCTCATGGCGCCGAGGTCGTAGTGGCGGCAGCTTGCGTCTCCGCTCTGCTCAACGGAGGGCGAGGACCGCGGCCCTGATGGCGCTGGGCTGGTCGAGCAGGTCCGTGCTGTCCGACCACTGGTCGACGCTGCCGACCAGTGCGAGAGTCCGGAGTTCCGGGTCCGTCACGGTGTGCGCGAGAGCCTGGGCGAATCGCTCGGCATGCAGGACCAGGAAGGGACGCGCGTGGTAGGGGCGGCACGCGGGGTCCACGGGAGCGATGAGCCCGGTCGCGTTCTGCAGCGATGCGACGGCCTCGTAGGCAGCACACAGGTGCGCCTCCCTGGCGTGGTGGTCAGCCGCAGCCAGAGCGCCACGAAGCACGGTGCCGAGCGGGCCGGCCGTCGCCAGTCTGTTGAACGAACTGCCGAGCCACTTGCCGTAAGGCGCGTACCGGCGCTCCAGCAGGTGGCACAGGTGCATCAGGATCCGTACCAGGCGTGCGGTCACAACCGTCGAGCCGATGTCGTCACCGACTTCCGCGCAGCGTCCTACGAACGCCTCTTCCTGCGCGATGCGCTGCCACTGGCAGGCCAGCAGGTAGCGCCATACCTGGTCCGGATACCAGGCCAGTCTTCGCCGCACGTCGGTGAGGGAGCCGAGCTCGTCGTGGAAGACAGCCCCGCCGGTCGTCTCGGCAAGCCGCTGCTGCGGTAGCGCCAACCAGTCGCGAGCGCCCAACTCGGCTGCTGCCGAACGCAGTCCGAGTCGGTCGTCCAGCCATCCGTCGATGTCGTGCAGGTCCACCCGGTGATTGACCGGGCCATCGGTCGCCCGCATGTGCCCGACCGGATCCAGCGGGTCGTCGCTCTCCTGGAAGTGGGTGGGCCAGCCCCGCACCTGCTTCGGGAGCCGTTCCGCCAGAATGCGGCGGATTTCCGGCCCGTGCGCGGCCTTGTCCCCGGCCTTCAGGAAGATCTCCAGCCGTGGCCCCCAATCGTGGTCGGCGGACCTCGGCGAGTCGAACCCGAGCACCTCGGAACCGCTGCCGATCCGAGCAGCCGCGTACGGCAGTCCCGGAAAGGCGTCCCGGAGGATCGGCTGGACCCCTTCGGCGTACAGGATTCCGGACAATTCAAGTCCAGGCACGAAACCGGCGCCAGAGATCGTCATGGGACAACTGTCCCGCATCCTCCCACCCGATCCCAGCGGATATCCCACGGTGTCCGGCCTGCCGTCAGCACCATGAACGCACCGAAGCGCGAGGAGCGCCGATTCCGATGGCACCGCCCAGGTCTGACCCGAGCAAGTAGGGGCACATGTGTTCCATCAATCAAAGGAGCAACGTCATGCTTGCCATAGCCGCCGCAGTCCTGTTCTTCATCGCGTTCCTGATCAACGCCGCTGACATCGCGACGAACGACATCTTCGCCTCGACGAACGTCATGCTGATCGGCCTGGCCCTTCTGGCCCTGCATGTCGCAGGTATCGGCAACGGGCGGCGCGTCGGGAGACGGTGATCGTCGGCCTCTCCCGCGCCGTGCGCAGGCCCCCGGTTCAGTGTCATCGAACCGGGGGCCTGCGCACGGGTGTTGTGAATCTCCAGGACACTGTGTCCATGCGCATTCGCCCGGTGAACGCCGAAGAGCTACCCCTGCTGCAGGACATCGAAAGAGCTGCCGGTCAGTGTTTCCGCGACATCGGCATGGCCGAGATCGCCGAGGACGAACCGCTCTCCGTAAATGAACTGACCTGCTATCAGGAGACGGGGCTGGCCTGGACCGCCGTCGATGCGGCAGACCGCCCGGCGGCCTACCTCGTCGCTGAGTACGTCGACGGAAACCTGCATGTCGAGCAGGTATCGGTACACCCTGCTCATGCGCGCCGCGGGACGGGTCATGCGCTGCTGAATCGTCTCGCGGCGCACGCTGTTGCCGGCGGTGTACCCGCTCTGACACTCACCACGTTCACCGACGTCCCCTGGAACGCGCCGTATTACGCGCGCTGCGGATTCCGCGTGATCGGGGACAGCGGCACAGGTCCCGGTCTGAGGGAGATCAGACGACGGGAAGCCGCCCACGGCCTCGACCGATGGCCCCGGGTCTGCATGCGCAGAGAGCTGTGATCCTGTGGAGGTCGCTCCGGCGGCTGGTTCCGAACATCCGTGGTGACCGCGCCCCCGCGGGCGCGGGAGCATGGTCCAGGAGGCCCTGACCCCGGTGGGGTGTCGGCCGGTCCACGTCGCCGTTGCCCGCATCCCAGGCGGACGGAACACGGCCGGGCCGAGGTGCGACGCCCTGTGCGGGGAGGGCAACCGCCGCGCGAGGCGGGGGCGAACCCCGCCCAGCGGGTCACTGGATCGAGTGAAAGAGGGACATGGCAGCGTACGAGATCACGACCGCCGGCGTCCGTGAGATGGCGAAATTCCTGGAGTGGGCTGACGACGAGCAGTGGAACCCGGGGAAACTGGATCACCTCCCCTTCCACGCCGCCGACCCGCACGGCTTTCTCCTGGGCCGGCTGGACGAGGAGCCCGTCACCTCCGTCTCGGCCGTGCGGTACGGAGCAGACTTCGGCTTCATCGGTTTCTACATCGCCCGGCCCCCGGTCCGCGGCAAGGGCTACGGGATCCAGGCCTGGCGGGCGGCCATGGACCGCCTGGACGGCCGGAACGTGGGTCTCGACGGTGTGGTCGAACAGCAGGACAACTACCGCAGGTCCGGATTCCGCACGGCCTGGAACCACGTGCGATACGCGGGAGTGCCGGACGGGGAGAAGCCCCCGGCAGGCATCACGGTGGCCGACGCCGGATCCGTTCCCTTCGGGCGGCTGGCTTCCTACGACCGCCGCTTCTTCCCCGCACGGCGTGACGCCTTCCTCTCGCTGTGGGTGGGACTGCCCGGCCACACAGCTCTTGTGGCGCTTCAGGACGGCGAGTTGCGGGGGTTCGGGGTCGTACGCCCGGCTGGGTCGGGCGCGCGCGTCGGTCCCCTCTACGCCGCCTCCGAGGACATCGCTCTTGCTCTGCTGAACGGCCTGTCGGCATCCCAGCAGGGGACACCGGTGGCTCTGGACGTGCCCGACGTGAACGTGACGGCGATCCGGCTGATGGAGCGCCTGGGACTCGAACCGACCTTCGAGTGCGCCCGGATGTACACGGGGGGCGTTCCCGATGTCGATGTGGCCGGCATCTATGCCGTGACCACGATCGAACTCGGGTAGCGCGCCGCTGCGCTGCTCGCTCCGGGCGTGAGTACGCGGAGGTGCGGCCCCCTTCGGCGTACGCGGAGATGCGGCCCCCCTCGAGGGCGTGGGCCCTCACCGGACGGCGGCGTCGTACTCCTGACTCTCCCGGGAGCACGGGCCGCTGTCGCGGTGGGGGACCGAGCTGTGGCGGCCTGCGGCGCAGGAGAGCCGGGTCCTACGGCTGGTCGGTGAACGCCGCGGCCAGCTCCCGCCATTCGGCCCGCGGCAGACCGCTGCCTCCCTCCTCGGCGGTGAGCACCTGGAGCGCGACGTGATCGGCGCCGGCATCGAGGTACTCCTGGGTCCTGGCCCTCACACGGTCGACGTCACCCAGGGCGAAGAGGGCGTCGAGCAGACGGACGCTTCCCCCGCCGTCGAAGTCGCTCTCCGAGAAGCCGAGGCGAAGCAGGTTGTCGGTGTAATTGGGCAGCCGGAGGTACAGCGAAAGCATGTTCCGGGCGGTGGTGCGGGCGCGGCCGAGGTCGGTGTCGAGCACCACCGACAGCTCCGGGGCCAGCAGCGCGTCCGGGCCGAGTGCCTTACGGGACTCCGCCGTGTGGTCGGCGGTGACGAGATAAGGGTGCGCGCCGAGTGCCCGGTCGGTGGCGAGTTTCAGCATCTTCGGTCCGAGCGCCGCAAGGACCCGGCGCCCGGATTGCAGAGGCGGGGTCGCAGCGTCGAGTGCGTCGAGGTAGGCGACCATCGCGCTGTACGGCTTGGAGTACTGCGGAACCATCGGGCCGTGGCTGACGCCCAGACCGAGAACGAATCGGCCGCGCGCGCTCGCGTCGATCGCGGCGATCCGTGCCGCGACCTCTTCTGCGGAGTGGTCCCAGATGCTCAGGATGCCTGTGGCCACGGTGATCGTGCGGGTGGCGGCGACGAGAGCGGCGGCGTCCTCCGGCGAGGGGCTGCCCCCGATCCAGAGAGTGCCGTAGTTCAGCTCTTCGAGCTCGGCCACCGCTTCCGCGAGCGCCTGCCTGCCCGCGTCGTCCGTCCGGGATGCGTGCAGGGCACCGCTCCAGATGCCGACCCGGCCGAACGTCTCAAGCGTCTCAGAAGTCATGGTGGCGTCAACAATGCCCCGTGGTCACTATTCCCGGTCCGGCGAGGGTTGCTCGATGAGGGGAAGCCGGGGGCCACCGCTGCCCGGTACCGGTGGCCCCCGGTCCGCGGGGCCGGCGGCCGGGACCGCCCCCGACCCTCGCGGGAGATGGCCCGACCGCCTCGCCACCAGCCGCACCTGCCTCCCTCGGCACCGGGCGGCGAGCACTCCGGTGCCGAGGGCGGACGAGCCACCGCGTCTGTCGCGTCAGGAGGACGTCGGTCCCTGCCGAAGGCCGGCCGCTTCGGAACCGCCCGCCGGTTCCGGCGTCTCGCGCGAGTGGTACGTCATGGTCAGGACGTCCGGCTTGACGGTGACGACGGCCTGTGCGCGTGGGAGCCGGGAGGTGAGCGTGAAGCGCGGCCAGGCCTGCAGGATGCTCGCCAGGATGATCTGGAGTTCGGCCCAGGCGAAGTTCTCACCGATGCACTTGCGCCGACCGTCGCCGAAGGCGAGGAACGACCCACGGGTGTGGGGAGCGCGCTCCGCCGTCCATCGGTCCGGGTCGAAGGTTTCCGGGTCGGTGAAGTAGCGGGCGTCGTGCTGGTGGAGGTAGGGGCTCCACACGACGTCGGCCCCTTCGGGGATGTGGTGGCCGCCGAGGTCGACGTCACGGGCCGCGGTCCGGGTCACCATCCAGGCAGGTCCGTACTTGCGGATGGATTCCTGGAGCACCCGTCGGGCGTACCGCAGTTGCCCGACGTCGTCGTACTGGAGAGCGCGGTCACCACAGACGGTGGTGAGTTCGTCGCGCAGACGCTTCTCCACCCCGGGATTCTGCGTGATCTCGAACAGCGTCCAGGCGAGGGTGGTGCCGGTGGTCTCGATCGCCCCGGTCAGCAGGGTTATGGCCTCGTCCTGCAACTGCTGCCGCGTCAGGGGGTCCTCGGCGGCCAGGAGCGTCGTGAAGAGTCCGCCCCGGTCCTGAGCCCCGGCCCCGGCGTGGGGGCATCCGGCCGCGCCGGCGGAGACCGTGGCGGCTGAGGGCGCCGGACCCGGGCGCCGGCCGGCGTGATGGTCGATGGCCTGGTCGATGAGGGCGCGCAGCCGGACGACCCGGTCCGCGTGCGCACGGTTGGCGGGCAGCGGGAGACGAGTGACCCAGGGCGGAGCGATCGTCTGGCGGATCGCCCCCTTCATGATCTCGGGCATGAGGGTGACGAATTCGCCCTCCAGATGCGCGGGGAGGTCCGCACCGAACAGGGCGACCAGGAACGCGGAGAGGGCAACCTCGTTCATGTCCGCGTACACATCGCGCGGCTGAGCCGCAGGCCAGACGCCGACCGCGTCCCGCACCAGGCCGATCATGGGGGCGCCGCGCTCGGCGACGTGGGACTTGTTGAACATGGGTTGTATCAGGCGCCGGTTCCGGAGGTGGGTGTCGCCGTCGGCGACCGTGGCGAGTCCGTCACCGAAGAACATGCGCAGTGCATCGATGATCTTGCCGCCTTTCCCGAAGTGCGCGGCGTCGTTCACCAGGACCTTGCGGGTCAGGGCAGGGTCGGTGACGACGAACGCGGGTGTGGGACCGATGCGTATACGGACCACGCTCCCGTGCTCGCGGAGTGAGGTCATGAACGGCAACGGCCTGCGGGCGAGCTGGAGGGCGTGGCCGACCAGGGGTAGGGCGCCGGGCGCGGTCCGTGTGGGGACGGTCGCTGAGGTGGGGGCACTCATGGGGGGCTGATCACTCCTTGTGGGGTATCGGCGATCGCCGCATGCATGCCCACCTGATGATCAAGGAATGCCATCGGTGTTGATCTTTGAGCCGCCGCCCGGTGACTTCGGCGTGCCCGGCCTCCGCGGTGCCGCGTGGGGCGAACTCGCCCGTCAGGGTGTCGCGGAACTCCAGTACCGGGCTACCTGCCCAGCATCGCCGACACCGGCTTCGACGCGAGGCGCCTCGTGTGTCCGCGTCAGCCGGCCAGGACCGCGGCGACTTCCTCCGCCATGACGCGGTATCCGGCGTCATTGGGGTGCAGAGCGTCCGCGTTCGCGTATGCGGGATCGAGGCGGTCGGCATCGGACGGGGCGGCGAGCGCCTTGTCGAAGTCGACGTACGAGTCGACCTCGCCCGTACGGCGGATCCAGTCGTTGACCTCGTTGCTGACCCGTGCCGCGTGCGGACCCCAGTGGTCGGACCCCTTGAGAGGGAGCAGGGTTGCGCCCACGGCCTCGATGCCCCTGCTGTGAGCTGCGTGGATCAGCTCGCGGTAGCCGGCGATGAGTTCGCGGGACGAGACGGTCGGGGCGGGCTTGTAGGTGGCGGGCGGGTTGGGGCCGTCGGCGGCTTCGCTGAAGCCGATGTCGTTGACCCCCTGGAGGATGACGACCGTGGAGACGCCCGGCTGGTCCAGGACGTCGCGCTCGAACCGGGCGGTGGCGCGCTCACCGAACCAGGCCGAGTCGTTGAGCACGAGGTTGCCGCCGATGCCCTGGTTGACGACGGGCCGCCCTGTGAGCTCGGCCAGGGCGTCGGAGTATCGCCGGTTGGTGTCGGGGGTGGATCCGAAGCCGTCGGTGATGGAGTCCCCGAAGACGACGATGCCGTCCTCGGCACCGGCCCCTCCTGTGCCTCCGGCTGCTCCTTCCGCGGACACGCCGCGCTGTGAGCCGCCCACCTCGATGCCGGAGAGGTAGTACCAGGACTGGGTCGTGCTGGTGTACGCGCTTCCTGCCGTGTCGGACCGGTGGTCGCCGTCCGCTCGGTAGGTGGTGGCCCAGCCCTGTGAATGGAACGTCGCGGGGCCTGTGGTCCCCGCGAAGTGGAGCGTGACCGTGACCGACTCCAGCCTCTCCAGGTGCAGTGAGGTCGCGTCGCTGCGCAGCTCGCCGTGGGCCGGAATCTCGGTCGATCCCCTGCCGTCGAAGGTGAGGCGGCGGACCGACCCCTTCTCGACGGCCGCCCCCTGTGCGGTGCGGGCGATCGTCGCGCCGGTGACCTGCAGAGGTGAGGTGCCGTACGCGTTGGAGAGCCGGATCCTGACCAAGTCGCCACCCCTCGTGGACCGGACCACCTGGCGGACGGACTGGTGGGAGAAGCCCTCCTGGGACCAGTTGGGCGTGAAGCCGGTGCTGGGCATCTGGGGAGAGGCGCCCCACGCTGTGGTCCAGGTGACGGGCGCTGCTTCACCGGGGCCGGCCAGGATGCCCATGGCGAGGGATCCGGCGACGAGAGGTGCGGCGACGCGGCGTACGGAAAGGGTGCTCACAAGTCCCCCTAATGGGAAGGTGGTTCCGTTAAGTTCCTTGAGCACCGTAGCAGGCGAACGGGCGTAATGGAACCATGGGGCCATTAGTGCGAAGTGGGAGCGTCCGTCATCGAAGAGTCCGGAGTGTCCGCCGGGCGCTGGTGAATCGCGCGTGCCGCAGCGCGGTTGGGCGCGGCACGAGGCGCGGACCGGCGCGCGCACGCCCGTCGGGGCATGCCGAAGCGAATGGCCGGGCGAGGTGCCAGCGATTCCGGTCGAGGCCCGTGGAGTGTGTCGGTGGCCGGAGGGCTCCGCAGTCAGGAGTCGGCGGGGCCCTGGGTGCTTTCCCGCAGGACGAGACGGTGCGCCACCACGCGGTCCTGCGGTGACTGGACGCCGGAACCCGCCGGGTCGGCGCTCGTGGACGAACCCGTCGCCTCGTCGATGCGGCGCAGGAGGAGCAGGACGGCTGTCCTCGCCACCGCCGCCTTGTCCGGCGCCACCGTGCTGAGCGTCGGAACGCTGAACCGGCCGCCCTCCACGTCGTCGAATCCCATCACGGCGACGCTCTCCGGGACGCGGACGCCGTGTTCGTGCAGCGTGCGCAACGCGCCGAGCGCCAGCTGGTCGTTGAAGCAGAGGAGTGCGTCGGGCCGCGCCCCGCGGATCAGTGCCCCTGCCACCGCCTCCGCGCCGTCGGACATCCGGAAGGACTCGACGGGCAGCAGGGCGGCGGGGTCGTACGGGATGCCCGCCTCCGCCAAGGCCGCTCGATAGCCGCGGGTGCGCGCCTCGGCCGTACCCAGGCCGGTGGCGTCACGTCCCCCGACGGCCAGGATCGAGCGCCGGCCGAGCGAGATCAGGTGCTCGGTGGCCTCGCGCGCGGCCTTCTCGTTGTCTATGGCGACGTGGTCGGCGCCCTCCTCCAGCAACTCCCCGATGAGGACGGTCGGGGGAGCGCCCGGACGCTCGCGCAGGTCGTCGGCGGTGAGGGCGAGAGGGCTGAGGATGATCCCGTCGACGAAGTCGGAGCCGAAGCCGGCCAGTGCGGCCAGCTCGTGTTCACGGTCGGCGCCGGACTGGTGGATCAGCACCGTCAGTGAACGCTCTCCGGCTTCGCGGACCACGTGGCGGGCGAGTTCGGCGAAGTACGGGACGTCGAGCTCTGGTACGACGAGGGCGATGATGCCGGTGCGACCCTTGCGCAGGTGGCGGCCCGCCAGGTTGACCCGGTATCCGAGATGCGCGATGGACTCCTGGACCACTCTCCGGGTGCGCTCGGAGACATGGGTGTAGTCGTTGATCACATTGGACACCGTCTTCTCGGACACGCCCGCGTGCCGGGCGACGTCCTTGATCCTGGGCCGTGCCACCGTGACCTCCCCTTCCCTCGCGCGCCGCCGAGTCTATGTCCAGCCGTGCGGCGTGGACGCCCCCGGCCTCCGGGCGGACCCATCGGCGGCCGTGCTTCGGGCAAACGTCTGTACCGAACCCTTTACAGCGAATGTACATCGATGTAAAAACATGCCACCGCACCGTTTCAGCCGGTGCGCCAACCATCTGCCGTACGCGGTGGACCCGCTCGTACCCGGGGTCCACCGCCGGTCCGGCATGAGCGTCCGGCCGTCGAAAGGTCCGTGATGAGTTCTTCGTTCCCTGCCCGACAGGTGCGCCACCCCCGGGCGCCTGGTCCGGCACACGGTGTCAGCCGCCGCGGGATCCTCCGTTCCGGCCTGGCCGGAGCCGGTGCGCTGGCCGCGGCCGGATCGCTCGCGGGCTGTGCCTCACCCGCCTCGGCCTCCGGTGCGTCCGAGCTGAGCGTCTGGGACCTCTTCCAGGGCGGTGACGGCATGCTGATGGACGAGATGATCGCAGCCGTCTCCGCGGGGCCGGACGGTTTCGCCGTCGACCGCACCATCCTCGACTGGGGGCCGTCGTACTACACGAAGCTCGCCATGTCCGCCGCGGGCGGCCGGGCCTCGGACGTCGCCGTGCTGCACCTCTCCAGACTGGCGGGATACGCCCCCGGAGGCCTGCTGGACCCCTTCGACCTCGACCTGCTCGCCGAATTCGGGGTGACGGAGAAGGACTTCACCCCAGCGGTGTGGTCGCGGACCCAGCACGCCGGGACCGTGTACGCGATCCCCCTCGACGTCCACCCCTTCATCGTCTTCTACGACCGGGAGGCGGCGGACAAGGCCGGGCTCCTCGACCCGGCGGGCGAGCTGGCACCGATGGGATCGCCCCAGGCCATGCTGGACGCGGGCAAGGCGCTCGCCGACGCCACCGGGAGCTCGGGCATCCTCTTCGGACACGTCACCGACACCGCCCAGAACTGGCGGCAGTTCGCCGCCTTCTACGCGCAGACCGGTGCGTCCTTCACCCTGCCGGACGGAGGACCTCCCCGCATCGACGTCGATGCGGCGGTACGGGTCGTGGACTTCATGAAGCAGCTCTTCGACGGGAAGACCAACCCCAACAACCTCGACTACAACGGTGCGCTGGCCAACTTCGTCGGCGGGCGCGGCGGCATGGTCATGCTCGGCGAATGGGAGCTGCCGACGCTGAAGAAGTCCGGCATCCCCCTGGGGGCCGCACCCTTCCCCCAGGTCTTCGAGCGGCCCGCCGTCTACACCGACTCCCACAGCTTCGTCCTCCCGCACCAGAAGAACCCTGACCCGGCCCGGCGGCGCGAGGCCCACCGCTACATCGCGCAGATCATCAAGCAGAGCCTCACCTGGGCGAGCGCGGGTCACATCCCCGCCTACCAGCCGGTGCTCGCCGAACCCGGGTACACCGCGCTGGACCCGCAGTCGTCGTACGCGGACGCGGGCGACGTCGCCGTGCTCGACCCCCCGAACTGGTTCGTCGGCGCCGGTTCGAACTTCCAGAACCGGATGTGCCAGCCGCTCCAGGCGGCCCTGATGGGCAACACCTCCGCCGAAAAAGCGGTGCGCCAGATGATCCGCGAAGTGGACACGCTGCTTCGGCAGCCCAACCCGGTGGCCTGACCGAGAGCCGAAGGAGTCATCCCGTGACCACCACCGCACCCATAGGCGCCGACACGCCGGCCGGCGCGCCTTCCCCCGCACCCGGCGGACTGCGCCCGCCCGGCCGGGGATCCCGTCGCCGGCCGGGTACCGGACTGCTCTTCGTCCTGCCCTTCCTGATCGTCTTCGCGCTCTTCCTGGTCTGGCCCGTCGTCCACGGCCTCTGGCTGAGCTTCACCGACACCTCGCTCGCCATCCGCGACACGACCTTCGTCGGCTTCGACAACTACGCCGAGGCCTTCGGTGACCCCGACGTGTGGAGCAGCCTCGGGAACACCGCCGTCTTCACCGCCATCTCCTGCGTGCCGCTCGTACTGGTGGCCCTCGCGATGGCGCTCCTGGTGCACAGCGGCCTGGCCGGTCAGTGGGTCTGGCGTCTGGCCTTCTTCGCGCCCTACCTGCTGCCCGTGACCGTCGTGACACTGATCTGGACGTGGCTCTACCAGCCCGACCTGGGCCTGGGGAACCAGCTCATGACCACGCTGGGCCTCGAACCAGTCGGCTGGCTGTCCGACGAGGCCGTGACCATGTGGGCCGTCGCGGCCCTCACCGTCTGGTGGACGGTCGGCTTCAACTTCCTGCTCTACCTCTCCGCCCTGCAGTCCCTGCCCTCCACCTACGACGAGGCCGCGGCGCTCGACGGCGCCGGCGCATGGCGCCGGCTGTGGTCCGTCACGCTGCCGCAACTGCGCAGAACCACCGTGCTGGTGGCCATGCTCCAGGTCCTCGCCTCGCTCAAGGTGTTCGACCAGATCTACATCCTCACCAAGGGCGGGCCCAACGGATCCACCCGCCCGATCCTCGAGTACGTCTACGACGTCGGGTTCACCGGCTACCGCCTGGGCTACGCCTCGGCCGTCTCCTACCTCTTCTTCGCGCTCGTGATCATCGTCTCCGTCGCACAGCTCCGCTTCTTCCGGAAGGAGGACTGACCATGTCCGCCACCGTCACCGCACCTCGCAGACGCCCTCGGCCACCGCGTCGAGCGGACGGCTCCCCGCTGCTCCTGGGACACGGACGCACACCCCGCGTGCTGGCCGGGACCGCACTGGCCGTCCTGGCGGCGCTATGGCTGCTGCCCTTCGTCTGGGCCGTCGCCACTTCCCTCCAGAGCGAGCAGGACGTGGCCACCCCCGGCCTCTCCCCGCTGAAGGGAGCACTCACCCTCGGGTCGTACGAGCAGATCCTCGATCGGGGCAACGTAGCGCTCTGGGCGTTCAACAGCTTCCTCGTGGCAGGCCTGGTCACGCTGCTCACCGTCGCCGTCTCCACCCTCGCCGCCTACGGCTTCGCCAGGGGGACCTTCCGAGGCCGGCGTGCGCTCCTCGCCGTCACGGTCGCCGCGATCATGGTTCCGCCGCAGCTGCTGGTGGTCCCGCTGTTCAAGCAGATGCTGCTCTTCGACCTCGTGGACACCTACGCCGCGGTGATCCTGCCCCAAGTGGTCGCGCCGATGATGGTCTTCATCCTCAAGCGGTTCTTCGAAAGCATCCCCCGGGAACTGGAGGACGCCGCGCGGATCGACGGGGCCTCCGAGCTGCGGGTGTTCACGTCGATCGTGCTGCCCCTGTCCAGGCCCATCGTCGCCGCCGTGTCGATTTTCGTCTTCATCGGGGCGTGGAACAACTTCATGTGGCCGTTCATCGTCACCAACGACCCCTCACTGATGACGCTGCCGGTCGGGCTGGCGACCGTCAAGGACGCCTACGGCGTCCAGTACGCACAGTCCATGGCCTCCGCCCTGCTGGCGGCGCTCCCGCTGATCGTGGTGTTCCTCCTCTTCCAGAGGCGCATCGTCAACTCGGTCGCCACCACGGGGCTCGGCGGTTCCTGATCCCGCCGATGCCCCGCACCACCCTCCGTACCACCCGGGAGCGGCCCTTCGCCCGCCCCGCCGATCGACTGGAGCACGCGTGTCCACTCACTCCGTACCGCGTCCGGAGTACCCCCGTCCGCAGTTCGTCCGCCGCGACTGGCTCAATCTGAACGGCCCGTGGCAGTTCGAGACCGACCAGGGGGACAGCGGACTGGAGCGCGGTCTCCTCGCGCGTGATCTGGGCCGGGAGATCCTCGTCCCCTTCCCGCCCGAGTCCGAGCTCTCCGGCATCGGCGAGACGGACTTCCTGGAGGCCGTCTGGTACCGGCGGACCCTGTCCCTGCCGCCCTCATGGGCCGGACGCCGTGTGCTGCTGCATTTCGGTGCCGTCGACTACGACACGACCGTCTGGGCCGACGGCACCGAGGTCGCGCGTCACCGGGGAGGCTTCACCCCGTTCACCGCCGACCTCGGCGACGTCGCCGGCTCCGGCGAGGACGTCGTCGTCACCGTCCGGGCCCGTGATCCCCGCTCCGGCCCGCAGGCCCGGGGGAAGCAGGCGATCCAGTACGCGAACCACGACTGCAACTACACCCGGGTCACCGGGATCTGGCAGACCGTCTGGGCTGAACCCGTGTCCGAAGTCCACCTGAGGCGCCCCCGGATCACTCCCGATCTCGGCGGCTCGGCCTTCCACCTCGAACTGCCGCTGTCCGGCAACCGGCCGGACCACCTCGTCCGCGCCGTGCTGAGCGACGCCGACGGGGAGGTCAGCCGCGCCGAGGCCCGCGCCGACCTCGACCTGGCACCGCGTCTCCACCTCCTCGTCGACGCCTCCAGGCGACGGGAATGGAGCCCCGAGGATCC
This sequence comes from Streptomyces sp. NPDC057287, assembly GCF_042667905.1. NCBI lineage: Bacteria > Bacillati > Actinomycetota > Actinomycetes > Kitasatosporales > Streptomycetaceae > Streptomyces > Streptomyces sp. NPDC057287. The sequence continues at coordinate 368,044 of NZ_JBHUYV010000005.1, read as the reverse complement.
CCACCTGTACGACCTGCGCCTCGAACTGCTCGACGGCGCGGGCGAGGTGATCGACAGCGTGGAGAGCTACGCAGGCCTGCGCTCCGTCGGCCTGCGGGGCAAGGCCGTCACCCTCAACGGGCGCCCCGTCTTCCAGCGGCTCGTGCTCGACCAGGGGTGGTACCCGGACGGGCTGATGACGGCCCCGACCGACGAGGCGCTGGTCCGTGACATCGAGCTCGCGATGGAGGCCGGCTTCAACGGCGCCCGGCTGCACCAGAAGGTCTTCGAGGAGCGCTTCCTCCACCACGCGGACCGGCTGGGCTACCTGGTCTGGGGCGAGTTCGGCGACTGGGGCTGCGAGACCGGCGGTTCCTCCGGCGACAACCAGCAGCCGGACGCCTCGTACGTCGGCCAGTGGCTGGAGGCGGTGGAACGCGACTACTCGCACCCCTCGATCATCGGCTGGTGCCCGCTCAACGAGACGTACCAGAAACTGCACGACCGCATCACCCAGCTCGACGCGGTCACCCACGCCATGTTCCTGGCCACCAAGGCCATGGACACCACCCGCCCGGTGATCGACTCGTCCGGCTACGCCCACCGGGTCGCCGCGACGGACATCTACGACGCCCACAACTACGAGCAGGACCCGGCCGCCTTCCGGCAGCTCATGGCCGGCCTGGCCAAGGACGAACCCTTCGTCAACGCGTACGAGAACGGCACGGCCTACTCGCAGCCGTACCGCGGCCAGCCGTACTTCGTCAGCGAGTTCGGCGGCATCTGGTGGGACCCGGAGGCGGCCGCCGACCGGTCGGGCGAGGACCGCACCGAGTCCTGGGGCTACGGTGAACGCGTCCGGGACGAGGACGAGTTCCACGAGCGCTTCCTCGGCCTCACAAGCGTGCTGCTCGGGGACCCCGCCATGTTCGGCTACTGCTACACGCAGCTGACCGACGTCTTCCAGGAGCAGAACGGCGTCTACCGCTTCGACCGGGGCACCAAGCTCGACATCTCCCGCATCCGTGCGGCGCAGCTGCGGCCGGCAGCCATCGAGGAGGGCCGGGGCCAGGTGTAGCGGATCCGGACGGAGGCCTCCCCGTGCCGCGAGTGACGGGGAGGCCTCCGGGCGCTCCTGCTCGTGCCGACCGGCCGTTTCAGCGCCGTTCGAGGCGCCAGATCTGCGGCTGGAGGCCGTTGCACGTCCACTGCCGGACATCGCCCCCGGGCTCACGGGACCCGCTCGCCACGTCGAGGCACTGGCCGCCGGCCCCGGAGACCAGCCGGTAGTAGCCGCGGCCGACGTTCTCGAACCGCCAGTCCTGCGCCGCCCGGCCGTTGCACGTCCACTGCCGGACGTCGGCGCCCGGCACCGCCGACCCGTTCTCGACGTCCAGGCAGTGCCCGCTGTTTCGTCCGGTGAGGGTGAAACGGCCCCCGCCACGCGCCTTCAGGACCCAGTCCTGCGGGCCGAGTGCGTTGCACGTCCACTGCTGGACGTTGCCGCCCGCCACCCGGGAGTCGCCGGCCACGTCGAGGCAGTGCCCGCTGTTCGCGTTCACCAGGCGGTGGACGGCCCCGTCCGCCACCCCTGCCGCGTCACCGCTTCCGGTGGTCCGGCCGGACGCGAAGTAGGGCCGGCACACGGTGCCGTCCCAGTCGGTCGCGATCTGCAGCACCTGGGTGCCGTCCGCCGACGGGAGCAGCGGAGAGCTGTAGTTCTGGCAGTAGTTCACACCCGGATCGGTGACTTTCACCGGGGCTTCGATCTCGTACCACGGGCCGGTCCCGTTCTCCGTGTTGGCCAGGATCGTCCTGCCGCTGTCCGCGGCCGTGCTGCCGTCCCGGTTCAGCAGCTTCTGCCCGATCAGCAGGATCCTGCCGTTCGTGCCGCCACCCGGTGACGGGGACCAGGCGATGGTCGGCGCCGCGCGGAAGTACTTGCCGTCGACGGTCTCCGGCCGGAAGCCCAGGTGCGCCGGATCGCCCCAGTTCCACCCGTCCGCCGAGGTCCGGTAGTGGACCACGCACTGATACTGGCCGCCGGGATTGCAGATCTCGTAGCTCATGAAGTACGTGGAGTTCGGGAGTTGCCGGACCACCGGCATGCCGGGCCGGTCGGGGGTCCAGCCGCTCGCCACGACGTTCCGCCGGTCCTGCCAGTGGACGCCGTCGTAGCTGCGTACGGCGGACAGCTTCTGACTGTGCGCGGGGTCCGTCTCGTCGGCGTAGTGACAGACCAGAGCCCCGTCCGCTGCCACGGAGAACTCCGGCTCCCACAGCCCGCCCGTTCCCGTCGCGGAGGCGCAGGACGAGAGGTAGGACCAGGTGCGGCCGATGTCGTTGCTGCGCCAGACGCGGATGGCCATACGGCGGTTGCTCTCGTCCTGCCCGGCGGAGGACGCCCAGAGCAGGGTGCCCGCGGGCAGCCCGCCGACCTGCCGGGGGAGCTCGAAGAGCGTGGTGCAGCACAGGCCCTGGCCTCCGGCCGACTCCGGGTCGCCGACCCTGCCCACCTCCCTGAAGGTCGCTCCCGCGTCGGTGCTCTCGTGGAGGGCGCCGATGCCGTTGTTGCCGTCGAAGGTGACGACGCTCGCGAGAATGCGGCCGTTCGCCGAACCGTTGTGGGCGAGCCGGACGGCACGCGGGTACAGACCTGTGCCGTTCCGCAGCGGCGTACCGGTGGCCGCCGCGGAGAGGCCTTCCGCCGGCACGCTCGCGGCCGACGCCCGGCCGGGCGTGGCGTGCGCCGTCGACGCGGGCGGGGAGACGGCCGCGGCGGCCGGACCGGGGAGTGCGAGCGCCAGGAGTCCGGCGGACACCGCCACCCTCCTGGCCCATCGCCGCGCCCGGGGAGAGACGCCCGCGGTGCCGGCGCCGGTCGCGGACGATGTTGTGGAGGCCGTTCCCGCGAGTGGCGAGAGGTGAGTGCGGAGTCTCGGTGTGCGCAATCGGAACACGCGGGTCTTCCTTCCTCAGGTGCTGCATGACGGACGGGCGGGGCGTGCCGTGCCGGAACGGAGGCGCTGCGCGGGACCCGGGCGAGGTCGTCCTGGAGACCGTGTGGCGGGGTTCGGCGCCGACGGGACCAGGTGGTGCCCGGGAAGGCCGAAGCCGTTGCCGACGCGGCCCGGCGGGCAGGGCAGGGGGAGTTGCCAGAGAGTTGACATGTCCAGGGCTAGTCACGATGATGTTACGGCGCTCTTCCATCGATGTAAATGTCGTCGTCGAAGCGGCGGCGGCCAACCCGGGAACGAGGCCATGAAACTTTTTCGGAGTCTGTACGGTGCCGCGGCCGTCGTGCTGTCCGGCGTCCTTCTCCTGGTGATGACCCTGTCCTCCGCGGAGCCCGCCCGGGCCGGGCAGACAAGCCTCCGGGCGGCGGATCCCAGCGTGCTGCGGGTCGGCAGCACCTACGTCTCGGTCCAGTCCACCGGTGGTGGCATCGCCGTACGGCAGGCTTCGTCGACGGCGGCTCTGGCCTCGGCCGCCGCCCGGCAGGTCTGGTCCGACACCCGTGGCCTCGGCGAGGTCTGGGCGCCGGAGGTCGTCGTCGACGGCGGCCGCTACTACATCTACTTCTCCGCCGGCCGGGGCACTGCCCACCGGATGTACGTGATCAGCTCCACCGCGCCGGACAGCGGGTACACCGCAGAGACGAAGCTGGCGCTGCCGGACGACAAGTGGGCCATCGACGGGGCCCTGTTCACCTTCAACGGGCAGCGCTGGTTCGTGTGGTCCGGGTGGGCCGGCGACACCAACGTCGAGCAGAACCTCTACATCGCCCGGATGAGCAGCCCGACCACACCGACCGGCGCGCGGTACGTCATCTCACAGCCCAGGGAGGGCTGGGAACGCGTCGTCGGCAACCCGTTCATCAACGAGGGCCCCGAGCCCATCAAGGACCCCAACGGCCAGCTGCACGTCGTGTACTCCGCCAACGGCAGCTGGAGCGACCAGTACTGCCTGGCCGACCTGAGGCTGCGGGCGGGCGGCGACCCGACGTACGTATGGGACTGGTACAAGTCCAACGGCTGCCTGTTCGGCTCCAACCGCGCGACGATGATGTCCGGCTGGGACCCGACGCTGAACGTCAACGGCCCCGGCCACCACAGCTTCGTCCTGCTCAACGGGGACATCGGCACGAGCCCGCCCGCCGGCCCCAAGTTCCCGTCGATGTTCCACGCGGTGCCGAAGGGCACGCCGTACGCGTGGGAGAACCGGTACTGGTACACCGGTACGTTCGCATGGTGGGGCAACACCACCTACAGCCGTGCCAACGTACCCGGGCCGAACACCGACACCGGCTGGAGTCTGAAGTTCTTCGAGTGAGCCGGGAGCCCCCCGGCGCTCGGTCCGCCGGGAGCCGGGTGGTGACGCCGCTCGCCGAAGCCGCCCGAAGGGCGACGTGCCGCCGCCGGTCCCGGAGCCCGGGGCCGACGGCGGCGGACGAGGTCAGGTGCCGGAGACCTCTCTCGCCACATGCTCCAGCCTGCGCCGGTGGTCCTCCCACCAAGCCTGATCCTCTGCCGGCACGCCGTCCTTGTCCGCGAGGTGCCCGACCGCTCCGTCGATCAGCTCTCGCACGATGTCGGCGTGGCCCGCGTGCCGCTGGGTATCGGTGATCACACGCACCAGGATGTGATGCAGTGTCACCTCCCGTCGCTCCTGAGGCCACCACGGGACGTGACCGACCGCGTCGAGCGCCAGAGTCTCGATCGTGCTGTCGGAGTGCGCCCACGCCTTGCGGTACAACCCGACGACCCCTTCCCGCGACTCGTCCGCCGTGGCCCACATGTCCGCGTTGGGTTCCGCGTCCTGCGTGTACCACCAGGGCGGCGGCTTCTCGTCGAAGAAGGGCCGTCCGAACGTGTCGCCGAAGTACCCCAGCTCGACGCCCGCGAGGTGCTTGACCAGTCCCAGCAGATTCGTGCCGGTGGGGGTCAGGGGGCGGCGGACGTCGTACTCCGTGAGCCCGTCGAGCTTCCGGAGCAGGGCGCTGCGCCCGTCCTGCAGATAGCGGAGAAGGTCTGCTTTCGGATCCGGTTCGGTCATGCCGGGAAGTCTTCCACCCGGCACCGACAGCCGGGCCCGCAGGCGCCGCGGAGCGATGCCTCAGGGCGGTGACGCGACGGCGTGATGACGGACCGGCCGGGCATTGGCTGTCATCGGATGTCGGTCCTCTCGCCGTCGATGACGATGGCCTGGCCGTCACGGAGGGGCTGGTGGGGTGTCCCCGCGGCTCGGTAGACCTCGGCGACCGTGCCCAGGATCTCGGTCTCCGGGTGCCCGGGGGAGTCGATGTGGGGCACCACGACGTAGTCGAGCAGGCCGAGCCCGTCCCGACGGGCAGGAGCGCCGTACGCTGCCAGGACCGCTCGGGGGTCGTCGCATCGTTCCAGCCCGTGCAGGTCGGGTGCGAGGACACATGCTCCGGCGCTGTAACCGCCGTAGACGATGTCGTCGCGCCGCAGCAACTCGATCAGCGCGATGTCCGCACCGCTGCGGGCGAGGGCGTGGCGCAGGACGAACACGTTGCCTCCCCGCACCCAGACCAGCTGGAACCGGCTCAGGGCCTCCGCCGTGCGGCTGGGAGGCCCGTCGAAGAACACCCGGAGATCCAGTTCGGCGGCTCGCAGGCCGAGCAGGCCGAGCGCTTCGATCTCCCGCGCCGACGCCGTCCGCCGCTCGTCCTCGGGCAGGGCGTCCAGCGCGTTGACGATCACGGCCACTTCCCCTGTGCCGACCGGCTCGCGCAGGAGCGCGAGCAGCCGGTCGGGGTGATCACCGGTGCGGAACGACGAGAGGTACATGCGCATCCGAGAACCGTAGATGCCGTGTGCCGGGGGGTTCCACGAGGTCGTCGGTGTCGGCTCCCCGGGCCGGCCGCCCCGGCGAACCGTGGCGGAGCGAGCGGCTGCCGAGGGCCGGTCGGTCGCTCGTCCGTATGCCGGTACGGAGGGGCGGCGCGTCCGCACCCGCGGCTCCGGGGGGGAAGATCGGTCGGCCGCAGCCCGCGCGGTGCTGTGCCGGCCCGTGCCTACAGGGCCAGCATGCCGGTGCGCAGCTTGCCGAGCGTCCGTGTGAGGAGGCGGGACACGTGCATCTGGGAGACGCCCAGTTCGGCGCCGATCTGTGCCTGTGTCAGCTCCTGGCCGAAGCGCATCTCGATGATGCGGCGCTCACGGTCGTCGAGCTGCTCCATCAGCGGGGCCAGGGCGTGCAGGTTCTCCACCGTCTCCATGGCCGAATCGGGCTCGCCGAGGATGTCGGCGAAGGTACGGGTCGCCGCTCCGGTGGTCTCGCCGTTGTTCGTCGGCAGGTCGAGGGAGCCGGCGGTGTAGCCGTTCGAGGCGATGATGCCCTCGATGACCTCGTCCTCGGTGAGGTCCATGTGCGCGGCCAGTTCCCTCGCCGTCGGGTCACGGTCGAGGAGGGTGGCGAGTTCGTCCTTCGCCTTGGCCAGTTCCACGCGCAGTTCCTGCAGCCGTCGGGGGACGTGGACGGCCCAGGTGGTGTCACGGAAGAAGCGCTTGATCTCGCCGACGATGTAGGGGACGGCGAAGGTGGCGAACTCGACCTCCCGGGAGAGTTCGAACCGGTCGATGGCCTTGATGAGGCCGATGGTTCCGACCTGGGTGATGTCCTCCATGTCTCCGCTGCCCCGGTTGCGGAAGCGGCGCGCGGCGAACCGGACCAGGGAGATGTTCATCTCGATGAGGGTGTTGCGCGCGTACTGGTACTCGTGCGTGCCCTCTTCCAGGACCTGCAACTGCTCGAAGAACAGAGCCGACAGGGCGCGGGCGTCCTTCGGGCTCACCTTGCCGGTGTCTTCGATCCAGGGCAGCTCACCGACGCGTTCGGGCGAGGCCTTCGCAGCCGACGTCCGGTCGGTCGCCAGGGTCCCGGCGGTCTGTGCAGCAGTCATTTCGTTCCCACCCTTGATCGTGCTGGAGCGCGCTTCCTCACGAGCCCCTGCCCGGCCTCGGGAGGCCCATGCGCGATGACGCCAGATTTTCTTGCTGTGTGGAAACTGTTGTCTTCGGACATCGTAAGATGAACGCGCCCGCCACCGGTGCGACCTCTCGGGCGCGCCGCGCAGGATCGGGCACAGGCCCCGTACGCTGGAGGCCGACGGCCGGGGCCCTCGATCGGTCCGGGTTTCGGCGCAGCACGACGAGAAACAGGATCACGTGGACAGAATCGCTGCCGTCGAGCGGGAGCTGCGCAAAGCCGCACCTCATCTGCTCCTCGATGTCGTCACGGCGGCGCTGCGGGAGCAGTACGACGTGGAGAGCGTGGAGTTGCGGCTCGCCGACTACGGCATGACCACCCTCCAGGTGGTCTCCGAGGCGCCACTCGCAGAGCCGGTGCCCGTCCACGACAGCCCGCAGGGGCGGGCGTTCGGCGCCCAGGAGCCCTATGTGGAGCCCCGGACCGCGCCCGGGCCCGTGACCGCGCACCTGCCGGTGAGCGTCCGGGGTGACCGGCTCGGTGTCCTCAGTGTCACGGGGCCGGAGACGGGCTTCTCCCATGCGGGCCTCGCGGAGGTGCAGCAGATCTGCGAAGCGCTGGGCCACGAGATCCTGGTCGCCGAGCGGGACACCGACCTCTACCTCCTCGCCCGCCGCGCCACGCGGCTGACGCTGGCCGCGGAGATGCAGTGGCAGCTGCTGCCGGGTCGCTCCGTGTCCCGCCCCGAATTCTCGCTGGGCGCCCATCTGGAACCCGCGTACGCGATCTTCGGTGACAACTTCGACTGGTCGGTGTCGGCCCGTCACCTCACGCTCACCGTCACCAACGGCATGGGCAAGGGGATGGAGGCGGCCCTTTTGACCAATCTGGTCGTCAACGCCCTCCGCAACGCCCGGCGTGCCGGCCTCGACCTTCCCGGTCAGGCCAGCCTCGCCGACCAGGCGGTCTACGCCCAGCACCGGGGTGCGCTGTACGCGTCGGTCCTGCTGCTGCGCTTCGACCTGGCCACGGGCGAGGTGGAGGCCGTGGACGCGGGGTCCCCCCGCATGTGGCGGCTCAGGGGGCGTGGCGTCGAGTCCATCGACTTCGACGCGCAACTGCCACTGGGCATGTTCGAGGAGACGGAGTACGTCGCGGAGCGCCTGCGCGTCGAACCGGGCGACCGCTTGTTGATCGGCAGTGACGGTGTCTACGAGAGCGCGTCGGCTGCTGGGGAGCACTATGGGGAGCGCGCTCTGGCGCGGTCGCTCTCCGCGCACCGCCTGCTGCCGTCCGAGCAGGTGCCGCTGGCCGTGCTGCGGGATCTGCGGGACTACCGGTCCGCCGTGCCGCTGGACGACGACGCCCTGGTGGTCTGTCTGGACTGGTTCGGCCGGCAGTCCTCCACCGGCGACGTGTCCGCGTGACCTGAGCCGACGTATCGGCCACGGTCGGCCGGCCTCTAGCCGGTCGACCGCAAGGGTCTCGCCCCGCCGCTGTCCTGCCCGGAGGCCGCGGCCGCGTTGCGGAACGCCCTGAGCCCTTCGAGGAGCGAACGCCGTGCCTTGGCCGGCATGGCGTCGATCGTGGACATCAGAACCTTTTCCCTGCGCATACGCAGGTCGACGAGGTACGCCTTGCCGTGGCTGGTCAGCCGGAGCTCCAGCTCCCGCCGGCTCACCGGGCTGGGTGTGCGCTCCACCAGACCAGTGGCCTGCAGGCGGTCGCACAGCCGGCTGACCGAGGGGGAGGCCGAGCCCAGAGCTTCGGCGAGCATGCGCAGGTTGATGCCCTCCTCCCGGTCCAGGGTGTAAAGGACCCGGAGCTGGGAAGGAGAGACCGGGCCCGTGGGGACGGCCTCGCGGCCCTGCTCCCAGAGGACTTCGAGGAGTTCGACGAACTCGGAACCCTCGCGGGCCGCGTCCCTGGACCGGTGGTCGGGTTCGGGGCTCAGGCCCATATTGATGACACTCCGATCCGGCTTCGTCCTGCTCGTCCGTCTGGCCACCGGACCGAGTGAACGAGCCGGGCATCCGATGCGCTCGTATGGAAAGCCAGGAGAAAGGTTCCGGGACACGCTCGTGGCCCCGAATATCGTACCCCCGTCGGCAAAGGCTTCTGGGACCGCGAGCGGACTCCAGTATGTTTCCGCACGACAATAGTTGCCATGGGGTACGGTTTCGCAGTCGACATTCGATGCGTGATCTTCCAGCGGTCACCGCCACTCCTGCCGGGACGGCGACCGCCCACCGGCCTGGAGCACTGACACCCATGACGCACAGCTCGCCCCTCATTCTCACCGTCCAGCACCCGGCGGACTCGATCGCCGTGCTGAACGTCGCAGGTGAGATCGACGTGGACAGTGCGCCTGTCCTGCGGACCAGAGCCCTGGACCTGATCAGACGAGGAAGACCGCATCTCGTCCTCGATCTGGCGCCGGTGGAATTCTGCGACTCCTCCGGGCTCAACACCATGATCAGCATCCTGCGGTACGCGAAGGACCGCCACGGCTCGCTGTCCTTGGCCGCCGCACCGCCCCACCTCACGAGACTGCTGGACATCACCGGGATCGGCCACCTGATACCCACGCTCCCCACCACGGCCGAGGCGCTGAACCGCATCGTGATGCCCGGTGACACACCCGGGGCCCCGGCAACCCCCTGACCGGCAGGGCGGGCCCTCAGGAGGCAGTGCCGGTACCGCCGCCGAGGGCCCACGCCTCGATGTCGCGGTAGTGGATCGGTCCGCTGCTGCGGCCGGCATTGCTTCCGACCAGGTGGAGACGTTCGGCGGGCCACCGCAGACCGCTGAAACCGGCGAACCCGGCGGCGATCTCCCCGGCCGATGACCGGTCGCCCCGCCGGGCGCGGGCCAGCGTCAGATGGGGGCGCAGAGGCCGGTCCGCGAAGACGACGCCGCACCCCCTCACCACGGAGCGGACGTCGGCGGCGAGGGTGTGCAGTGCGTCGAGGTCGCCGTCGATCCCGCTCCACACCACCCGGTCGTCGAAGACTCCACCCCCACGCATCGCCAGGGGGAGCGGTTGCCGGGCCGCCGCGAGGCCGGCGAGAGGTGAACGGAGGAGCGGTACGGTCGCGGCGGGAAGCTCCCCGAGGAACGCCAGCGTGATGTGCCAGTCCTCGATGCGGTTCCACCGCATCCGGGGGTGCGTGTCATAGGCGGGGCGCAGCACCCGGGCGAGTTCCTCCTTCGCGTCGTCGGGCGGGGCGAGGGCGATGAACACGCGAACGGTCGCGGACTGGTTCTGTTCGTTCACACCGGACTTCGTACCATCCGGGCCGCCGCGCCGGACGCCCAGGTGGGGACTCCCGTGATCGGCTCCGGCCCCGGGACGGGCGTGCGGGCGCACAGGGGCGGGTGAGCGTTCCGCGGACATTCACGATCTCCTCACACGTGGTCCTCGTGCGGGCCGAATCCGCAGGATTGGCTTCCCGGCGTCCATCCCGTGCGACAGACGAGGCCCCCCATGTCCCTGAGGCACACAGCCGCCGCCCTGGCCCTGCTCCCCGCCCTTGCTCTCCCGGCGACCGCGCAGGCGGCCGGAGCTCCCCACGAGCACAGGCCGGGCCCTCGGTCCGTGTTCGATCTGCAGGCCCACCGAGGAGGCCTCGGGCTCACCACGGAGGAGTCCCTCGAGGGCTTCGGCAAGGCGATCCGCCTGGGTGTCAGCACGCTGGAGCTGGACACCCAGATCACCGAGGACCGCCGAGTGGTCGTGAACCACGACCGGCAGATCAGCGCCCAGAAGTGCCGGGACACCGGTCCCCTGACGCCCGGCGACCCGATGTACCCGTACGTCGGCAAATACATCAAGGACCTGACGCTCGCCCAGATCAAGAGCCTGGACTGCGGCTATCAGCAGCTTCCCGGTCACCCGGAGCAGGAGCAGGTCAAGGGCTTCCGCATGGTCGAGCTCAGTGACGTCCTCGGCCTGGTGAGAGGTTACGGGGCCAAGCGCGTCAAGCTGAACATCGAGACGAAGGTGGAGGCGGGAGCGCCCGAGCAGACCGCGCCGCGGGAGCTGTTCGTACGCCGTGTCTTCGAGGAGATCCACCGTTCCGGAATCGAGAGGCAGGTCTCCGTCCAGTCCTTCGACTGGGGGGCCTTGAAGGAGATGCACAGGCTCGCACCGGCGTACCCCCTGGTGGCGCTGACGAACTACGACTTCCTCCAGGTGGGGAAGGACGGAGCATCCCCCTGGCTCGGCGGAATCGACGCCGACGACTACGACGGGGACTTCGTCAGGGCTGCCGCGTCGATCCCCGGCGTGACCGCACTCTCCCCGAACTACGGCTTCCCGCAGAACGGCACGGTCGCGGACCCCGGCTTCCGGTTCTACCCCGACAGGAAGATGATCCGCGACGCCCACCGGCGCGGGCTCAAGGTCATCCCCTGGACCTGTGACGATCCCGCCACCATCGAGGCACTCATGGACATGGGGATCGACGGCATCATCACCGACTACCCCGACCGTGTGCGGGACATCATGGCCACCCGCGGGATGCCTCTCCCCACGTCGTACCCGGCGCCGCGTCACTGACGTCCCGGTGACGGCACACGCCGCGTCGGGCTGCCCGCGGCACGCATCGCGGTGAAGGCCGGGAGGCGTGAGGCGGACCACCGGGCTGTTCCAGGTCAGGTCTCCTCGCCGAAGGCGAGCTCACTCGCGAGGAACGCCGCGCCCACCACCCCCGCGCGGGGGCCCAGCCCGGACATGACGATCGGCAGATTTCCGGTGGCGAGCGGGAGCGAGCGCTTGTACACGACGCTCCGGATCTCGGCGAGCAGCGGATAGCCGAGGCCCGTCAGACCGCCGCCGATCACGATCATCGACGGGTTCATGAAGCTGACGAGGGTGGCGAGGACCTGCCCGACCCGGTGACCGCCGGTCCGGACGAGGGTGACACTCGTGTTGTCGCCGCCGGACGCGCACTCCGCGACGTCCAGCGCGGTCAGCGTCCCCTGCGCGGCGAGCCTCTCGGCGAGAGCGGGGGACCGGCCGGACCTCGCGGCCTCGGTGGCGTCCCTGGCCAGGGCCACCCCGCCGAAGTAGGCCTCCAGGCAGCCGGTGTTCCCGCAGGAGCAGACGGGCCCGTCCGCCTCGGCCTCCACCTGGACGTGCCCGATGTCCCCGGCGCACCCCTCCGCACCCCGGTAGATGCGGCCGTGGTGCTGCATACCGGATCCGATGCCGCTGCCGATCTTCACGAAGAGCAGATGATCGACGGTCTTCGCGACCCCGCTGTGCCGCTCCCCGAGGGACATCACATTGACGTCGTTGTCCACGACGACGGGGCAGCCGTGCGCGCTCGCGAGGGTGTCGCGTACCGGAAAGCGGTTCCAGCCCGCCATGATCGGCGGCGATACGGGGACACCCTCCCGGAAGCTGACGGGACCGGGCAGACCTATACCGATCGCGTCGAGCCGCGTGTAGTGCCCCGCGTCCGCCATCGCACGCAGAAGCTCGCTGATCCGGCCGAGTACGGCGACCGGACCCGACCGGATGTCGGCGGGCTCCGAGCAGGAGGCCACCGGAGCGAGGGCCCCGTCGGTGATCTCGATGTCGATCGAGCTGGCCCCCAGATCCACGGCGGCGAACCGGAGGCCGGGGTCGAGGCGGACGAGGGTGGAGCGCCGACCGCCGCGCGACGCGGCGGGGCCCGCCTCGCTGACCCGCCGTGCGGCGACCAGGCGGTCGAGCTCGCCGAGCAGCCGCGGGCGCGGAACGTCCAGCCGGTCCGCGAGCTGGGCGCGGGACAGCGGGCCGTTTTCACGCAGCAGACTCAACACGCGGTACTGGAGGTTCACGGGCTCACTTCCTCTGGGCGCCCCGGACGGCTCTCGAGAGAAGTCCCAAGACGGAACGCGGGGTGGGGGAGCAGTACGGCGCCGGGTGTCGTGCGCCCAGGACCTGTGCCCCGCCGAGTGGCAGGACGCCGTTTGTAGCGGCTTCCGGCAACTTTTTCACAGCGCGTGGAAAGTTGTCGCCTCGTTGACGGAACGAGGGCCGGCGAGGGTGACACGGCGGAGCGGGGCCCCGCACCCGGGTCGGGTCCGGGCACAGAAGTGCCCCGCCGGTGGGAGCGGGGCACCTCTGACCGTCCGGCGTCAGCCGGTGGCTCCCCCCTTCAACTCCCGTGCGTCCCGGGCCAGTGCGGCGCCGGCCGCGCTGTCCGGTACCAGGGAGGTGTCTGTGGCGTAGCCGGCGAACGACTCCAGCACCGCCGCGGCCTGTCCGGCACGGCCGGCGTCGGCGTGCGCCTCGGCCTGGCCGAGTCGTACGGTCAGCCGCTGCCGGCCCTGCGCCGTCATCAGGCCGTCGGACCCGAGCCGGTTGATCAGCGCACGGAGGTCCGTGTAGGAGGTGCGGGTGGTGAAGGCCACCGTCTTCGTGGTGGTGTTGCCCGCCCGGTCCCGGGCCCTCACCGTGAGGTCGTGGTTCCCCAGCGGCAGCCGCCAGAGCTCGAGCGCCTGACCGGAGGTGACGGCCCTGCCGTCCAGGGTGGCCGTCGCGGTGGCCCCGCCCGAGACCGTGTCCGCCGCGGAGAAGACAGGCGTCGGACGCTCGGAGTCCCCGTAGACGCCGGCGGCGTCGAGGCCGGTCGCCGTCACCGCGGGACCTGTGCGGTCTATCCGTACGGTGAGTGAGCCCACCTGCGAGACGTTGCCGCCGTTGTCGGTGGCCCGGTACCGGACCGTGGTGGCTCCCTCCGCGGACAGGGTGACGGCCGCGTTGGCCGACAGCCAGGTCGCCCCGTTGTCGACGGAGTACTGGCGGGTGGCCACCGTCCCGTTGTCGGTCGCCGAGACCGCGAGCGACACGTTGCCGGTGTACCAGCCCTCGTCACCACTGGGCCGGGGCGGGTTGAGGGTGGCGGTGACCTTGGGCGCGGTCCTGTCCGCGACACCCGAGCCCTGGAAGGTCAGTGCGTCCAGCTCGACACCACCGGAGCTCGTGACGAAGAGTTGACCCGTCCCCGACGGGGCGTTCGGCAGAGCGGTGGTGACCGTCTGCCAGCCCTCTCCGGCCGGAACCGGCACGGTGGCGAACGGCTCCGCGCCGGCGGATCCCCAGCGCAGCGCCAGCGTGCCGGCGCCACTGGCACGGGTCTTGACCCCGTCGATCCCGGCGAACGACACCGGGTCGTACGCGATCCAGTCACCCGCGTCGAAGGAGGTCAGCTTGCGCTGCCCGGACGCCGTGGTGTCGTCCGTGATCGTGACGCCTTCCGCGGAGTCGTGGTGCTCGCCCTGCATCAGTGCAGGGTTGAGCACCACTTGGGCGTCACCGGTCGCCGGAGGCACACCGCCCGCACCCTTGTCGGTGTAGGTGATCCCGAGGACGCCGAAGACGTTCTCGGTGTCACCGTGCCCCGCGTCGGCCGGGGTCACGACGGCGCCCGAGCAGCCGGTGCCGCTGTTGACCGGGTGCCCGTGCTGGTTGTGCCCGAGACCGAAGGTCCAGGCCACCTTGGTGCAGTCCGGAGTGGTGCCGTCCTCGGGGTCCTCGACGGCTGTGCCGTAGGGCACGGCGTCGCCCCAGTTGAAGAATCCGCCGTCGGGCGGCGAGGTGATCCGCACCGTCGGCGCCGTGTTGCCCACGGTGATCTGACGGCTCGACAGTCCGGTCTTGCCCTGTGGGTCGGTCACCTTGAGCCGGGCCTGGAACTGCCCGTTCTCCGGGTACGTACGCGTGACCGAGGGGCCGTCGGCGTCGAAGGTGCCGTCACCGTCGAGGTCCCACCGGTAGGTGAGCGCGCCGTTCTCCGGGTCGCTGGAGCCGGTGGCGCTGAAGGAGACCTCCAGCGGTGCCCGGCCGGACGTCCTGTCGGCCTCGATCACCGCGGTCGGCGCCTTGTTCCCTTCGGCGTAGTCGATCCGGTAGAGCCCCGCGTCGGGGTTCTGGCGGAAGAAGCCGTCGCCGTAGTCGAGGACGTAGAGCGCGCCGTCCGGACCGAACTCCAGGTCCATCGGGTTGTCCCACGGCGGGATGCCGTTCTGTGAACGCTCGCTGTTGGGCAGCACGTTCTCCAGCTTGCTCACGGGGCCGTCCGGCCCGTCGAGCGTGAGCGCCGCGACGTAGTCCTGGGAGAACTCCGCGAAGAACGCCTTGCCGTCCCAGTACTCCGGGAACTTGCCCGGCGCCGGGTTGTCCGCGTCGTAGTGGTAGACCGGACCGCCCATCGGGGCCTGGCCGCCGGGGCCACCGGGGCCGCGGAAGGCGGTCAGCTCGGGCCAGGGCTGGTCGGTGTCCCGGTCGCCGTACCAGAGGGTGGCCGGGGTGGCTGCGGGCAGCTCGGCCAGGCCGGTGTTCCAGCGGGAGTCGTTCACCGGTGCCGCACAGTCGAAGGCGGGGCCGGGAGTGAGGGAGGCGAAGTCGAAGTCACGGTAGGGCTTGCTGTTGTCACCGGTGCAGAACGGCCAGCCGCTGTTCATGGGCTTGGTCGTGCTCTGCCACTCGACGTACCCCATCGGCCCGCGGTTCGGGTCGGCCGTACCGGCGTCGGGGCCGTAGTCGCCCCACATCACGGCGTTCGTCTCCGGGTCCACCGCGAGGCGGAACGGATTGCGCAGGCCCATCACGAAGATCTCGGGCCGGGTCTTCGCCGTGCCCGGCTCGAAGAGGTTCCCCTCCGGGACGGCGTAACTGCCGTCCTCCTGGACGTCGATCCGCAGGATCTTCCCGCGCAGGTCGTTGGTGTTGCCGGCGCCGCGGCGCTCGTCCAGCCCCGGGTTGTAGCCGGCCGCGTCGTTGATGGGGGTGTAGCCACTGACGTTCGGGCCCGACGCCGGGGTGTTCCCGCCGGTGGCGAGGTAGAGGTTGCCGTCGCCGTCGAAGTCGACGTCGCCCGCGACATGACAGCACTGGCCGCGGTTGGTGTCGACCCGGATGATCTCCTGCGCGGTGGAGAGGTCCAGCCTGTCGCCCGTCCACTTGAAGCGGGTCAGGGTGTCGTAACCCTCCCACTGCTTCCAGTACGCGTCCGTCTGCCCGGCCGGCAGCTGCTGCGGTGCGGAGCCGGCCGGGGTGTCCAGCGGCGGTGAGTAGTAGAGGTAGACCCATTTGTTGGTGGCGAAGCCGGGGTCCAGCGTGACGGTCTGCAGTCCCATCTCGGAGTTCTGGTACACGTCGACGTGGTTGACGACCTTTGTCACACCGGTGCCTGGGTCGGTCAGCCGCACGTCGCCGTTGCGGGCCGTGTGCAGCACGCGGCTGTCGGGCAGTACGGCGAGGTCGATCGGCTCGCCGGTGTCCTTGGTGAGGGTGGCCTTCTCGTAGTTCGACCAGTCCAGAGCGTGTTCGTGGCCCGGGTGCGCCTGGGCGGCGGGCGCGACGGCCACACTGCCCAGCGCGGGCAGTGCCACGAGCAGGGCACCTGTGATCAAGCGTCTCAGGGTGCGTTGCACGGTGATGCGTCTCCTCGGTCGCTGGCGGTAAGGAGCGGACGGGTGAGGCGCCCTCGCGCCGCGAGGGCGCCTCGCGTTCCTCGGCGGGAGAGGCCCCCTCAGCCGAGGAGTCCCTTGAGCGCCGTGTAGCTGCGCTCCGCCGCGGCGAGCGAACCCGGCGGATTGGGCACGGTGTTGGGCGCGGTGTCCTGCTCCCAGATGCCGATGTGCGAGGCGCGTGGCCCGATGTCGCGGACGAACCTCTCGTACGGGAGGTCCCCGGCACCGAACTCGACGATGTCGAAGCCGTTGGCGTTGGCCGCGTTGGCGTCGCCGTCCTTCATGTGGAACAGCGGGTAGCGGTAGGGCTGGTTGCGCACGTAGGCGGCCGGGTCGAATCCGGGCCAGCGGTACTGGCCCACGTAGGCCCAGTAGATGTCCAGCTCGAGATAGACGTGGCGCGGGTCGGTGTTCTTGAGGAACACGTCGTACAGCCGGACCGTCGGCTGGTCGGTGGCGAACGCGAACTCGCCCGCGTGGTTGTGCTGGTACAGCTTCAGACCACGCGCGGTGGCCGCCGCGCCCCATAGGTTGAACTCGTCGGCGGCGGCGCGGTAGCCGGCGACGGTGTTGAGGTTCGACGGTGCGTTGGCGGTGCCCACGTGCGGCATGCCGAGGATCTGGGCGGCATCCAGCTCGGCCTGGAGATTGCTGCGCAGGTTGCCGATTCCCACATGGCTGCCGACCGCGCGCAGCCCGTGGTCGTCGAGCAGCGTACGGATCTCGGGGAGGGTGATCTGCCGGCCCAGGATGGAGGTGGACTGGGTGTACCCGGCGAACTCGATCTCCTTGTAGCCGATCCGGGCCAGCTCGGCGAGGACTACGGCGAAGCCGAGTGCGCTGACCTTGTCGCGGATGCTGTAGAGCTGGATGCCGATGCGGTCCTTGGGGATGGCCAGACTGCCCGTCGCGGCTGCGGCGGAGGTGGCGCCCGCCCCGGTGACGGCGGCTGCTGCGAGGGCCACGGTGGTGCCGGCGGTGGCGCGCAGGAAGTCCCTGCGGTCGAAGGACTTGTTCGTATGACTCACGGTCGCTCCTGAGGAGTGAGGAGAAGGGCGAGGACCGGGACGTGTGACGAGGCTCCCGTCCGGCGGTGGGCGCGACGGCGGAGGGCTCTCGGCGGCGGTGCGGCGCGGTGATCCACCGAGGTACGGCGGCGGTCGGCCGTCGTGACCCGTCGGTGTCGCGGCGTGTGCGGGAATCGTTGCCGCCCGGCCCCGGCCGGGGTCAGAGGGACTTGCCCGCCTCGTGGGCGTCGGCGCGCGCGGCGGCCGTGCGTTCGGCGGCCTTCTCCGCGAGGCCGGCACCGCGGTCCTGCGGCGCGGCCCTCCCGGCCGAGCGGGCGGACGACGCTCCGGCGACGGCGGTCTCTCCGGTGACGGCGCCACGGATCCGCGTCAGCTCACCCACGACCAGCACGGGGTCGTTGCCGGTGGCGGTGAGTCCGCCGCGCACGATCGCGTTGTCGAGCACGGCGGCCGCGGTGTTGTCCGTGAACGACAGGTCGCCGCCGAAGTACGAGGCACCCGCGCAGGACCCGAGCGCGCCCTCGCCACCGATCTGGAGGGTGTCCGCGTTGCCCGCCCAGGTGGCGGCGCCGTACACCTCGCCGGCGCAGAACACGCCGCCGAGAACGTTGCCGTCGACGGTGAGCGCGCCCTTGACCGTGCTGTCGTACACGTCGCTGTACTGGTTGCCCTCACCCGTCAGCGAGCCGCTCAGCGTGCTGCCGGAGACGTACAGCTCACCGGCCTCGGTCCTGACGTTGCCGCCGAGCGTCGAGTCGACCGCATAGACGAATCCCGCCGTGGCGTCGACCGCCTTGACGGTGCTCTTCTCGAGGTGGGTGCCGAAGGCGGATTCGGTGGTCAACGCGCCCTTGACTGTGGTGCCGGTGAGGTCGAGGTAGGCGTTCTCCTCGACGTTGACCGCGCCGTTGAAGGTGGCGCCCGCCGCCACGAGATCGGCTCCGGCCTCGACGGTGACCGTGCCCTTGACCTTCGTGCCGGTGAGGGTGCAGGACTTCCCGGCGGGTACGACGAGGTCGTTGCTGACGGTCACGGCCCCGCCGTCACCGACACAGGTGGTGTAGAGAGCGGCCTGGGCCGAGCCTGAGAATGCCACCAGAGTTCCGGATGCCACCAGGGACGCCGTGGCGATGAACGTACGGATCTTCATGTCGCTTCCCTTCCGCTGCGGTACGGCGGAGTCGGTGACCCGGCCGTTTTCCCCGTGTTCCGACGGGGGTGCTGCACGGTGCGTGAGCGACGACCGCTGTGACGGCGATCGCGCAGCGCCTCGGAACGGGCGGACGGCCCGGCCATGGGGGGAGAGACGTGGAAAGACTCGTGGGGTGAGGGGCGTCCGGGTGAACGCCGATCGGCGGCGGTGTCATCGTGACGAATCGCGTGTGCTGATGGGCCGAGACGTTAGAACGACGCGTCAGCACTGTCCAGAGGTTCGGTACGAATCCATGGAACTTCCGTCTGATTCAATAAAAGGTGAGAGGGAAGCGTGAAAAAGTCGACGGATGCCCCCGGGTCGGCAGCGGGAGGGCGCAAGAGTGCTGCTGCGCCCGGGTGTTCGCAGTCGCGACCGGACTCGGGCCGCTTCCTGGCTTCCGGGCAAATCCGGCGCACCTCGCCGGGGTTTGTGCCGGGCGGTCGAGTGACCGGTGGTTTCCTCGGCGCCGGCTGTTCGTTGTGCGACCGGAGGAAGGAGGCCCACCATGCCTGAATCGTCACCTGAGCGGCCCACGACCGAACTCGACGCCCGCTACAGCTCCGCGCTCAATCCCCGTCCGGGGGCCGGAGACGTCACCGCCACCGAATGGGCCGAGGCCCAGCGGCACCTGGAGGAGGCCGAGATCTTCTGGGCGTCCACGGTGCGGCCCGACGGCCGGCTGCACGTCACACCCCTGATCGCGGCCTGGTACGGCGGAGTGCTGTACTTCTCCACCGGCGCTGGGGAGCAGAAGGCGAAGAACCTTGCCCATGACGGGCACTGCGCACTGACCACAGGCAGGAATTCGCTCGGCGAAGGGCTCGATCTCGTGGTCGAGGGCACGGCGGTGCCTGTTGACGACCCGTCGGCCCTGGAGGAGGTGATCGCGGCGTACGAGGCGAAGTACGGGTCTCACATCACGTCGACCGAGGGGACCTTCCACGGCATCGGAGACGCCATTCGCATCCGCAAGGCGCTGGTCTTCGCCCTGACTCCGGCCACGGCGTACGGCTTCGGCAGACACGACGGGGTCTACAGCCATACACGGTGGTCGTTCTGAGCGGCGGAGGCGGATCCGCGCCGAGGCTCCGAGCGGCGGGGCAACGCACCTCGGCGCGCCCCGCCCACCGCGTCCGACGACTCGGGAGGGGCGCACGGCACAGGACCGCAGACGTGAGCTCAGCCGTGTGAGGTGTCCGCCATGACGACCGCTTCATGGCCTTCGCGGCGAATCCGCTCGGTCCCCCAGAGACCGAGCGGGCCGAGCGCCTGGTTGAGCGTACGTCCGTGCTCGGTCAGGGAGTACTCCACCCGCGGTGGCACCTCGGCGTAGACCTCCCGGTGCACCAGACCGTCAGCCTCCATCTCACGCAGGTGCTGCGTCAGCATCTTCTCGCTCACTCCCGGCAGGCCGCGACGGAGTTCGCCGAAGCGACGTACGAGGTGGGCGTCGAGCTCCCAGAGGATCAGCCCCTTCCACTTGCCGCTCACCACATCGAGCGCAGCGTCGATGCCGCAGATGTACGGCCCGCACCTCGGCTCCTTGGCCATCAAAGGCCCCCTTACTAAAAGGTAAGTACCGCAGTAAATAGTGGGTACTTCCGAGATTAGCCGCGCCCTTCGACCATGGAGGGGTGAACGAACAACGGAAACCCACCAGCGGACGAACCAGCCCTGTCACCGTGATCGGTCTCGGCCCGATGGGGCAGGCGATGGCACGCACTCTCCTCACCGCCGGCCACCCGGTCACGGTCTGGAACCGCACAGCCGGACGGGCCGACGGCCTCGTCACCGACGGAGCCACGCTCGCGGCGACACCCGGTGAGGCGGTGGAAGCGAGCGATCTCGTCATCCTCAGCCTCACCGACTACCAGGCCATGTACGACATCCTCGGCAGCGCCACCGCATCGCTCGCGGGCCGGACGCTGGTCAATCTGAGCTCCGACACTCCCGACCGCACCCGCGAGGCAGCGGCATGGGCGGAGGATCACCACGCCGATTTCCTCACCGGAGGTGTCATGGTCCCCGCGCCGATGGTCGGCACGGATGCGGCATCCGTCTACTACAGCGGCCGCCACGGGGTGATGGAGAGACACCGGTCGGCCTTGGCGCTGCTCGGTACGCCGAAGCACCTTGGCGAGGACCCGGGCCTCGCGCAGATGATGTACCAGGCTCAACTCGCGGTCTTCCTCACCACCCTGTCCGGGATGATGCAGGCCACAGCGATGCTCGGCACCGCAGGTATGCCGGCCCGCGAAGCGCTGCCGGAGCTGCTCTCCTCGGCCGATTCCATCGGCGACATCATGAGGGCGGGTGAAGAGAGCCCCGGAGCCGCGCTCGATGCCGGCGAGCACCCCGGCGACCTCAGCACCGTCACCATGATGGGTGCGACGGCCGACCACGTCGTCGACACCAGCGCGTCCCTCGGACTCGATCTCGCGCTTCCCCTGGCGGTACAGGCCCACTATCGGCGCGCGGTCAAGGACGGACACGGCAGCGACAACTGGACGCGCATCATCGACAGCATCCGCGCCCCTGGCTGACCGGACGGGGAAGGGCGGGTGGGTGCTGCTGCCAACCCCCAACCGTGGTGGCCCTGGTGGGGCCACCCGCCTGCCGCCTCGTGCGGCGCGCCGTCATCGCGGAGGGTTGAGCTTGCGGAAGTAGGTCCAACTGGTCTCGTTCGGCTCGCTCCACTTCTCCGGAGCGCGGGCGAACTCCGGGTGCTGGTCGGCGATATGGGCACGAGTGCGCTCCGGGACCTCGGCGTACGAGCCGAGTTTGCGGCCCCGGCAGTGGAAGGTCAGGCCGCCGGGCCGCTGTCCGCGGGCCATCCACGGCAGCCACGGGGACATGCGGGTCCACGACATGGTCGCAGGAACGCTGGGAGCCGGGCCTGCGAGGTCGTCGCGATCGGCGAAGAACTGGAAGAGCTCCAGGGCCTTGTACGTGTCGCCGGCCGAGTGGACGGGGTACTGGGCCACCGGCAGCGGGGAGGGGTAGGAAAGGGGGATCTCCATGCTGAAGCAGACCTGTCCGCCGAGCTCGGTCGTCGGAACAGGGAAGGGGCGCCACTTCTGGTTCGCCGGGTCGTTCCAGACATGCACCACCGGCAGGTCCTGCCAGGTACGCAGGATGTCGCGGGTGGTGGGGTCCAGGTAGAAGGCGGCCTCGCGGGTCAGCAGTCGGTAGGCGTCCGGGCCGGCCTCGGCGTCCTGGACGAGACGGGCGACGTTGAGACCTTCGAAGCCGAAGACGCGCCGGTACGGCTCGTCGGGCGCCCAGGAGTACACGTCTCCGGACCACCAGTACGTGACGTCCTCGCCGTCGAGCGAGGCGCGGGTGCGGGCGAAGGAGCGGAGCAGCTCTGCGGGTGTCGTCATGCGGACCACTGTGCGTGGTCTCCGCGCCCGCAGGGCGGAAACGGCCCCGCCTCCACCGGTTCTTCCACGTCCCTCCCTCCTGGACGAACAGATCGCCGGGCCACCGGGTGTCCTGCCACCGCGTTCGGGCGGACCGCCGGCGCGCCTGCGCCTATCGTGGTCCGCGAAGCCCGGGTCTCGTCGGGACCGTGTCCCAGGTCGCACACCGTGTGCCACGCGGTGGTCCGACGCCCGGTGACCATCGTCGTAGCCGCCCACCTGGAGTCGTACATGACCACAGCCCAGGACTTGTCGATCATCGCCGCCGCTCCGGACACCGACCCCGCCCTGGAGCTGGGAGATCTGTCGCTGGCGTTGGCAGGAGCCGAACTCATCGACCTCATCGATGCCCGGGCCGTCACCCTCGACGGCGACCGGCTCGTGCCCGGGGCGACGCCGCGCACGGAGAGCGTCCTGCTGCTCGAGGCAGCCGGGACCTTCACCGGGCGTCCGCCTCACGACACGGTGGAGGACTGGCTCTGGCGCCGCGGTCCCGAGCTGGCGGAGCGCTACCGAGCCGACCCCGAAGCAGCGGGACCCGGAGCGCCGGCGCGGTCCCGGCGCCCCTTCCGCAAGGCTCGCCCCGTAGAGGTCGACACCGCCGTGCTCAGCAGGGCGAACGACCGCTGGACGGCCCGCGAACCGGTTCTCGCCGCCCTTGCGGCTGCGGCCGGGATCGGGGAGGTGTCGGACGACACGCTGGCCGGTCTGGAGGACGACCAGGGCGCCGTGCTGACCGCCGTCCACCACGCCATCACACAACTGGCCGCCGAACGTCAGCGCAGATCGATCGAAGGAGCGGCCTTCGACAACATCTGGCGCGGCTACTGACACCGACCGGCCGGCAGGCCCGTCGCCTCGACGCAGACAGGACAGGACTGCCGCTGTTGCCGGGCCGCGTCGCCAGTGGTGCCATGGAGGGGGTCCACGAAGTACCGCACGGGCATGTGGGCGCCGGACGAAGAGCACTGCGCCCCTCCGGCCGGGCAGGCCGGAGGTTGCGACCGGGGCGCCGAGGCGCGCCCCCGGGCCGTGCGGATGTGGTCGTCCGCCACGGTTGCAGCTCTCCTCTCTGATCACGGAGGCACCCATGGGCACCTATCGAGCCGCGCAGGTCGCCACCGCGAACGGGCGCTTCGAGATCGTCGAGCGCCAGGTGCCCGAACCGGGCCCCGGCCACGTACGTCTGGCGGTCGAGGCCTGCGGAATCTGTCACAGCGACGATGCCTTCGTCAGCGGCGGCATGCCCGGTGTGCGGTTTCCTCTGGTTCCGGGGCACGAGGTGGCCGGGCGTATCGAAGAATTGGGCGAAGGGGCTTCGGGGGCCGGCTGGGCAGAGGGGGACCGTGTGACAGTCGGCTGGTTCGGAGGCAGCTGCCGGCACTGCACCGCCTGCAGGCAGGGCGACTTCATCGTCTGCGAGAACCTCAAGGTTCCCGGCTGGGCGTACGACGGGGGATTCGCCGAGATCATGATCGCGCCGGTGGACGCGCTTGCGCGGATCCCCGAGGTCCTCTCGGCGGCGGATGCGGGCCCCCTGGCCTGCGCGGGAGTCACGACCTACAACGGGCTGCGGCGCAGTTCGGCAGAGCCGGGAGACCGGGTGGCCGTGTTGGGCCTCGGTGGCCTGGGGCACCTCGGAGTGCAGTTCGCGGTGGCCATGGGATTCGAGACGGTGGCCATCGCGCGAGGGCCGGAGAAGGCCGGCCTGGCCGAAGGATTCGGGGCGCACCACTACATCGACAGCACGGGGCCGACTCCGGTCGCGGACGCGCTGCGGTCCCTGGGAGGCGCCAAGGTAGTACTGGCCACCGCCGGTCATTCCGAGGCCATCACGGCGACTGTCGACGGGCTGACCCATCGCGGCGAGCTCGTGGTCATCGGAGTCTCCCCCGACCCTCTGGGGATCAGCCCGCTCCAGCTCATCCTCCCCGGCAGGACGGTGCGAGGGCATCCGTCCGGTACGGCACAGGACGTCCAGGACACCATGGACTTCAGCGCCCTCCACGACATCCGCCCCACTGTCGAGGCTGCGCCCCTGAGCGGCGCCGACGAGGCGTACCGCAGGATGCTGGCCGGCGCCGCCCGCTTCCGTATGGTCCTCACCAACGGTTGACGCCAACTCCGGCCCACGCCCGCTGCGCAGCCAGTCCTTGTCATGTCACATCCACCATAGGGACACATGGGAACATGTACGTGTAGCGTTCATGTATCTGACGGGGGGTCGTCATGAAACCCGTGGATGTTTTCGGCCATGGACATCCCCCGTTTCGGAATCCCCGAGAAACTCGCCGACCGCATGAGCATGGCCGAGCAGCACGCGTTTCTGCGCGCCCGGCTGACCCGGCGCGGTGTGCTCCGCACGAGTGCGGCGACCGCGGCGGTGGCGGGCACAGGCATGGCCTCGGGACTGGCCTCCCCGCCCGCACACGCCGCCATCCCGGACGTGATCACGTCGCGCAGCAGCTCGACGCAGGTGGACGGCTCGCTGGTCGCCCCCTTCGGCCGGCACCTCGCCTATGGAGCCGACGCGAAGACGCAGATGACGGTCTCCTGGCAGGTCCCGTTCGCGGTGAAGCGGCCCTACCTCCGGATCGGGTCCGAGCCGTGGGCGCTCAGCGGCAGGATCGACGCCGAGATACGGCACCTGACGACGCCTCTGCTCAACAGCGGCAGGATCGCGGCCGCCGAGCAGTTCTACGTGCACGCTGCCCTGGAACGGCTGAAGCCCGGCACGACGTACTACTACGGTGTGGGCCACGACGGCTTCGACCCCGCCGACACCCGCAACCTCGGCACGCTCGGCACCTTCACCACCGCGCCCGAGCGCCCTCGGTCCTTCACGTTCACGGCCTTCGGTGACCAGGGCGTCAGTTATCACGCGCTCGGCAACGACCAGCTGATCCTGGGTCAGAACCCGGCTTTTCACCTGCACGCGGGCGACATCTGCTACGCCGATCCGTCCGGGTCCGGGCAGACCACCGATTCCTATGACGCCCGCACCTGGGACCAGTTCCTGGCCCAGACGGAGACAGTGGCCAAGACGGTGCCGTAAATGGTGACCACCGGCAACCACGACATGGAGGCCTGGTACTCACCCGACGGCTACGGCGGCCAGAACGCCCGCTGGACGCTGCCGGACAACGGTCCGGACCCTGTAGGCCAGCCGGGTGCCTACTCCTTCACGCACGGCAACGTGGCTGTTGTCGCGCTCGACGCCAACGACGTCTCGTACGAGATCCCGGCCAACTTCGGTATCAGCGGGGGCAAGCAGACGCGCTGGCTGGACCGGCGCCTGGGAGAGCTGCGGGCCCGCCAGGACATCGACTTCGTCGTGGTGTTCTTCCACCACTGTGCGTTCTCCACGACGAACGCGCACGCCTCGGACGGCGGGGTGCGCGACGCCTGGGTGCCTCTCTTCGAGAAGCACCAGGTGGACCTGGTCGTCAACGGCCACAACCACGTCTACGAGCGCACCGACGCGATCCTGAGGAACGCGGTCGGGCGCAGGGTCCCGATCGGCGAGCGCACCGACCCGACGCGGGACGGCATCGTGTACGTCACGGCAGGTGGCGCGGGCAAGGCACTGTACGACTTCCCGGCACCGGACAGCTATGAGGGTCACGTCGAGGACCTGGAGAGCGTGAACACGTATCACGTGGTCAAGGGCGGCGGGAAGGCGACCGGGACCGTGGAGTGGTCCCGGGTGCGCTACACCGGCTTCTCGTTCCTCGCGGTGGAGGTGGAGGCCGGCCGGCACCCCAGGATGAGGGTCACGGCGCTCGCCGAGTCGGGGGATCGCATCGACCACTTCGAGGTCGGCCGAGGCTGAGAACCGGCGTCGAGCGGGTGACGGAGCACTGGGCGACCGGTCGGCCGAGGGTGCGGCAGGCCTGCTCCGGGGCGGGGTTCAGGCATCCGGGCCTTTCACCTGGGCAAGGGCGACGATGATGCGGTCGGCCATGCCTTCGGGCCAGGGGAACGAGGGGCTCACAGCGCGCTGATGTGCGAGTCCGTGCAGACCCAGCCACAGTGCGACCGCGTCACCGGGCGGGTCGGTGCTGGCGGACTGCCCGGCGGCGGCACAGTCGGCGAGCGCGTCGATGAGGATCTGCATGGTTTCGTCGCCGAGCGCGGCCATGTCCGCCTCGGTCAGCGAACTGTCCTCCAGGTCAGGCACCCAGAGGCCGCCGAACATCGTGCGGTAGCGCTCGGGATGCAGCCGGGCGAAGTCCAGATAGCCATGGCAGACGGCGTAGAGCCGTTGCCGGGGGTCGTCCCCGGCCTTCTCCACCGAGGAGCGCAGGCCGTCCCGCAGCTCGGCGAACTCCCGCTGAACGACGGCGAGCATGATGGCCGGCTGGTCGGGAAAGTGCCGGTAGATCGACGGGGCGGCGATCCCGACCTGGCGGGCGACGGACCGCAGCGTGATGGCGCGTTCGTCGCCGGCTTCGTCGAGGAGTTCCACTGCCGCGGCGATGATGTCGTCGCGCAAGCGGCCGCCCTCACCGCGTCGGTTGCGCGCGCGGGCCGGTTTCGATGCGGTCGAGGCCGCTGCTCCGGTGCTTTCCATGGTGTCACCTTACGCCGTGAAGTTTACTGCCGTATCTGTCGCACGTGGGGGCTCGACGACCCTCGCCCCGACTGTCTGACCGCCATCGGTCCGGCACTCGGGGATTCCGCCGTCCGCGCGCGGGGGTGCGGTGAGCCGATCTCATCGCCCTCCTCCAGCTGCCGGGCGGCCCTGACGTGTTCAGGGCCGGTGTTCGGTGCCATGAGGAGCGACCGGCCGGGGGCACGGTGCGCCGGGGCCTTCCGCGGTGGCCTTGAGCTCGCGCAGCCACTGTTCGAGTCCTGCACCGAGGATCGCCGTCGCGGTGGGAACGTCCGCTTCGACCTGGGCACCGGTCCAGGTTTCCTCGGTCTGTACGCGCACACCGCCCTTGACCTCGGTGAAGGTCCAGACATGGACGCCCTCGTCTATGCGCAGCCCGTCACCTACCGCCGGCCCGCTCCATCGGATGCAGGAGTCGCGGTCGAGCCGGTGGACGGTGGAAGTGATCTCCAGGGTGGTGTCAGGCGTCGTGGGAGTGGCGGGCGCCGGGGTCGTCCACCGGAACTGCGAGCCCTTTCGGAGAGGGCCGGGGTCGAGTCGCTTCATGGAGAGGACCGCTGCCTGCCACGAGGGCCATCGCTCGACGTCGGCCTGCAGGTCGAAGACGGTGCTCAGCGGTGCCTTGATCACCGTGTCGGACCGGTAGCGCACATCGGCGGTGGGGTCGACGCCCTTTCCCTGGCACTGGAGCCCACCGGAGTGAGGGGCGGGCCCCGAAGGTGCGGGGGCGGCCTGGGCGGGGCCGGCGCCGGCGCTGATGCCGAGGGTGACTGCGACGAGCAACGCGGTGACGGCAGTTGTGCGTACGCGCCTCCGATGCTGACGCGAGGGCCGCTGACGGAGAAGGAGTGGAGCGAAGTCGCTGGACATGGTGTGCCTCTCGCGCTGGTGGTGAAAGGGGTCGGATGCTGAGGGCGGGGTCTCGGCCCGGTGCGGCGCCGGAGCGTGCCGGGGGATCAGCGGGAGGTGAGCCGACGGCGTTCGAGGACGGCTGCTAGGGCATAGGCTCCGCCACCGGCGACGGTGAGGACCCAGTAGAAGCCGGGGGTGCCGAGAAGGAGCGCCCCGGTCGAGGTCAGGGCGAGCCAGGTGCCGAGGCCGTAGTGGAGAAGGTTCCGGCGTTGGACGCCTTCGGCGACGTAGAGCAGGCCGACCATGAGGCCCGAGCCGGTGGGCCAGAGCATGGACTGCAGGGCGGGTGCGTCGAGGCTGTCCGTCAGGCCGGTGACGGCCAGGAACAGGGCGGCGAAGGCAGTGATCCAGGCGGCACCGAGCAGCTTGCCGGAAAGGACGTCGGCGGGGTCGGTGGCAGCACGCTGGGCTCGCAGGGCTGTGACGGTGGCCAGTACGGTCCCCACGGCGAGGCCTGCACCGAGAAGAGCCGTCGAGAGCCGGCCGGGCAGGTCGAGCAGGGGGGTGGCGCCCTGGGAGAGGGCGGCGGTCCCGTGTCCGAGCACGTAGGCGAGGCCGAAGCTGATGTAGGTCGGCCGGTTGTCGATCTGATCTGCGGGGCGTTCGGCGGCCACTGGCTCGGGGGCGAACGGCGCGGCGGGGGCGGTGACAGACATGACGGGACCTCCGGAGTTACGGATCCGGCGTAAGGGCATGGTCGTGAACATGGTGATGCGTCCTGGTGGTTGTGCGCGCGAGGGGAAGGGCGTGCCGTGCAGCGACCCCTGATGTGACGGTGAGCCCGTGAACGGGGGAACGAGGGTGCACGGCCGGGATCGTGGGCCCGTGGCGCTCCGGCGAGTCCCGGCTCAGGCGGACCGGGGGAGTGGCGGTCACTGGCCCGCCGGTGACGGCTGGTTGAGCGTGCGGTCGTGGAGGCTGTTCGCGGTGGCAGGGATGCCGTCACGCGACAGGTGAACCGCGCCTCGGCGGAGAGGCGGGGCCGGGGATCATGGCGCCGTCACGCACCCGGGACGATGACGATCTTGCCGGCGACCGTGCGGGACTCGGCGAGGGCGAGCGCGGAAGGCGCCTCGGTCAGCGGGATCTCCGCGGCGATCTGCGGGGCCAGCGAGCCGTCGGTCAGCAGGCGCAGCACCTGAGTGAGGTCGTCGGTCATCCGCCGCTGCCAGGACGCCCGGCAACGGCGCTTGCCGGCCCAGAAGTTGTAGAAGTGCGCACCTCTGCCGTTGGGCAGGGAGTTCCACGCCGCCAGCCGGGCGAACAGTTTCAGCACCGGCAGCTGTGAGTTGCCTTCCTGGTCCTTGCTGGCCGCGGTGCCGTAGGAGACCAGCGTTCCGCCGCGGCGCAGTAGTCGCCACGACTGTTCCACCGCGGCGCCGCCGACGTGGTCGAAGACCGCGTCCACCCCGTCCGGGGCGATCTCCCGGATCCTCGTGTACAGGCCCGGGTCGCGGTAGTCGACCGGGGCCGCGCCCAGTTCACGCAGGGTGGCGTGGTGGCGGGGCGATGCTGTGCCGATCACGGTGATCCCGGCGTGACGGGCCAGTTGCACGAGAATGGAGCCCACGCCGCCGTTGGCGCCGAGCACGACGACGACCCCACCGGCGCGGACCTTGGCGGTGCGGTGCAGCATCTGCCATGCGGTCAGACCGTTGACGAGCACACACTCCACGGCGGCCGCGTCCGCCCCGTCCGGTATGGGCATCAGGTCCGCCGCGTCGATCAGCAGGTGACTGGCCCACGCGCCGGTCTTGGTGACCGCGGCGAACCGGCCTCCGATGAGCGCGGTGTCCCCCTCCGGGCCGACCGCCGTCACCGTGCCGACCACGTCGTAACCGGGCACGAAGGGGAACGGCGGCTGGTCGTAGTACTTGCCGCGGCGCATCTGCTGTTCGGCGAACGACACGCCCGTCGCTTCCATCCGCAGGACTACCTGGCCCTTGGCCGGGGCCGACAGCTCGCGGGTCCGCGTCTCGAGGCCGTCCGGCTCGACCGGACCGGGCAGCACGATCTCGGTGGCGCGAATGGTGGCGGTACTGCTGGTCATGGTGTCCCCTAATGCTTCGCCCGTTGGCTTACGGCTGTAACGCTACAGCCGTTAGGGTCTACCGGCAAGATGGGTACGGCCGTAAACTTCGCCGTGTAAGGCGATGGAGGGGGCTCCGTGTCGCTCTCCCCGCGGGATCGCCTTCCCGGTCGACCTCCTGGAGGTCGCTACTGTTGGTGGGAGGGAAGGGCAGTGAGCAACTGCGCGAACGGATGCCGCTGCGGGACGGGAAGCCGCCGTCGGTCTGCGCGCTGTCGCCCGCCTCGACCCCCGTAGGCGTCCTCGTCGTGCGACTGGGTGTGCGTCGTCCGGTGCCCAGGGGGTACGCGAGGTGCGACACCTGCCCGCCCCATCAGAACGGGCGCGCACCGACGGGAGTGACGACATGACTGACCGCAGGCCCTCAGGAATCGCCTACACCGGGGCGAAGCCCAGCCCGCCGCCGATCCCCGCCGACATGCCCGACCAACAGGTCCAGGAGAGCGAGGATGCTCTCGATGTGATTCTCCCGCCGGGGTCCGAACGCCCCGAAGCGGAACCGGACGCCGGGTCCGACGCCGACCGGCCCGACCCGGACGAGGCAGGTTCGGGACGCGACCGGGCCCGCAATGCCGGCGTCCACCCGGAGCATCCCACCCCGGACGAGTCGACGGGGTGAGTCCGGGCCCGTACGGGAGCGTGCGCTCGGCAAGGCGCGCAGGAGCGGCCGGGGCGGCCGGGGCCGGACGCCTCAACTGTGGTCTCCATCAGGCGCGGGGGCCATTGCTCGCGGGCCGGCAGCCGGGCGGAGGGCTGCTGTGCCCGGCTGCGGCCGGGCACAGCGGTCTCAGTGGGATGTGTGTCCGGTGCGGGCTCCGCTTCGGCATCCGGCGCCGCCGATGTAGTACGCGTTGAGGTAGTTCGGTCCTGCGCCCGGAAGCTGGGTGGGGCCGGGGCTGACACAGAGGTGGTAGTCGTTCGAACTGCCGCCCCCTCTGACGTCGACGTGCACCAGCACGGTCGTCTCGCCGCAGTGGTTGTATCCGGCGAACTGGGACTCCCGGACGTTGTACCGGAAGAAGCCGCACTGTACGGCTGCACTCGCGCGTGTCCGGATCGTCTCCGGGGCCCGGGTGGATTCGGCGAACGTCGGAGCCGTGGACGTCACCATCGCAGTTGCTGCGAGCACGCTTGACGCTGTTGCGAGAGCGACTCGACGACCATGGGTCAGGAAGGGCTTCACGGGCAGTCCTTTACGGCGGTTCATGGCGAACGGCTGGCGGGCTTCGCCCGGCTCATGGCGCCGAACCGGGCAGACCGTTCACCCTAACGTTCCGTGCATCAAAGGTCACTCCATGTCACTGGATCGAGTGGTCGGGTGAGGTGGCTGCGGGTCTGGACGAAGCCCTGCGCCGCGTGTCGCGCTGTCGAATCGACGTCAGGTCAGGGAGAGGCACCTCGTCACCGTGGCAGCAGGCGTAAGTTCGGGTCCGCACACCTGGGGCGTGGGCTCCACGCGCATTCCGCCGGACCGCTTCATGCCGGACCGCGTCCTGTAGGACACTCGAACTCCCGACCTGGAGGAGGAACGTGAGCGCTCAGCCTGAAAGCCCTCGGCACCGCCGGATCCCCGCCGTTGCGCACACCATCAACGCCATCGCCGACGCCCTGGGCGGCGCGGACGGCGCGCGCTTCAAGGCGGAGGTGCTCGCGGCGGAGGAGACGGCGGTGCCAGGCGTGATGCGCCGCTGGTGGAAGGCGGCCATGCTCGGCCTCGTCCCCGAAGCGGCGCGTAGCCGGGAGAACGCGCGGAGCGGTCGCTCCCTGCTGTCCGTGGACGAGCTCGACGCGCGGATCGATGCTGCGTGAGCTGGAGCGTCCGGACCGAAGAGATCGCCGCACAGACAGTCCTGGACATGCCCCCGGAGCTGCAGAGGAGGACCGCCAACTTCCTGCGGGCGCTCGCCATCGAAGCCGGAGGCGCCCTCGACCTCGGTCGGCGCC
Source organism: Streptomyces sp. NPDC057287 (assembly GCF_042667905.1). Classification (NCBI taxonomy): domain Bacteria; kingdom Bacillati; phylum Actinomycetota; class Actinomycetes; order Kitasatosporales; family Streptomycetaceae; genus Streptomyces; species Streptomyces sp. NPDC057287. The sequence continues at coordinate 336,438 of NZ_JBHUYV010000005.1, read as the reverse complement.
CGCCGGGCGACCCGATGGACGGCATCGGGGTCCGGCACTCCCTCGAGGTGCCCGGTGAACCGATCATCATCGAGTACATGGTCATGAGAGACGTCAAGGAGATCCGGATCCCGGTCCTGGTCTGGTTCCACTGACGTGTTCCGCGCCGTGCGGGAGACACGGCTGCTGACCTTCGGCAGGCGTGAACATCCCTTCAGGCGCGGCCGCTTGACGGGCCTGAGGCAGAGACGGGTTCAGGCGTGCAGGGTGGGCCGGTAGACGAGCTCCTGGATATGGCCGTCGAGCGTCCGCTGCTCGATCAGCTCGAGGTCGAAGTCGGCCGAGCCCTGGAAGACGGGGTCCTGTCCGGTTCGACCTGTGATCACGGGGAAGAGTGTCACCTGGACGCGGTCGACCAGACCGGCGGCCATCAACGCCCGGTTCATCGACAGGCTGCCGTGCGAGCGCAACGGCACTTCGGACTCCTCCTTGAGCCGAGCGACCACGTCCACGGCGTCGCCGCTCACGACCTCCGCGTCCGGCCAGTCGACAGGTCCTTCCAGCGTGGTCGACACCACCGTCGCCGGCGTGTTCCTCATCCGCGTGACCCATGGGTCACGCACCTCCGACTCCTCGGTGCTCGAGGCCAGCATCTGCGCGAACAGCCGATAGGTGTTGGCTCCGAAGACCATCCGCTGCTCCTCTCCGTACAGGGCGAGTCGGTGGGCGAGGAGTTCGGGTCCTTGCTTGCCCCAGTAGCCGGTCCAGTCGCCGCCGGCTGCGCCGAATCCGTCGAGACTGGAAAAGACGTCGAACGTGTAGGTGGCGGTCATGGTGCTCTCCTCGCGTGCCGTTGGTCGTGACGAGCGCCTTCGTGAAGTGAGACTGGAAACCTCGGTGGAACTCATCGCCCTGCACCGCTGAAGGAAGGGGGCGGTACGCCGACGCGCAGGTCGTGCACCGACGGCCCGTGGTGCACCACTGGGCCGAGCGAGGGCACTTTCCTGCGCCCGCTACGCACTCGGATCCGGTCGGCGCCATTCGATCATGAGGATGGTCGCATCGTCGTTCAGGTATTCGTTCTGGTGTTCGAGGATGGAGTGGATGAGTTGACGCAGGGCCTCGGAGGCGAGTTCCCCGGCTGCGGTCGCCCGGATGATGGACGACGTGAATCCGGACAGGCCGAACTGGGATCCGCCGGCCAGGCGCGCCTCGGTCACGCCGTCCGTGTACAGGATGACGCGGTCCCCGGGTTGCAGCGGAACCTCATGGACCACCCGGGGGGACCCTCCGAGTTTGGCGGGCGTACCCATCGGAGGTTCGCCCGGATAGGCGAGAGCGTCCTCCAGGACCTGCTGATCGCGGATGAGCAGGGGCGGCGGGTGCCCGCAGTTGACCCAGCTCAGAATTCCACTGGGCATGTCCAGTTGCATGACGATTCCCGTGCAGAACTGCTCGGGAAGCCAGTCGGACAGCGTGTCGTCCACGGTATGGGCGAGCTCGCGCAACCCGAAGCCCTTACGGCGGGCGCTTCTGCAGCCGGCCATCGCGATCGCGGTGGTCAGCCCGGACGCCAGGTTGTGTCCCATCGCGTCGAGGATCACGGCGTGCAGGGTCGACTCCGTCAGCGCGTGGTCGAACGCGTCCCCGCCCAGTTCGTAGGCGGGCTCGAGAACCGCGGTCGAGATGGCCCGGTCCTCGCCGATCGAGCGAGGTGGCAGCAGCGCCCGGAGCATCTCGGCGGGCAGGGTCATCGTCCCGGTGCGGGCCTGTTGCACGAACCGGTCGCTGAACGCGCGTTTCGACGTGATGGCCATGGCGAGTACGGAAGCCAGCGTCCGGCAGCGTTCCAGTCGTGTGGTGTCCAGGGATAGCACCTGGATGCCCACGACTCCCAGACGTTCCACGCCGTCCACGAGCGGAAGCCATACGATCAGTTCGCCGTTGTCTGTGTCCTCGACGCGCAGGGCGACAGCCCGGAATGCCCAGCCTGCCAGTGACCCGTCCACCGGCAGACGGTGTTCGCCCGAAAGCAGCGTGAGTTGTCGCTGTTGCAGGTCAACCAGGTAGATGTCGACCTGGCGCAGTCCCAGCCGGACCGCGAAGCGGTTGACCATGCCGGGCAGATTCGTCGGGGCGGTGGAATGCACCTCTGCCAGGAATTCGTGCAACAAGCGCTCGCCGTCGCCGGCCGGGGCATCGCTCACAGCAGAGGCCGGCGTAGGGCGCGCCCGCGGCTGCCCAAGGCAGTGTGACGAACGGTGCTGCCGCAGATCATGGCGGACTCCATGGCGGTGGGGGAGCGCCGCGCCTGCGTGGCAACCGGCACCCCGCGAGCGTCGATTTGGCCGTCGCGGCCAAGCCAACCGCCCAGGTGCTCTGTGACGCCACTCCGCAGCACCATCTGGCTCAATGCGCGCGCCGTCCGAGCGCGACGAACGCAAGCGAACGAGAGTTCGACGTGATGGTGGGTGTGTGAGGGGCGCGCTCTCGGCCGGCGGCTGTGGCGCTTCACGTCCCGGGCCGACACGTACGGGCCCGATCGCCAGGGAAGGGCAGGCCTGCCCCGAGTCGGATGTTCGGCTCGGCTCCACCCGTCCCACAACTCCCTCATGGCAGAGGGCGGCCCCCGTATCTGTCGGGTCCCCCGGGGTGAGCCATGGCAGTGACTGCTGGCAGGCTTCCTGCATGGTGATCGAGGGATACGGCGACGGCCCGTTGGGTGCCGGAGAGCCGCTGCTGGCTCGCCCGGGCTTCTGGTCGAACTACCTGTCGGCGATCTGTGCCGGTGGAGCCGACGCCGCGCGTCCCCTTCCGGAGTGGTTCGGCGAGGACGGCGCTGACGTGGATGCCTTGTCCGAAACCCTCTTCGATCCCGACTGCTGGCCCGTGCTCCGGGTGTCCGGCGCCGACGGCTCGCGTGTCGTGGTGGTCTTCCGCAATCTGGAAGGCGACTACGGCACCGACTTCCTGCTCGTCCGTCCGGGCCGGAGCCACCCCCAGCGGATCGCCCGTCGGGAAGGGGGCCTCGCGGGGACCGGGCTGGGATGGCGGGAGCTGGTCCGCATCGCTGACAACCCCGCACGAGAAGCCGACGGTGTCGATGATCCGGCTGCCCGCCTTCTGGTGCTTCTTCCCCTCCTCGACGACCTTGAGGCGCCGGAGGAGGCACCCGCACGGCTCGGTGCCGCCCTGACCGCCGTAGGGGTGGCGCGAGGCACCGCCCTCAGCACGGCCGAGCGTCTGCTGGCCGGCCTGAGGGGGAGAACATGGCACGAACCCGCATGGGGCTCGCCTCTGAGCAGCTGAGGACCGCCGCACCGGTGGCCCGACGAAAAGAGGTATGGCCCCCACCCGTGGGTGGAGGCCACACCTGCTCCGCCCGGTGACCGGCGCAGTCGGAGAAGGGAAACGGGGTCAGGCGTCCTGCTTGGCCCTTGCCATCTCGTGCACCCGGCCGCGGACCAGGAACCAGCCGCCGACCAGCGCGGCGGCGATCAGCGGCAGGCACATCACGGTCGTCCGGCCCACTCCGCCGCCCCACCACATCAGGAACGCCACGCCGGCCAGGAACAGCAGGGTGACGATCTGTGTGTACGGGGCCCAGGGCAGGCGGTACTCGGGCCTCGTGACCCGGCCGTCCTGCGAACGGTGCCAGAACACCAGGGAACAGAGCATGATCATGCCCCAGGTCCCGAGGATCCCGATCGACGCGAAGTTCAGCACGATCTCGAACGCCTGGCCGGGCACGACGTAGTTGAGCCCGACCCCCAGCACTCCGAAGCCGGCGGTCAGGAGAATGCCGCCGTAGGGCACCTGCCCCCTGTTCATCAGGCCGGTGAAGCGGGGTGCGGAACCCGACAGGGCCATGGAGCGCAGGATGCGGCCTGTGGAGTAGAGGCCGGAGTTCAGACTCGACAGTGCGGCGGTCAGCACGACCAGGTTCATCACGCCTGCCGCACCGGGCACGCCGAGCTTGTCCATGACGGTGACGAACGGGCTCTGGTCGCCGGAGTAGGCGGTGTACGGCAGCAGCAGGGCGAGCAGCACCACCGAGCCGACGTAGAACAGGCCGACCCGCCACATGATCGAGTTGATCGCCCGGGGCATGATCTTCTCGGGGTTCTCGGTCTCCCCGGCTGCGACGCCGCACAGCTCGACGGAGGCGTAGGCGAAGACGACGCCCTGGATCACGAGCAGCATCGGAAGCGTGCCGACGGGAAAGACGCCGCTGTCCGAGACGGTGGAGAGACCTGGGGTGTGGCCGTCCATCGGGTGCTGTGTGACCACGAGGTAGATGCCGATCAGCATGAAGGCGACCAGAGCGGCCACCTTGATGATCGCGAACCAGAACTCCATCTCACCGAAGTACTTCACGGAGATGAGATTGGCCGTGAGAACCACGGCGAGGGCGATCAACGCGAGGATCCACTGGGGTACGTCGCTGAACATGCCCCAGAAGTGGGCGTACGTCGCCGCGGCGGTGATGTCCGCGATCGCGGTGGTCGACCAGTTGAGGAAGTACAGCCAGCCGGCCGCGAAGGCGCCCTTCTCGCCCATGAACTCGCGGGCGTAGGAGACGAAGGCGCCGGACGAGGGGCGGTAGAGGATCAGTTCCCCCAGCGCGCGCACGACGAAGAACGCGAAGACACCGCAGACGGCGTAGGCGATGGCGAGGGAGGGGCCGGCGTCGGCGAGACGGCCGCCCGCACCCAGGAAGAGTCCGGTACCGATCGCACCGCCGATGGCGATCATGTTGATGTGGCGGGACTTGAGGTCCTTGCTGTAACCGGCGTCGCCGGCATCCACGTGGGGGGAGCTTGTCGCAGATCCGTCTGCGGCGAGCTGATCGGCTGCTGCCATGCTGCCGTCACTCATGGAGGGGGGTCGCCTTTTGTGAGGGGAAGGTGGTCGGTCCCGGCCGGGCCTGCGGGGGGTGGTGCCCGGCAATGGCTCGAAGGCGCATGATCAGGAACCCTGTGATTCTGGCAGTGCGCAGCGCCTGGCGAAAACAAATCTGAGGTATTTCAGAGGTTTCGGCACAGTAAAGTAAGCGCGTCCCCGAGTGTGGCGGTCGACCCGAACGTGACCCGGCGCCCGGCGCGATGCCCGTTGCGGGTGCTTTCATCCGGTATGGCTATCGGTGGCCGCGCCCGTCGCCGACGTGCGTCCGGCCGTCAGATGCTGAGGTCCTCCACGACGCTGGAGGCCGGAGTGGTGAGGACGCCGTCGAACGCGTCGAGGACGGGGGTGCGCACGTAGGTGCTCTGCAACCGGATGCGGTCGGGGCCGCCGGAGGACTCCTCCGTGCGCGCCCTGCGGAGATCGGCGATGCCGAGCCCGAGGCCGGCGTCGGCGAAGGCGGCCTCGACGCTTCCGGCTTCCGGGGGTTCCAGCGCCGTGTGGCTGAGGGTGAAGCCGAAGGGCGCTCTTTCGTCGCGGTGCATCTCCGCGGTGTACCCGTCGACGCTGGTCAGGCCGAGCGCGAAGTAGTCGTCGCCGAGCGCCCTGCGCAGGTGCTGTCCCATCGGAAGCCCTGTGAGGCCGGCCGTCGAAGGCGATGGGCGCCGTCTGGATGTGGGCGTTGTGGGCGGCCAGGACGATGCGGGTGCCGGGGGCGAGGCGTTCCAGGTGCCAGAGGACCGAACCGGCCATGTAGGCGTCCCGGGCCGAGGTGTCGGCGGTCAGGCCTTCTCCGGCGAACAGGCCTGCCATGGCGCGGAAGGTGTAGTCGCCGTGGCAGGCGCCTTCGAGCTGGTGCAGGACGGTCTCGTAGTCGCGCCGGTCGCTGCGGGACACGTAGAGCGGTTCGAGCGAACGGAACCGTACGAGCAGGCGCGAGAGGATCGCGGTGAGGGCGTCCTGCTCGGCGGAGGGAAGGCGCGCCCAGGCCGGTGCGGCCACGGCTGCCGAGCCGCCGGCGAACGATGCGGCCGTACGCATCGCGGTTTCGATCGCCGGCAGGGTCTCGGGGTCGACGCGGCGCAGGTAGTCGGCGACCGGTGTCAGGGCGGGAAGCAGGGATCCGCCCGCCGCAGGGATGTCGATTCCGGCGAAGCGCACCGGTGACGAGGCCGTACGGTTGTGCCGGCGGACCCACTGGAGGGGCTCGGAGACCCCTACGGGGATCGCCGTGGCGAGGTGGGCCGCCAGGTCGTCGTCCGTTCCCTCTCCACAGGCCCAGGCGTCGAGGGGGAGCCCCTCGCTGAAGCCGTACTCGAAGCCCAGGACGGTGAAGTCGCAGCGCTCGACGAGGAACCGCAGGAGGCGGCGGCGCAGGAGGGAGAACTCGTCGATGAAATGGGAGTGCTCGCCGATCGCGACGACGCGGGAGTCGCCGATGACGTCGCGCAGCGGTTCCAGGTCGTCGAGCGGTGCTTCGGGGTCCACGTGGGTGAGCGGGACGGCGTGCGCGCGAAGCCAGTCCGTGAACGGGACTCCGGTGGATGAAGCAGGCATGGTGAACGGCTCGATTCTCAGCGTGAGGAGGGGCCGGCCGTCGCGGCTTCCACGCCGTCGACGGTGCCGGAGATCATCGTGCGGGCGTGTTCGGTGATGTGGGGGAGCGGCCGGTACCGCCAGGCCGGGGTGAGGAGGCGGTCGACGCCTGCGCCGCGGTGGCGCAGGAGCAGGGCCGGGTTGCCGCCGACGGCGCCGTCGTCGACCACGGAGCCGGAGGCGATGACGGCCCGGCCGACGCGGACGCCGGGCATCACCGGCGTCCCGTGGTCGAACCTGACGTCGTGTCGGGTGTCGGAACCAGCGCCGCTCCGGCGCGAGTCGGGCCGCATCCCGGCCAGGCCTGCGCAAACCGGATCCAGCCCGGCCGGACCGACGCCCACGATGATCACGGCGGCGGCGTCCATCCACTCCCCCTCGGAACGGCACGTGTTGTGCCGAAAGGAAAGTGCACACGCCGCATCCCGTCAAGTACGGCACGTGCCGTGCCGATATGGTGGCGCCATGACCGATCCCCGCCGCGGAGCAGGCCGGACCGAGACCATCATGCGGACGACGCTGGAACTGGGCCAGGAGATCGGCTACGCGAAGCTCAGCATCGAAGCGGTCGCAGCTCGCGCCGGTGCCGGCAAGCACACGATCTACCGCAGATGGCCGTCCAAGGGCGCCCTGCTCCTCGACTCGCTGCTCTCGCTGCACGAGTCGCGCCTGGACTACCCCGACACCGGCGACATCGTCGCCGACCTGCGCGAACAGATCCACGCGGCCGTCGACCTGCTGGGCAGTCCCCCCTTCGGCCCGCTGTTCCAGGCGCTGGTCGGCGAGGCCCAGTCCGACCCACGAGTCGCCGCCGCCCTCAACGAGCGCTTCATCTCACCGCAGGCCGACAGAACCGTCGCCCGGCTGGAAGCGGCACGAGACCGGGGCCAGTTGTCGCCCGCCTTCGATCCGGACCTGGCGATGGCGATCCTCTCCGGACCGCTCTACTTCCAGTTCCTCATCACTCAGGAACCCCTGACCCATGAGTACGTCGACCGCGTCCTCAAGGTCCTCTTCGTCGGCATGGGCAGTCCGTCGTGAAGCGGATCCAGGCAGCAGCAGGGCGCCCGGTGGGTGCCGCGCGGAGACCTGCGAGCTCCTCGGCACCGCAGGTGCCCGGGGTGGCCGCCTCGATGAAGTCGAGGGCGTATTCGGCCGACACCGGTGGCCGCCGGCTGTCTCCTTGCAACGGATTCGCCACAGAACGCCGGTCAGGCCGCAACCTCCCTGGGACGTCAGGCATCCAACCAGTGCCGGCACTCGTCATCGACCCGTCCCAGGGAGCAGACCGTGATCAACAGGCCTTCCGGAGTCCTCGCTGCTGCATCGTTCCTGCTGCTGAGCGCCGCAGGCATCACCGCCGCGCCCGGCGCCTTCGCGGGAACGCCCGGCGGCACCTACGCCGACGACCGAAACTGCGACTTCGACGGTGACGGCTACGACGACGTTCTCACCGGCGCGCCGGGTGGCACCGACGGTGGAAAGCAGGGGGCGGGGTACGTCACCGTGCAGTACGGCTCCGCCGGCGGGGCAGGCACCGCCACGAGCATCCCCCGGGTCCGGACGGCGGTGTTCGGACAGTCGACCGCGGGCGTCCCGGGTTCCGCCGAACCCGGTGACGGCTTCGGCACCGCCGTGGCCACGGGCGACCTGGACGCCGACGGATTCGACGACGCGATCATCTCGCTGCCGGGCGAGGACGAGGGTTCGGTGAGCGACGCCGGCCGGGTGACCGTCCTCTACGGGTCGAAGGACGGGCTCACCACCGCCCGCACCGCCACTCTGCGGCCCGCCGTACCCGAGGCGAACGCACGGTTCGGCCTGGCCCTCGCCGCCGCCCGGCTCGGTGGGGAGACCGACGGCGACCAGCTCGCCGTCGCCGACCGTGCGGGCGCCGACCTGTTCACGTACACCCGGGGGACACTGCGAAGCACGGGCCGCCTCGACACCGATGGAGCCCCCGGGCGCGAGTCGCTGCTGCCGGCTTCCCTGACGACGGGGAACTACGACGGCGACGGATACGCCGACCTGGTCGTGACCGGCCGCAGCCCGGAAGAGGACGGCAGGGGATGGTCAGCCGTGTACATGGGCGGTGCCGGCGGACCGGCGTACACCCGTGATCTCGCCGGTGGCACGGCCACGGCCTCGGGCGACATCAACGACGACGGATACGACGACCTGGTCTACGGCCGGCCCGACCGGCCGGAGGACGAGAACGAGCCCCTCACGGGCGGCATCATCGGTGTCTACCTGGGCACGGCCGAGGGCATGGCGGACGTGGACGACCTGGGCACCCCGGCGCAGGTATGGACGCAGGACACCGTAGGTGTGCCGGGCACGGCCGAGCTCGGCGACGGATTCGGTGCCGACGTCTCACTGGCCGACATCGACGGGGACGGCTACGCCGACGTCGCGGTGGGCGTGCCTGGCGAGGACGTCGGCACGGTCGCGGACGCCGGTGGGGTGAGGGTGCTGCGCGGCTCGGGTGCGGGTCTGACCGCGGCCGGTGCGAAGTCCTTCGACCAGGAGTCGGCAGGAGTACCGGGGTCTGCGGAGAAGGGTGACCGCTGGGGCGGACAGGTCCGCCTCGCCGACACGGATGCCGACGGCCGCTCCGAGCTCCTGGCCGCCGCACCTGGTGAGAACACGTCGGACGGCGTCGTCTGGTGGCTCCCCGCGTCGACCACCGGGACGGTGAGCACCGGCTCGTGGTCGTACGGCGGAGGCTCGCTCGGCACTTCGGGCACCGACGCGCTGTTCGGTGCCTCGATCGATGAGTGAGCCGTGTCCGCGAGCCTCGTCCGTTGTCCGCGAGCAGGATCGGTGCCGCCTCCGGAGCTCCGGCGGCGGCACCGATCGGCTGTCGAACGCGGCCCTGTCGCCTGTGCCCCGGTGATCGATGGGGTCCACCGCTCCCCGGAGCGGTCGGCGGCAGCTCAGCGGCAGCGTGCGGTGAAGCCGTTCGTCGTGAGGCCCTGGCAGAAGGAGGCCTTGGCCGCCGTGTAGCGGGACAGCCGTCCGTCCACGAACCAGGTGGTGTCCGGCGGGAAGTCGAAGCTCCCGTCGGCGATCCCGTCCCAGCCGTAGCGGAAGTCCAGGTTGATGTAGACGACGGAGCGGATCACGCCTCGGAGGTCGTACGTGCCCGGCATGTTGGGGATCGGCCCCTGGTAGTTCATGAGGGAGAACAGTCGCTTCACCCACAGGTCACCGCGCTGCTGTTCGAGGCCGTCCGTCGCTCCTCCGTCAGCGGTGAAGTTCATCATGCCTGCCTCGGAGAGCACGACCGGCTTGCCGTGGTCCTTGGCGAACTTCACGAGCTTGAGCACGTTCGCGTCGTGGTCGAAGTTGCGCCAGACCGCCGCCGGGTTGCCGTGCTGGTCCGTGCCGATGTACGCGTTCCGGCACTGGCTCGCGCCGACGTCGTAGTTCTGCGGAGGCGTGCCGTTGTAGAGGTAGCCCCGGTCGTAGATGGGCAGGCAGAGTTCGTGGGCGAAGACGGAGACACCCATCCAGTCGACCGCCGCGTCTCCTGGGTACATGGCCTCGAACTCGCCCCGGACGGGGTGGAAGACGTAGTCGAGGTTGTGCGCGGTGGACCGGCCGTCCAGGTAGGAGGCCAGGCGGTTGAACGCGCCCTTGTACGAGGAGCAGCTCGCGTCGGTGCAGTGGTAGAAGCTGCTGACCTCGTAGTCGAGGCGCAGCTTGAACCGGGCCGAAGGGTGGCTGTTGGTGAACGCCAGCAGCCGGTCGAGGGAAGCGGTGTGGCCTCCCGCGGCGATCTCGGCGGTGACGGCCCGTGAACGGGCCGCCTTCGCGTTCTCGTCCCCACCGTTGAAACCGGGAGGGTTGTCCTTCCAGCTGATGCCGACCTGGACGGTCTTCCCCTGGTTCGCGAGCAGGGTCGCGAAGTCGCGGTGTGCGTTGTTGACCCAGTCACCGCTTCGCAGTTCGTAGTAGACGGACCCGCCGTCGGCGTTCTGCCCGAAGCCGTTGAAGTCGTCCCACGCGCCACGGGTCGACTGCCCGAGCAGCAGTTCGGGAGCCGTGGCCGCGGCCTTCGTCGTGGAAGAGTCCCGCGTACCGGTGGCCTCGGCGCTCGCGGCGCCCGGCCAGATGAGCAGCCCGGCGAGGGCCGCGGTGGCTGCGGACCGCAGCGCGGCCCTGAGTGGTCGTCCGATCAGCATGTGCGTACCGCTCTCCGTGGTGGGGGTGTGGGGAGCGGGCGCCGTACGCGGGGGAGGAGTACGTACGGCGCCCGCCGGTGAGCGCCGACGGCTCAGGGGGCCGTCCAGCGGTAGGTGGGTGTCGCCACCTGGCTGGTCTGCGTGGTGGGCTGGTAGTTGAAGGAGTACGTGAGCGTCTTGCCCGAGGGGACGGCGACCGGCAGTTCCCAGCGGCTGTCGGCGCCGTCGAACGTCAGGAAGTAGTTCTGCGGTGCGCCCTGGTCGATGCGGTACTGCACCGTGACGAAACTCGCCTTGAATCCCTTGGGAGCGAACCAGACGGTCCCGCCGGCCGTCACGCCTTGCGTGTACGTGCCGTTCCCGGGATCACTGGGGGTCGGCGTCGGCGTGGGGGTCGGTGTGGGCGTCGGCGTGGGGGTGGGCGTCGGGGTCGGTGCCGGTCCCGACGCGCCGTTGGTCCACATCGGCTTCTTGATCTCGTTCACGAAGGCGGCCAGCACGGTGGGATCCGCCTGGACCCGGGAGTCGCCCCAGTTGCCGTTCGCGCAGCCCGGCCCGCCCGCCTGGGCGCCGGCGGCACACTGCCACTGTGTCTGGGCGTCCCAGTTGGTGTTGATGTAGGCGGCCGAGCGGATGACGTCCTTGTTGCGGTTGATCCAGTCGAAGTAGCCGGCGTGCCAGCCGTCCCAGATCGCCTGGCCGCTCGACGGCGCCGGACTGTTGCGGAAGATGCAGCTCGACGTCCTGGCCCCGGTCCTGGAGCCCTGGGGGGCGGCCTCCGAGACCATGGCCGGCTTGCCGTGGCTGCGGGCGAAGTCCAGGACCCGGTTCTGCAGGCCCACCGGGTCGGTGTCGTGCGAGCCGCAGCCCCACTGCGTCTGGACCGAGCGGGAGTTGTAGAAGGAGGACAGGCCGACCCAGTCGACGTACTCGTCGCCCGGGTACCAGGCGTCGAGGTGACCGGGGTCGGTGACCATGTAGTGCCACTCGGGGTGGTCGGTGTTGGTGTTCACGGGCCAGGCGGCGCTCTGCCAGACGGTGGCGACGCGGGTGGCCCCGAGAGCGTTGATCCGGCCCTTGATGTAGCGGAACGCCTCCTTGTAGAAGTCGGAGCTGTAGCAGTTCCACGGGCCGTCGAACTCGTAGCCGATGCGGAGCAGGATGTCGCGGTCGTAGCCCTTGAACCGAGTGATCATCTCGTCGACCTTGGCGCGGTACTGCGTGATCAGGTTCGGGCTGCCCGCGGTCACGTCCGCGTCGTTGCGGCCGATGACGGCACGCAGGGGCTGGTTGTTGCAGCCGGAGGTGGCGTCCGAGAGGTACAGCCCGACGGCCACGGCCGCGCCGGGGTACTCCCGCATCGTGCGGGCGAAGTCGACCGTACCGGCACCCCAGTTCGCGGGGCTGTTCATGCCGGCCAGCGGCTCGGGCGTGCCGCCCAGGACCAGGTTGGTGTACAGGGTCACGCCACCCGGAGCCGGGGCACCGAGGGAGGCCTTGTCGAGCACGTCGGTGCGGTAGTCGGACAGGGTGTCGCTGTCCTGGCCCATGACGAGCATGACCTTGCCGTCGGCGGGGACGCCCCGGCCGGTCACGGAGGCGGAGGCGGACGCCGTGCCCGCCTCCGCCGACGCTGTCAGTCCGGCGAGTGCGATCAGGGCGGTGGCCGCGGCGACGGCGGCTCCCACCGTTCTTCGGACATGGCGATGTCCCGTGTACCTCATGGGTGTCTCCGGTCTGTACGAGGTGGGGGGCCCACCGGCGGTCGCCGCGGGGCGTTCGCATGGTGAGGGCGCACACCGGGCCCGGTCAACACTCCGCGAAAGTTTCGTAGCTAGGCCCAGCTCAGCGCGGTGTGGTTACGAAACATGGAAAGGGCTCCGCATATGCCGAGTTGGTTCTTGCAGGTCAAGGCGGCTCGGCAGGCCTCTGACGGCGCAGTCGTGTTCTTCCCGGTATCGAAACCGCAACTCGACGATAAGTTTCGCGAAACTATTGACAGGTGTTTCGGCTGAGCCTCACCGTGGTCGCACTCATCCAGCTCGCCTGTCCGGAGGACCACCATGGGCCGTACGCGTGCCCGCAGAACCGTCGTCGCGCTCGCCGTCGCCACCGCTCTCGTCTCCCTCCCCGCCTGCGGCGCGGGCTCCGGCGAAGCCGACGGGAAGATCACCCTCACGGTCGCGACCTTCAGCGACTTCGGCTACAAGCCGCTCATCAAGGAGTACGAGCGCAGCCACCCCGACGTCGTCGTCAAGGAGCGCATCTCCCAGTTCGACCAGCACCACAACCAGCTGTCGACCCAGATCTCCTCCGGCAGCGGAGCGGCCGACGTGGTCGCCATCGAGGAGGGCTACCTCCCCAAGTTCCGTTCGGTGAAGGACAAGTTCACCAACCTCGCCGACCACGGCGCCATGGACCGCAAGGACGAGTACCTCGGCTGGAAGTGGGAGCAGGGGACCCTCGGGAGCCCGGACTTCGTGATGGGGTACGGCACCGACGTGGGCAGCCTCGCCATCTGCTACCGCAAGGACCTGTTCGCCCAGGCCGGCCTCCCGACCGACCGGGCCGAGGTCGCGAAGCTCTGGCCCACCTGGGACGACTACTTCGCCACCGGCAAGCGGTTCCAGTCGAAGGTGAAGGACAAGGCCTGGTTCGACAGTTCGGGCAACATCTTCACCGCGATGATGAACCAGACGGAGTTCGGCTTCTTCGACGCGCAGGACGCCTACATCGGGGAGAGCAACCCGAAGGTCCGCGAGTTCTTCACCGCCACGGCGAAGGCCACGGCCGACAAGCAGTCGGCCAACCTCCAGCCCTTCAGCCAGCAGTGGAACGCGGGCATCAAGCTCGGCCGCATGGCGACCATGACCTGCCCCGCGTGGATGACCGGCCAGATCAAGACCGCCGCCGGTGAGGCCAACGCCGGCAAGTGGGACATCGCGGCGGTACCCGGAGGCGGCGGCAACTGGGGAGGCTCCTTCCTCACCGTGCCCAAGCAGAGCAAGCACGTGAAGGAGGCCGCCGAACTGGCCGACTTCCTGACCTCGGCCGAATCCCAGAAGAAGATCTTCACCGGCCCGGTGGGCGCGCTCCCCTCGCTCGTCCCCGTGCTCGACGACGCCGAGGTCAAGGGCGCCACCCAGGAGTACTTCAACGGAGCTCCGACCGGCGAGCTCTTCGCCGCCTCGGCCAAGAGCCTGAAGCCCAACTACCGGGGGACGAAGGACCAGCAGGCCCGGATCCCGTTCGGCAACGCGCTGCAGCTCGTCGAGCAGGGCAAGGCGAGCCCGGAGCAGGCCTGGGACAAGGCCCTGGAGGAAGCGGCGAAGAACCTGCGCTGACCCACGGCGCACCGCGCTCCCCGCGTGGCCCGGTCGGCGCTCCTCCGCCGGCCGGGCTCCCGTCCCCACCCTCCCGACCTTTCGGAGAACCGGCATGGCGCTCCAGGCCACCCGCACGACCTCAGGCACCACCGCGACACCGGCCCGCACACCCCGGCTGCGCGTGGAGCGGCACCTGCTGCCCTACCTCTTCATCGCTCCCTTCTTCGTCGTCTTCGGCGTCTTCGGGCTCTACCCGCTCCTCCAGACCTTCTGGGTGTCCCTCCACGACTGGGACCGGCTGGCAGGACCGGGGGAGTGGGTCGGGTTCGACAACTTCAGCCGGCTGCTGTCGGACTCGGACTTCTACACCGCCACGTACAACACCCTCAGCATCTTCGTGCTCTCCACGGTGCCGCAGCTGGTCGCCGCCCTCGGCCTGGCCTGGCTGCTCGACCGCCACCTGCGCGCGACGAGCGTGTGGCGGGCCCTCGTGCTCGTGCCGCAGTACGTGTCCGTCGTGGCCGTGGCCCTGGTCTTCTCCCAGCTCTTCGGACGGGACTTCGGCATTGTCAACTGGGCACTGGAAGGCCTTGGACTGATCAGCGACCCGGTCGACTGGACTGCGGACAGCTGGAGTTCGCACCTCGCCATCAGCTTCATGGTCATGTGGCGCTGGACCGGCTACAACGCCCTGATCTTCCTGGCCGCCATGCAGGCGGTCCCCAGGGATCTCTACGAGTCCGCCCAGATCGACGGCGCGGGACGCTTTCTGACGTTCCGCAAGGTGACGCTGCCCTCCATCCGGCCCACCCTCGTCTTCACCGTCGTGATCTCCACCATCGGCGGGCTCCAGCTCTTCGCCGAACCCTTCCTCTTCGACCAGCAGGGCAACGCGGAAGGCGGCGCCGAGCACCAGTTCCAGACGCTGACGCTGATGCTCTACAAGTACGGGTTCATCAACAACGACGCCGGCTACGCCTCGGCCGTCTCATGGGTGCTCTTCCTCGTCATCGCGGTCATCGCCGCAGTCAACTTCCTGCTCGCACGCCGCTCCGACCGCGGCTGATCCGGGCAACCAGGAGAATCTCATGGCCGTCACCACACCCTCCCGGCCCCCCGCCGCACGTCCGGGCACCCGGCCCCGCCGCGTGGGCCGCACCGTCCCGAGCCGCGGCCCGGGGAGACTGGACAAGGCGGGGCCGTTCGCCTACGCGATCCTCGCGGCGATCACCGCGGGCTCCGTCTTCCCCCTCTACTGGAGCTTCGTCGTCGCCTCCCACGACGACAACTCCGTACTCGCCGGCTCCACCCCGCCCCTCGTCCCCGGCGGACACCTGATCGAGAACATCCAGCGTGTCTTCGAGCTGTCCGCCTTCTGGCAGGCCCTCGGCAACTCGCTGATCGTCGCCGGGACGACCGCGGTGAGCAACGTGCTCCTCGCCTCCCTGGCCGGCTTCGCCTTCGCCAAGCTCCGCTTCCCGGGACGCAACGCGCTGCTCGTCTGCGTCGTCGTCACCGTCATGGTGCCGACACAGCTCGGCATCATCCCGCTCTACATGCTCGTCACCGACATGGGCCTGTACGGCAAGCTCTCCGCGCTGATCGTGCCCGCCCTCGTCTCCGCGATCGGGGTGTTCTGGATGCGCCAGGCGGTGGAGGAGAACATCCCGGACGAGCTCATCGAGGCCGCCCGCATGGACGGTGCGGGACTGCTGCGCACCTACTGGTACGTCGTGGTGCCCGGAGTGCGCACCACGGCCACCGTCCTCGGCATGTTCACCTTCATGTTCGCCTGGAACGACTACTTCTGGCCGCTGATCGCCCTGCCTCCCGAGAACGGCACCGTGCAGATCGCCCTCAACCAGCTGGCCGCCGGCTACTACACCGACTACACGCTCATGCTCGCCGGCGTCGTCGTCTCCGTCCTGCCCGTACTCGTCGTCTTCACCGTCCTCGCGCGCCGGATCGTCTCCGGTGTCATGGCCGGCGCCGTCAAGGGCTGAGCGAGCCTTCTACTTCCTGGAGATACCGATGACCGCCGTGCCCACCGCCCCCGACCAGGACCGGCCCCACCGCCGGACGCACGCGGAGCAGCGCCCCGCGACCATCGTCAACCCGGTGCTGCCCGGATTCCACCCCGACCCCTCGATCCTGCGCGTGGGGGACGACTACTACATCGCGACCTCCACCTTCGAATGGCTCCCCGGTGTCGTCGTCCACCACTCACGCGACCTCGTGAACTGGCGCTCGCTCGGGGGCATCCTCCGCGAGGAACGGACGGTCGACCTGACGGGCCGGCCCGACTCCGGCGGGGTCTGGGCACCGTGCCTCTCGTACACCGAGGGCCTCTTCCACCTCGTCTACAGCGATGTCACCAACCTCTCCGGTGCCTTCAAGGACGTACGCAACTTCGTCATCACCGCCCCGGCGATCGACGGCCCGTGGTCGGACCCGGCACCCTTCCCGAGCCACGGCTTCGACCCGTCCCTCTTCCACGACGACGGCCCCGAGGGCGACGAGCGCAGCTGGGCCCTGTGGATGGAGTGGGACCACCGCACCGGCCACCATCCCTTCGCGGGCATCCTCCTCCAGGAGTGGGACCGGGAGAGGAGACAGGTCACCGGACCGCTGCACCGCGTCTTCGACGGCACACCCCTGGCTCACACCGAGGGGCCGCACCTCTACCGCACGGGCGACTGGTACTACCTGGTGACGGCGGAGGGCGGTACGTCCTGGGCCCACGCCGTCACCGTCGCCCGCTCCCGGACGCTGACGGGCCCCTACGAGGCGGACCCGGACGGCCCCCTCCTCACCTCGGCCGGGCACGAGACGTGGCCCCTGCAGAAGGCCGGCCACGGCAGCCTCGTCGAGACGCCCGCCGGGGAGTGGTACCTCGCGCACCTCATGGCGCGCCCTCTCACCCCCATGGGCCCCTGCGTGCTCGGCCGCGAGACAGCGCTCCAGCGCATCGAGTGGAACGCCGGCGGATGGCCCCGGCTGGCCGGCACCCCGGTCTCCGAGCCGACGGGTGCCCACGCGTCCGAGCCCGCGGGTGCCCACGCGTCCGAGCCTGCCTCCCCGCAGGCCGGCGGGCACCTCCCGAGAACCGCCGTGCCCGGCCCCGCCCTGCCGCCCGCCCCGGTCCCGGCGGTCCCCGCCCTCGACCACTTCGACGGACCCGAGCTGACCACGCCCTGGGCGACACTGCGCCGCCACCCCGACCCCTCCTGGCTCGACCTCACCGAACGCCCGGGACACCTGCGGCTGCGGGGCGGCCAGTCGCTGGGCTCCACCCATGGCCAGAGCCTCGTCGCGCGCAGACAGCAGGCGATGTCCTTCGACTTCTCCTCCCGGCTGGAGGCCGAACCCCGCTCACCGCTCCAGATGGCGGGCATCGTCCACTACTACAACTCCACGCTCTGGCACTACCTCCACCTGACCTGGGACGAAGACCTGGGCCGTGTCCTGCGCGTCGGACTGTGCGACCACGGCAGATACCTCGAACCCGAGCCGGCCGTCGCCGTGCCCGACGGCCCGCTGGACCTCCTGCTCACGGTCCGTACGACCCGGGCGCACTTCGCGTGGCGCTCCGCCCACGGGTCCCCCTGGCGGACCATCGGACCGGATCTCGACGTCACTCGTCTCTCCGACGAGAGCGCGACCCAGGGCGACCCGGCCACCGGACACTTCACGTCCTGGGGCTTCACGGGAGCGTTCGCGGGCCTGTGCGTCCAGGATCTGACCGGCGCCGCCCTGGCGGCCGACTTCGCCTGGTCGGAATACCGCGAGACGGTCTCCGGCCGCCACGAGGAGCGGTGAGGGCGGCGACGGGACCATGGCAGACTCGACGGTCACGGCCCAGGAACGGCACCGTGCGGACCTCCCAGCGGAACGGACACCTCGGATGACCTCGGACACGCGTGAGAGCCCGGGCAGGGTCACTCTGAACATGATCGCCTCCGAGGCCGGTGTCTCCGTCTCCACCGTCTCCAAGGTGCTCAACGGCCGTTCCGACGTGTCCGCGGACACCAAGGAGCGGGTCGAGGCGGTGATGGACCACCTCGGCTACCAGCGGCGCCCGGCCCGCAGACGCGGGGCCGTCATCGACCTCGTCCTCAACGAACTCGACAGCCTCTGGTCGGTGGAGATCATCCGGGGCGTCGACGAAGTGCTCCACGAAGCGGGGGCCAGCATGGTGCTCTCGGCCGTCCACGGCCGCAGCTCCGACACACGCGAGTGGATCGACCAGCTAGCGGCCCGCCGAAGCAACGGGGCGATCCTGGTCGTCTCCGACCTCACGCAGCAGCAGCGGAAGCGGCTCACCGCGCTGGACGTCCCGTTCGTCCTCCTCGATCCCGTCGGCAGCGTCGACGCCCTCGTGCCCACGGTCGGAGCGACCAACTGGGCCGGCGCCGTGAGCGCCACCGAGCACCTCATCGGGCTCGGGCACACCCGCATCGCCCACCTGGCCGGCCCACGCCAGGTGCTGTGCAGCCGGGCGCGCGCCGACGGCTTCCGCGCGACGATGGAACAGGCCGGACTGCCCATGCCGGCCGGCTGGGTGGCGCACGGGGAGTTCAACGACGCCTCCGGCCGCACCGAGACGGCCCGGCTGCTCGACGGGCTCGAGGACTCCGGTGAGGAACCGCCCACCGCCGTCTTCGCGGCCAGCGACCTCCAGGCGCTCGGCGCCTTCGAGGTGCTCCGTGACCGCGGCTACGCCATCCCGTCGGACATCAGCATCGTCGGCTTCGACGACCTGCCGGTCGCCCGCTGGACGCACCCCCCGCTCACGACCGTCCGTCAGCCGCTCTTCGACATGGCCTCGGTGGCCGCGAACGCGCTGCTCCGGGTGATCGACGGCGAGCCCGCGGACCAGTTCAGGCTGGAACTGGCGACCCAGCTGCTGGTACGCGGGAGCACGGCGCCCCCGTCCGGAGGCGCGGGCCGGACCACCTGAGCCCGGAGGTGAGACGTTCGTGGGGCCGGCCCGCCGCCGGCCCCACCGCTCACCCCTGAGGGATCACTGCCCGTAGACCTGGAACTCGTAGAGCGAGACGCCGTACGGGGTCGCCCTGGTCTGACCGAGCACCCTGACGTAGCGGCCCGTGCCGGAGACGTCGAGGGTGTCGGTGCCGCCGTCACCGGTCGTCGTCGAATGAAGGTCCGTCCACGTCCCGAACGCGGGATCGTCCGACACCTGCACCCGGTACCCCTTCGCGTACGCGGCCTCCCAGTCGAGCACGACCCGGGTCACCGCCTTCCGCGACCCCAGGTCCACGTTGATCCACTGGTTGTCCTGGAAGGTGCTGCTCCAGCGGGTCGAGCGGTTGCCGTCCACCGCCTTGTCGGGGGAGGTGGCGCCGTCCTCAGAGGAGGAGGCCCAGGCACTCCTGTCCTGGGACAGCAGCGTGCCGCCGCCTCCGGCGGCCGAGGTGCTGACCACGAGCGGAGCGGAGGCCGCGGAGGTGTTGCCGGCCACGTCCCTGGCCTTGACGGTGTAGCTGTACGCCGTGGAAGCCGAGAGGCCGGTGTCCGTGTACGTCGTGCCCGTGGCGGTGCCGACGGCGACCCCGTCACGCAGCACGCTGTAGCCGGCGACGCCGCTGCCGCCCGTGTCGTCGGTGGACGCGTTCCATCGCAGCGTCGTGCTGGAGGCCGTCCTGCCGGTGCTGACCAGTCCCGACGGGACACCGGGCGGTGTCGTGTCTGTGGTGCCGCCCGTCTGTGTGGTGACACTCAGCGCGGCCGACGCCGCTGAGGTGTTGCCCGCCGCGTCCCTGGCCCGGACGGTGTAGGAGTAGGCGGTGGCGGGGGTCAGTCCGGTGTCGGTGTAGGCGGGCGCGGTGACGGTGGCCACCTTGGTGGTGGAGCGGTAGACGTCGTAGCCGGTCACGGCGACGTTGTCGGTGGAGGCCGTCCAGCCGAGCGTGACCGAGGTCGACGTCCTGGCCGTCGAGGTGAGCCCGGCCGGGGTGGACGGCGCCTGCTCGTCACCGGCGGGCGGCTGCCCGCCGTAGAGGTCGCCGAGGCTGATGCCGGTGGTGGCCGTGGAACCGCCGAGCCGGACCTGGTGGTCGAGGCTCACGAACTTGCCTCCGCTCTGCCAGAGCGTGGGTTTCAGCAGCGCGTACTTCGCCTCGTCCCAGGTCTTCCAGTCGTTGAGGAGGAGCCCGCCGGTGTCACCGGAGTTGGGGTTCAGGCACCAGAAGGTCTGATGGATCCTCTGCTCGGCGATCAGGTCGCGCAGAGCCGTCATCCACTTCTGGTTGGGCCCGTTGTCGAGGAGTCCGCCCCACTCGCCGATGAGCAGGGGCGAGATGTTCTCCTTGTGGAGGTAGAGCCAGTTGGGGTCCCAGACGTCCCGCTCCAGCGTGGTGCGGTTCCACTCGCCCTGGAACCAGGGCTGCTGGAAGACCAGCGGGCCGTAGTCGTGCGGGGAGTAGACGAGCTGGTCCTGCTGGGCGCCGAGGTCGACGGGGTGGTCCTTCGCCCCGCGAAGGTTCCCGCCCCACCAGTTGAAGTGGTAGTCGGACTCGGTCTGCGAGGACCAGGACCTGCCGGCCTTCGGGTAGATCTCGATGCCCTCGCACAGGACGAGGACGTTCGGGTTGACCGCGAGGATGCGCCTGCCCGCCGTCTGGCAGGCGTACTTGAAGTTTTCCTGGTCGGTGGAGCCGTCCCACTTGGCCCGCGGGCTCTCGGTCTGCTTGCCGTGGGGCTCGTTCTTGACGTCCATCGCGACGATCGTGTCGTTGTCCTCGTAGCGGGCGGTCACCCACTCCCAGGCCGTGTAGAACTGCTCGGAGGTGATCCCGCCCTTCCACCACACCGGGTGGATGTGGCCCGAGTTGTCCGCCTCGGCGCTGTGCACGTCGAGCATCACCTTGATGCCGTACTGCTCACAGAGGCCGAGCCAGTGGTCGAAGACACCCAGGCTCGTGAGCCCCTTCAGCTCCGGGTTGGCGTAGGTGTTGACGCCGCTCGGGACGGTCGCCTGGCCGCTCTTCCACTCCAGGAGCAACTGGGTGGAGATCGGGACCCGCACGATATTGATGCCCCGATCGGCCATCGACTTCGTGATCTCGGTGATGTTGCCCGACCACAGGCCGTGGAATACGCGTTCGGTGGCGTTGAAACCGAACCAGTTGGTGCCGGTCAGCCAGACCTTGTCCCCGTTCGCGTCGACGATCTGATTGCCCCGGGTGTGCAGCCAGTCCTCGGCCGGGGCGGCTGCGGCCTCCCCGCTGCTCGCGGTGGACGCGGATGCGGGCGACTGCCCTGCCGAGGGGGCGACGCCGGCAGCGGCAGGAGTGGCGACGAGGGCCGGTGCGGCCGCGAGGAGGCAGGCCACGACGGCCGTGACCATCGCCAGGGGCGGACGTCTTCTGAAGAGTTTCACGGGCACCTTCCGATGCACAGGGGGACGGAAATGACTGGGAGCGCTCCCATCAGGTGAACGTCGCAGTTCCTCGGTCGGGGCGGAAGACCTTTGCGCCGGACTTCGCATTCCCGGAGGAAATGCCGGTACTCATGACGTGCGGTTTCGAGACGGGGAGAGTCGATTTCGGCCATCTGGCGTCACTCCAGGAGTGCAGCAAGGGGGCTCCAAGTGTCTTTCCCCGCTGCTGAATTCATCAGAGTGGCTCGAAATCATCCGTCGAGTCGCGAAATCGGGTGCCGCTCGTACCGGTAGATCCGTCGAGAATTCGAAGATTCCCGACCGCGACTTCCTCAGCAGGTGGCCGGTGTGCAGAATTCAGGGCGCATGGGAGCGCTCCCCCTTCGAACGCTCCCTCTCCGCCTCGACCCCGGGGCACGAGAACAGAGAGGCGAACGCATGCCGACACAGCCGCGAAACCCGAGCCGCGCCCCGACCGTCCTCCGTACCTGGGCCGCACTGCTGTCCCTGCTGGCCGCCACGTTCGGCGTGTTCCTCGCGGTGGCACCCGCCGCTGAGGCGGCGACGACCCTGTGCGAGCCGTACGCCTCCGCCGCCGTCCAGCAGGGGCGTTACGTCGTACAGAACAACCGCTGGGGTGCCTCGACACGCCAGTGCGTCGAGGTCCGCGACCGGGGGTTCGCCGTCACCGCGGCCGACCACAACAACCCCACGAACAACGTCCCCGCCGGGTATCCGTCGATCTACGCAGGCTGCCACTACGGCAACTGCACCACCGGCAGCGGACTTCCGCTCCGGGTGAGCGACGCGGCAGGGGCGCGCAGCTCGGTGGCGATGACACGGCCCGCCTCGGGGGAGTGGAACGCCTCCTACGACCTGTGGTTCGACCCGACCCCCCGGACCGACGGCCAGAACACCGGCGCCGAACTCATGCTCTGGCTGGACCACCGAGGCCGTCCGCAGCCGATCGGCTCGAAGGTCGCCACCGCACAGATCGAGGGCGCGAGCTGGGACGTGTGGGTCGGCAACATCGGTTGGAACGTCATCTCCTACGTCCGTACGGCGGGGACCGGCTCCCTGGACTTCGCGGTACGGTCCTTCACCGACGACGCCGTGGCCCGGGGACAGATCCAGAGGTCCTGGTACCTGACCAGCGTGCAGGCCGGCTTCGAGCCCTGGGTCGGCGGGGCGGGGCTCGCCGTCGGCGACTTCTCCTTCACGGCGAACGGCGCGGTGGGCGGCGCGAAGGCAGTCGTCGGACGGCAGAGCAAGCGCTGCCTCGACGTCTCGGGCGGCAGCAGCGCCAACGGCACCCCGGTGATCCTGTGGGACTGCTGGGGCGGGGCACCGCAGCAGTGGACCCTCGCATCCGACGGGACCGTAAGGGCGTTCGGCAAGTGCCTGGAGGTCGCGGGCGGAGCGGGTGCCCGTGACAACGGATCCGGCGTCGGGCTGTGGGACTGCTGGGGCGGGGCCAACCAGAAGTGGACCCTGGGCAGCGACGGGACGCTCCGCAACCCCAACTCCGGGCGCTGCCTCGAAGCCGCCGGCCAGGGCACCGCGAACGGCACCCGGATCCAGATCTGGGACTGCTGGGGCGGCGAGAACATGAAGTGGGACGTCGGATGAGCGCCCGCAGCGGACTGCGGCTGACCGCGCTGCTCGCCTCAGCGGCGCTCGCGGTGTCCCTCTCCGGCCCGGCGGCCGGCCGGAGCTCCGACCCCGTGGAGACGGCGGCGGCGGAGCCGGAGGTCATCACCGTGGACACCGGTCAGCAGTCCGGCCCCCTCAAGAAGGCCGGACTCGGCACCCTCTTCGGCGTCACGACCACCCCGGACACCCCTGCCACGCTCGCCGACGGGTCGCAGGTGCTGCTCTCCCAGCACCAGAGCCTGGACGGGGACACCTCCTACCCGAGCTCCACCGAAGCCGTGGCCGGCCGACTGCGCGGAACGGGGGTGAAGATGGTCGCCCGTTACAACGACCTCATGGGGGGCTGGCCCTACGTCTGGAAGGGCGTCGACGACTGGATGGGCAAGGTCGACAGCGCGACCCGTTCCGTCCAGAAGTACAAGGACGTGCTCCACTCCGTCGCGCCGCTCAACGAACCGGACAACAAGCTGGGCCCCCAGGCGGACAGCCCGTTCATGACCGACCCCAGGGTCCGGGGCGCCACGTACGACGCCAAGGTCAACTGGCTCTGGACCGAGACCGTGCGACGCATCCGCGCCACCGACCCGACGCTGAAGGTCATGGGTCCCAACTACGAGCACTACAACCCCTGGGAGTCCGCGGACCGCCAGCCCCGTATGCGTGACTTCCTCGTCAACGCGAAGAACAACGGGACCCTCCCGGACATCATCGGCTGGCACAGCCTGGGGCCCAGCCCGGGCGACGTCCCCGAGTCGCTGACCCGCTTCTACCGGCCCCTGGAGAGGGAGCTCGGCATCTCTCCCCGCCCCGTGATGATCGAGGAGTACGGCCCTGGCAACGGCGAGTTCGAAGGTGTGCCCGGCACGATGATCAAACACTGGGCGGAGTTCGCGCGCTACGGAGTCGACTCCGCGGCCATGGGCATCTACACCAATCCCGGTCTCCTCGGGAACACCCTCCGCCGCACGGCGGACGGGCTGAGGCCCAACGGCGGCTGGTACACCATGAACTGGTTCCGTGAGATGCGCGGGACCCAGCTCGCCGTCAGCCGCTGGGACACCCGCCATTACCAGGCGGCCGACGGCGTCGCCTCCTGGGACCCGGACGCGCGGACCGTGGCCGTCCTGGCGGGCGGCGAGGACGGGGACGTCGACGTCAGGCTGCTCGGGCTGTCCGCACGGGGCCTGGGGCCGCAGGTCCGGGTCAGTGTCGACTACGCGCTGTGGACCACCGACCCGCTGGCCACCGACAAGAGGCCGGACCGCGCCGGAGACCCCCAGAGTGCCCCGTACAACGTGTACGACAAGGTGCTCCCCCTGGACGCAGGCGGCCACCTGACGGTCCCGATCCGCCGGATGGAACGGCTCAACGGGTACCGGATCACGGTCCGGCCCGCGTCCACGCCCACCGCCCGCCCCGGCAAGTACGAGGCCGAGGACGCGCGTGGCACCGGTGTCGTGCCCCACCTGGGCAGTGACACGGCGCTGGCCTCGGGGCGCGGCTACGTCGGCGGGATCGACCGCGCGGACAGTTCCGTCGCCTTCACCGTTGAGGCGGCGAAGGCGGGGATCCACACGATGACCGTGCGCTACGCCAACGGCACCACCGGACCGGCGAGTCACACCGTCACGGTCGGGACCGAGCGGCAGGGGGAGGTGGAGTACGAGCCTACGGGGGGCTGGGCGAACACCACGATGCGTACCGCGACCACACGCGTGGCACTGTCGGCGGGCAGCAACACCATCACCCTCTCCAAGGGCCTCGGACACGCGGAGCTGGACTGCATCGACGTCCGCCCGGACACCCACCGCTACGAGGCCGAGAACGCGGCGGTGACGGACGCGGGCACCCGGCACTACCAGTGGAACGAGTTCCCCGACTACGTGGGAGGCATCGACCGTCCGACGAGCGCGGTGGAGTTCACGGTCGACGCACCCCGGAACGGCACCTATCTGCTGGACGTCGGATACGCCAACGGCCTGGCGGGCGTGGCCGACCACACCGTCACCGTGGACGGCGCGGACGCGGGCCGGATCAGCTACCCCTCCACCGGGGCGTGGCTGGGGACCGCGCGGCAGGACGCCGTGGCGAAGACCGCTACGGCGCGCGTCACCCTGCGCGAGGGCACGAACCGGATCCGGCTGACCAAGGGCCAGGGGTACGCCGAGATCGACTGGGCCGCCCTGCGGCCCGGCTGACCTGCCGGTGCGGCGCCGGCGGCGTCGCACCGGGGTGCGGGAGCACAGGGAGCGGGGGAGCGTGTCGCCGCGGTACTCAGTCGAGCACCGCGGCGACGGCCTCGATCTCGACGAGCTGGTCCGTGTAGCCGAGCACGGTGACTCCCATCAGGGTGCTCGGCACGTCGTGGTCGGCGAAGGAGTCCCGGACCACCTTCCAGGCGGTCACCAGGTCCTCCCGGTGTGCCGAGGCGACGAGGACCCGTGTGCTGATGACGTCCTGGAGGGTCGCGCCGGAGTCGGTGAGTGCGATCCGCAGGTTCTCGACGGCCTTCGCCGCCTGGCCCGCGTAGTCCCCGATCGCCGCCGTGGAGCCGTCCTCGTTCAGGGGGCACGCCCCGGCGAGGAAGATCAGGCGCGATTCGGCAGGAGCTGTCGCCGCGTAGGCGTACTCGGCGACACCGGACAGGGCGGCGGAACGGATCAGGGTGACGGCACGGGCCACGGCGGGTCGGGTCCTTCCACGGAGACGGGGGGCGTGGCCATCCTGCCAGTGGTCCGACGGGTCCCGCGCGCAATTTTCCGGCAGGTCAGGGACCCGCGCGGGTGCGCGGGTCCCTTGATCCGGACGTGAGGGATCAGCAGTTCGGTACGCCGGGCAGCCAGCTGTCGGCGACGTCGATGAAGATGTTCGAGATGTACCCCCCGTAGTCCGGCAGGTACGACCACGCGTCGTTGCTGTGGCCGTCGGCCTCGACGAGCTGGCCGTGCACCTGGCACTGCACGCGCACCGTGGTGGGGCCGGGGAGCTGTGCGACGCGGGGGGAGGCACTGGTGGCCTGCTGGCGGATGTTGACGGCGGTGCCCCAGGTCGGGAACGACTTGGTCGGGGCGCCGGTGCCGGTCCACAGATAGGTGACGGTCACCCAGCCGTTGTTGTTCAGGCCGACGTTGTAGAAGGTTCCGTCGGCCAGGTCTATGCCGGCCGGGTTGAGGACCCGGCGGCCGGACCCGTCCAACCCGCCGTTGTAGCCGTTCTGGTAGGCGGCCTGTGCCTCGGGCCTGCCCTGCGGCAGATCCTTGAAGGATTCGCGGACGGAGGATGGATTCCAGTAGTCGTCACGGGTGTTCCACGGCCCGACGTCCCACACCGGGGCGGTCTCGCAGCGCACCGGCCCGCAGACGCGCACCGAGTACTGCCCGCTGCCCTTCGGGGAGAGGCCTCGCCGGGAGGGCAACGCCACGAAGTGGTCGTTGGGGACGATCACATGCCCGTTCGCCGTGGTGCCGCCGACCAGGCCCTCCCGGGTTGCGTAGACGCTGGTCGTGAGGGCTTCCGCCGTTGCGGCCTTCTTGGGCGTGCCGTCGAGTTCGGCACTCAGGCGCAGGGCGCTGACGGTCGGTGCGGTGCCGTTCGGCGCGGAGACGAGGGTGATCCGGGTCTGCACACGGGTGACGGCGCGGGGCAGCAGGGCGGGGCTGACCTCGCGTGCTTCGCGCCATTCGGTCCACTGCCCCAGCCCGTCCCGGCCGCGCACGTCGACGGCGACCTGTGCTCCGCCGGGGACGGTCGCATCGAGGTCGGCCGTGATCCGGTCGACGGCGCGGTCGAGGACGCGTACGGGAAGCACGACCGTGCCCTGTCCTTGAGGGGAGCGGGAGGAAGCGGGCCTCAGGCCGGTGTCGTGGAGGCGTAGTCCACCGTCGGCACGGTTGAGATTCGTCGTGTCCGCCGTCGGCGCGGACAGGTCCGCCCGCCAGTTGACGGCCCCGAGTGGGGCGTCGTCGGGCAGGGCGTCCCGGGCGGCGGCAGGGCCGGCCGTGAGAGTCAGAGCCACGACCGCCAACAGGGAGGCGGCGACCGCCGCCCCTCGACGGGCGGGGACGGCGTGGGCGTTGGGTCTCTGGGTGCGGCGCATGGTGCGCCTCCTTCTCGGTGGGGGAGGGGAAGGCGTTACGAGCAGCGGGGCACGCCCGGGAGCGCGTTCCCGGGAGAGGTGACGTAGATGTTGGTGATCCAGCCGCCGTACTGGGGCAGATACGCCCACCAGTCGTTGACGTAGGGCGGAACCGACACCTGCCCGCCCTGCTTCTGGCAGCCGACGAGGACGTCCACTCCGGCGGGCAGAGTGGTGAGCGCGGCGGAGGAGGTGGTGGCCCCGGTGCGGACACGGACGCCGCTGCCCCAGGTGGTGAACCGGGTGCCTGTGGGGCGGACAGCTCCGGGTACGTTCAGGGAATCGGTGAGGGCGGTGACCTTGCTGTAGGCGGTTCCGTACGGGGTGCCGTCGGGGTGCAGGGTGAGCACGGCCACCACCGTCCGGTCGTCGGGCCCCACGGTGCCGGTGGTGTGCAGCGCGTCGGACGTCAGGTCCACCGCCGCGGCGGAGGCGCCCCCGGAGGGCGCCGCGGCGCCGGCCCCCCGATGGGTGTCGGCTCCCTCGGCGCCGTCCGCCCGCACGGATGTACGGGGGCGTGCGACGTGCGAAGGCGCGGCAGCCGGTGTCCCGGAGGAGGCACAGCCGCCGGAGCTGAAGCCGGACCAACCCTGCTTGACGGCCAGGGGGCCGTCGAACGCGGAAGGCAGCCCGAATCCCTGGTCGAATCCGTCGGCGGCGCACCGCTCCGACCGGTGCAGCGCCCCCATGACGAGGTCCCGGACCGGCGCCGGGGCCGTGTCGAGGAGGTAGCGGTAGACGCGGACCGTGTCGGCGGCGGTGGTCGCCGCGTAACCCCAGTAGCCCGGGTAGCCGGCCGGCGGCGGCGCCGTACCGGTGAGCCCCAGGCGAGGCACCATGCGGGTGATCACGGCACTGCCGCCACCCGTGGACCAGTAGTGACTCGCGGCGGCATCGTCACTCCTGCTCAGCATCGCCTCGAGCCGGTCCCGGTCCGCCTGGGGCACCTCGTATGCGGGCGCCCGGTTCCAGAGGAAGTCCAGTGCGAGCAGCAGCTTGACCACGGAAGCGGAACGGAAGGCCCGGTCCGCCTGGACGGATTCGGTGAAGCGGCCGGTGAGCCGGTCGAACACCGCGATGCCCGCTGTGACGTTCGCGGGGATGTCCACGACGCTGCGCTTCTCCGTCCCGGTCGGCGTCACCTCGGCTTCGGAGCCCGCCACCGCGAGTCCAGAGGGCGGTGCCGCGGCGGACGCATCGCCGCGGACGGGGGCAGGTGAGGAGAGGTTGGCCGTGGTCGCGGCGGGTGAGGCGGCCGCGGAGCCGGTCAGCGCGAGCAGGAGTCCGGCGGCGGTGGTGAGGGCGGCGCCGAGGAACGAGGCCCGGCGGGCTGGACGGAGCGAAGGCATGGGAGTGGGGGCTCCTTCGGGGCACGGACGCACCCGGCCGGCGGCCCGGTGACGCTGTGGCACGTGGACGCCACGGTGGCGGGGGCCGCGCGTGAGGCGCAAGCAATTCGTTCCTGGTCGAAGGAGCCCGACGCACGCTTGTCAGCGGTACGGGCCCCCGCTACGTTCCCGACGTCTCACCGCGCCTCGACCCGGCTCCGTCCGGGCCGCCTCCCCCACCTAGGAGCATTCGTGAGGTTCCTCAGACGTCTACCCGCTCTGTTCGTCGTCGCCTTGATGGCCCTGACCGGTCTGTCGGCCGCCCCGGCACAAGCAGGGGAGGCCGGTGCGACGGCCGCGCCCGTCTTCAAGGCGCCCTACCCCTGCGGCCAGCGCTGGACCTACAGTCACCACTCGGCCGAGGTGCGCCGAGCGCTGGACTTCGTGCGCGCCGACGGCGGTACGACGGCGGGCACTCCGGTGCTCGCCTCGGCAGCCGGCACGGCGACCCGGTACTCGCAGCCGAGCGGGGCCGGCAACTACATAGCCATCAATCACGGCGGCGGGTGGACGACGTACTACTTCCACCTCTCCGCGTACTCCGTCCCGAGTGGCGCGTCCGTCGCACAGGGACAGCAGATCGGCGTCACCGGCAGCACCGGCAACTCCTCCGGGGCACACATCCACTACGAGCAACTGCTCAACGGGGTGGGCCAGAACATCGTCATCAACGGCGCCGGCCTCTCCTACCCCGGCAGTTACAACCAGGCGTACCTCACCAGTGACAACGGATGCGGTGGCAGCGGCTACCCGTTCAGCACCTGGGGCAGCGGGGTGAACGTCCGCGCCGACGCCCGTGTCAGCGCGCCCGTCGTCACCACCCTCGCCGGCCCGACAGCCGTGCGCGTGCTGTGCCAGAAGCAGGGCGACACCGTCAACGCCGAGGGGTACAGCAACAACTGGTGGAGCAAGCTGCGCGATCAGAACGGCTTCATCAGCAACATCTACATCGACCACCCGGACGCGAAGCTGCCCGGCGTACCGCTCTGCTGAGACCCTTGAGCGGCTCGACGGCGGTCCGGCCGGGACGAATTCCGGTCGGACCGCCGCGCATTCCGGCCGAACCCGCGCCGGACCACACCAGGCGAGTGACATGCATGCGTCACCTCTGTGATGCGCGTAGAGTTCCGCTGGGCGGGCGTCACCGGCGCCCGTGACCGCCGGGGGTGCGCTGTGCTACGGGTGGACTTCACGAGCCAGGAACTGGCCCGCTTACGCGTCGCGTCCGGCGTGGACCCGCTCTGGGAGACCGCCCTGAGCCTGCACCTCCTCCAGAACCGCCAGGCGCCGATCGCCTTCGGAGCATGGCGCCGGGAGGTGGGCGCGGCCCTGCGGCGATCCGGCCTCGTCCCCGTGACACGCGCGCTGACGCGACTCTGCCCGGACGGCTCCTACTTCCCCGACTTCCTCACACCCGGCCGCGGAGACACGGATCTGGAAGCCGGGCTCGACCGGCTGCTCTCCACGCCTCGACACCGGCTCCGCGCCGAGATCACCCGGCTCCACGCCCACACGAAGGGTCCCGTCCCGGCCGGCCTGCGCACGCTCGCCGACGGGTGCCCCCAGGCGCTGCACCGCCTGGGCGCGGCCCTGCGGGCCTATCACCAGGTCGCCGTCGAGCCGTATCTCACAGCGATGTGCGCACAGGCGGCAGCCGACCGGACGGTGCGCGCCCATGCCGTCCTCGCCCACGGAGCGGAGGGCCTGCTCACGGCGTACGACCAACTGCCCGGGTGGCGCTACCGGGACCGGACGCTGCGCGCCCCGTACCCTGTCGAGCGTGAACTGGGCCTGCGCGGCCGGACGCTGACGCTCGTCCCGGCCTTCTTCTGCGTACGTGCTCCGCTCGCACTCGTCGACGAGGAACTGCCACCGGTCCTCGTCCACCCGCTCTCGCCCGCGCCCGGCTGGCTCGAACGCAGCCGCCCCGGTGGGGACGCCCCGGTGGCGCAGCTCATCGGCGCCTCCCGGGCCGAGCTGCTCCGGATGCTGGACCGCCCGATGACCACCATGGACATCGCCGCGGCGCTGCGCCTCGCGCCGTCGACGGCCAGTCGGCACGCCACGGTGCTCCGCGAGGCGGGTCTGCTGCTCTCCCAGCGTCAGGGCGTACGGGTGCTCCACCACCGGACGGGGCTCGGCCGGGCGGTGCTGGAGGGAGTTCCCAGGTGAAGGCCGCGCGCTGGCGATCGGCGATGGGTACAGGGCCGGGGGAGGGCGGGCGGCGGCGTGCCGGCCCGGCCGCTGGACCGCCGTCCCGACCTCACCCGGAGGCCCTTCAGTAGGCGTGTCCCATATGCGCAAGGGCCTGCTTCAGAAGCACCCCGTGGCCGCCCGGCATCTCGTTCTGCACAGCCGGTGAGGCTGCCTCCTGCGGGCTGAACCAGACCAGGTCCAGCGCGTCCTGCCGCGGGCGGCAATCCCCCGTCACCGGCACCACGTACGCGAGGGACACCGCGTGCTGGCGTGGGTCGTGGAACGGGGTGGCGCCCAGGGTGGGGAAGTACTCGGCCACGGTGAAGGGCTGCAGAGAGGCCGGGACGCGCGGCAGGGCCACCGGACCGAGATCCTTCTCCAGGTGGCGCAGCAGCGCGTCACGGACTCGCTCGTGGTGCAGGACACGGCCGGATACGAGGGCGCGGCTGATGGTCCCGCCGGAGCCGATTCGGAGGAGCAGTCCGATGCTGGTGACATCACCGCTCTCGTCCACTCGCACAGGGACGGCCTCGACGTAGAGAACGGGCATCCTGGCCCTGGCCATGTCCAGTTCGTCCGTGGTGAGCCAGCCGGGCGTGGTTTCCGTCATGTCAGACATCGCTTGATCATACTTACCCGGCCGGGTTCTGGCCGCGTGTCCGACACGAGATCTCTCGCTCACCTGCCGCGCATGCTCCGGTTCCGGGTGGTCGTCGATGCTCGCCCGATCGGCGATAGCCGGACCGGGACGTCTCTGCCGGCAGCGACCAGTACCGGGCCGGGATCCACCCGGTGCTGGTCGGCGGCGGCATTGTGTTTACGACCCACTCAAACCTGGCTTCGTCGTTGCCATTTCAACCTGATCGCTCACATGTTGCCGGATTCCCCCTCCGGTCGGAGCCTGGATGAGGAGGGATGAACACCTGACCCGTGAAGCCACAGTTGGAGCGATGATGGCTCTTATCCGCAGAGACCAGGCGATGCTGTACCGGCAGGAACAGACCACATTCGTGGACGCCCTTCTCGAGCTCAAGCGTCGCGGAATCTACGACAACTACATCAAACAGCACTCTCAGATCGGCTACAACGGGCACATGGGCCCGGCATTCCTTCCATGGCACCGGGAGTTCCTGCGCCGTTTCGAGAAAGATCTACAAGAAGTGACGCCGGGGCTCAGCATTCCGTACTGGGACTGGACGATCGACAACAGTCCGGATTCCTCGATCTGGGATGCCAACTTCATGGGCGGAGACGGGCAGGGGAGCAATCGGATGGTGACGTCCGGTCGCTTCGCGTTCAACGCGGGCCATTGGACCTGTCTCAAGATCGACATCAGTACGGACTACTTGACCAGGGAGCTGGGAGTGCACATCTCCTCCCTGCCCACCAAGCAGGCCGTAACCGACTGTCTCGGGATTCCGGACTACGACAGTTATCCGTGGGACACGACGAGTAAGTCGAGCTTCCGGAACGATCTCGAAGGCTGGATCGGGCCGGACATCCACAACCGGGTGCATGAGTGGGTCGGTGGCCACATGAGGCCGCTCAGTTCTCCGAACGACCCTCTGTTCTGGCTTCACCACGCCAACATCGACCGTCTGTGGGCCAAATGGCAACGTGAACACCCGGACCGGCCCTATCTGCCGCAGAGCGGGGCGCCGATGGGCCAGAACCAACCTGACCCGATGGATCCGTGGTTCGGGGCGACCACCATCGCCAGCACGCTGAAGCACCAGAACCTCGGATACATCTACGACACCGAGTGGCCTGCTGGCCAAGGGGATCGAATGCTGCCCGGCGACACGCTCGTCGCCGACCAGTACCTGATCTCCCAGGATGGCGCCTACATGTTCAAGTTCCAGGCGAACGGAAACCTGGTGCTTTCCCGGAGCGACAACGGAACTCCGCTGTGGACCTCGGGAACCGACGGTAAAGCACAAGGTGGCGTATGTATCATGCAGCCTGATGGTGACCTCGCCGTCCGCGACGCCGCCTACAACCTGGTCTGGCATACGAATACAGGCTCCACAGGAAACCGGGCGAGCCGACTCTATGTCCAGTACAACGGCCACGTATCCATCTTCCGCCAAGACAGCGTGCTCGTCTGGAAGAAGCCGGACGCGTCGTGAGGTGAACGGTCCACTTCGGCGAAGCCCGATCTGACCCGCACCCGCATCCACCGCAGATCGCCAGTCGGGCGGCGCGCTACCCCTCCGGACTCAAGGTCGTTCGGGTTTGTGGGCAAGAAAGGTGGCGAAAGTCCTCGTTGCTCCCTCGCCGGGTTCCTCCACCAGGCGTGCGGTGAGGACCAACCGGGCCTGCTTCAAGAGCTCGACAATCCGATCGGGCGGCAACAGGTAGGTTTCCCAGGACACCGGATGGCCACCGTAGGCCTGCGCCGGTCGCAGGTGCTGGTCGGCCCCCACGTGGCCTGCCAGCATCAGAGAGCCACCGGGTGCGAGAACGCGGTAGAACTCACCGAAGAGCACCGGCAACAACGTCGGCGGCGTGTGATGGGTGGAGTAGTACGCGAGGACGCCGCCGAGCTCGTCGTCCCCGATCGGGAGCGAGGTCATCGAGCCGACGTCGAACCGCAGATCCGGGTAGGCCCTACGGGCCACCGCGATCATTTCCGGAGACAGATCGATGCCGAACGCGGGCACGTGCCGCTCGGCGAGGTACGCCGTGACTTTGCCGGGACCGCATCCCAGATC
The DNA here is from genome assembly GCF_042667905.1 of Streptomyces sp. NPDC057287. Lineage (NCBI taxonomy): Bacteria > Bacillati > Actinomycetota > Actinomycetes > Kitasatosporales > Streptomycetaceae > Streptomyces > Streptomyces sp. NPDC057287. The sequence goes on along the minus strand of NZ_JBHUYV010000005.1, from coordinate 302,960 downwards.
GGCCACGGGGCCGAGCCGGGCCGTTCGCACCATTTCTGCGAACACGTTCAGCATTCCTCGTGACAGCGGATCCAGGTCCGCCGGTGCCGGGACCCGTTCGAAGTAGTCCGAGGCGACCGTGTCGTACGAATCCCGGACGGCGGCGAGGTAGGAGAGATCAGGCACGTGGACGACCTTAGGTGAACAGCCGCTGCTCAAGTGGTCACTTCCCTGATGTGACGGATCCCGATGACCTTGCCGCCTTCGCAGGCCCCCACCCGCGCTGTTATGCCGGCGGCGAAGATGCGCCCGGAAGGGCCCGACGATCACTACCGTCCCTCCCATGACGACGGTTACCACACGCACGGTCGAGTATCCGGCCGACGGCCTGACGATGATCGGGCACCTCGCGCTCCCGGCCGGTGCAGACCGCCGGCCGGCGGTGCTGCTCGGGCCCGAGGGGCCGGGGCTCAGCGACGTCGAGCGCCGTCGAGCCGATGAGCTGGCCGCTCTGGGATACGTGGCGCTGGCCTTCGACCTCCACGGCGGGCGCTATCTGGACGACCCCGACGAGATGCTGGCCCGTTGCATGCCGCTGCTCGCCGACTCCGACCGGATGCGGGGCATCGGCCACGCGGCGCTCGATGTGCTGCGCGCCGAGCCACGGACCGACCCCGAGTGGATCGCTGCCGTCGGGTACGGCACCGGCGGCGCCATCGGGCTGGAACTGGGGCGCGACGGTGCCGGCCTGCGAGCGATCGGGACTGTCAACGCACTGACCACGGGCCGGCCGGGGGAGGCTGAGCGCATCCGCTGCCCTGTTTGGGCAGGGGTCGGGTCGGAGGACCCGATCATGGCCCCTGCGCAACGGGACGAGTTCACTGCCGAGATGCAGGCCGCAGGCGTCGACTGGCGCCTGGTGGTCTACGGCGGAGCTCTGCACGCCTTCCACCACCCTCCGGTCGACCAGCCCGTCGTCCCCGGCGTCGGCTACCACGCACGGCACGCGCAGCGGGCCTGGCGGGACGTCGTCGCCCTGCTCGCCGAGTGCCTGCCCGCGACGGTCTGACGTCGTCGCGACGGGTCAGCGAAGCAGCGCCCCACGAAGCGTGATGCCGTGGCGCGTGCGCAGGCGCCGCAGCTCCCACATGGCCACGAGGGTGACGGAAAGCGGGGCGCCCAGCGTGAAGGCCACCCGCACCCCGAAGGGCACGCTGTCGTAGGCGCCCCGCAGCAGGTCGAAGACGGTGACTTCCCAGACGAGCAGCGTCGCGAGCAGAGGCGGAACCGTCTCGTGGAGGTCTGCCGTACGGAAGACGTGCACCAGCGACTGCGCGATGCCGTAGAGAGCGAAGGGAGCGAGCCACAGCAGGAAGGCTCCCAGGGCGAACAGCAAGGCGACCCGCCCTGCGGACGCCGTCCAGTCCGTCTGCTCGTCGACATAGCCCAGCCCTGTGATCAGCCTCGGCACGGCGAGCGTGACGAACAGCGCGAGCAGAGCCCCGGCGGGTTTGCCCACGCGGCGGAGGAACAGGCGCCGGTTGGGCGGGCGGGCCGCCGCGATGAAGGCGGCGACAGCGACAGGAAACGTCACCGCAAGGACGATGAGGGTGGTGCGGATCTGGTCGAAGCGGTCGTCCACCACGGCATCGGCGTCCGACGCCAGACCGTAGGACACCAGCATCCACGTGATGGCGACCAGGCCGACGACCGTCCGCAGAACCTGCACCCTCTTCACCGCCGGGTCGTGCACACGGTCCGGCCGGGACGGCGTGAACACCGCACGCCCCACAGCGATCGGATTGAAGAGACGTCCGAAGGTCAGCCGGCGTACCGGAACCGGCGGCCACCCCGGTTCCGGCGGTTGTCCTCCTGCGTACGGATTCCACGGCGCTCCGCCCCCGTTCGCGCTCACACCTGCGTCCTTCCTGCCGTCGTTCCGATGGTTTCACCAGAGAGTAGACAGGTCTCCGTGCGTGAAAGCGCAGCATTCCCGCCTCAGTCGTGTTCCAGTCGTGTCCCGACAGCGACATAGGGGATGAGGTATCCGTCCGTCCGCCCGTCTATGTCTCCGACACCTGGCCGCAGGCCCGTTGAACGGCGAACGATGAAGCGCCCGGTCGAACGCTCCGAAGGGCCGCGATGTCGCTGAGTGCCCTACCAGAGGATCGCGCAGGGCGAAGGGCCCGATGCGCGCTACTGTCGCATCTCGGAGCGATCAACGGGGGGATGCATGATCCGGAGAGCTTGGTCCTGGTGGCGAGAGAATCCACCACTGGTCCGTCGAAGTGTGTGTATCGGTCTTCCGATGGGACTTGCGGCAGGGGCCGTCGGCCTCTGGGGCGACTGCCTTGATTGGTGGGGAGACCATGCCTTCCTCGGCAACCTGCTCACCAGCATCACCAGCTTGCTGATCGGCGTGCCGTTCGCGCTGCTCTTCGTCTCGCGCCTCAACGATGACCGGAACGACGCCGTGGCGCGGCGAGCAGCGAAGCGGCGGGCGTATGTGGTCGTCACTGAGTTCACGACGAAGACGAGGGCGCATTTCAAGGCCTCGACGGACACTGACCGGCAGTCGGATCTGGAGGAAGTGAAATCACGCATGTCCCCACTCCTTACCCAACTGCGCCCAGCCTCGCGGCCGGAACCCGACGTCGACGCGTGGCGACAGACGGCACAGATGCTCCGTCAGCTGGTGGCCGATATGAAGGGGGGCTTGAGCGCAGCATTCGGATCAGACGTGGGGAAGACACGTAAATGGGTGGTTCTCGTCGCCCAGATGTGGCTCGACATCGACAGGGACCTCCGCCCGCAACTTGAGGGATTCGGCTTCTGGATCCCGGCGGAGGTGTCCATCGAGCTGCGCGGCGCGGCCACCAGGCTGGCGGCCCTCGACCTGAAGAAGATGCAGACGTTGTCCATCCAGTGGCAGCACGCCTTCCGCGTCTACAACGAAGAGGACTGGGCGCGTGACCAGGCGGCGGCCCTGGCCGACGCCGAGACCGTCGATACCGTGTGGCGGACCTGCTGGTGATGCTCAAGCACCTTCCGGCGATCGACCGGATCGGCAGTTGATTGCCGTCCGATCGCCCTGCCGTCGTGGTGGTGTCCGAGTCCGGCTCGAGTTCCCCGCGCGCCCTGGCCTCCACCAACGGCTCGGCGTCGAAGGCGATCCGGTCGGGCCACGGGGGGCCGTACGTGCTGGGCGTGTCGTAGGCGACGGACAGGCGCAAAGCCGCCCGGAGAGCGGGTTCCCTTGTGATCCGGCGTGGTGAGTTCGCGATCGGGGAGCTCACCACCGCAGGTCAGGGCGTATGCGGTTCGACCCTGATGGGCGGGTGGTGGCCGGGAGGGGTGGGAGTGTGTCACGGTGGGAGGACACGAGACCGTCCGGCACCGCGGGTGCCGGACTTTGGGTTCCGGGTGTTACCCCCTTCACGGGTTCCCGGTTCCCGCCATCGTCGGCCGCCCCTGCGGGGGCGCTTCGCCTTTGGGCTCACCACCCCCGGAAGGGGGCACGCCCGCCATGGACACGACCACGATGATCGAGGGCACCACGGCCCGGATCACTCCGCACGGCGAGATCGACCATGACTCCCTGCCCGAGCTACGAGCCGCGGCCGCCGCCCTGCCGCCGGGGGTCACCGAGGTGGTCTGGGACCTTCATGACACACCCTTCGTCGACACGGCGGGCCTGCACCTGCTCACCGATCCGCGACCGGCGGACAGCCCGCGCCGTCGCACGACGGTGACCGGCATGCAGACACAGCCACTGGAACTGCTGCGTACGGCTGCCGAACTCTTCCCCACCCTTGAGTTCGCCCACATGGTCCCTGAGACGCGACAGCAAGCGGCCGCCTGATTTCGCAGGGCCCGTTCGGCGGGTGGGGGTCCGTCACGGAACGCCGCCAGGTCGGCAGTCGCGGCCTGTAGGAGGCGGTCGGGCTCGCCGAGCGGGCACTCTTGCCCGCTGCGTGTGTGGGCCCGGCGTCTACGGACGTAGCAGCCCATGGCCACCACGGCGTACAGGCACGTCACACCTGCGACGGCACGGAGCGCGGCCGAGAAGATCAGCGCGCAGCCCGATACACCTGTCTTCCCGACAACCGCTGCCCAGCCGAATCGCTTCGTTCGCCCGACCGTTGGGCTGCGTCGTGTTACTCACGGTCGTCGTACCAGCCGCACGAAGGCGTGGCTGTCTTCAACGCTGGGCATCATCCACAGCGACGAGGGGGTGCCGTGAGCGGTAGCACAAGTGAGCACGAGAAGACCATCGAGATCATCGGCCTTCGGATGAAGGAATACGAATCCTTGCGTTCCGAAGTGGTCCAGAGGATCGGGGCACGGCAACAACTGGCCGGGTACGCAGGCGCGGCCACCGCCATCGCGGCCACGCTCGGCAGTGGCCTCGGGCTCTGGCGCATCCTCGTGGTCGGGCTCGTGCTCCTGGTCGCCTACCTGTACCTGCGGGACAGCAACGACGGCATCCAGAGGCTGGGGACCCACCTGCGGCTCATCGAGAAGGACGTGAACGACCTGGCTCGCAGCGTGTACGGGCGGGAGATCCTCACCTGGGAGTCCCGGCGGCAGACCGAGAGAAACGGTGAGAAGAGGTTCTGGAAGGCCCTCGGGCGCTTCGGGGGCTGGCACCGCGACGAATCGCGCGAGAGGGTTCCGGAACCACGCGGGGGATCCGAAGGGTAGAACGCCCCTCGAACTGCGCCTCGAATACGCGTGGTTGTGTGCTCTCCGCTGCTCGAAACAGTGGCCTCGTCTGCTCGGCGACCGTGCCTATCATGCTGCTCATGAGCCAGTTGTTGAGCCTCGAAACCCCGCGCCACGCCCGCCCGGTGCGTCTTCGAACGGAGCGGGGCGTCTTCGCCGCCCTGGATGTCCCACCTGCCGGGCACGCCCCCGTGCGGGGGACGGCCCTGCTCGTACCCGGCTTCATGGGCAGCAAGGAGGACTTCCTCCCCATGCTGCCCGCCCTGAGCGCCGGCGGCCTCCGTGTAGTGGCCGTGGACTGCCGAGGTCAGTACGAGACCGGCGACGCCTCACCGGCGCCCTCGTACGCCCAGGGCGACCTGGTCCGCGATCTGGTAGCCGTTACCCGTTCCCTGGGAGCCGGCCCGGTTCACCTGCTGGGCCATTCCTACGGGGGAGGTCTCGTCCGTGCGGCAGTCATCGCGACTCAGGGGGACCCGTCCCTCTGGGCGTCGGCCACCTTGATGAACTTCGGTCCCGCCAGCGTCTCCTCCTGGCAGCGGGAACGCCTGAACATGCTGCTCTCCGTCATCGAATCGATGCCCCTGGCCGAGATCTGGCCGTTCGTGCGAAGCAAGGACGCGTCCGTGCCCGAGGACGTCGAACGCTTTCTGGAGAAGCGGTGGGTGAGCAACAGCCCGCGCCAGTTGGCTGCCGTCGCGCAGCACATGCTGGACGAGGCCGACACCACGAGTGATCTGGCCCGATCCGCCGTTCCTCTGTTGGTGGTCTCCGGTACTCCCGACGAGACGTGGGACCCTGACGGTGTGGAGCGGATGGCCCGTCAACTCGGTTCTGCGTTCGTCCGAATCGAGGGCGGCGGGCATTCCCCCAATGTCCACATGCCTGACGAGGCGGCTTCCGCCCTTCTCGCTTTCTGGCTCACCCGACAGGGAGCGGCAGCTGCCTGACATCGCGTGGTGGCGGGGAATGTGGAGCACTCGTCCGGGTGAGTACGGAGAGGGGCAGGGCCCCCGGCCCCACCCGACCTGTGGTCCTGAGGGAGGCCATTCGGCTGAAGCCCCGTGGGGCCCCTCCGCAGAGAGGCGACCGCCCTACGCTCGCACACCCCCAGGGGTCCTGCCGGCTGGGGCCTTCCACGCTCGGGTCCGCGCCACGGAACCCTCCTACCGCCTCGCCCCTGGAGTGCCCACAGGGACGTGCGAGTCGTTCGCTGCGGTGAATGTCCACGTCCGTGCGGGTGAGAGACAGGCGGCGGGCATCGGCCGGGAGTGGTGCCGCCGGTAGAACGCTGGGGTGGGGTGCTGGAGTCCGAAGGCCCCGGGCCCCGGAAGGAATGACCTTCCCGCTTGCCCCGTGTCACCTGAGAGGTGTGTGTGATGAGTCGAGGCTTGATCGTCGTAGATGTGCAGAACGACTTCTGCGAGGGAGGCAGCGTCCCTGTCGCGGGAGGCGCGCAGATCGCCACCAAGATCGCAGGACTGGTGGAACAGGAAGCGGGCGGTGACTACCAGTACGTCGTCGCCACCCGTGACCACCACATCGACCCGGGGAACCACTTCTCGGAGAACCCGGACTACAGGAACAGCTTCCCGGTCCACTGCGTGGCAGGGCACGAGGGCGGCGAATTTCATCCCCACTTCGCTCCCACTGCCACCAGCGGCAAGATCGACGCTGTGTTCTTCAAGGGCGCCCACAGCGCCTCCAAGAGCGGCTTCGAAGGCGCCGACGATCACGGCACCCCCCTGGCGGACTGGCTTCGTGAGCGCGGGGTGGAAGACGTCGACGTGGTGGGCATCGCGACCGACCATTGCGTACGAGCGACCGCGCTGGACGCGGTGAAAGCCGGCTTTCGCGCCCGCGTCCTTCTGAACTACTCGGTCGGTGTCGCACCGGACACGACGGAGTCGACACTGGGGGACTTCAGACAGGCCGGCGTCGCCGTCTCCGGCGAGACTCCCGCACCGCAATAGACGGAGCCCGTCTCGACCCAAACCTGGCGCGGTCCGAGCGGCCCAGCCGTCCGCACCTTTTCCGCACGCGAACGGAGGAACCGTGACCCTCGAAGAGGAAGAGATCCGTGGTCTGATCACCCGTTGGGCCGATGCGGTGCACCGCTGTGATCTCCCGGCGGTCCTGGCGGACCACACGGACGACATCGTGATGTTCGACGTCCCTCCGCCGCACGAGGGCGTCCGGGGCATCGACGCCTATCGCTCGACATGGCCGCCGTTCTTCGACTGGCAGGCGCAGGGCGCGTCGTTCGAGATCGTCTCCCTCGACATCACCGTCGGCCAGGACATCGCCTTCGCCCACGCGCTGCTTCTCTGCGGTACGCCCGAGGAGCTCGCTGCCCACCCGGAGAACCGCCTGCGGCTCACCCTCGGACTGCGCCGTGAGGACAACCGCTGGATGGTCGCGCACGAGCACCACTCGTTCGCAGACACTTCGGGATCGGCCACGGACCTGTGAGGCCCGGGCGGGAAGCCCTTCAGGAATCCTTCGGAACGAGCCACTTCCGATGATTGACGGCGACGTGCTGATCAGTGGGGACCACGTGACGCGTCCCAAGCCGGCACCGGACGCAATCGTCCTGGCGGCAGGCAAGCTCTGCGTCGACCCTGGCGAATTGGCCTACGTCGGCGACTCCTCACTCGATCTGCGGGCAGCTACGGCTGCGGGAAGTCGCAGTGTCGCAGCGGCCTGGGGAACCCATGTACGACCAGGCGGAACAGGCAGATGCTGTGTTGTCCGGGGCCGATGGAAGCACTCGGTCTCCTGCCCGCAGGCAGCACTCTGCCATGACGCGTCATCAGCTTCGATGCGTCTTGACCGGGATGGAGCGCATGCGTGTGCCGCAGTGTCGCGCCGGCCCCGGGTGAACGCTTCTGAGGGGAGTGCACGCTCCTTCAGTGAGGGCTGCCCGTCGACGAGTTGTCGTAGGTTCCGTTGGGCTTGGCCCGGTACGTGTGGCGGCCGGCTTTCCGGCCGCGCCTCACCCGCCGGCCGGCCAACAGCAGCACGGTGAAGATGATGAGAGCGAGCAGACTCCCCGCACCGGACGGCTACGGCCGGGCGGCTCGGCCGGGCAGGGGCGGTAGCTCGCCCGGAGCGGCCGGGCCTCCCTGCGTCGGTTCCCAGGCGGCCGCGCACAGGGACTCGGACACGGCGGCCGTGTACCGGGCGGCGGAGAGCCAGTGGGAGGCGAAGCCGTCGGTGTCCGCGGGGAGGAGGCGGCCGAAGGAGTCGCGTTCGCGTCTGGCCGCAGAGGCGCACAGAGCGGCGAGAAGACCGGCGGCTGTGGGGAGACCTGCCCGCCGCAGTCGGCGGGTCTCGGCGGAGACATCGCCGAGCATGCCGAGAGCGGCGCGGCCCGCGGGGACCGCCTGTTCCACGCGCCGTTCCAGGATGTGCAGGGGCGAGTGTGCGCCTGCGCCGCCGGGCTCGGGCTGTGCGGGTTGTACGCGGGCCTCCTGGACGGGAAGGTCGGCGCGACGCAGGCGGTCGAAGCCTAGGTCGATCCTGCCCTCTCCGGTCGGGTGAGAGCAGGCGAGCAGGGCGAGCCTGGGGTGGAGCGCGGGCTCCAGGCGGCCGATGATCCGCAGCCGTGTCCCCGGCGCCGTGGCCAGGAGCATCAGGTTGTCCCGGTGGGCAAGAGCGGGGTCGTCGTCGGCGACTGTGAGCCTGAGGAGGAAGCCACCGTCGCACCACGCGAGCAGACAGGTGCCGCTCGCCTCCCGTACGGCGCCGCGAAGTTCGACGTCCAGGAAGAGCAGGTCGCTGCTGCCGCCGTCCGGGTCCGCGTAGCGGGATGTGGACCGCAGAGCCCGTCCGGCCTGTTGAAGCGGAGGCGTCTCCCACAGGGCGGCGAGGGGCGGTTCCGTCCATGCCGCGCCCCGGGCGGTGACGGCCTTGACACCCTTTCCGGCACCCAGCCTGCCGTCCGGGGAGACTGTCGCCCCCGAGACCGACAGCCCGGCCCGGCCCAGTTCCCGGTGGGTGAGCGCGCTCTCCCCGAGGCGCACGGCTCGGTCGGCCACGCCCAGGGCGCGTCCGACCCCGCCGGGGGCCACGTCGCCCACCGTGCAGAGCCGCCCGTCAGGTCCGGCGACCCAGGTGCGGGCGCCGCCGTGCCCCGAGTCGGTGACCACGGGTTCGGTGAACAACCCGTACAGGCGCAGCGAGCCGTCCGGACTGTACGGGCGGCGTGCCCGGCCCTTGACTGCGGCCAGCTCCGCCCCGGACGCGGCCCCCACCCGGTGCGCGGTTCCCAGGAGTTCGGCCAAGGCGGTGACGAGGTCGGCAGTGCGGTAGGACGGGTCCCCGGCGCGGGCCGCGCGCAGGAGCGTGACAACGGACAGTGCGGCGCCCGCGACGCGCGGCAGGTGCTGGAGACGGGCCGTGTGCGCGGCGCGCAGGAGCGCCGCCTGGGCGACGGCACCGGCTCCATCGACTCCTGCCTCCAGCACGGCGGCAGCAGCTGACCATACGGCGTCGGCTGCGGCCCGCTCGGCCGGGCTCGCCACGTCGGGCGCGGCAACGGGGGCGTTGTCGTCGGCGTGCGATGGTGATTCGGTCGCGGCAGGCGCCGGTTGCCCGGCGGGCTCAGGGGCCGGATCCGCTGTGGGGGCGGCGCAGGCGGCGGCCGCGCGGTGGACGCAGGCCGGGGCGAGAAGACAGCCACAGGTGATGGCGTCCGCCGACACGACCACGCCGCCCGGGGCGTGCAGGCGCAGATCGGTCTCCTCGTCGACCGCGATCGTCACCGTGTCCCCGTCGCGGTGCGCCGGACGGGCGCCGAGCTTGGTGACCGCCGCGTCCAGCCGCTTGCGCAGCCGGGGCGAGAGGTCTTCCACCAGCGTGGCCGTGACCTCCGGCGCGACAGGTGGCAACTGGGCGGTGGTCATGCTGTCTTCTCCCCAATCCAGCGGGCCAGTTCGAGCGGGCTGAGTGCTGCCACGGGCATACCGGCGGCCACGAGCTGCCCTGCGACGCCTGTCGAGTAGCGGGGCCGGCCCGCGTCGTCGAGGCTCGCGCACCCGAGGACGTGTGCCCCGGTGGACACCAGGGCCCGGACCTCGGCCAGCAGTCCGCCGAGCGGGGCGCCCTCCTCGAAGTCGCTGATGACGACGACGAGGGTGCGGGTGGGCACCGTGATCAGGCTGCGCGCATGCCGCAGCCCCGCGGCGATGTGTGTGCCGCCGCCCACGCTCACCTCCAACAGGAGCGAGAGAGGGTCGTGCACATGGCCGGTGAGGTCGACGACCTCCGTGGAGAAGGCGAGGAAGTGAGTGCTCAGGGTCGGCACCCCGGCCAGCACGGAGGCGGTCAGCGCGGACCAGATCGTGGACGCCTCCATGGACCCGGAGACGTCGGTGACCAGGATCAGGCGCCAGTCGGCCGACCGGCGTGCGCGGCTGCGGAACACCGGCTTCTCGGGAATCACCTGGAGTGTGCCGTCGGCCGTCCGGCGGGCGGTGGCCAGATTGGCGCGCAGCGTGCGCGGCAGGTCCAGCCGGCCGCCCGGGCGGCGGGTGGGCCGGGCCAGCATGGTGCCGGTGAGGGCGGGCCGCAGACGGGTGGTGAGCTGCCGGGTCAGTTCGTCGACCAAGCGGCGGACGAGGGGCCGGAGCGCCGCCAGACGCGCCTCGGGGAGACCTCCGGCATGGCGCAGGACCGTACGCAGCAGTTCCACGGAGGGGGCGGCGGCCGCCGGGTCGATCTCTGCGAGGACGTCCTGTCGGCCGCTCGTGGCAGCGGCCGCCAGGACCTCTTCGCGGATGCCGGGGCCGAACAGTGCGGCCAGTTCCTCGGACCACTCGCGGACGCCGGGAAACGGTGCCTCGCGGCCGCCGCCGCGACCGTGCCCGGGCATGCCGCCACGTGATCCCTCGCCGTGTCCGTTCCCGTACAGCTCGTCCAGTGCGGTCGCCAGCCTGGCGGCACCGGCCGGCAGGTGATCGGGGCGCCGGCCGAGCACGAGCCGCCATCTGTCGGCGGGCGCGAGGGTCCGCGCGGGGGCGGCTCCGGTGACGCGGACATGCGTCGGCACGGGGACGGCGGAGGCGCCCGGCCCGGGGGGAGGTGTGCGGGTGAAGGATGCGGGGACGGTCGGGGGCGCGGTCAGGTGGTCCGACTGCGGCGGGATCCGGTCGTCGTGCGCGGGGGAGGGGACGGGCAGGCCGAGGCGGGTGAGGAGTTCGCGGGCCGAGAGGTCGGCGGCCGCTCGGGCCGCCAGGTCGGCCGGGTCGTCGGCGTCGAGGCTGTCCACCCGTTCGCCGAGCCTCTCCTCGATGGTGTCCAGCAGCCGGTCCCGTGCGGCAGGGCTGAGGGTGTCGAAGCCGCCGCGCAGGGCGGGCAGCCGTGTCAGGAACGCGACGTCGTCCAGCTCGACGACACGGCGCAGCAGCGGATCCAGGGCCCCGGATCCGACGGTCAGCAGCGGGCCCGCCGCCGTCAGGACGCCGGTGAGGCGGGCGGCGAGCGCGGCCCGGGAGGTGCCGTCGACAGCACCGTCCACCCAGGACGCCACGCGCACCCCGAAGGTCTCGGCCTTCTCGTGGCCCATCAGCACCCGGACGGCACCGGCAGCCGCGGCGATCAGCGGGGTGCCGCCGGCTGTCAGCCGGACGAGGGCGTCGGTGAGACGGATGCCGCCCACTCGGTCGGCGCGCTGGGCCAGTTCGAGCAGGGCGCGGGCGTCCTCGGGCTCCTCGGATCCGGTCAGGCCGTCTACCTGACGGACCGCCGCCGAGGTCAGGAGTTCCGCCGCGTGCGCGATGCGGGCGGTACGGGCGGAGGCGGTGGGGAAGACGTGGGAGGCAGGATCCTCAGTGTCCCCGGAAACTGACGGAGCGTCGGAGGCTGCCGGGCCGGGCAGGTGGCCGGCATCGAGGCGGTCCAGGAGGTCGAGCCCGGTGAGGATGTCGGGAAGGGTGCCGCTGGAGGGGAGCACGGCCGCCAGTTCCGTGAGCCGTTCGTCGGCCAGCGCGTGCAGTCCGCACTCGGCAGCCTCCGTGAGGCCCCTGACGACCTGGGCGGCCGTGGGTCCGCCGTGCGCGAGCTCGGCCGCGTGCCGCTGTCGCAGCACACCTTCGGCAGCCTGCGCCGGGGTGACGCCACGGGCCCCGGCCGCGGTGAGCATCGCGGCCGTCGCCGGGGTCCACCCCACCTGCCAGCGGGTCGTCAGCCCTTCCGAGCCACCGGCACCTGTCACCGGCTGTTCCCGCGAGTAGGGGATGCCGCACACCGTCAGCCTGCGCAGCAGCAGTTGGCGCCGCCCGTCGAGGACGGAGCGGGCCGGGTCGAGCCGGAGATCACGCGGTGTCTTCTCATGAGAGTCCTCCGGGCCGGGGAGCGAGAGCGCCGCGGTCTCGGCCTCCACCGCCGGACCCAGCCCGCTGCGCGGAGCGGCGGGGCAGGGCCGTCCGGTGCGGGATCCGACGAGCACGCGTTCGAGGGCCTGGGCGACGGCTCGACCGGTGCCGTAGGTCTCGCCGCGACCGAGCACCGTCTGCACGGCCTCCAGGAACTCGCCGCGACCGGGGGCGGGCAGTTCACGCAGGCGCGCCAGGTCCCCTGCGACCCGGACGACCTCCCGGCCGTCCGCCGGGCCGTAGGGGTGGCCCTGTTCACGCAGGGCCGTGCAGACACGGACCGCGGTGCGGATCAGCGCCTCGTGCAGCGCGGGCGGGGACCCGGCGGCATCCAGGACGGTCTGCTGCCACTCCGGGTCCCGGATACCGGCCGGGTAACCGGACCGTGAGTCGAGGAGCGGGTACGTGTACGGGATCAGGGACACCGTGCACGCGACCGTCGTGCCAGCGCCGTTCACCTGGCCGCCCGCATCCGGTCCGCTCGGTGCGGCGGAGGCGGCCCGCTCTCCCCGGGCGGGCGCCTCGGCCGCCCCGTGGGCGGAGTGCAGCAGCGCCGGGGTGTGGAAGGCTCCCACCACCACGGCGGGCCGCCGCCCGTTCGCCAGGGCCTCGGCGACATGTCCGCGCATGCAGTCCTCGCGGACCAGGTCCTCGCCGTCCACGCCACCCGTCCCCTCGGCTTCGTACCGCAGCGCCCAGCCGGTGAGGAGGGCGGCACGGCGGAGCGCCTCGGGTGTCGAACCGGGGGCCGGAGCCTCCACCAGCCGGTCCCACAGGTCGTCGCCGTCGCGGCCGGTGAGCCGGGAGCGGAGGGCGGCGGACAGCCCGTGCGCCTCCCCCCGCACCGGCGCGGCACCAGGGAAAGGCACGGGCGTGGGGGCGTCCGCCCCGCCCCGTGCCCAGGACCGCTCGGCCAGCGGCAGATCGCATGCCACGGCCGGGACGCCGTTCCGGGCCGCCCAGCGCAGGGCGACCAGTTCGGGCGAGAAGTCCGCGAACGGATAGAACGCGGGCCCTCGTTCGCCACCCGCGCACGTTCCGTCGGCGGGTACGGCGGCGAGCGCCACCGGAGCCTCGGTCTCCTCGTGGGCGAGCCAGCCCAGCCAGGGCTGGAACTCGGCGGGCAGCTCGACGAGGAGGATGTCGGGGGCCGCCGCGTCCAGGAGCGCCGGCAGGGCGGCCGCGAGCGAGGGCGCGTGGTGACGCACCCCGATCAGGAACGGCAGCCCGGGTCCGGTCGCTGCGAGGGCCGCGACCGCGGCCTCCGGAGTGGTGGGCCCGGCCGCAGGGCTCTGCGGTGCACCGACGGGCGACACCTCGGTGCCGGGCAACGCGTCAGCGGCGGGCGACGTCTCGGCGATGGCCGACGCGTCCGGGGCGATCGACTGGTTCATCCGTCAGCTCTCCAGCACCGCGCGGAGCTCCCACAGGGCACGCCAGGTGGCCGACCCCTGCTCCGCCCTCCTGCGCACCGGCCCGTCCCAGTACCCCAGCAGCCGTGCCGCGTCGGCGGGGTCGTCCTTGCGTACGACGCCGAGCAGATGGCCGGGCAGGAGGGAGAGCACGTCCCGGTCGCCGGGGAAAAAGGCGGTGGCCAGGCCCAGGGATCCCGCGACGGAGACCGCCTCCGCCGTGCTCATCACCGTCGAGGGGCGCTCGACCTCCCAGCCTTCCACCGAGCGGCCGTCGCGCAGGTCCCGAAAAGCGGTGACGAGCGCTTCGAGGACCGCGTCGTCCACCTGGTAGGCGGCGCCCGCCCGTTCGACGGCCGCCCGCGACTGGCGCCGGACGAGCGCGGTCTCGGCGTCCATGTCCCCGATCGGGCCCACGGTCTCGAAGTTGAAGCGCCGCTTCAGTGCGGCTGACATCTCCGAGACGCCCCTGTCCCGCAGGTTGGCAGTGGCGATGAGGGTGAAACCCGGGGCCGCGTGCACCTGGGCGCCCTCGGCTCCCGCGAGTTCGGGCACCGCGATCCGCCGTTCGGACAGCAGTGACACGAGCGCGTCCTGGACCTCGGGCAGGCAACGGGTGACCTCCTCGACACGGGCGACGGCGCCCCGGGTCATGGCGGTGAGCACCGGGGAGGGCACCAGGGCCTGCTCGGTGGGGCCCTGGGCGAGCAGCAGCGCGTAGTTCCAGCCGTACTTGAGCTGGTCCTCCGTGGTGCCCGCGGTGCCCTGCACCGTGAGTGCGCTGGTCCCGCAGACAGCAGCCGACAGCAGCTCGGAGAGCATGGACTTCGCGGTGCCCGGTTCACCCACCAGCAGCAGCCCGCGCTCCCCGGCGAGGGTGACCACACAGCGCTCGACCAGGGCTCGTTCGCCGACGAACTTCTGCTCGATCACCAGACGGCGTGGCACCCCGGCAGCGGGCCGCGCGGTCTTCGGCAGGCCGAGCGCCTCGCCCGCGCTGCCCATCACGAAGGTGACGACAGCGCGCGGAGTGAGCAGCCAGCCGGGCGGGCGCGGCCCGGCGTCGTGGGCGGCGAGGAAGGCCAGCTCGGTGCCGTACTGGTCCTCCGGCGGGATGACCTGGCGGTTCTCCCGGCCGGAGACACCGGCAGGAGGCGTCGCGTGGTCCGGGACCGCGCCCGTGCCGGTGCTCTCAGTGGTGGTCGTGGTGTCGCTCGTCATCAGCGGCGGCCCTTCCGGGGTGCGCGGGTTTGCAGTTCCTCGAAGGCGGGGGCGTCGCCGCCCCGGGCCCGTGCCCAAGCCGTGGCGAACAGCTCCGGCACGGGGCTGTCCGGCAGCGTCCGGGTGGACCCTGTCAGGGGGTACAGCCGCTCCTTCCAGGTCTCCAGCGGCAGACCGGGCGCGCCGCGTTCGAGCCAGCCGCAGGGCAGGAAGAGGGTGCGGCCGGCGCGGGAGCGCTTGGCCTCCACCACGAGGTCGGTGGCGGCGAGCTCCGCCCGGGCCTTCTTGATCCGTGCGGGCTTCCACGCGCTCCAGCGGGCGCAGTTGCGGTCCGTCGGGTCGGGCAGGGCGAGCAGCATCAGGTACAGGGCGGCGGCGTCGGCGCTCAGCCCGAGGGCTGCGGCGGCCTCTGCCACCAGCTCCGGCACCGCGCGCGTCGGGTCCTGGGCAGGGTGGTGCGGGGTGCCGTCGGGGGCACCCGCCGAGACCAGGGCGTCGATCTCCTTGCCCAGCAGGGTCCGCAGGGCGCGGAGTTCACCCACCCGGTACTGCGCGACGGTGCCCTCGACAAGGCCGAACGCCGGGTCCTCGGGGCCTTCCAGACGGGCCGGGCGGATCAGGAGTTTCTCGTTGGTGCCGTGGCCGGCTGCGAGGAGCAGCGCCGCACCGGCCCGGACCAGACCGTCGGGCCCCGTGCCGCCGGACTCGGGAAGCTGGTGGGCGGCCCGCACCACGGGACCGATCGAGCCACCCGCCTCGGTCCAGTCCAGCCCGAGGTCCAGCACCAGGTCCGGGTCGGCGAGAGCGCGGCGCAGGGCCGCGAGCCCGACGGGCAGGTGCGCGCGCAGGGAGTGTCCGTACGGCAGCGCGTAGGCGAGGGTCCGCAGCGCGGTCACGGCGGAGGAGAGCGATCCGTGCGCACTCACCCGGCGCAGGCCGGGCCGGCCGGTGCCGTCCTCGACCGGGGTGCCTCGGCCCAGCCACGTCCTGGAGCCCGAATTCAGGACCAGATCGACGGCGCCGGGGGCGGTGCCCGACAGGTCGAGGTCCAGTTCCTCGGGGACGCGGACGAGGGCGGCGAGCCGTGCCTGCCAGACCTCGGCTGCGGCAGAGACGTCCGGGCCGGTGGACCACAGCTCGGCAGGGTCGGCGGGCAGCAGTGCCCGGACCAGCGCGTGGCGGTCGGCACGGGGCAGGGCGTCCAGCCTGGCCAGGGCCGCCTCGAAGGCACGGGTCCTCGCCCCGAGGATTCCGAGCACCTCGGCGCCCGGCCCGTCCACGGCTGCCGACACCAGGGCCGCGGATTGGAGGGGACCGATCCCGGTGGCCGAGTGGAAGGCCTCGGCGGCCTCGGGATGCCAGGGTGCCGCGCCCTGCTCCCGTACCAGGGTGGTCAGACGGGTGAGCCGGGTGCGGGTGATGCCCTGCCGGTGGACGTGCTCACGGTCCAGGGTGAAGCCGGCAACGGGACCGAAAGCGCCGGTGGGGTCATGATCCAGGGCCAGCCAGCGTGCCGCGTCGTTCCGGGGGTTCCTGCCCCGCTCGGCGAGGACCACGACGGTGCGGGCGCCCTTGCGCAGCACCTGGCCGAGGCGGTGCACGGCCTCGGGTCGTCCCTGCCCGGGCGTTCCGCCGTACGGCTCGACGAGCTCCACCTGCCGGACCGTGCCCGCCGGGTCCGCCAGCGGACCCTGGGCGAGCGCGTCGAGCAGGATCATGAGACCTGCGCGGTGTTCGGGCGCGGTGGTCGCCGAGGCGGCCCGATAGGCCAGTTCGGGCAGCTTGTCCAGCAGGGAGGTCCAGTCCAGGGACTGACCGGGGACGGTGTACTCGTCCCGTTGCCAGCCGTCCACAGGGGTGAACGGGACCTTTGACGGCACGGGCGGGCCGAAGGCCGGCTTACCGCCGAGGACGTGTTCGACGGCGAGGATCTGCCGGATCGTGGTCCACCGGCCAGCCGCTCCCCACCAACTGCCCGACATCCGCTCGGACCCCCAGCCGGTGGCGTGCAGCAGGGTCGTGTCGTCGCCGTGCTCGGGGGAGTGGTCGAAGAACATGCCCTGGGTGTGCGCGGTGGACCGGGGGACGGCCGGCTGAGGCGGCTCCAGGTATCGGGCGGCCGCGACGGCCCTGTCCACCGCGTCGCGGACGAGCGCGGTGACGCCCGCGAGCAGCCGCGCGTCCGACACCTCGGGCAGCACCCGGGCGACGGCTTCCCGGCTCAGCTCACGCGACGAGGGCCCGGTGTAGTCCTTCACGGCGTGGAACGCTTCCAGGTGCCGGGTGACCGCGGTGGCGACCCCCTCGAACAGCTCTGCCACCCGGGAGTCGGCCAGGCCCCGCAGGGCGGCAGAGCCCCGCTCGTCCCTGGGGCGCATGGCGTGCCAGTAGGCGACGGGAGGGACGTAAGGGGTGCCCGCGGCGTCGTTTCCGCCCGAGGAATCGGTGGTGACGGCCCACAGCTTTCCGCCGGTGCCCTCCGTGTCCGCGTGGTGTGCCTCGACGGATCGCCCGGCCACGGCCATGACGGGGTGTGAACCGCCGGGGAGAGTGAGGGCGCCGAGAGGCACCAGGGCCTGGGAGCTTCCGGGCAGCGGGTGCGGCAGGGCCACCGTGCGGCCGTCGGGAGTGCCCGCGACCGTCCGGTGCCCGTCCGCCGGGGCAGGCAGGCCCGCTTCGGTGACCGTACGGCGGACCCAGCGGCCGAGGACCGTACCGTCCGTGCCGAACGGGGTGCCTTCCAGACCGGGCTGGAGGGGCAGCACCTGGCAGTGTTCGGTGAGCAGCCGGGTGCCGTCCTGCACCCCGGAGCGAAGGAAGGCGGGCAGGGAGGCGCGACCGTGCGTGCCGCTGACCGGGTCGTACTCCAGCCAGACCCGCCGAGTTCCCTCGTGGCCGTCCCGCCAGTGACCGGTGCCGTCGGAGAGAACGGCGCGCTGCGGCGGGAGGGAGGTGTCCCCCGCGTGCAGAGCCTTGCCGCCGGTGGCGCGGCCGCCGCCGGGCAGTGGCAGGCAGACGTTGTCGGAGGCGCCGGAAGCACCCCAGCGGGGGGTCTGCTCGCCGCCGACGGTGAACACCTCCGCGGGGCGGTGCGACCAGTAGCCGCGCTGCTTGCCGTCCTCCCACCAGATGACGAGCAACTCGCCGTCGGTGTAGCGGAAGGCGAGCTGCCGCCAGTGGTCCACAGTGGCGGGCAGCCGCAGGGGGTGCCGCAGCAGAACGCCTTCCGGCCCGACGACGACGGCACGTTCGTAGGTGTTGAGGATCAGTGCGGGCCAGGCGCCGGTGACGCCGACGCCCTCCGACCGGTCACGCCGCTGACGCGTGGCGGACGACGCCTCCGCGGCCAGCTCCGCGTAGGTCTCGTCCAGCGCTGACCAGCCCAGTTCGTCGAGGACGCCGGTGCGCAGGGTCGAGGCGAGCAGCGGGACGACATCGTGGTCCGTGAGGAGGCGCACCGCTTCCGGGGCCACCTCCGCGACCACGGAGCGGTACGCCGAGAGCTTGTTGAGGGCGACGCGCAGCCCGGGAAGCCCTCGCGCGGCCGTGTACTCCTCGGCGCAGACGGTCAGCCACTCCCGCAGGATCCCGGACAGCACCGGATGCGCCGCCAGTCTCGCCATGCCGGTGTCGTCCAGCCGCTGACCGCGTCCGCCGCCGAGGTTGCCGACAGTCCGGCTCAGCAGGGCGCGGAAGACCGGCCGTTCGGCGACGGCGGTGAGATCTCGCGCTCCGGGCGCGGTGTCGGTGAGCCAGGCGCCGAGGGGGACAGCGGAACCCTGTGCGGTCCCCCCGGCCTGGTCGTCAGGCTCGGCGACGGGTATGCCGGAGGCCAGGCAGAGGTCCAGGAGGTCCAGGTCGGCGGTGCGCTGGTAGCGGCCCTGGAACAGCTCGACGGGGCGTCCGTCGGCGCACAGCCGGTCTGCCATCCGGATGGCCAGGTCAAGAGTCTGCGGGCTGCGGCCGGAGGTGACCCGGTTGCGTCGGCGGTGCGCTTCCCAGCGGGCGATCCAGTCCGCCGGGGAGACGGACGGGTCACGGGTGGCGGCGGAATCGGGATCGTCCGGGAGGGCGGTCAGCAGATCCTCGGCGCCGGATTCGGCCAGCAGTACGAGCCAGCCCTGTTCCCCTTCCTTGTCCTCGCCGCTCTCGCTGAAAGTCTCCGGGAAGAAGTCGAGGAGCCTGGCGCGCACGGCCGCGTCCCGTAGGGCGAGAGCGACCAGCGCGGAGCGGTAGGCCGTCCAGAACGAGGCGGGGGCGCGGACGATTCCCGGAGAGCTGATCAGATCGGCCATCAGCTCGCGTTCGGCGGCATCGCGGTCCAGTCCGGCGGCCTTGACCAGCGCGCGCACGTCCTGCGGCAGCGCCGCGTACGGCGGCATGCCGGCGGCGCAGCGCTCGATCAGCAGCCGGCGGAACTGTGTCCAGGCGTCCGCCGGTGCGAGCCGGGCCACCAGGTCGCGCACGTACTGCCGCAGCGCCTTGACGGTCAGCGCGCCGGAGAAGGCGAACTCCAGGAAGACGGCCCTCTGGCGGTCCTCGTCCACGACCAGCCCGTGCACCCGTTCGGCCTCGCGGGCCTTGCCGAAGAAGGAGGCGGCGTAGCTGGTGTTCTCCGCCTGGAGGAAGAGGCGCGCCACCTGCTCGTAGTAGGTGGGGAGGAAGTGGGGCACGGCCCGGCCGAGCCGGGTGCCGAGTGCGTCGAAGCCCTCCTTGGCCGCTCCGGCACGGGTCCTGGCCTGCCGGCCCAGCCGCTCGATGTCCTTGACCAGGGCCAGGGCGTGGTGCCCGTTGGCCGGGTCGTTGACCAGTGCCCAGGCCGGAAAGCCCAGCGTTTCGCGGCGAACCTGGCCCACGACGGGGGTCTCGGCGGACCGGGCCAGCCCGAGGAACTCCAGGGCCAGGTCTTCGGCTTCGCCGAGAGTGCCGGGTACGAGCCGGACCACGGGGCGGTCGCCGAGGGCGGTGTGCGTGTAGGTGCGGGCGGTCAGCGCGTCGGCGTCGTCCCGGTCGGTGGTCCCGACGGGAAGGACCGCGCCGGCGTCCAGCAGGACCGCCACGCGGGTGTCGTCGGTGGGGGCGGAGGTGCCTTCGCCCCGAGCCTGGGCGGGGAGGGGCACCGTGCCCGATGCCGCCGTGCCCGCTGCAGTCGTGTTCACCTTGGTGTTCGTCCTCGTCGTCTTCGTCGTGGTGTTCATGCGGCCTGCGCCTCGTCCTCGACGTCGCGGCCGGCGTAGAGCGCCGCTGCCATGCGCATGCCCTCGGACCAGGTGACAGGTCCGACCTCGGCGGCCGTCAACGCGCGCCCCGCGGGCTCGGTCCACCCCAGGGGACCGGTCTCCGTGCCGTACTCGCCGTATCCGTCGTGCTCGCCGATCCAGATGCGAGCCTCGGCGGTGGCGCCGTCCTCGACCACCGGGCAGACCGCGTACCCGCCGCGCGAGCGGTATCCGAGCTGGGTGACCCGGCCGTGCAGGAACCGCAGTTCCTTGAACACTCCGCCGGCGTAGGTGTCGACAGAGGTGGTGTCCGGGGCGAGGCCCTGCGGTCGCTGCCACACCTCGCGGAACAGCTGCCCCACGTTCTGGCGCACCCCCAGCTCGACCGCGAACTCCCGCAGGTCGTCGAGGTCGTCGAGGAGGACGGGGTGAGGCACTCTGACGACGTCCGGGGTGATGCGGATCGTGTCGCCGTCCAGGTCGACGAGGCCGAGACCGCGCACGGGGTCGACATCGCGCAGGAACCCGGCGACCCCGCCGTCCGTGCCGGTCACGACCACGTCCCGCAGAGCCGCCTGCCACGCCGGGTCGGGCCAGACCTGGGCGAGAACAGCCGTGGGAACGGGCAGCGAACGCACCATCCACTGCTCGACGTCGGCCAGGCACCGGTGCTCGTGCCGCTCCAGCCACTCGGTCAACTGCCGGAGCCCGACGACCGCCGGATCATCCTTCAGTTTGGCCGGGACGGACTTCAGCCGTCGGCCCTTCCCGTTGCGGCACACCACCTCGCCAGCTTCCAGAGCGACTTCGTAGTCGCCTGCCGGTACCCACCCCATGCGCTGTTCTCCCCGTCGTTCCGGACGCCGCCGGTCTGGCGGCAGGCTGATGAGACCCGCCGACGGCAACGCACCGTGACGAGTGGGAGAGACTCTAGGCGTACCCAGTGACAATGAGTCCGGGGCCTGTGCGCTCGGCCGTTCCGGCCGGGCACCGCCGACGGCTGGGAACGGTCCGCAGTACGCGTGGCACGCACGTCCCGTGCGTCACCAGGATCGCCCGTACGAACCGTTCCAGGGAGAACGAGAGACCGACCGGCCGGGCCTCATGCCGGTGCCGGTGTCCACAGCGGAGACGCAGGCGAGTGAGCGGCCGGCACGGCCGACGGCCGACTTCGGGTCCCGAGCGGGGGAGCCGACTTCCGCACGGTCGGGTTCGTCTGCCGGTCGGCGGCGGTCGGCGGAACCCGGTCAGTAGAGCCGTCGATCCGGGAGCTCCGGCCGGAGAGACACGTCGTAGCGTGCGAAGGCCGCAGGGTCGGCCGTCCTCAGCTCCTCGACCAACCGGCTCAGCTCGGCGGAAGCCTGCTCTTCCTCCTGTTCGGAGAGGTACTCCTCAGGGGCTGTCCGGTTCACCGAGAAGCTCGGAGGCGGTGACGCATCTGCCGTAACGGTGAAGGACGTCGAGCCAGGTGCCGACACTCGAGTTGGCGAACAACGCCCCCCGGCCTGACGAAGTGGACCGCCCCGGTCGCCGGCTCGACTCCGAACGTTGACCGCTCGGCCGGGTCATGGAGGTCCGCCTGCTCTGTGGGACGGTTGAGCGGGCCGAGGGATGTGAGCAGAACCGGGCCCGCCTCGCTCTTCATCACGACTCGCTCGATGAGACGCGGAGTCACCGGGACCCCACCTCGACGAGCTGCACCTTCATGAAGTCCGGGATGCGCCGGCCGTCCACCACGTCCCGTCCGGCACGCATGAGCAGCCGGCCGGGACCAGCCCCCTCGGCCGGCTGCTCATGCGTGGCCACCGAGCGGTCCTCTCCGGTCGACTGCCACCCTGACCCCACCCTGGCCGGGCCAGTGCGAAGGGGGGGCCGGACTGGCGGGACGGCGTTCAGTGCGGCTCGTCACCGCACCCGTCGCCACCGTAAGCCCAGCCCGACCGGCTTGCAGGCGATCCGGATGCCTTCATCGGTTGCGTCGGTGGCGTATCAACAGGAAGGCGATCAACAGTGCGCTGCCCGCAACTAGAGGGGCGCGGTTGGCGCGTGCGGCCGTCGCCGCCCGGCCCACCTTCTCCAGCAACGGATCGGGAGTCCTGTCCGTCGCGTACTGCCCCGCCTGGGCCGCGCGCTCACGCACCTGCGCGGCCGCCTGCGCCGTCTTCTCCAGCACGGCGTCGGGAGTGCTGTCCTTCACCAGTTGTGCGGCCTGCCCCGTCTTCTCGCGGATCTGGTCGGAGGCCGACGCGGCCTTGAGGGCGGCCTGCTCCTTCACGGCGGCGGTCTTCTCCGCGGCCTGTTCCTTCACCTCGGCGGTCTTCTGCTTCGCCTGCGCCTTGATGTCGGCCTTGGCGGCCAGCGCCTCGACGGTCTGTCCCAGCTCGTCGCGCGTCCGCTCGACCTGCTCGCGAAGCTCCTCGGGGGTGGGTGTGCCCATCTTGTTCTGCGATTCGTCGTTCATCGGTGTGCCTTCTCCTTGACCTCGGCCAGATCGGCCTTGACGCTGTCGATGGTCTGTTCGGGGGCGGGGCCGCCGGCCCGGTCGATCTGCTTCTTCCCGGCCAGCGCGGCCGCGGCGGCCACCGCTGCCAGCACCGCCGTCACGATGAGCGCCGCTGCCCACAGGGGCAGGGCCAGCGAGAGTAGGACGATGCAGGTCGCCACCAGGCTCTGGGCCGCCAGGATGCCGACGAGACCCGCGGCGCCGAAAAGGCCGCCGCCCTTCCCGAAGCGCTTGCCCTTCTGCGTCATCTCCGAACGTGCCAGCTGCATTTCCTCGCGGACCAGCTCCGAGATCTGCTGCGAAGCGCGCGAAACCAGCACGCCCACCTGGTCGCCGTCCGCGCGTGGCTGCCGCTCTGCTGTGCTCATGTTGAGGTCACCGTGCCTTCCTCGGTCGGTCGGAATCGTCAAGGGATCGACTTCCCCGTGGGGAAGTCGGCCTTGGGGAAAAGCCTCCTCACCGGATGCGTACGTCGTTGTCGCCCAGCTACCCAGCAACCGCGTCCGCATCCGTCCCGCGGCGAGGAGCCGGGGGAGGAGCCGGGCGAGGAGCCGCTCACCGCTTCATACGCCGGTGGTCCCCGACGCTCCAGGTGCGGGTGTCACGGGGCTCCGCGTAAGGCTCCTCGTCCGCGGGCAGGCCGCCCGCGATCGCACGCTGTCGCAGCATCTCCGCGTCGAACTCCAGGCCCAGGAGGATCGCCAGATTGGTGATCCAGAGCCACACCAGGAAGACGATCACGCCGGCGAGGGCGCCGTAGGTCTTGTTGTAGGAGGCGAAGTTGGCGACGTAGAGAGCGAAGCCCGCCGATGCGAGCATCCAGATCACCAGGGCCAGGAAGCTGCCCGGGGTCACCCACCTGAACCCGCGCCCCTTGGCGTTCGGGGCGGCCCAGTAGAGGACCGCGATCATGATGGTGACCAGGAGGACGAGGACCGGCCACTTCGCGATCGACCACAGGGCCAGGGCGGTGTTCCCGATGCCCAGGGCGGCGCCCGCCTGCTGTGCCAGGCCGCCGGAGAAGACCACGATGAGCGCGCTGGCACACGCCAGGATCATCAGCGTCACGGTCAGCGCCAGGCGCAGCGGCAGGACTTTCCACACCGGTCGGCCCTCGGGCATCTCGTAGACCACGTTCGAGACGCGGATGAAAGCGGCCACGTAACCCGAGGCCGACCACACCGCGACGGCCAGACCCGCGACCGCCATGAACGACCCGACGCCCGAGTTGCCCTGGAGCTGCTCCACCGCGTCGCTGATCACGTCGCGGGCGGAGGACGGCGTCAGCTTCTGCATATTCTCCAGGACCTGTTCGGTGGCCGACTCGCCGGCGATACCCAGCAGGGACACCAGGACCACCAGAGCGGGGAACAGCGCCAGCACCCCGTAGTAGGTCAGTGCGGCGGCCCGGTCCGGGAGCTCATCGTCCTGGAACTCCTTCAGAGTGCCGCGCAGCACCGCCTTCCAGGACCGGTGCGGCAGCTCGGTCGGCTGGTCCGGTGCCCGGTCGTCGACCTGTTCGTCGGGGCCCACTCCGCTTTCCCGGTCCAGGGTCCCGTTCTCGTACTCGCTGCCGGCGCGTCCCGGCTTCGGTGTGTCTGCCATATCCAGCGGGTTTCCACCGCAGCGCGTCTCATGTCCGGGAAGGCCTGTCCCGGTGATTTGCGGTCACAGCCGTCGCCGAGGTGTGTTCCGGCTCAGCTGATCAGGGCTTCCGCCGCGATCCACTGGAAGATCCGCACATCCACCAGGCCTTCTCACACGGTGGCCCCGTCATCTGCCAGCGACGACGCAGACCCCGCTCCGACTCCGGTGCAGAGCAGGGTGAAATCGTGGAGCGGTGGGCGCCGAGCCTGCTCCCAAGGGCTGAGTGGGTCAGTGCAGCAGGGCGTTCGTGAACGTCTCACGGTGGGTGACCAGCCAGGCCTGCACACGGTCCCAGCGTTCCCAGCCACCGCGCTCGGCCAGCGCCTGGACGTAGGTCGGGTCATTGTCGGCCACGCGCCGGGCGACGAAGTCCCGGCACACCTGGGTGGCCTGCTCGATGACGCCCGGCAGTTCGGCCCGATCCTGCGGTGAGAGGCCGTAGCTGTCGACGAGGACCCGCAGTCGTGTGGGTGCGTCCAGGCCTGCCGGGTAGTTGGCGTCGGCCGATGCAGGATCGAGCATGGGGGCCCAGTAGCGGGCGGTCATGGCGAGGTCCCAGAGGGGGCGCCCCGGGGCTGCCAGGTCGAAATCGATCAGGGCGAATGCTCGGCCGTCGCGGAAGACGACGTTGTCCGGACAGATGTCGTTGTGGCACAGCATCGTTCCTCCGGCCGGGTCGGCCAGGTCCCGGGGCCACGCGGCATGAGTGTCGATCGGGATGGCAGCACTGGCCTCGTGCAGGCGTCGCAGCAGGCTTCCCACCGTTCTCAGCGCGCTCTTCGTCATCACCCAGCGCGGAAATGGTGGCAGGGCGACATCGCCGGGGATGAAAGTCAGCTGCTCGCGGCCGTCCTCGGTGAGACGGACCGGCGTGGGAGCAGCGTCGAAGCCACGCTCCTTCAGCGCGAGAAGGTGGACGTGCAGGGAGCGCGCAGTGCACGGCGCGGGGCGTTCCACCACAGAGCCCAAGCGGAAGACTGCGCCCGCGTTCACCATGCCACCGATCAGAGGTTCTGCGTGGACCGGCTCGTCGTCAGCCATCATGTCGATCACGCTACCTGCAGGCCGGCTCCACGCGGCCTGTTGTGGTGTGCCCAGTCACACGCGGGCCGAAGCGAGAGCGGGTCGCGACCGCGTCGAACCGTGAGGCGCATCGTGCGGGACCCGTCGCAGAGGCCGCCCGTTGCGGCCGCGGGGCATCCGGACGCCGCCGTCGGGAAGGCGGCGGGCACGGACGGAGGAGCGCTCGAGCTTGTCAGCTGTCGGGGAAGGAAATCCTCGTGAGTTCTCCGGAGACCCGCCAGATGCGCTGGGCCTCCTCGGCGCTGCGCAGACGCGAACAGAGCCTCTGCTCTCCGGGAGGGCCGCCCAGGCGCCCGAGACCGCGTGGTCCATAGAACCTGCCACGGCCGCCGTGGGGAGAGGTAGCGGCGAAGAGGGCGGGAAGCTGTGCGGTGCGGACTGGCTGGCCGGACAGGCCCCGCCCCCACGAGGCGCGGACAGCGAGCACGTCGGCCCTGGGCTGCTGCGCATCCTCGACCGCCTGCACGACACTCCCGCGGAGATCGTCACCGAGTTCGGAGAGACGCTGCGACAGACCCCGCTCAGCGTTGCGCTCACCGGCGACCTGGCCCGCTACAGGGGCCCGTCCCGCAGCCTCGGCTACCGGTGGTTCACCGACCCCGCCACGCGGCAGCTCTACGCGCCTGAGGACCGTCCCTTCCTCAACCGCATGTTCGTCTCGGGCCTGCGCGGGGTGGCCACGCTGCGGGGCCCTTCTTCCCGCGCGGCCGGATACGCCGACCTGCTACTCGCTCGGAGCGAGGAGTTTCGGCAGGTGTGGGCCGACCACGAGATCGGCATCCGGCCCGACGACGTGAAGCCTTTCGTCCACCCCGAGCTGGGCGCACGGGAGCTGACCTGCCAGACGCTGCTCGATCCGGAGCAGTCGCACCTCTTGCTCGTCCACACTGCCGTTCCCGGCAGTGAAAGCTACGAAAAGTTGCAGTTGCTCTCCGCCATAGGGGTACAGGCGCTGCGCTGAGTGGCCCACCACCGGAGGACGACGTGGGCGAGCTGACAGCCGCGCGACACTGATCGTTGCCGAATCGAGAGCCTCGCCTGCTTCGGACACCCCTGAGGCCGGAAGCGAATCGGCTTCGAATCCCCTGGGAAATACCGAGAGTGACGGGACGTCAGTTACTGTCAAGGCCTCAGTTTGTGCTGATACGTGTGCATCGGCCGCAGAGCGGCACAGCTCATGTGCTCGCGTGCTCGAGCCTGTACGTCCGCGCTCGACGGAAGTCGAGGTAGGCCAGCACTACGACGACCACGGGAACGAGGGTGCACAGCAAGGTCAGTTGCAGCCCGCCCTCGGTCAGGGATGCGACCGCGACGATCACGATCGTGCCACCGATGAACCCCAGGAGCTGCCGGTAGGAGCGGAAGGCCCCCGTCGCGGCGGCCCCGGCATGGGACTCACCGGGCTCCTCGTCGTCGAATGCCGCGCGCACAGGGTGCTCGCGGTGTTCCTTCCTTGCCTGCCCCCAGGCCAAGCACCAGCGGGTGAGCAGGTAGAGGGCAAGGACACCGAGGTAGAGCCACCATTCGGTCGGACTGTCGGGCAGCGCGCGGGCCAGTGTCATGATGCCCGCTTACCCCCGCTCCATTGGAGCAGGCGATTCCGTATGTCCCATGGCACTCGCCGCGGCGCCGGCGGTCCGGGTGCCGCGGCGAGTGCCTGTGCCCGCGAGTCGCCCACCGGCTGAGGCAGGTCCGGGGGAGTCCTGGCGAACGAGGGCGTCCGCCGGTCGGCCACCACCCGTTGAGGGGCGGAACGCGCGGCACCCGCCCCGCAGGCATCGAGGGGCGGGTGCTGTGGGGCGGGTGGCTCAGGCGGGGGTGATGTTCTCCGCCTGGGGGCCCTTCTGGCCCTGGGTGACGTCGAAGTTCACCTTCTGGCCCTCCTGGAGCTCACGGAAGCCGGAGCTGGCGATGTTGGAGTAGTGGGCGAAGACGTCGGGGCCGCCGCCGTCCTGCTCGATGAAGCCGAAGCCCTTTTCCGAGTTGAACCACTTGACGGTTCCACTGGCCATTTTGTCCTCCAAGGGGACTCGAAGTCGGCTACCGCACCATGCGGAAGCCGGAGGTGATCGCCTGGCCCCTCAGGACGTGAACAGTAAGATCGCCCATGAAAACGCTCACGGGCGACCGGTACCTCGGAACCATGACTGCTGGTGCTGACGCTACACCGGCATCCGCGCCCGCATCGCCACAACGCTCACCTGGCAAAGCCGAGGTTTCCCGGGAGTTGGACGCCGGCAGAGTGCCACAGAGCCGCGCGCGCCTCGGAAACGGGCTGCGCCCCGCAGGACGGGGACGCGTGGCAAGATGCAGCACCCGGTCCCAGAGATGATGCGGTGAGTCGCGGCCACCACGCGGGGGGCCAGGGCAATGACGACCAACGCAGGGAACCAATGTGAACGTCGGTGTGCAGCGCGGCGCGATCGCAACCGTGCAGGTGCTCGGCCTCGCCGTGTGGTTCTCCATGTCGGCCGTGGTGCCGAGTCTACGGAGCGAGTGGGGGCTGACCGCCGGCGGAGCCGTATGGCTGACAGCCTCCGTGCAGTTCGGTTTCGTCGCAGGGGCGCTCACCTCGACCGCGCTGAACCTGGCGGACCAGGTCCCAGCCCCACGTCTGCTCTCCGTCAGCGCCGCTGCGGCAGCCGCTTGCACCGTCGTGCTGGCCGTATCCGTCGAAGGGCTCGCCCTTGCCATCCCCCTGCGCTTCCTGACCGGGGTCTTTCTGGCCGGGGTCTACCCCGTGGGCATGAAACTCATGGCTTCCTGGGCACAACGTTCCGGACGAGGCCTCACCATGGGCATTCTCATCGCCGCACTGACCCTCGGCTCCACCCTGCCCCATCTCATCGCCGGGGTCGGTTCCCTGCCCTGGCGCGGTGTCCTGCTCGTCGCGGCTGCTGCCGGCGTGTCGGGTTCCGCCATCTCCTTGCTCCTCGTCCGGCTCGGGCCCCACGCGGGGCCGACCGCTCCCGCCCGCAACCCGCGGTACGCACTCACGATGTTCACCGAGCGCGAGCCGCGGCTGGTCAACCTCGGCTACTTCGGCCACATGTGGGAGCTCTACGCCCTGTGGACCTGGATTCCGACCTTCCTCCAGGCCACCGGAGCCGCCGAAGAGCTGCCCGTCCCGGTCGGGATCGCGGTGTTCCTCGCCATGGGAATCGGCGGCGCGATCGGCTGCCTGGTCGGTGGCTGGGGTGCCGACCGCTACGGCCGCCCGCCCGCCGCCTTGGCAGCCCTCCTGGTCAGCGGCGCGTGCTGCCTGCTCTCCCCCCTCCTCTTCCACTCCGCGCCCGCACTGCTGCTGGCCTTCTGCGCGGTGTGGGGCGCCGCCGTGATCGCGGACTCCGGGGTCTTCTCGACCACTCTCAGCGAAGTCGCCGACCAGCGCTACGTCGGAACCGCCCTCACCGCCCAGACCGCGATCGGCTTCGCCCTCACCGTCATCACCATCCAGCTCACTCCCGTCCTGGCCGAAGCCATCGACTGGCAGTACGCCTTCCTCCTGCTTGCGCCCGGCCCTCTCGCCGGAGCCGTCGCGATGCGCGTCCTCGGCAGTCGCGCCTCGTCCACCGCACCATCGCCGCACACGAAGTAGGCCCTGCACTCTGCGAGGGGCCGACGATAGGTTGCCCGTCATGACTGAACTCGTGGTCACCGCCTGGCCGCCCACCCCGGTAAGGACCGCACGGCTTACGCTCCGCCAGTCCGAGAATCGGGACCGCAGGGCCTTTGTCGAGCTGTTCGCTTCGGCGGAGGTGCGCACCTACCTCGGTGGGCCGCAACCACGCGATGAGCTCGAGCGCACGGTTCCTGAGATACCTGGGCGGCGCCCGGGCGTCTTCGTGGTGGACCTCGACGGAATGATGATCGGCACGATCCACTTCGATCGGCGCGACGCGGAGCGTCCAGGGCATGTCCGTCCGGATGCCGGGGAAGCTGAGCTCGGTTACATGTTCCTGCCGACGGCGTGGGGCCATGGTTACGCTGCCGAGGCGTGCGCGGCAGCACTCACCTGGTTCGCCGGCACCTTTCCCGGCGAGCCGCTGGTGCTCTGCACCCGGACTGCGAACAAGAGCTCCATGCGCCTCGCCATGAAGCTGGGGTTCTCGGAAGTGGAGCGGTTCGAGGAGTTCGGTGCCGAGCAATGGTTCGGCGTGATGGGCTCGCTGACGACCTCCGCGTTGCGATGAGGTCGCTGAGGCCTCTGGCACAGGCGGCGTGTGTTCCGGCGTAGCTGATGACGGCCGGCCGCGAGGACTCCGCAAAAACCGCTGGGCGGAATACGGAGACCACTGCTACCGTGCCGGAGGCCGTGCGAGAGATCGAGGAGGTGGTACCCGTGAACGCAGTATCGACATGGGTGCTCCCCTCCGGGGTCACGGTCGGACGATAGGCAGGTCGTCCGGGAGCGCCGTTCCAGTGCACTCCCGAAAGGCACGATCATGCATTTCATCTCCGAGCAGCGCCTCGACGACGGCGTCCTCGAACGCGAATTCACCCTCGGTGAGATCCCCGGCATTCTGTGGACTCCCGTATCCGCACCCGCATCGGCGCCGGTGCCCCTGATCCTGCTCGGCCACCCTCCCCTCGGGCTGCGCAGGATGTACCCCCGGCTGGTCGCCCGGGCCCTGGACTCCGCGGCGGACGGCTTCGCCACGGCCACCATCGAACTCCCCGGAAGCGGAGACCGGCCCCGTTGGCCCGTCGTCGAGCAGGCCCGCTCCGACCTGCGCCGGGCGATGGAGGCCGGCGATCCGGTCAACGACGAGATCGTCGACGCCCTCATCCTCCCGTTGGCCGTCCCGGAATGGCAGGCCGCCCTGGACGCGCTCCTTCTGCTGCCCGAGATCGGTGGCCCGGTCGGGTACTCGGGAGGGGTGATCTCCATCGGCATCCGACTGGCGGTGGTCGAGCCGCGAATCTGCGCCGCCGTTCTGTTCGCCGGGAGTTTCGTGCCTCGCGCCATGTTCGAGCAGGCGCGGCAGGTCACCATTCCGCTGCACGTCCTGCTGCAGTGGGACGACGAGGGGAACGACCGGCAGGCGGCCCTGGACCTGTTCGACGCCTTCGGCTCCGAGGAGAAGTCGCTGCACGCCCATCTCGGCGGTCACACCGGCGTCCCGCAGTTCGCGGGGGACGCCGCAGCCCGGTTCTTCACCCGGCATCTGATGTGAGGCCGGGCGGTCGGACCGGCCGCAGACGGCAGTTGATACCTGCAGGCGTGGTCTTGTCGGTGCCGCGGTGCCGGCGGCGGTGCCGGTCGGCGGAGTGGACCTGAGCCCGGATTCGAAGAGGAACTGCTGTGCTGGGCCGGCTCCGTACTGCGGTGCCAGATCAGCCGGCTACGGGCTGCGTGGTGGTGGCGGTGATGGCCTTCCTCACCGAATTGGCGTCGGGCCCCGTGGAGCCCGAAGGGAGTGCCGGGCTCCACGGGGGCCGGGTTCCGCCTCACGGAGCTCTGAAGTACCCGGGGAAGCGCGGCCCGATCCAGGGCTTGCGGCCCCAGGCGAAGACCCGGCCCCTGGCCATCGCGCCCGCCGGCGCGCAGCGGCCGAGGGCCATCAGAAGAAAGGTCGTCGGCTCGATGGAGATGGTGCAGTCCGGCCGGTCCGGCAGCCTGCCGCCCGCCGTCACCGCGCCGTCGTCGAACGTCACCCCGAAGCAGCCGCCGCCCCGGAGTCGGACCGCGTAGCGGGCGGTCAGACCTGCCGTGGACTTCGCGTCGGTCACCCGGGGCATGGCCTCGATGATGAACGGCAGGGCCAGTCCCGCCCGTGCCGGCTCGACCATGTGCGGGCGCCTCAGGGCGCGGGCCAGGTCGTAGCCGTGCCCCAGCATGTGCGTCAGGAGGTACGAGCCGAGTACCGCGCGGGTCATCGGGCCCAGCGGCGTCATGAGCGTCTCATCGGCGGGACGCTCCGCCGCCGCGTCGAGGTAGGCGACCGCCTGTTCCACGATCATCGCCGCCAAGGGCTCCGCCTCGCGCTCCCCGAACGCGGCGAGGGCCTGCGTGTTGGCCTCGGCCAGGCTCTGCGGGGTGCCGTCGCCGTGGCTGCGCGGGTGCCCGGCCGCGATGTCGGCCATCAGCTCGTTGGCCTGTGCAAGGTGCGCCGCGGCCTCTCCCACCGTCCACGTCGACCGTGGGACAGGGCCTCCGGTGCCCGGGGCACCGCGTAGCAGCTCTGCTATGTCCTCGGCCGTCGTACGTATCGCATCGGCCAGCCCTTCGGGCAGCGTGCCCCGTACGTCCTGCCCCGCCGCTGACTCCACGGGTAACCCCTTCCATGTCTCGCAAGCCGCGCCTGTCCGGCCGGGCGGATTCCCGAGCCTGTACCCGCACGTCGGTTACCTGCGGGTACACAAGAGCAGTCCGTCCGGCCTCCCGGCAAGAGGCTGGGGCGGCCCGCTGCATCTTCTCCGCCCCTCGCCGTCTCCGATTGCCTACTCGACGGGCGGCCGAGTGCCTCCGGCCGGGCGGGTGCGGCGGAGTGCCGAGCCGGCGTGGTCCGGGCTGTCCACCGCTCTTCGTGTCAGGGTTCCTTGACACTTGCCGCCCTGTCAGGGCAACCTGACAGTCATGGGAGCTGATGACACCCCGGCCTCGTTGGCCGGACTGGTCACCGACAAGGACCCCGCTGTCGGCCTGCAGGCCGTTGTCGCGCTGCGCCGTCTCCTCGAAGAGCTGGAGCGGCTGCATGTCGACAACGCACGCCGGCAGGGATGGTCGTGGCAGAACATCGCCACGTCCTTGAACGTCAGCAGGCAGTCGGTGCATGAGAAGCACGCGGGCAGGCGCAAAGCCATGGGTATGGAGGAGTAGCAGTGTTCGAGTTCTTCACCGATCAAGGGAAGCGGGCCGTCGTGGCGTCCCAGGACGAGGCGATCACCCTCGGGCACGACTTCATCGGCACGGAGCACCTTCTGCTCGGTCTGCTCGCTGCGGAGGACGGCACGGCTGCACGTGTGCTGCGCGAGCACGACGTCGGCCTGGAGCGGGCGCGGCAGGAGACCGTACGTGTTCTGGAGGCGTCCGGGGTGGTCGCCGCGGGCGGGCAGCCCGCAAGGGACGCGTTGTCGTCGATCGGCATCGACGTCGCGGAGATCCAACGCCAGGCCGACACCTCCTTCGGGCCCGGTGCCTTCCAGTTCCCCCGGCCCGCTTACACCCCCGAGGCCCGGAAGGCGTTGGAGAACACCCTGGGCGAGGCACAGGCGCTGGGTCGCGACAGGTTCGGCACCGAACACATCCTTCTCGGTCTGCTGACCGTGCCTGAAGGTCACGTCCTCCAGGTCCTGGCCGCCCTCCAGGCCGACCCCACGGGCCTACGCGAGGCCGTCCTCGCCCAGGCTGCTCAGGAAGGGCCGTGAAGGCGGGCCGGATCACCGCTGTGAGCCGCAACGCCGTGTACTCGTTCAGCAAGCCCAACCACCCGTCCATCACCCTGCTCGCCGGTCTCGGTGTGGAGGGGGATGTCCACGCCGGTGAGACGATCCGTCACCAGTTCCGCATGACCTACGAGCCGGACCTGCCCAACCTTCGCCAGGTCCACCTGATGCACGAGGAGCTCCTCCAGGAACTCGCGCTGAAGGGGTTCGAGGTGCCCGCGGGTGGGCTGGGTGAGAACATCACCACCCACGGTGTGGACCTTCTGGGCCTGCCCACGGGGTCGCTGTTGCGGCTTGGAGCCGATGCTGTGGTCGAGGTGACCGGACTGCGCAATCCGTGCTCGAAGATCAACGACTTCCGGACTGGTCTCCTGGGCGAGATGTTCGCCCTGGACCCGCTCTCCGGCGAGTTCACCTTCAAGTGCGGCGTCATGGCCGTTGTCCGCCGGACAGGGATCATCCGCGCCGACGACCCCGTAGAGGTGGACCTCCCAGCCCTGCCGCACCGCGTGCTGGAGCGCGTCTGAGGTGCACCTCGGACGTTGGTGCAGCCGTGCCGCCACGGAGATGGCGGCCCGGTGACCGGGAACTTCCCCGGGGGCAGGCGAGCCGTGTGTCGGCCCCTGCGGGCCTGGGCGTGCTCATGCCTGCAAGTCGATCAGGACGAGGCGGATTTCGGTGTCTTCGCGAGGCGTCGGTCCGGCCCGGGCAGAGCCAGGACTTGCTCTGGCCGCGGGTCGCAGGAGGCGAGGGGTGCCCTTGTCGTGGTCGTCCGGGGGAGGTGGCCCGGGAACCGCATCGACAACCCTCCGCTCCCCGAGCGAGGATGCGGGGCCACTACTCAGGCCGCCCGGAGGTTCCGTGGGATCGCGAGACGCCGACATCGACTTCACCTTCACAAGCCCGACCTC
This sequence comes from Streptomyces sp. NPDC057287, assembly GCF_042667905.1. NCBI lineage: Bacteria > Bacillati > Actinomycetota > Actinomycetes > Kitasatosporales > Streptomycetaceae > Streptomyces > Streptomyces sp. NPDC057287. The sequence continues at coordinate 269,495 of NZ_JBHUYV010000005.1, read as the reverse complement.
CGTGCGCGTCATTCTGGACGCCCTTGCCGGTGCGGGGTGGTCCGTAGAGGTGTCCTGCGGGCGCGTCGAATACATGATCAACGACGCCGATGACACGTACGAGTGGCGCTACGGCATTCCCGATGACATCGGCGAAGTGGTGAAGCTGCTGGATGCCCTTGAGAACCTCGCGCACTCGGTGGCGGTCAACGTCCACCACCCGGCGGCGGACACGGGCGGCATGCTCATGTTCCTGGCCGGCCGCACGGACGTCTCCTTCGTGCCCTCCATCAACCGCCGGCGCATCCAGGCGGCACCGGAGTTCACCGATCTGGCCTGGTACCTGCACAGCCTTGTGCCCGCCCTCGTCGCGGTGGGGCTCGAAGGGTACGAGGCCAACGAGGTTCGGTACTGACAGGCCGGCGACATGGCCGAGCGACTGCGCCCGTCGACCTGGCGGCAGGGATGTGCAGACGGACGGTCCCCGGTGTGCGACGTGCAGCGTGCGGCGGTCCCCGGAGTGGTGCTCCGAGGACCGCCGCTGCCCGGGACGGACGGACTCAGAGCTGGACGGGCATGGACCAGCAGTTGGAGGTGGCCGTCTTTCCGGAGAGGCGATCGGTCAACCAGGAGATGGCGTCGCCCTGGTCGGTGATGAGCGGCACGAGGTGGTTGGTGAGGATCTTGTCGCCCAGGTTCGGGAGCACGATGGCGTCGTAGGTGACGTCGGCGCCCTTCTTGCACCAGTCAACGGCCAGCTGCCGGGCTTGGGTGTGGGGCACGATGTCGTCCTGGACGCCCGTCGCCAGACGTACCGGCCCGGTCGGCTTGAGCCGGCCGATGCGCTGCTTGTCCAGTGCGGCCTTCGCGAGGGGGTCGGCGGCGATGATGTCCCCGATGGACTTGCCGCTGGTGGTCCACTTGGTGCTCTTGGTGAAGCCGTAGCCGAAGAGCGCGTCGCCGACACACATCGTCGACGCGTCGGCCAGGGCCGCCTTGCCGGTCGGGCTGATGTTCGCGTCGACGACCGCGCGCAGGTCGGGGTCCGCCTGGGCGAAGCCGCTGATGGACCATGCCAGCGCACCGGCGAGCGCACTGCCGTCTATCCCCTTCATGACCGAGGTCAGATCCGCCGGAGGTGCGCCGGCGTAGGTTCCGGCCAGAAGGACGTCCGGGGCGTACGAGGACTGCAGTTCCGCGGCGGCGGCGCTGGCCCCGCCGCCCTGGCTGTAGCCGTACAGGCCGGTGCGGGACGCCGCCGTGACCGAGGCTCCGGGTACGGCCCGGGCTGCCCGGGCGGCGTCGAGCAGAGCATGTGCCTGGTCGACGCGATTGACGTAGGTGTGCAGGCGGTCGGTGGCGCCGAGGCCGACGTAGTCGGTGACGACGACCGCGGCCCCGGTCGAGAGGAGCCGGTAGATCGCCAGGGCCTCGTACCCCACGGACACTGTGTCACCGCTGAGGGTGAGCGGGTTCTGCAGGGCGAACGACGGCGCGCACTGGTCGCCCTGGCCCATGGTGCCGGAGGCCACCGCGACCAGGGGACGCGGTCCGGTGCCCTTCCAGGCGGTCGAGGGCTCGATGTAGGCGCCGGTGACGGCGACGCGCTGTCCGGCCGAGTCGGTCGACTTGTACATCAGACGGGTCGCGGTGCCGGGCATCGGACGGCCGTCGAGTCCGGGGATGCCGAGGCCGAGCGGCAGCGCTTCGGTACGTATCAACGCTCCGTTCGTGGACGGAAGTTCGGACGGCGGGGTGTAGAACGCGGGGATGGTCACCCCGCGGGAGACCACGGGTTCCGGCGCGGCGGCGGTGGCCGGGACCGCCGACATGCAGGCGCCGGCCGTGCCCGCGGCGACGATGCCGGCCAGCAGGCGCAGTCCCGCTCTGGTGCCCCGGCCGGTCGCCGCGACAGTGAGGGTGGAACGGGAACGGATTCTCTTGCGGCTCATGGTGTGCTCCTCGTCCGTCGTTCAGATGATGGTGTCGATGCCGTGGGCGGTGATGGCGTCCATCGCCCGTTCGGCCACAACGGCGATGGTCGTCGAGGGGTGGCACGCCCCGGTCGTGCCGGGGATCAGCGCACCGTCGAGGACGTAGGGGCCGCGCGGGCCCCGCACGCGCCCCTACAGGTCGCACACGGTGCCCATCGGAGCACCGCTCAGGGGATGCCGGGTGCTGTTCACCAGGGTGTTCGTGTCAGTGAGGACGCCGAGCCCCTTGGACACGCGGGTGACGCGCCGCCGGTGCGCGGGTGGACTTCTGCTCCACGACCCGGCCGGTGTCGTCGGTCCGGTCGACGGCCACCTCCCAGCGCCCGTCCGCCGTCCGCGCCTCGGAGGTGACGTTGTGGTGGGTTTCGACGGTCACCCTCCCGGTCGCCTCGGCCTGCCGGGGGTAGGTCACGTCGACGGAGTGCTTGCCGCCGTTGTCGACGCCGGGCGCACAGTCGCTGGAAGTGGGCATGAGCGGCTCCTTGAGTGGGATGGGGCGCCGTCTTGATCGGTGTAGCCGTCCGAGCTGCCCAGGCGTGCCCGATCGTGCTCGGATGTGGTGCCTGAGCTCGTGATTTGCGACTGGGTGCTCCAATTGCCGTGCACAGCAGTGCTGTTACTCGCCGGTCACTTACGGCAGAGTAGGTCTGCATGTCACTGAGAGACAAGACGTCAGCATGAGCCATTTTCGAATGCCTCGCTATGCTGCGACGGCAAGGACGAGATCCAGGGGGCGAGGGTGCACCAGGCGGCAACCGCGGTACGCGGACGAGGAGTCCGGGACGACGCCAAGCCGTCGCTCGCCGAACGGCGCAAGGCGGCACTCCGCTTCGAGATCGCCGGCGAGGCTGTCCGGCTGTTCGCCGCGCACGGCGTCACCGGCACGACGGGCGAGCAGATCGCCCGCGCCGTCGGCATCTCTTCCCGCACGCTGTGGCGTCACTTCCCCACCAAGGAGAGCTGCGTCCTGCCCTTGCTCTCCGCAGGGCTCGATGTGGCCGTGGACCAACTGCGCCACTGGCCGGCGGACACGAGCCTGTTGGACTTCACCACCAGATCCCTACGGACCGGCGAACTGCCCGACGTGGCCCCGGCCATCCTCGACCTGATCCGCATGACCACCACCGACCCGGCCCTGCGAACCGTCTGGCTCCAGGCCCATGACGACGCACTTCCCGTCCTGGCGCAACTCCTCGCCGAACGGTCGGGCAGCAGCCCCGACGACCTGCGAATCAAAGTGCACGCCGCAACTCTCAACGGTGCACTACGAGCGGCCGCGGAGGACTTCGCCCGCCAGTTCGCGGAGGATCCAGAAGCCGCGGGCAGTGAGATCGCCACGTGTCTCCTCGTCGCCCTGCGCGCCGCCTCAGAGGGGCTTCCCTACTGACTGGAGCCCTCCTCGGCGCTCCTGGGGTGGCCAGCCGCGGAGGAGCCGGTAGAAGTCCGGCCCTGCCCGTTGCCCCAGGTGTGGAACCCGGCTGTTACGGGCTGCTCCGGGACCGGGCCCCGACGGAGTGAACCTGGGTGACGTCGCCATGCACCGGCCGAGCGTGCTGCGATGCCCTGGCTTGCCGGTGAATGGACAGGTCCGCGCGTACGGCCTGCCTGCGCGAAGAGTGGGGACATCATGTCCACGGCCCCGCCCCGACCTCGGCGGGCCAGGTGCTCCATCGTGTTGTCGCAGGTCAGGATATGGCCGAGTCGATGAGGTGCTCCCGCGGCCGTGGGGGGCCGGTGCCTGGGCAAGATCCTTCCCGTTGCGGACGCGCCGCCCTCGGCACACTCTCTCGTCGTGGCGTCCGGCAGGCAGAACGGCCCATCGTCCGGTACACGCCGTCCGCACGAGTCGGTGCGGACGTCTGCCCCCTTTGCGGCCGGGTACTGTCACCTGCACCGCCTTCGGGACCGGTGCGAACGCAAACGCGTGGATGAACCGGACAGCGTGCAGGGCCGGACCGGCTCGGCGATCTCGACGCCCTTCCGGACCAGGAGTGCGACCGCCGTGACTGAGATCCACGGCCTGACACACCAGTGGAGAGGAGAGGGACGTGAACCAGCCGCCGATAGGAGCCGCGTCGGAAGAGCCCGAGCAGCAAGCGCTCTTCGGGTGGTCGGAGATCGCGGCGGAGCCTGACGGGCACTCGGCCTTCCGGGACAGCCCGGAGGCCCGCCGAATGCTCGACGTACGGGAGGTCTACGCGGAGCCCGCTGCCCTCGACTCCCCACGCGGCCGACAGATCATGGCCCGGCTGCCGGGAGTGCGCGTGACCGAGGTCGCGAGTCACTGGCGTATCCCCTCCCTCCACGGCAACGACGGCAACATCGCCCGCTGGGTCCGAATCAAGACCGAGACGCTCGTCCTCGGGGTGAAGCACACACTTCAGACGCGTCCCAACGGAAGGTCGGCCGACTGGATCGCTCCTGGCCCCTCCAACGGGTGCGCGATGGCCTGCGCCTACTGCTATGTTCCCCGTCGCAAGGGCTTCGCCAACCCCATCACGCTGTTCACCAACATCGAGGCGATCGTGGCCCACGTCCGCCGTCACGCAATGGCCCAGGGCCCCAAGATGGAGCCCAACCAATGCGACCCCCAGGCATGGGTCTACGACATCGGCGAGAACGGTGACTGCTCGGTCGACGCCCTGGTCTGCGACAACACGGCGGATCTCATCGCCGCCTTCCGCGGCCTGCCGACGGCGAAGGCTTCCTTCGCGACGAAGTTCGTCAACCCCGACCTGCTCGGGCTCGACCCCCAGGGGCGCACCCGCGTGCGGTTCTCCCTCATGCCGCCGGACGACGCCCGGCTGCTGGACATCCGGACCAGTCCGATCGCCCAGCGGATCGCCGCAGCGGCCGATTTCCTCGATGCCGGCTACGAGGTCCACCTCAATCTCTCGCCCGTCATCCTGCGCCCGGGATGGCAGCGGGACTGGGCCGACCTGCTTTCCCACCTCGACGACGTCCTTCCCGCACGCGTGAAGCAGCAGGCAGCGGCCGAGGTCATCATGCTGACCCACAACCAGTCGCTCCACGAGGTCAACCTGGGCTGGCATCCCCGCGCCGAGGAAGTGCTGTGGCAGCCCGCCGCCCAGGAGACCAAGCGCTCGCAGAACGGAGCCCTCAACGTCCGCTACTCGCTGGACATCAAACGGCGGTCATTGACGCAGATCCAACAACTGCTGGCGAAGCACACACCGTGGCTGCGCGTCCGGTACGCCTTCTGAGCACGAGCACGAGCACGAGCACGAGCACGAGCACGAGCACGAGCACGAGCACGAGCACGAGCACGAGCACGAGCACGAGCACGGCACGTGCCCGCCACGGCCTTCGGGCGACTTCGCCGCCCGGCCCCAGGGCCGATGGCCGGTGCCGCTCAGGGGGGAAGCCAGGTGAACGGGCAGAGGGGGCAGGATCCGGTCCCGGCACAGCACCATCTGTACGGCCGGCGGACCGTCGGCGAGCAGCCGCAGCAGGACATCCTCCGAAGAGGACGGATTGAGAGCCACCCCGGCGAGTCGGCGCGCGGGCAGATCAGTGGCCTCCCAGGTTTGCTGAGGCGTAGGCCTGCGCGAGAACCCCGTCTGTCGACCCGGCGCTCCGTGGAGCGTCGGGCCATGCCTTCATCGAACTGGACCGCTGCGGGCCTGAGGTCTTGTCAGCGATGCCGCCGGGGCGGGTAGCACGGCCCGATTGCCGAGCATGCCGGGAGTCCGGCTCATTCCGGGAGCGGTGACCGTGGTGGTTTTCGCCCGGAAGCCGAGGAGCGGGTGGGTCGCCGTTGTTTCCTGATCATTTTCATGTTGCCGGAGAACGGAGTGGGGCACGGCTCGTCTGGTTGCCGAGGACCTGGTGCGCGCGGTGGTGGCTGGGCAGGCTAGTTTGCTCACGTGAGTCTTCTTGATGATGTGGCAGAGCGGGACAACTGGCGGTGCTGGGTGTGCGACGAACCGGTCGACCCCGACATGTCGGTGAACGACCCGCGGGGTCCCAGTGTTGACAGCCGGACCGCCGACCGGAAGGCGAAGCTCGTCGAGCGGCTCGCGCACCGCGGGTGCAACACCCGCAAGGGTGCGGTCAAGGTGGTCATCGCCTGGCCGGACCACCTGTACGTGGCCGACCCCGCACCGCTGATCGCCGTCGCCGAGAGGCTGGAGCGCAAGGGGGGCCGGGAGATGGTGGGCCGTTGTCCGGACAGGGGGGACGCCCAAGAGGCGGCGGATTGGCTGGTCGACCGGTTCTCCCGCCTGGCCCCTGGGCTGCCGGTGACCGCCGGCATCGAGGCGGGCGGCGGCCAGTTCCTCATCGTCCTTTCCGCAGGCCGTCGCTGACCGCAGTTCGTCGGTGCACACTCGCCTCGTCGGCGGGCCGGGTCCTCCTGGTGGCCTGCCATCTCGTCAACCTCACGAGGCGGAGGTTCGCCCCGCTCTTCGGGATCTTCCCGGCCGCCGTCTGTCGGGGCATCCGGGGCCTGCGGCCGTTGCTCGCGATGGAGCCGGCCTGCGGCGCGTCGGGGATATCGAACGGTTGTGGATCGTGGCCCGCCCGATCCCGGTCCACGACCGGGCTGTTGCCACGTCCTCCCGGAACCATCGGCTCCCGGTGCACGTGGAGGTCATCATCAATGCGGACAGCGGCCTTGTGATCACCTCGGTCTGCACCGACCTCGGGAACAAAGCGGACGCCCACGCCTGGCGAGAATCGGACCCGCCCGCCATGGCGGCCGGGACAACGGTCATTGCGGACGGCGCCTCCCGGAGCGAGCCCCAGGCGGCGATCCGGCATGACCCGCTTGTGGTCCGGGACGGCCTTCGCTACCAACTGCCCCGGCCTGCCCTGCCTTTTGGACCCGTCGTGCAGGCATGAAGACTGTGCACATTTTATGGCCCGCTCAAGGGCTTGCGGCGACAGCCTTGCTCATCGGTGCGATCCCGGCGGCTGCCAGCGGCAGTGGCGAGCAGTGACCTTCTGGAAGACACTGAAGGAAGTGTTGACATTTTGAGGGCCTGAGTTAGTGTTCTGGATGTGCCAAGCAGTAATGCCGAGCTCACGGACATCGTCACGGTGTCTTCGGCAGGGGCACCGCGCCGGAGGCCGAAGCGGCCGACGTGCGCACCCTCGCCGCTGCTCGCTGCGGGCGGGGTGGCCTGCGGGACCTCGGTCGGCCGTCACCTCTGGTGGCGGATGGCATTCGAGGAACACGCCCGCATCGGCGAGACGGTTACAGCGACAGGACGGGGAGGGTGACGTGAGAAGGAGCGAGTCGATGACCGCAGCTCTGAAGCCTCGGTGTCTCCCCGGGCGCTTCCCTCTCCGCGCTGTCCCGATTCGACCACGTCGCTGCTTTACGGCAGTAGGCCCCGGCGCCTGACGGCCCGAGTGGCCCGAGCAGCCCGGGTGGCCCGAGCGGCCTGTCAGGCTGTCGTCTCCCGCCGCATCCCGTAGAACCACGGGACAGGCCGGGCCCTTGCCTCAGCTGTCCCGCGGCACCGGCACCACCACGGCCTCCGGCAGGTATGCCCCCGTGGTGCGGCCGATGCGCCGTACGACCTCTCAGCGTCCCGATCCCGAAAGCGGAGACCATGCTGCGCAGCGGAACATTCGCAGGACCCATCGTGGGCCTGCGCTTCGAAACCCCCACCTGTTCGGGCTCTACGGACGACGACGGCACGTTCGAATACCGGGACGGTGAGGTCGTCGTCTTCTCGGTCGGCGCGGTGCTGATCGGCGCGGCACGCGGGACGAAGCGGCTCACCCTCGCCCACATCGTCGCGCGAGTCGACGGCAACCCGGACAAACTCTCGGACCCCGGACTGACGAACATCGCGCGCTTCCTCCTGACGCTGAACCGGGACCTCGACGCGGACTGCGGCATCCATCTCACTCCGGAAGTCCACGCCCTGGTGGGCGACCGCCCCGTCGACTTCCGCTACGGTCTCGCCTCGCTGCCCGGAGGCCCCACGGACCCCGTACAGGCGTTCACCGACGATGCGGTGGTCGCGGAACTTCTCGACGACCTCAACGGGGCGAAGGTCTTCGCCGGCGCGGAGCCCCGAAAGCTCGTCTCGCCTGCAGCCGCACGCAACGAGGTACGCCGCAACGTTCTTGGCATCCGGCGCTTTCGCGACGTGAGAATCCCGTTGCGCAACGGCTCCTTCGTGTACGCGGACGTCTTCCGCCCGGACAGCGCGGAACCGGTTCCCGTCGTCATGAACTGCGGTGTCTACGGGCGGGCGTTCGTCCACCACTCCGTCGCGAGTGAGCAGGACGCCGAGCACCACGACCAGATGGAGGAGCGGTACTTCCGCGGCAACCCGGACGGTTACGAGTACGAGAACCACGAAAGCATCAACACGGAAGCCTGGATCCCGCGCGGCTACGCCCTTGTGCGCGTCGACAGTCCCGGCGCAGGCAAGAGCCCGGGGACCCTGGGAATCTGGGGCATCGACGAGGCGGAGGCGTACTACGACGCCATCGAATGGGCGGCGGCGCAGACCTGGTCGAACGGCAATGTCGGCCTGTGGGGCATGTCGTACTACGCGGTGAGCCAGCACGCGGTGGCCAGCCTCGAGCCACCGCATCTCAAAGCCATGATCGCCATCGGCACGGACACCGACCTCTACGAGGAGGTCATGTACACCGGAGGCATCCTCAACGAGGAGTTCTTCCCGGGGTGGTTCAGGTTCGGCGTCGTCCCCGCGATCTGTGGGGACGTCGACGCGAAGGACTTCCTTGAGATCGCGAGGGCCAACCCCTTCAGGGACTCCGACGTCTCAGCGATATTCGGACCCCGCTCCGAGGTCCTGATGAGCCCCGACCTCAGCGAAGTGACCGTGCCGCTGTGGACGGTCGCCGCGACCACCCATCCCGGCAACTTCCATCAGCTCGGCAGCAGCGAGACCTACCTGAACACCCCCACACCGAACAAGAAGATCGACTTCTGGGAGGACTGGTTCCTGAAGTCCTACTCGACCGCCTCCGTCGAGGACCACATGGCGTTCTTCGACCACTGGCTCAAGGGCGTCGACAACGGAATCATGGACAGACCGCCGGTCCGCCTGGAGATCCGGACCGGACGCGGCGGCTCGTACCTTCTGGAGGAGCACGAGTGGCCGGTCGCGCGCACCCGGTACGTGCGCTGGTACCTCGATGCCGTGCCCGGCGATCGCGCCGCCGGCCTGCCCTGCGACAGCGCCCTTCGCCTGGCGCGCACGCTGCCCATGGAGGACCGCTCCGTCGTCTACTCCGCCGAGGTGGATCCGACCCTGCCCCACATCCCGCCGCCGAGGGGTGAGGGCTCCGAGGCCAGTGCGCCGTGCGCTCCCGGCGCCACCTTCGTCAGCGAGCCGCTGGAGGAGGACACCGTGCTCGCCGGATACAGCAAGGCGGTGCTGTGGATCGCCAGCACGAGCGAGGACATGGACATCTACGTGGCCGTGCGGGTGCTGGATGCGCAGAACCGCGAGGTCGACTACTGCGGGCCGGCTCTGATCCCCGGCATCTCCACCCGGTTCTACCCACTGGCCAAGGGATGGCTCAAGGCGTCGCACCGCGTCCTGGACACCGGGCGGTCCACCGACTACCGGCCCAAGCACACTCACCTGCGCGACGACCACGCCCCGCTCCGGGACGGCGAGATCGTGCCGGTGGAGATCGAGATCATCCCCAACACCGGGCTGGTGCGGAAGGGGCATCGCATCCGCGTGGACATCCAGCCCTACACGGGCGTCGGACACGGAATGCGCCACGCCTACGACCCGAGCTATCACGACGGCGCCCTGAACACGATCCACACGGGCCCGAACCACCCGAGCTACGTACAGCTTCCCGTTCTTCCCGCCCGCGAGTCCTGAGAACGGCCGCGTACACCGCGGCGATCCGGCGTACGACCAGCCGCCTTGCCACTGCCGCCGCTCCGGGCAGCCCAGTTCTGCCCTCTTCCATTGCCAGGCATTCATCCTCAGCGAGGGGACGACCATGAACATCGACGAACTGAGCTCCCGAGCTCACATCCACGACGCCCTGCTGCGCTACTGCCGCGGCCTGGACAGGGTGGACATGGACCTGGTGCGCAGCGTCTTCCACGAGGACGCCTGGGTCCAGTTCCCGGCAAGCCTCCACATCGGCCCCGTGTCCGGATTCATCGACTTCCTGACGGGGGAGATGCCGCGCTTCGTACGGACCATGCACTCCCTGGGGAACAGCCTCATCGAGTTCAACGGCCCCGACATCGCCCACGTCGAGACCTATCTCCAGGCCGACCACCAAGGCTCCGAGGTCCACCAGTGGAAGGGTGAGACGGTCAAGCTCTGGGCCCGCTATCTCGACCGCTTCGAGCGCCGCGACGGGACGTGGCTGATCGCACGCCGCCAGCTGCTCGTCGACTGGATGCACAAGTATCCCGCAGACGGCTGGTTCGACGACCACCCCGACGCGTCGGTTGGCCGCCGCGATGGCTCGGACCCCTCCCTCCGTCCGGTCGCCGGATTCGACGCAGTGCCGGTCCCGGACGACAACTGGCCCTCCTGACCTGCTCCCGGCCACCGCCGCAGGAGCAGACCGCCGCGTCACGAGCGGCAACTCGACGCCGGGCACATCCGGCGGCTACGGACACGAATCACGAGAAAGTCGCGAGGGCCATGGCTATGGACAGCAGTGCGAACGGGCGTCAGCCGCAAGCTCAGGAGATGGTCGAACGGATCGAGAAGCTCCGGCCCTGGCTTCGCGGGCAGCAGCCGGAGGCGGAGCGGCAGCGCCGCATCCCCCAGGAGAGCATCGAAGCCCTCGACGCGGCCGGTGTCTTCGACCTGACCACGCCGAAGCGTTACGGCGGCGCGGATTTCACGACGCGGGAGCTGCACGACATCTATCGCGCTCTCGGGTCGGGATGCGGGGCGACCTCGTGGGTGGTCTGGGCGGCGGCAGGGGGGAATCTGTGGAGCTTCTCCTTCCCCGACGAAGTGATGGCCCCGGTGTACGTCTCTCCCTGGGTGGGGAACCGCACCTTCGCGCTGGGAGGCACGAGCCGACGGATGTCGGGCACCGCACGGCGGGTCGACGGCGGCTGGATGGTCGAAGGGAAGTGGCCCTTCGCCACCGGCAGCGTCCACGCCTCCCACGGCTATCTCGCCGTCTTCTACGACCCGGACGACGACACGAAGGTCGGCATGGTCCTCGTTCCGAAGGATTCGCTCGTTGCGCTCGACGACTGGGATTCCATGGGACTCGCCGCCACCGGCAGCCAGACCGTGGCGACCGACGGCGAGCTCTTCGTACCCGACACGCGGTTCAGCACTCCCGCCCTGCTCGCGTCGCGGATCGAGGAGCTCACCAGCGAGGGCCTCGGGCCGCGGCGCGGAGGGCTCGCCCGTTCACTGGTGACGGGCACGGGCACCGCCCTGGGCATGGCCGAAAACGCGATGGAGATCTTCCTCGGCGCGCTGGGGAAACGGACCATCCCCTACTCGCCGTACGCGAGCCAGGCCATCGCTCCCATCACCCACCTCACCGTCGGGCGGGCACACAGCCAGATCCGTGCCGCGGGCCTGGTGGCCGACGCCGCGGTCAGCGCGTTGGACGAATGCGAGCGCCTGGCCGTGAACCCCACGGACAGTCAGGTTCTCCAGTTCCACACCGACGCCGCCTACGTCTGGGACGCCTGCGCCTCCGCAGTCGAAACGCTCTTCCACGCCTCCGGGGCATCCGGGATCACCAAGCGGAGTCCTCTCCAACTGATTGCCCGGAACCTCCGCGCCGGCAGCTTGCACGCCGCCCACACCATCGACACCTGGATGGAGAACATCGGACGGGATCTCTGCGGAATCACCCCCGCACCGACGTTCACGAGCGTCCTCGAACGCAAGTCATGAGAGACGCCGCCCGCACCGTTGACCGCTCCGGGGCCCCCGGCCGAGCTCACCGCGCCGGAGAAGCCGGAGACGGACATCGTGCGGGCGGTCGCTGGGCCGGCACGTCCGGTACCTGGGGGGTGTCCTTGCCAGTGTCAGCGTCCTCATGGCCGTTCCTCTCGGGTCTGTCGAGACCGACGCCCCCGAACCTGGAAGTGCAACCCGGCTTGAGGCTGGCGGGTTCATGAAAACCCCGTCGGCGACAAGATCGCCCGCCGAGCCGCGCGTAGCCTCGCGGCTGCTCATGTTCTGTGTTCTCGTCCTCGTCGGGGCGGACAGGTCGGCGGGTCACGCTGGGGTCGTGTGCCCTCGCGCGGCGGTGCGGGCGGCGAACTGAACCGGCCCAGGCAGACGAGGTAGGTGTGCTTCAGGAGGGAGACGCGGGCGACGTCCCCGTCCAGGACGTGCGCCGTCCGGTGCGGTAGACGCACGCGGGGCGGGGAGACACCGCGGATATTGCGTCTTCCGGGCATGGGGGGGGGCGGTTCGTCAGATGATGCGGGGGACGGTCTCGTTGCGGTTGGTGGACCAGTTGGTGACGATGGGCTTGTCGACGGTGGCCGTGTCGGGGAGTGCGAGCTCGGCGGGGTCGGGGTCGTCCTCCGTGGTGGCGATGATGACGTTCTCGAACTCCTTGCCGCCGTCGCTCTCCGTGGTCTTGGGGTTGATGCCGGTGTACGCGACGGCGGAACCGGTCAGCTTGATGGGATCTTCGCCGCCCTGTCCGACGGGTGAGGCGACGCCGTCGGCGCCGGAGCCGAAGGAGACGCTCGGGGTGTTGACGTCCAGGTAGCAGGTGATGCCGGACTTGGCCTTGGCGGTGACCAGGTAGTATCCGCCGGCCTGGGACTCCGCGGTGACCGTGAAGTCCAGGTCGTTGGTGCCGCAGGACTGTCCGTAGCCGCTCTTGCTGCCGCTGCCGCTGTCGCCGGAGTCGCTCTTGGCGCTGGTGCTGCTGGCATCCGATCCACTGGACTTGGTGCCGCTGGCGGAGGGGGTGTCGCTGCTGCTGCCGGCCGAAGGGGCGGTGGTGGAAGGAGCCGCGGAGCTGCCCGTGTCCGCGGTGTCTTCGGGTCCGCACGCGGTCGCGGTGGCGGCGAGGGCTGTCACCGTTGCGGCGGCCAGTACGAGACGGGTGGAACGGGCGACGAGACGCGAGCGCATCATGATCTCCAGCTGCTGTGGTGGATTGCGGCACTTCCTGCTGACACCTACGACACTAGGGCCGAGGCGATCTTGAAATCATTGCGTGACTGTCCGGGTTCTGTCTCAGCGAATCGGTTCCAAGAAACGGCTCTGGATTCAGCGATGGAAGCTCAGGGGCCATGAGTGTGACGACCGGTCCGCCAGTTCGCCGACCTCGCCGCGGGGCTCGGCGGCGGGAGCCTGCGAGGTGTGCTTCTGACGGCTGCGAGACATCACGCGACGGCGCCGAGCTGGAGCGTGCCCGCGGCAAAGACGTGTCGGAGCCAGGCCAGTGGCAGGTCGCTCGTCGAGGCTGACGTGCCTCTATCATCGGCCCTGCACAGCACTGGGCGGTGGCACCCGCGCCGCACCGCACAACATGGGGCAGTGGCACCCGCACCGCACCCCATGGCCCGGCGGCCCGAGGTGGTCGCGGACATCGGTGGAGGACAGGGAAGATCGATATCGAGGCCCTGCCGGTGGCCGAACGTCTTGGTGGCTTCCGGTGAACGATTCTGCGTCGGAGCCCGGCAGCGTTTTCGATGTCGCGCGGAGCTGGGACGCGCGTGCCGACCTCTACCTTCAGCTCTTCCGGCACGAGTGGGACAGCAAGCCCTTCGACCGGGCGGTCCTGGCCGAGTTCGCCGGGCGGGTCGGCGGTGGGGGCAGGGTCTGCGACGTCGGTTGTGGCCCTTGCGGCAAGGTGACGGCCATGCTTGTCGAGCGCGGGCTCGATGTGCTGGGTATCGATCTGTCACCGCGCTGCATCGAGTTGGCCCGCCGCGAGGAGCCCGAGTGCCAGTTCGAGGTGAGGGATCAGCAGGACGTCGGGCGAGCCGTGCAAGGCGGTCTGCTGGACGGTTTGGTCTCGTACTACTCGCTCCATGACCGGCCCAAGAGGGAGTTGCCCAGCACGCTGGCCGCGTGGGGTGAGGCCATCCGCCTGGGCGGCCAGCTCCTGATCGTGGCGAAGGAAGGGACCAGCGACGGAGTCGTGGGCGATCCACTGGGCACCGATCACCGGGTCTACTGGGCTGAGTTCACCGCGCAGGAACTCTGCCGTGCAGCCGAGGCCGCCGCGTTCCAGGTCGATGACGTCACGGTCCGGGAGGCGTACGCCGACGAAATCAGCACGCGGCGGATCTATCTTTCCGCGACACGACTCGCACGGGCATGAGCAGCCGCTTTCCGTCAGTGCCGGGTGCGCGAGCCGTGGACCGTCCCGAATCAGTGGTGTCCGACCTGTGGCCCCACGCGAGGCTGGGCCTCCCCGGATCTGACCGGAAGACGCACTATTTTGAAAGCTGTCCGTTTCCGATCTCAGCTGACGGGCAGTCGGCCCGGGGATCGTAGGCACGCGAGGGAAGGAACCCACTCCATGTCCGCCGAACTCTCCGACGACCTGAAGAAGCTCATCGACGACAGCCCGGTCTTCGCGACCGTGGCCACGATCCAGCCGGACGGCAGCCCGCAGCTGTCGATCACCTGGCTCGCCCGGGACGGGGACGACCTGCTGTTCTCCACGACCGTCGGGCGCCGCAAGGAGAGGAACCTGCGCATCGACCCGCGGATCACCGTCATGATCAATCCTCCGAACGCGCCGTACACCTACGCCGAGGTCCGTGGCTCGGCCACGCTGACCACCGAGGGCGGACAGGAGCTGATCGACGCGCTGTCACGCAAGTACACGGGTAAGGAGTACGCGGACTTCAATCCGGCGTCGAAGGACGACGCCGACCGTGTCGTCGTCCGCCTCACCCCGCGCAAGGTCGTCGGGTCGATCTGACGCGCGCCTCGCCCCCAGCCGTGGTGGTCCTGGCTCCCCCGTAACCAGCCGTCCCTGCTGTCCTCGGCCTTCTGCTCACCCGCACCAGCTGCAGCGAACCGCGCGGGGGTGCTCTCACCGGTCCGCTGTGGGCTGCGCTGTTCCCGCCGAGAGTGGTGTGCCTGAAGAGGCGGTCGGTTCGGAGTGGTGGCCGTGCCGGTCCAGGCGGCCGCCGACCACGGCGAGGCCTACGCCGGCCAGGGCCAGGGCCGCTCCGGCCAGGGTGGGTGAGGCCCACCCCCAGCCCGCCGAGATGACCAGGCCACCCAGCCAGGCACCGCCCGCGTTTGCGAGGTTGAAGGCCGAATGATTCGAGGCCGCAGCCATGGTCGGCGCGTTCTTCGCCTTGGCCATCAGCAGCATCTGCACGGGCGTGGTGATGAGCGCTCCCATCGCCCCGATGAAGACGACGGTGATGAGCGCGGGCACTGTGCTGTGCACGGCGAAGTAGAACACCACCAGTGCTGCGGCAAGAAGAGCGAGGCCGGCGTGCAGGGTCGGCCGCAGAGCGCGGTCGGTGAGCGGTCCCGCGATCAGTGTGCCGACCGTCATCCCTACGCCGTACAGCGCGAGGACCAGGGTGGTGGAGGAGTCCGAGAGGCCCGTCAGGTGCGTCAGCATGGGAACCAAGTAGCTGTAGACGGCGAAGAACCCGCCGAATCCCACCACGGCTGTGGCCAGCCCGAGGACGACCTGCTTGTTGCCCATCGCCCGCAGTTCGTGTCGGACTCCGGACTGCTCACCGCGCGGCTGATGGGGAACGGTGACCGCGAGTGCCGCGAGGGCTATGAGCCCGATGACAGCGACGGCGTAGTAGGCGGACCGCCAGCCCAGGTGCTGGCCCAGGGCTGTGCCGGCGGGCACGCCCACGATGTTCGCGACGGTGAGTCCGAGGAACATCTTCGACACGGCGCGGGCCTCCCGTCCGGGAGCCACCAGCCGGGAGGCGACGACGGCGCCCACGCCGAACAGCGCCCCGTGCGGCAGACCCGCCACGAAGCGGGCGGCGAAGAGCGTCCCGAAGTCGGGGGCGAGCGCCGACGCGGTGTTGCCCACGATGAACAGTCCGGACAGAAGCAGCAGGAGCCGTTTGTGCGGTATCCGCGCACCGATGCCGGTGAGCACGGGGGCGCCGACGACGACGCCGAGTGCGTACGCGGAGACGAGGTTGCCTGCGTGAGGCACGGACACGCCGACCCCGTCAGCGATCTGGGGCAACAGCCCCATGGTGGTGAACTCGGTCGTGCCGATGCCGAACGCAACGACAGCCAGGGCCAGCAGAGCCAGCGGCATGATGGAGAGGGACCTTTCGGAGGAGGAGAAGGAGGGAAAGGAAGAGGAGGAGCCGGTGAGATTGTCCCATCGCGCTGTGCCCTCCCGGTGGACCGGTCTTGCAAAGTGGGACGGCCCCGAGCGGACGCGCGCGGTGCCGGGGTGGCGGTCTCCGGTAGGTGGTGCGGGACAGGTGGCACGGCGAGGGCGACGGCGGCGACCAGGGCATCACGGACCAGTGCACAGCCGGCGGGGGCCACCACGGCTTGCGAGGCGGACGGCGAACCCGCCGAAGACCGCCATCCCCCCGAGAGCCATGCCGCTGACGACCGCGCGGCCAGGGATCTGATGACTTCCAGGACAAATGGGGGCACGGCAGTCAGTTGATCGCTGACGCCACGGGCGGCATCTCCGAGAAGGCCGCCGAGTCGGGACGGGTCCACCAGCACGTGGAAGACGGGATCGCCGCGACGGTGCGGCGCCGGCCAAGTCGCCGCTGCGGTCTACGGATGCTCCGGGGACTGCTCGGCGGCCCCGCGTCGGCCGGTGCCGACCAGCCCTGTCTCGTAGGCGACGATGACGGCCTGTACACGGTCACGGAGTCCGAGCTTGGCGAGGATGCGGGCGACGTGTGTCTTGACGGTCGCTTCGGCCAGGTGGAGGCGGGTGGCGAGTTCGGCGTTGCTCAGCCCTCGGGCCAGCAGGACGAGGACCTCCAGTTCGCGCGGGGTGAGCGAGGCGAGGTCGCGGTGGAGGGCGGCGGTGTCGCTGCCGCGCTGGGCGAAGCGCTGCACGAGGCGTCGGGTGATGGCCGGGGCGAGGAGGGCGTCGCCGGTACGGACCGTGCGTACGGCTGCGGTCAGATGCTCGGGGGTGACGTCCTTGAGGAGAAAGCCGATGGCCCCGGCGGACAAGGCCGCGTAGACGTATCGGTCCAGGTCGAAGGTGGTCAGGATGATGACGCGGGGTGTGTGGGGGGCGCCGGTGAGGATGCGGCGGGTCGCCTCCAGTCCGTCCATCTCGGGCATCCGGACGTCCATGAGGACCACGTCGGGACGTGTGCGGCGGACCGCCTCGACCGCTTCGGCTCCGTTGGCCGCCTCGGCGACGACGTCAATGCCGTCGACTCCGAGGATCAACCGGAATCCGGTGCGGACCAGGGTCTGGTCGTCGGCGAGGAGCACGCGCAGCGGCTCGGTCACAGTGTCTCCACGGGGATCAGGGCCTCCACACGGTAGCCGCCGGTCAGGCGCCGGCCGGTGTTCAGGATTCCGTCGCAGACGGCGAGGCGCTCGCGCAGCCCGATCAGGCCCCGGCCGTTGCCGACGGGTGCGTTCGCGCCCGGGTGCCCACCGGTGTCGGTGACTTCCACCCGAAGCCGTTCGGAGCCGTATTCGACGGTCACGGAGGCGGTGGCGCCGGACGCGTGCTTCACGGTGTTGGTCAGGGCTTCCTGGACCACGCGGTAGGCGGCGAGTTCGAGCCCGGGCGGGAGAGGGCGGGGCGGGCCGGTCACGGTCAGGTCGACGGCCAGCCCGGTGTCCCGGACCCGTCCTACCAATGTTTCCAGCTGGTCCAGGCCGGGTTGCGGGGCCAGCTCCGGCGTATCGGCCAGGTCTGCATCTCGGTCCGTCCCCTCGCCCTCGTCGGCCATGGTGAGCAGCCCCATGACGTGACGCAGCTCGGTCATGGCCGCCCGGCCGCCCGCCTCGACGGCGAGCAGCGCCTCGGCGGCCTGCTCGGGGGAGATCTGCATGATCTTGCGGGCCGCGCCGGCCTGGATGATCATCATGCTGACGTTGTGCGTGACGACGTCATGCAGCTCACGGGCGATCCTCGCACGCTCGTGCTCGACGGCCCGGCGCAGCGCCGCGTCCTGTTCGCGTTCCAGGGCGGAGAGCCGGGTGCGGCCCTCGGCGGTCCGCAGTTTCCAGTTGCGCAGACCGACGGCGGCCATGGCCATCGGGGCCAGGATCAGCAGGGCGACGTATTCATTGGGGACGATCGGTGTCACCGAGTTCCCGGAGGTGCTGACCAGAGCGACCGCAACCGGAAGCGCCGCCAGGGTCGCCACCCGGTACGGGCTGTACACGGCGGCGCTGTAGACGGCGATGACGAACGCGTAGAAGGTCAGCCGCGATACGTCGTACGGGGTGAGCAGAGCCGCGGTCGTCACGAGGCACAGCACGGCGAGCGGGTAGCGGCGGCGCAGCGCAAGGGCACCTGAGGCGATGAACGCCAAGGTCACCATGAAGGCCATGCCGCCGGGACCGGACGGGCGCGGCATGACGTGCTCGACGCCGGGTGCGATCTCACGCACCACGACGTTGTCGGCGTTGTCGATGCCGTAGTAGACGGTGGCGATGCCCACGGTCAGTGCCACCAGCGTGTCGAACTGCCAGGCGCGACGGGTGGGCCGCAGCGGTGGACCGCTCGGAACCCTGGCATCGCGGACCGTCCGGCGGACGCCTTCCCGCAGCCGCTCCGACGTCGTACGTATATGCATCACCGGTTCATTGTCGCCGCCGCGCCGACCTGGGGAGTCCGTCCTGACGGTCGTTCCCGGCGGAGTGGATACATCACCCGCCTACATCGCAGGGATGACGTTTCCGCGGCTGGTCCCAGGGCGGTAGCGCAATGGGTCCGGGAGGGCGACGCGTGCGGACCGGGCCGGCTCCTAGCGTTCGAGCAGCCAACCACCCGTATCCAAGGAGCCTTGATGATCTTGCCCGTGATCGAACTGCGCGAGGTGAGCCGCCGCTACGAGGACGGCCCGCCTGCTCTGCACCAGGCGTCCCTGACCGTGCAGCCGGGCGAGGCCGTCGCTGTCCTCGGCCCTTCCGGCAGCGGCAAGTCCACGCTGCTCAATCTGATCGCGGGCCTGGACCGGCCGGATACGGGGAGCGTCACCGTGGACGGGGTGAGGGTCGATCAGCTGGGTGAGGCCGGATCGGCGCTCTACCGACGGTCGAAGATCGGCATGATCTTCCAGTTCTTCAACCTGCTCGACGATCTGACCGTCGCCGACAACGTCGCCCTGCCGGCGCGGCTCGCGGGTACGGCGCGTTCCGAGGCTGACCACCGGGCGGCGGAACTGCTGGAGAACCTCGGTATCGGCCGGCACACCCGTGCCTACCCGGGGCGGCTGTCCGGCGGCGAGCGGCAGCGGGTCGCGGTGGCCCGGGCGCTGATGAACCGGCCACCGCTGCTCCTGGCCGACGAGCCGACCGGGGCCCTGGACACGGCTGCCGGGCAGGACGTCAGCAGGCTGCTCAGCGACCTCAACGCCGAGGGCCAGACCATCGTCGTGGTGACCCACGACCTGGCGCTGGCCCGCTCCTGCACGAACCGTACGGTCCGGATCGCCGACGGCCGCATCACCGAGGACGTCCGGTCGCAGCCCGCCGTCTCGCAGCCCGCCGTCTCGCAGCCCGCCGTCTCGCAGTCCGCCGCCTCGGAGTCCGTCCGATGAGCGCGCTCGGAAAGGTGGTGCGCTCGGGGGTGGGCCGACGCCGGGTGCAGACGCTGGTCATCGGGCTCGCCACGATGATGGCGGTGGCCGCCTCCGTCCTCGGCGGATCTCTGCTCGTGCTTTCCGGCGAGCCTTTCGACGACGCCTTCGCCAAGCAGCACGGCGCTCACCTGTCCGTCCAGTTCGACGCCGGCAAGGTGAGTGCCGAGCACCTGTCGAAGTCCAAGGACGCCGCAGGGCTGAGCAATGCGGCCGGACCGTTTCGCACGGCGACCGTCACCCCGCGAGCGGACGAGGCGGGCCCCGGGTGGCCGATGACCGTGGCCGGCCGTTCCGATCCCGGCCGGGGCGTGGACGAGGTGACGCTGCTCGACGGGCGGTGGCCCACACGTTCCGGCGAGACCGTGCTGTCCGCCGACTCCCCGCTCATCCCGACCCTGGGCAGAAAGCTGGCCTTCTCCCATCTGCCCGGCTCTCCGAGGCTGACGGTGGTCGGTGTCGCCCGCTCAGTCACACAGACCGCTGACGCCTGGGTGGTTCCGTCCCAGATGCCGGCGCTCACCACATCCGGCAGCGGCGGCTACCAGATGCTCTACCGCTTCACCGACTCGGAGACAGCCGCGCAGATCACCGCGGGCGGCAAGGCCGTGAGGGAGTCCCTGCCGCCGGGAGCATCCGTCGGCGAACAGTCCTGGCTCACCGTCAAGAAGACCGCCGAACGCGACACCGCCCTCTACGTTCCCTTCCTCATCGCGTTCGGCGTCATGGGGTTGGTCATGTCGGTGCTCATCGTCGGCAACGTCGTCGCGTCGGCGGTCGGCACAGGAACACGCCGCATCGGCATCCTCAAGGCTGTCGGCTTCACCCCGGCCCAGGTCGTGCGGGCCTACGTGGGCCAGGCGCTGATCCCGGCCGCCGCCGGCACGGCCCTCGGTGTCCTTGCCGGCCACCTGCTCGCCGTCCCCGTACTGGCCGAGACCGGGGACGTCTACGGCACCTCGTCCCTGGCCGTCGCCCCGGAGGTCGACCTGGCGGTGCTCGCCGGCGTGCTCGGCCTCGTGGCGGTGACCGCGTGGGCGAGTGCCTGGCGGGCGGGCCGGATGCGCACGGTCGATGCGCTTGCCGTCGGGCGTACCGCTTCGGCGGGGCGCGGCCGGTGGGCGGCCCGTCCGGCCGCGCGCCTGCCGTTCCCTCAGCCGGTCGCCCTGGGGCTGGTCCGGCCCTTCGCCCGGCCCGCCCGCGCGCTTGCCATGGGCACGGCGATCCTGTTCGGCGCGATCGCCGTCACGTTCACCGTGGGTATGGGCGCCTCGCTCGGCCAGGTGATGAAGGCCAGGGCCCATGACGCCGCCGATGTCGTCGTGCCCGCACCCTTGCCGGCCTTCGGACCCCGAGGCCTGGACCCCGAGAAGCATCCGACGGCCGGTCCCGCCGCGGTCGCCGCGGCGATCGAGGCCGGCGCCGGAACCGGGAAGCACTACAGCGCTGCGACGGTGCGGGCTACCGTATCCGGCCTGACCGGCATCGTCGACGTGATCGCCTTCACCGGTGACGCTTCCTGGGGCGGTTACACGATGGTCTCCGGCCGCTGGATCGACAAGCCCGGTGAGGCCGTGGTCCCGACCCCCTTCCTGTCCGCCACCGGCACCCGCATCGGCGACTCCATCACCGTCAGCGGCCTGACCGAGCCGGTCACGGTCCGGATCGTCGGCGAGGTCCTCGACCCCCGCCGCGACGGCATGCAGGTCTTCACCGACGCCTCCACCCTCACGGCCGCACATCCCGACCTCACGGAGAGCAGCCATCACATCGCCGTCACGTCGGGCACCGACGTGAGCGGCTACGTCATCGCGCTGAACAAGGGCCTGGCACCGCTGGGCGCCGCCGCTCAGGCCGGCGGGCTCGATACCGGCGGCGACATGGTCGTCACGCTCAACGCGCTGTCCGGGACGCTTACGCTGATGCTCGTCGCCGTCGCCGCCCTCGGCGTGCTGAACGGCGTGCTGCTCGACACCCGAGAGCGTGTCCGGGAGATCGGTGTCCACAAGGCGCTCGGCATGACTCCCCGTCAGACCATCACCATGGTCCTCACCTCGGTCGTCGTGACCGGTCTGGTCGCGGGAGCTCTGGGCGTGCCCCTCGGCGTAGCGCTGCACGGCTGGGTCTTCCCCGCGATGGGCGACAGCGTGGGACTCCGCCTCCCCGCTTCCGTCCTCGCCGTCTACCACGCGGCGGAACTGGTCCCGCTCGCCCTCGGCGGCCTGCTCATCGCCATTCTGGGTGCACTCCTGCCTGCCGGCTGGGCGGCCAGGGCCCGGACCGCCACAGCCCTGCGCACCGAATAGGAGGTCACGTTCGGAGCTCATGCCCGCAGGCACGGGTTATGTGGCGCACGGCCGTCCCTGGCTGCCTCATGGACGTAGGCGCCGGTCGAGAGCCATCCGTTGGGCACCCCTGTGCCTACAGGTGTGTGGCGACCGTGGGCATGAGGACTTGGCAGGTGCGGCCGCGGGCAGGGCTGTCGATGGCCGCCGTTCCGCAGCTGGGGCCATCAGGCTGCCGCCCTTGTCGCCGGCACCGGGGCGCCACCGGTCGCGCCCCGGTGATCCCGAGCCGTTCGGCGACGTTCCGGTCGTGCGGTATTGGGTGGCTTCTCGGCATGCGGGGGAGCAGGCTGGGCGGGTGCGGTGTGAGGCCGTCAGGAAGCAGCCCTGTGACAAGAGATGAAGCGATGACTCTGCGCTCCGATGTGGCCGAGTTGCTGGCGGGGGCCGGCATCCTCGATGTGGACGTCGACGATGCCGTCGCGGACGAGCATGTCCGATCGTCCGCGTACCAGCGCGTCGTCGAAGTGGCCGCTTCCTTGCGGAGCCGCGGCGGAGACCGAGCACTGGTGGCAACGCTCCTGCGGGACCCCCACGAGATGGGGTCCAAGGCGGCGGTGGTCGCCCTCTTGGACAGGATCGCGATGAAGGTGACGGGGCCTGCCGAGTTCCGGCGGTGGTCGGCCGGGCTGCTGCCGGAGATCGACCGGCTCACGACGGAGGGGCACCGAGAGTTCATCCACCGGCGTATCGGTGACTGGCTGTTCTACCTGTCCGTCACGGGAGGTCACGTACCGACATCGGCCGAGTTGGCCGAGGTCACGTCCTGGATGCAGCGCCTTCTCGCTGTGGAGTCGGTGTCGCCCGCGGTACTCGCCCTGTTTACCGAGTCCGGCAGCAGCAAGAAGATACGGAACATCGCGAAGGACCGAGCCGGAAACCGCAAGCTGACCACGAATTGAGTCGATGGCCGTAGCCGTAGCCGGAGCCGGAGCCGGAGCCGGAGCCGGAGCCGTAGCCGTAGCCGCAGCCGCAGCCGTCCCGGCGGCCCGGCCCGGTCCGGGCAGGACGGCGAAAAGGGGAGGCTGCACGCTGGAGCTCTCCTGATCTCGGATACGAGTGGGGGAGGAGCAGGGCGACCAGCCCTTCGGCGCTGCCCGGCCCACGCCCCGCTGAGGAGCCGCAGCATGCGAGCCGCGCGTGCGGCGACTACGCACTCGCTCCGGCTCGCGACGCAGGGGGTGCTGGTGCAGTGCGGACTGCCGGGGCACCGGCACGCACGGTGCAGCCAAAGGCCGTCCCCTCATGGAGGCCACCGCGACCATGACGCTGTGCGAGGATCCCTGCCATGGCAGACAGGGGTGCGTGGAGCGCCGGACCGGCGGGCGATGCCGTGACGCAGGACGGTGGCCTGGTGTCGCTGCTGGGCCGGACTGTCCATCGGGAGTCGCCCGGGCGGACTGTGATCACACCCATCGTCTGCCGGTGGTGTGACTGGGACCAGTTCGAAGTGGTCGCGGACGAGTGCTTCTGCGAGGGCTGCTGCCTGCCGATCGGCCTTGCGGGCGGGCATGTTCACGCAGGCGGTGCCACCTGGGAGTTCGCGCCGTCCGCTCGTCCACTTCCCTGGCTGACCAGGGTCTTCCGTAGATCGGCCGACCCTGTCTGCCCGGCCGGACATGACGTGTTCCAGGTGCTGGTCGCTCATGCCCCTGCCGCGAACGGTCAGGTCCGCCGTCTGTCGGTCGGCCTGCGGTGTCCGGTTGACGGGGCCCTGCGACTGCACCACGACAGCGTGCGCGTGGTGTCGAGCACCACCTGACATCGTCGCGCGAGATGGGAGAATCGGCACCAGACTGGCGAAGTGAAACGGACAT
The DNA here is from genome assembly GCF_042667905.1 of Streptomyces sp. NPDC057287. Classification (NCBI taxonomy): domain Bacteria; kingdom Bacillati; phylum Actinomycetota; class Actinomycetes; order Kitasatosporales; family Streptomycetaceae; genus Streptomyces; species Streptomyces sp. NPDC057287. The sequence goes on along the minus strand of NZ_JBHUYV010000005.1, from coordinate 245,662 downwards.
GCCTGTCACGACGGCGTGAACGTTGATCAGATGCCCTTGTGGTGGCACCAGGACCAGATGGCCCAGAGCTGTTGCGCAGCGTCCGCGTGGCTCAGGAAGACCTCGAAGCCGGCGGGCTACATGTTCTCCATGGCTGATCTCGATTACGCAGACATGTCGGACTTCGAGGACGCGGAGCGGGGCTTCGTCGCCGCACTCTCGCCGGCGGTGGTCCGGACGGAGGACGGCCGGGTGATCTGGGACGGGGACGCGTATGCGTTCCTGGACGAGGACTGCCCGGGCAGTGCGCACCCGAGTTTGTGGCGACAGAGCCGGCTCTGCAACAAGCAGGGCCTGTTCGAGGTGACCGAGGGGATCTACCAGGTCAGAAACCTCGACCTGTCGAACATGACGCTGGTCGAGGGTGACACCGGTGTCATCGTCATCGACCCGCTGATCTCGGCGGAGACGGCGGCCGCCGCCCTCGCGCTCTACCGCGAGCACCGCGGCGACCGCCTGGTCACCGGTCTGATCTACACCCACTCGCACGGCGACCACTTCGGCGGCTCCCGCGGGGTTCTTCCGCACGGGCACGCCCCCGTGCCGGTGATCGCCCCGGCCGGTTTCCTGGAGCACGCGGTGGCGGAGAATGTGTACGCGGGCGGCGCGATGACCCGCCGGGCGGTCTACATGTACGGCGCGGAACTGGAGAAGGGGCCCGCCGGGCAGATCAGTGCCGGGCTGGGCATGACGACGTCCACGGGCACCATCACCCTCGTACCGCCGACGCTGGACATCACCCGCACCGGTCAGGAGGAGACCGTCGACGGGGTGCGGATCGTGTTCCAGATGACGCCGGACACCGAGGCGCCCTCGGAGATGAACTTCTACTTCCCCGACCGGCGTGCCCTGTGCATGGCGGAGAACGCGACGCACAACATGCACAACATCCTGACCCTGCGCGGAGCGCTGGTCCGCGACACCCGTGTCTGGGCACACTACCTGGGTGAGGCGATCACGCTGTTCGGCGAGAGTGTCGAGGTCGCGTTCGCCTCGCACCACTGGCCCACCTGGGGCCGGGAGCGCATCGTCGAGCACTTGGCGGGCCAGCGGGACATGTGGGCGTACCTCCATGACCAGACTCTGCGCCTGACCAACCGGGGGCTGACCGGCACGGAGATCGCCGAGCAGATGGCACTGCCGCCGGCGATCGCGAACCGGTGGGGCAACCGCGGCTACTACGGCTCGGTCAGCCACAACGCCAAGGCCATCTACCAGCGCTATATGGGCTGGTTCGACGGCAACCCCGCCCACCTCTGGGAGCACCCGCCCGTCGAACAGGCCGAGCGGTTCGCCGCTGACTACGGCGGCGTACCGGCGCTGATCGCCAAGGGTGAGGAGTACGCGGCCTCAGGAGATCTGCGGTTCGCCGCGACGCTGCTGGGACACGCGGTCTTCGCCGCTCCGCAGGATCCGCTCGCCAAGCAGGCGCTGGCCTCGGTGTACGAAAAGCTCGGCTTCGGCGCGGAGAACGCCACCTGGCGCAACTTCTACCTGATGGGCGCCCAGGAGCTGCGCGGCACCATCGCGCACACCTCCCTTGAGACGACCAACCCGGAGATGGCGATGGCTCTGACCGTCGACATGCTCATCGACTCCCTCGCCATCCGCGTCGACGGCCCGCGTGCCTGGGACGCGAAGCTCACCATGACCTGGAACGTCACCGACGAGGGCCGCATCTGGCACCTGCTGCTGTCCAACGGAGCCCTCACGTACCGCAGCACCGCCCCCGGGGCCGACGTGCCGGGCCCGGCGGCCGACCTGACCTTGATCCTGACCAAGCCGCAGTTGCTCGGCGTCCTCGCGGGAAGGGGACTCGACGGGGTAGGCGTCGAGGGAGACCCGCAGGTCTTCGCGACCCTCACGGGTCTGCTGGACACCGTCGATCCCGACTTCGCCATCGTCACCCCGTGACCCTCCACGCCACACACGCTACGGCCGCCGCCCGCGGCCGGAGCACGGAGCCCTCACTCCGCACGCCCGGGGAATCAGGGCGGTGAGCGCGGCGCATCTGGCGATCGGGACCGTCGGTTTCGGGTCGTTCGACCTCACCGGTGGCGGCACCTTCATCAACCTGGTCGCGGCGACCACCAACGCACTGAACGGCGCTCTGCTGGCCCGCAGACCTGACCACTACAAGGACTTCACCGTGGTCGGCATCCTGCTGATGGCCCTTCTCGGCGGCATCGGTGGCGGAGTCAGCCGCGACGTCATGGTCGGCCGCGTCCCGGCGGCGCTGACCAACTCCTCGTACGTCGTGCTGTGCCTGATCGCCGGGTACATCGGCCACCGCCTGGCCTACTCCGAAGGACAGCTGTTCCGCGAAGGGCTCTTCCAGTTCGTCACGTCCTTCGCCCTGCCCTGGTACGCCATCGTCGGGGCGCAGACCGGCGTTGACGTGGGTCTGCCCGTCCTGGGCTCCCTCGTCCTCGCCGTCGTGGGCCCCACGGCGGGGCGCTTCCTCATCGACGTCTCCTGCGGCGTCCCGCCCAAGCAGTTCGTCCGCGGTGAGTGGTTCGTCGCCGTCGCCGCACTGACCGGCGCCGTGTGGATCGTCCTGGACCAGGCGGGGCTCCCACGCGCCGCGAGCGCGCCGCTCGCGTTCCTGGTCGGCTTCACCGTCCGCCTGGCCGCTCTGTACCGGGGCTGGGAGGAGCCCCTGGCCGCCGAACCGGCCGGTGTCTACCGCCACGACGACGGCCGGCCCCTCCTCGGCCGTAAGATCGCCGGAAAATCCGTTCGGGAACTGCGCCTGCTCGGCCTGGCCGTCGAACCTCATGCGCCTGAACGCCCTCCTGCCGGCCCCGCGCGGGGTGACCACGACAGTGGGCGGTGAAGCGCGCCGGATGGACCCCGTCACCCCTCGGCGAGGCGATCACGGCGACGCACCCGTTCGCCCAGCACCCTCGCGGATCTGGACCTCCGAAGAGGTTCGCCGTCGCAGGGACCGTCGCGCTGGCGTGTGCGGGCTTGACGGCCGTATGTCATTTCGGCACGAGCACGATCCAGACCTGGCCGTTCGCGAACGTCATCGGATCGCCGTCCTCGGTGGTGAAGCGGGTCGCCGACATGGCGGTGTTCCGCTCCCATGCCACGTCGTACGACATGCCGTCACGCAGGACGGCTGCCGAGCCGGTTCCCACGGTCGCGCTGAAGGGTGAGGTGTTTCCGCCCCGGTCACGGAGGCTCGAATCCTGCACGTCCACGTCTTGCAGGACCACTGTGGCAGCTCCGAGCAGGTCCCCGGAGGCCGTACGGGCCGGGGTTCTGTCCATGCTCACCAGCCACTGGTCCCGGTCCGCGGCCCACGTGAAGGTGAACCGTGCCGACGGGTACGACACGGTGCGCCCGTCGACCGGGGTGCCGCCCGGGGGCGGCGCGTCGAAGCGGAGCCCGATGTCCTCGGCCGCGTTCACCTCGGTGGAGGCGCGCGGGATCTTCTCCGGGCGCACATACAGATTGTGCGGTGCGGCGCGGTCCCCGCTGCGGAAATAGGCATCCGGTGCCTTCGACGGGGGCAGCGCCTCGAGAGGGGCAGCTTCGATCGACGGCCGCAGGGCGGACTGGGCGCCCGAGTACACCAGCGTGGGGTCGTCGAACTGCCGGAGCAGCTCCAGATCCGTCTCGCGGGCGCTGCGTACGGGGCCGATGACGGGAGGCAGGTCGGAGGAGTAGACGGCGAGGATGCGGCTGAGCCCTGCCTCCACCTGCTCCACGTAGACGATGTCGGCCTTCTCCAGTCCGGTGGGAGGCCGGGCTGCCGCTACGTTGTCGATCTTCACGGCGAGAACACCGGCGCGTGGTGCGGATGTTGTCCTGGGAGGTGTCTCTCCTCCGCCCGAGCTGCTGCAGGCCGAGGTAATGACGAGCGTGAGCACAGCGACTGCGGCGGCGGTCGATCTCTTCGTTCTGGAGGTGGGCATGGCTGCCGCCTTTCGGGCCGCTCTGCGGCATCGGCTCATATCTGCTGCGGCGATGACTCTCCCGTCAATCATCATGCAGAAGGCCGGACGGAGCCCGGTAGGCGCGGTACCGGAATTCACGCCGGTCCTGAACATGTCGCTGTTCCGGTCAGCGAACGACAGGGACGTAGGGCGTTTCGTCTGGATCACCGAGCGGACCAGAGGAAGATGCCCGCGACGTGGAGTCCGGCCAGGCAGATGGTCGCGGTCTTCTCGTAGTGGGTGGCGATACCCGCCACCGTTTCAAGCGGTTGATGCAGCATTCGACGGTGTTGCGCCGCTTGTACACCTCGCGGTCGAATGCAGGAGGTCTGCCGCCCCGGCTGCCGCGGCGCAGACGGTGGCCCCGTTGATCGGCCGGAACGGGGATGACCGCCCGGATACGCGCTTGCGAAGGTGCTCGCGGATCGCGCGGGAGGAGTACGCCTTATCGGCCAGGACCACATCCGGCCTGGTGCGGGGCCGTCCTCTCCGTCGTGGAACGCGAAGACGAGCCAAGACGTGAGCGAAGGCTGGTGCGGCACCAGCCTGTCCGGCGGTGAGCACGAAGGCCGGCGCGGCCGGCAATGGGCGTTGGAGGCGAGGTGGATCTTTGTGGTCGATCAGCCCCGGGACCGGCCGATGGCGTGGTCTGCCGGTTCGCCTACTGGAGCCCCCTTCTGCGGGCCCCCGCCGCATGCTGGTGTGCGCGCACGGTGGTGGAGTCCACTGAGAGGGCCCAGTTGAGGTCGTCCGCCTGGTGAAGAATGTGGTGTCAGTGGTGGAGAACTGATCTGCATGGTGTCAGAGGCTGCTGGCATCATGCCCGCTATGAAGGCCACATTCACCACCCCGCCGCGGCCGCTCGACGTCACCGCGCTCTTCCCTCAACTGGCACCGCTGGCGCGCACGGCGACCCGGCTGCACCCTCAGCCTGGGGCTCCGTCAGCGCGTGACAGCTCGGTCGGTGGTCCGCTGTTGTGGCCGGCCGACGAGCCGTGGCCGCACTGCGAAGGTCCGCACGAGCTGGACGGGGTGAACCCGGCCCTGTCGCCGCCGGACTTGAGGCTGCGACGCCGGATCCGTGCCGCCGCACAGGGCCGGGAACTGACCCCGCAGGAACGGAAGATCCTCAGACGCATCGAGCCCCCGCGGACCTACCCGAGACCGAGGCCGAGCCGCCAGCCGTACGACGGGTCGATGGCAATGTTGCCGCTGGCGCAGCTGTACGTGCGTGACGTGCCAGATCTGCGCGCGCCCGCCGGGGCGGATCTGCTTCAGGTGCTGTGGTGCCCCTTCGATCACCCTCCGATGCAGTTCATGCCCAGGACCCTGCTGTTCTGGCGGTCCGCAGCCACGGTCAGCAACATCCTCGCCGCACTCCCGGAACCGCCCGTGGTGCAGTTCGACGGCTACTTGCCCGAGCCGTGCCTGCTCGCTCCGGAGCAGATCACCGAATACCCCAACCCCTTGGAGCTGAGGAAGGAAGTGCGGGCCCAGATTGGGGACTGGAGCAAGTGGCAGGCCGCCGGCGACGCGGTGGACAGCCGGTACGCGTCGTACCCGGAGGAGTTCTACACGGGCAATCTGTCGGTCGCGCCCGGGTGGAAAGTCGGCGGCTGGGCCGCCTGGGGCTACACCGACCCCAGGCCCCAGTCCTGCCCCGCCTGCGACACCGCGATGGTCCCCCTGCTGACCATCCCGACCTTCGAATGGGATGCCAGCAGCCGCAGCTGGATCCCGGAGAAGGATCACGAAGAACAAGAACCCATCAGCCCATCCTCCGACCACACAAGCCCGGAGGGTCAGGCCGTGATCGACATCTTGCGCGCCCGAGGCTTTGAAGTGCACGACCGTGGTCGCGTCCCCCGCGACGTCCGCGTCGCACCGCACGGCACCGACCCTGTCCCAAGGCAACCGACCGCCATCCAGATCGCCAGCGGCCACAAGCAGCAGATCTACGTCTGCCCGACATCGCCGGAGCATCCCCACACCGAGCTGATGCAGTAGCCGCTGCGGCGGAGATCTCCACGACGGTCGGCGTTCGATCTCGAGACCTGCAAGCAGCGCATCACCGTCGACCGGTGCATCAACCGCCTGAAGCAGCGGCCACGGCATCGCCACTTGCCACGAGAAGACCGCGACCAGCTACCTGGCCCAGACTCCATATCGCTGAGATCTTCCTCTGGGCTGCCGGCTGACTCGGAGGAGATGTGTGGTGTCAGCCGAAGGGGACCGCTCGCTCAACCCATTGTCAGACGCTGCTGGCAGCATGCCCGTATGAATGCCACATTCACCACCCCGCCGAGGCCGTTCGACATCACCGCGCTCTTCCCGCAACTGGCCCCGCTGGCGCGCACGGCGACCCGGCTGCACCCGCGGCCCGGATCGCCGACCGTGCACGACAGCTCCGTCGGCGGACCGCTCCTGTGGCCCGCCGACGAGCCGTGGCCGTACTGCGAAGAACCGCACGACAAGCATGCGGCGCTCAGGATCAACTCCCCGGACGACATCCGGCTCCAGCGCCGCGTTCTCACCGCAGCAGCCGAGCGCCTTTACCTCGACCCCGAGGCACCCGAGTGGACCCCCGAGGAACAGGAGACCTTGGATCTGATCAGGGCGGGCCGCCCGTGGTTCGACGGCCCGATCCCTCTCGTGCCCGTCGCCCAGTTGTATGCCCGCGACATCCCCTTCCCCTGCCCGCCGGACGCGGACCTGCTCCAAGTCCTGTGGTGCCCCTTCGATCACGAGATGGCGCACCCGAAGACCGCCCTCTTCTGGCGGTCCTGCGCCACCGTCACCGACGTCCTCGACGCACCGCCCGAGCCGCCGATCGTCCAGGACAGCTGGTACCTCCCGGAGCCTTGCTCATTCTCACCGGAGCAGGTCACCGAGTTTCCCAACCCCATGGAGCTGGACGAGGAGATGCGGGACCAGCTGGACGACATGAGCCGCTGGGAGACGATCGACCCCGCCCAGTACAACGCATACGCCTACGATCCGGGCGAGCTCTACCTGAGCAACCTCTGCACCGCCCCCGGCTGGAAAACCGGCGGCTGGACCCGCTGGAGCCCCACCGACCCCGTCGACCGAGCCTGCCTGGAATGTGGCACCGAGGCGGTCCCGCTCCTCACCATCGCCTCATGGGAATGGGACGGTGGCAGCGCGACCTGGACCGCCAAGGAGGACCGGCCGACCCCGGGCCCGCCGCCCCTGGGTGACCGGGACGGCAACTTCACTTTGATCGACATCACCGGCGGCAACAACCTGCAGCTCCACGTTTGCCCGTCCTCCCCCTACCACCCCCACTTCGAACTGCTCCAGTGAGCCGTCGCGGACGTCCTCCGCACCACCGTTCCGCGGCCGGGATGCAAGCCTGGCCTGGTGCCGTTCATGCCACAACGGTCCCAGCCTGGGCACGAGTTCGGCGATCACAGCGGCTGACAGGTCCGTGATCTTCCGGTCGCTGATGATCACTGTGCGCGTCAGGTTCCCCACCACACAGCCATGATCGCCGATGCGAGCTCGACGTCTCACCGCTAACCGTGCACGAGCTCGTTAGGCGAGGTTGTCCGCTCTTAGGCGAGGTTGGCCGCAGGGAATTCGGGCGGGACACGTTCTGGGTCAGCCGTACGGGTTGCCGTAGTGGGCGTTTCAGCCCACGCGGCGGGCTCAGGCACGGCCTCGCTCAGCTCCACCGCCCAGGATCGTCGGGCAAGTCGTAGTGAACCTGGATGGCGCAGTGACAACTTGCATGTGCCTTCTCCTCCAGCGCTCGACTGGCCGGCCGTTCGCGAATCCAGGCGGCCAGCGGCTGGAGTGCGTCGTTGAGGCGCCTGCCGTCCTCGGTCAGTGAGTACTCGACACGGGGCGGCACCTCGTCGTAGGAGAGACGGTGCACGACACCGTCCGCTTCCAGCTCACGCAGGTGAGAGGCCGGCACCTTCTCGGTGATACCCGGAAGGAGACGACGCAGCTCGCCGAAGCGACGGCAGGGGTGTTCGTGGAGCGCCCAGCGGATCAGCACCTTCCACTTGCCGCCGATCACCTCCATCGCGGTGTCGATCCCGCAGACGTGTCCGTCCGGTGTGCCCGGCCGGTTCAGTGATCTCATGCCCAACCCCTCCGACCTGCTCGCTCACCGCGAGGTAACCACCCACTGCAAAGTGCGTACTTGCTCACCCCCGGACTTGTGGCCAGCCTGGTCGGCATGGCAGACAACACTGTTGAGAAGACTCCCGTCACGCTGCTGGGCCTCGGGGCGATGGGAACCGCGCTGGCCCGCACCTGGCTTGCCGCCGGCCATCCGCTGACCGTCTGGAACCGCACCCCGGCCCACGCCACGGGGCTCGCCGCTGAGGGGGCAAGGGTCGCGGACACCGCCGCTGAGGCGGTCGCAGCGAACACCCTGGTCGTCGTTTGCCTCTTGGACGACACCTCGGTCGACGAGGTGCTGGCCGGCACCGACCTGGCCGACAGGGACCTGGTCAACCTGACCACCAGCACCCCTGCCCAGGCCCGTGCCCGCGCCGACTGGGCCCGCGAGCGCGGCGCTCGCTACCTGGATGGCGGGATCATGGCCGTCCCTCCGATGATCGGCGTCCCGGAAGCCGGCGGCTACGTCTTCTACAGCGGCTCGCCAGAGCTCTTCGAGCGGCATCAGCAGACCCTGGGCGTCCCGGCTGGCACTGCCTACGTCGGCGAGAACGCGGGCTTCGCGGCCCTGCACGACGTGGCCCTGCTCAGCGCCATGTACGGGATGTTCGCCGGGGCCGCGCACGCCTTCGCTCTGATCCGCAACGAGGACATCGATCCCGAGGCGCTCGCCCCGTTGCTCGCCGACTGGCTCGTCGCGATGGCCCCGGCAGTTCACCGGACGGCCGGCCAGCTGCGGAGCGGTGACTACACCAAGGGTGTCGTCTCCAACCTCGCTATGCAGGTGGCCGGCACGCCGACCTTCCTGAGCACCGCCGAGCAGCAGGGGGTCAGCCCGGAACTGCTCAGCCCTTACTTCGAGCTGATGCGCCGACGCCTGGCTGTGGGCAGCGGCGAGGAGGACCTGACGGGCATGATCGACCTGCTGGTGCACTGACCGGCCACTTGTGGCCCGAGAAGCGACCGTGCTGGTCACAGGTCCCAACGGGCAGCTGTGACCAGCACGGTCGTGACCACGCCCTAGTTGAACGGGTCCAACGTGATGTACGCCTGCTGCGGGTCGCCGTCGTGCACCAGCGACTCGTGCGCGCCGACGTCGTCGAAGGCGAAGCCGTAGGCCTTGCCGTCGGCCATCTGGGCGTGGATCTTGGCGGAGTAGTGGTTGGTGACCGCGTCCTTGTAGAAGTTCGCGTTGTTCGCGTCGGGCTGGTTGGGGTTGCTCAGCAGCGTCGACCGGTTGTAGCCGGCGCACAGCGTGCGGGAGATGGGCCCGCGGACCAGGTCGTTGGGTGCGTCGAGGAGTTTGTAGCAGCCGAAGATGCTGTCGGAGTCAGGCTTCTGGAAGCTGGTGACGACTGCCCCCGAACTGTTCATGAAGTTCATGGTGTTGCCCTGGACCCGGCCGAAGTACTTCGTGTTCGGCTGGTCCTTGAACGGCTGGACGGTCAGCGTCTGCGAGGAGTACTTGCTCCACACCCGGTTGACGTAGTCGTTCATGACGGAGGCCGGCAGTGCCCCGGCCTCGATTCCGTGCCCGGGGGCGAGCGCCCGCAGGATCGTGCCGTCGGCGCGGGTCCTGATGAGCCCGCCCCAGCCGCCGGACTGGCTGCGCAGGGAGTCGAAGAACGCCTTGTAGCCACCGGACTTGAGGTGGCCGGTGGTCAGGGTGGAGCCGTTCGAGCGCTTCACTCCGACCGCGTACGGCGCGGAGAACATGTCGACCTGCGTGCTGTTGATCCACAGCCCTGCGTCGTTGAGCGTGTACTCGGTCCAGTTGAAGAGGATATTCGCGTTCGGGTCACTCGGGTTCTGCACTGCGGGCTGAACCAGGCCGCCGGTGGTGAGCTTGAAGACGAGCTTCTGCCCGTAGGAGAAGTAGACCCGGCCGGAGAACTTCGGCATCCGGATCGTCTTCGACTGTCCGTTGGCAGGGCCCGCGATGGACGCGTCGGGGGCGGGCGTCGGCGGGTTGCCGCCGACGGGCCACTGATGGAAGGTGCCGTTCGCGTCGGCCCAGCCCTGGCGCCCGGACGAGAGCTCGGTACCGATTACGTAGACGTGCACCTGCTCGCCGCGCCCGGAGTTGTTGGTCAGCGTGAGCGGGATGGTGGCGGGGACGGCAGCCGCCTCGGTGGCGGTAGTGACCTGGGTGGCGACGAGACACGCGCCGGCCAGCGCGAGCGCAGCGACCAGAGCGGCAGGTCTGCGGCGGGAGCGGTGCATGGCTGGAGCGGCAGGGAGGTTGGCAGACAAGCTCTTCTCCTCATCGGGAAGGCTGTGCGGTGGGGGTACCCCGCGCGAGTACTCTCGAAGCATTTCTGAGAGCGCTCTCAGGCGGCTGCCTGGAGCGTATCGACCGGTCAGGGACGCGTCAACGTTCTGGTCTGGACCACGGCGATTCCTTCGCGAACGGGGCCCAGGAGCAGGGGTGTTGGAAGGATGGCCGGGCGACTATTCCGGCGCCGACAGATGGGGGCTGTGGTTGGCGCATGTTGCTGCTGGTGCGGCCGAGGTCGCGTGGGGCCGGTGCGAGTTCGGCGAAGCCTGCGAGTCAGCCCTAGGAGCTGTCCTGGCGATCACGGTCTACGGTTCGTCTGGTGGGGATGCGGCTGGCCTTGACTTGGATCGTCGCTGTCGGGCGATCATGGCTCGTGACTCGCGAATTGTCGACGCCGCCCTCAGTTCCCTTCGGTCTACTCTCGGGCTCACATCAGCCCGTTCTGCCCGCCGCTCAAGGCCTGCTGCTGCGACCTTGGGGACCGGCTGACGCTCCGGTGTTCCTCTCCGCCTACCAGGACGATGAGATCTGCCGCTGGCACACGCGCCGCCCTCAGACGGAGACGCGCGTCCTGGAGTGGTTCGATGCCTACCACCAGGACTGGGGAAGCGAGTAGGGCGGTCACTGGGCTGTCGCCCGCAAGAACGGTGAGGCCCTCGGCCGGATTGCGCTGCGTGGCTTCGACTTCAACGACGGTGTCGCCGAGGTCAGTTACTGGGTTCTTCCGACTGCACGCGGCCGCGGTGTTGCGACCTCGGCGATGGCAGCACTCTCAACCTGGGCGCTGGATGAGATCGGCTTCCACCGCCTGTACTTGGAGCATTCGACGCGCAACCACGCCTCCTGCGGGGTTGCCACCAAGTCCGGCTACCTGCTCGAAGGAACCCAGCGCAGTGCGGCCATGCATGACGACGGCCGGCACGACATGCATCTGCACGCGCGAGTCCGAGGGGATTGAGCCTGTCGGCCAACCGATCATGAACGTAGCCAGATGACGAGCACGGCGACGGTGACGGTGCCGAGGAAGACGTAGCAGCGCTTGTCGTATCGCGTCGCGACGGCCCGGGAGTTCTTGAGTCTGTTGATGGCCCGCTCAACAGTGTTGCGCTTCTTGTACCGCTCCTCGTCGAAGCCTGGTGGACGTCCGCCTCGCGATCCTTTGCGCAGGCGGGCGGCCCAGCTGTCGGTCTTCTCCGGGATGATGTGCCGGATTCCCCGTCGCCGCAGGTACTCACGACAGGGGCCATTGCTGTATGCCTTGTCCGCCGTGACGCTGTCGGGCTTCTTGCGGGGCCTGCCCAGCCCGAGGCGGGGGACCCGAATCCTCTCCAGTACCGGCACAAACTGAGTGCAGTCTGCCCGCTCGCCTGCGGTGACGATCAGGGACAGCGGGCGGCAGCGGCCATCGGCACTCAGGTGAATTTTGCTGGTGAAGCCACCGCGCGAGCGGCCCAGGCCCTCACCTCGCTCACCACCTCCACCAGCTGGCCGACCAGGCTCTGCCACGGAGACTCGTCCTGGTGTTCTGCCACCTGGCCCCCTTTTCGCGCAGGCGGTGGGGCAGTGCGGGCGCCTGCCGCGTGTTGGTGGGCGCGCACGACGGTGGAATCCACCGAGATGCCCCAGTCAATCTGGCCCGCCGCGTCGGCTGCGGCCTGGGCCTGCTGCAGGAGGCGCTCCCAGGTGCCGTTCGCCGACCACAGTCGATGGCGCTCATAGACCGTCTTCCAAGGACCGAACCGCTCCGGCAGATCTCGCCACTGCACCCCAGTCCGCACCCGGTGCAGGATCCCGTCGATCACCTGCCGGTGATCACGCCACCGCCCGCACCGCCCATTGCTCACCGGCAGGAACGGCCGCAACCGCTCCCACTCCGCGTCCGACAGATCACCACGTTCTCCCCGCCCCATACCTGGAACAACGAGCAGATCAGCTGACGGTCACATGATCGGCCGGACAGCTCCTAGGCGCCGAGGGCATCCACGTATCCGTCGGTGCAGGCGATGAACTCCTGAGGGCGCACTGCAGGCGGCCTCTTCGAGCTGCTCGCGCCCGCCCTGTCCGTCTCGGAGCCGGGCAGGGCGGGCGGGACGTTCATCGATGCCGGCCCGACGGGACCGTCACCGCTGACACCCGTCGCCGGCAGGAGGCCGGACCTGGGAAGGCGAGCTGCCCGCGTCTCCGGGGGTTCGCCAGGTTGGCGGTCGTGACGGCTGGGTGCGCGGTGGCCGAGCGGTTCGGTTCGCCAGGGCGTGTCTGACAAATGAGCACCTGGCTCCGCGAACCAGCCAGGTGATCATTTGTCAGACACACCCCAGGAGTCGGCAGCCTCGCTCAGAACGCGGGCGAGTTCGCGGGGGCGGGTGGTCATCGGCCAGTGGCCCGAGTCGAGGTCCACGTAATCGAGGTGAGTAGCGCGGGCGAGCTCAGGACTCTCACCGGCGGCGATCCACTCCTCGGCCTGGGTGGGGGTGAACTCGGGACAGACCACCACGACGGGAACGTCGAAGCGGCGCTCGTCGGTCAGGCGCACGACTCCCCTTGCGACCGCCTCGGGGACAGGAACAGCGGCGGACGCGAAGCGGTCCCGGGCCTGCTGGTCGAGGTCAGCGGCGTCAGGGCCCTCGAAAAGGTCCCACCCCGGGAAGGGCATGGCGCCGCCCTCGATCGCGAAGTGATCCGCGTAGGCACGCCCGTCGGCGGCGGGGAAGCCGCCGATCAAGGCGACTTTGGCCACCTTCTCCGGTCGTGCGTCGCCGGCCAGCCAGGCCAGGGTCGACGCTACGGAGTGCCCTACCACCAGAGGCTTTCCGGGCGCCGCGTCAACGGCGGCAAGCACTGCTGCCAGCTGGTCGTCAAGCGTCGCGGAGGCTGCGCCGTCACCCTGGCCCGGGAGGGTGAGCGGCACGGGACGGTGGCCGAGCTTGGTGAGTTCAGGCACGACGTCGTCCCATGCGGATCCGTCGAGCCACAAGCCGGCGATGAGCAGGATGTCCACGGTGGTCTCCCGGAGAGTCGTCAGATCTGGTTGCCGGCACGCTATCGGGAGGCTCTGACACCGGCCTCCGGCCCGGCTGCGATCTTCGAGAACTGCGGCTCGACCCGACCCGACCTGGACGACACCGGTCCGACCGAGGATCGGTTCCGGGAGCTGATCCGTCGGGCAGATCGAGGACTCGATGCTGGAGAACCTCATGCTCACAGCAGGGGTGGCGCCCCACAACCTGTCCACGCTCAAGGGGTTCGCCCAGGACCAGAACTACGGCCTGGGTGAGCTGCTGACCCGTAACAGCGCGGTGGACCAGGGCAACCCGGGGGAGGGCGAGACCATCACGGGGACGGCCTTCCAGCGGGGCGCGGGGATCGCGCTGGTGGGCGCCGGCCTGGTTGGAGTGGGTCTCCTCACGGGGTCTCCCGTCGCCGGCGGTGCCGGTGCCGTTCTCCTGGTCGTCGGTGCGTCGCTGATGCTCCAGTAGACAGGGACAAGCTGGGGAGGCGGCATGCTGACCGCAGTGCCGCAGGTGCAGGGCCCGGGCGGTGGACGGTGCTGGACCGTGCACCGCCCGCACGTCAGCTGTGTTCGGTGGGCATGGTCTCGAAGGTCTCGCGCATGAGCCGGTCGATGGCGCCGGGCTGCTCGGTCATGGAGTCGAAGAGGTCGGCGAGCAGCCACAGCACGAAGGTGTGCACCAGGGCTTCCTCCGGTGGGATCTGCCCGAACCGGTCCCGCCACGCCACGGTGTCCATGCCCATCGCCGCGGCCATGAGGACACCGGTGACCATGGGTACCTGGGCCGGGTCGGCCAGCTCGAAGGTGGGGAGCTTGCGGATCACAGCGGGGATCAGGTCACTGAGCGGGTCCAGACGTTTCTTCCCGCTGTTCTGCTCGGTCATCAGGAATCCGGTCAGCACTCCCACGAGGAAGACCGTGCCCCGGGACACCTCCTCACGCCCGTAGGTGTCCATAGCGGCCTGGGCCCGCTGTCCTGCCTGTTGGCGCTCCTTGGCGGAGGTGCGCTTCTCCAGGACCCGATACGAGTCCCATGCTGCACGGATCGCCTCGTCCACGACTACGCCGTCATTCGTCATGGGGCCGACCCTAGTGAGTCGGCGAGCCGCAGGCTCCGGTGACCGTTCTGCGTGTCCGTCCGGCTCCGGACACGGTGAGCGTGATCGGCCCGGTGAGACTGCCGCAGGGGCGGATGGCCGCCGTACGGGGCCTCGAACAGACGGTCCGTGATCCGGGCAGTTTCGGTCAGGGCTACCGACACCGGACCGGACCTGCACCCGAGGGAAGATGCGGGTCCGACCGGACCTGGCGCGTCGGTCAGGAGTGGCCCAGCGCCCAGTTCAGTGCGTGGTCGGCGATCTCCTCCCAGCCGTGTTGGGGGGCATCAGGTGGGACCGGCCCGGAATCTCGACGAGCTCGGTGACTGTGTTCGACGTGTGGTGCTTGGCGTTGGAGCGCTGGATCCTCGGCGGCCTGAGGTGGTCGTGCTCACCCGCGACGAACAGCAGGGGCGCTCGGCTCTCGTTGTGGTGATCGACGTACGTGTCGGCGTGGCGGGGTGGACGTTGGCCAAGGAGGATCTGGGTGAAGACACCGCCGGCGGAGCGGCCCACGATGATCGGCTGAGTGCCGAGCTCGTCGATGAGCTTCTCCAGCGACGTGATGATCGCGGGAACGGACAGCTCCTCGATGGGGGCCGGGTCGGCGTTGAGCGCCTCGTCCTCCGCCTCGAAGCCGGGGTGGGCGGGGGCCACCACGCGGAAGCCCTTTGCCTGGTAGCAGGCATCCACCGTTCCCAGCTGCGGGGCGTGGCGGGCATGTGGCAGGGGTGCGCATGGGCCAAGGCCGACCGGCAGGGGCAGCCCGGTTGCCGAGCCTCGGCGGTCCGCTGATCCGCACGCCACCATGCAGCACCGTAGGGATCAGCGTCCCACCGCACGCCGCCTGAGCGATCCACGCGCCAGGCGGTCTTAGTTCCGCTTTAGGCGGCGACCTTAGCGTCCGGAATCGGTAACGCGAAAGGAGTCCGCCATGAGCGACCGCACGGTGCGTGTCCTGTCGGTGGGGTCGGCGCTGCCGGGGCCACCGATCGACACCGCCGCCCTGGCCGCACGCTTCGGAATGGACCAGCTCTGGGAGCAGTGGGTCGACACCTTCATCGGGACCAGGACCCGGCACCTGGCCATCGACCTGGCCACCGGCCGGCCGGGGCAGTCCCTCGCGGATCTGGGTGAGATCGCCGCCGCGAGAGCCCTGGCCGGGGCCGGGCTCTCCGCCGGGGACATCGATGTGGTGGTGCTCGGCACCGCGACCCCCGACACTCTGATGCCGGCAACGGTCAATGTGATCGCCGACCGGCTCAGAATCGACGGCATCCCGACGTTCCAGCTCCAGTCCGGCTGCTCGGGCGCCGTGCAGACCATCGATGTCGCGTCCTCGCTGCTCGCCACCGGACGCTACAGGACCGCCCTGGTCATCGGCGGTGACGTGATCGCCAAACACTACGACGTCACCGCCGACCTGAAGTCCCTGCCACCGGAGGAGCTGGTGAACTACCTGCTGTTCGGTGACGGAGCGGGAGCCGCCGTACTGACCACCGAGGAGCGGCCCGGCGTCCCCGAGATCCGCGCGGTGCTGACCCGGCTGTCGGGCCTGGACCGGCAGCCCGGGCAGATCCTGCACTGGTACGGGATCGCGGACCGTCACTCGGGGCGTGCACCGGCCCAGGAGGACTACAAGGCCATCGAGGAGCACGTTCCCGAACTCGCCGAGGAGGTCGTGCAGGAACTGTTGGACGATCTCGGCTGGGCGCGGGACGAGGTGGACCATCTGCTGCCGCCGCAGCTCTCCGTCACCATGACCGAGAAGATCGTCAAGCGGCTCGACCTGCCGCTCGCGCAGGAGATCACCCTCGTCGGGGAGACCGGGAACAACGGCAACGCCCTCCTCTTCCTCCAGTTGGAGAAGCTCCTCACCCGGATGACCGGGCCGTCGCGGGCCATCGCGGTCGCCATCGAGTCGAGCAAGTGGACCAAGGCGGGCCTCGCACTCGAACTGGCCGGGGGTGCCTGACATGAGCGACGTCCTGACGCGCGACGAGTTCACGGAGCTGGTCCGGGACCAGACCGGCATCGAACTCGCCGAGAGCGATCTGCACCGCGCGCTCGACCAACTGGCCGGCTGGGACTCCGTACAACTGCTGGGACTGCTGGTGGCACTGGAGAAACACGTCGGGCGGCAGCTGTCCCTGCCCGACTTCCTGGACGCCGGTGATCTGGGGTCCCTCTACGAAATGGTGATCCGTTGACCAGCCGTCCGTTTCCCACCCAGCGCAGACACACCCTGTTCTTCCTCGACCAGACGAGGGACTTCGCGCCCGTCCACCTGGACACCGAGGTCGACGCCACCGCCCTGGTCGCGGCACGGCGCGCCGCCCGCGACGAGGGCCTGCGGAGCTCGGTCGTCTCGTACGTCGTGCACGCGGCGGCAGGTGTCCTGGCGAAGCATCCGGAGGCCAACGCGGCGATCCACGGACGGCTCGATCCGACGATCGCCACCTTCGACACCGTGAGCGCCAAGGTCACCCTCGACCGGGTGCTCGACGGACAGCGGGTGGTTCTCGCGACCGTGATCCCGGACCTGGAACACTCGGGCCTGGCCGACATCCAGGAGCACCTGGACCGGGTGGCCGCCCAGGACCCCGACACCGCCGAGGAGTTCGCCGGGATCAGGGCGCTGCGTCAACTGCCCTTCAAGGAAGCCCTCGACCGGTTCCGCGCCGCGGCCGGCATCCTCGACCGTCGGCCGGAGATCACCGGCACGTTCAGCGTCACCTCGCTCGGCCACCGGGCCGTGGACGGCTTCCACTCCGTCGGAGGAACCACCGTCACCCTCGGCGTCGGCCGGATCGCCGATCGGCCCGTGGTCCGCGACGGCGCCCTCGCCGTGGCCCCGGTGCTGCGACTCTCCCTCACCTTCGACCACCGGGTGATCGACGGCGCCGAAGCGGCCGACGTCCTCACCGAGATCAAGGACGCACTGGAGGCGGTTCCCGCATGAGCGACATCCGGCAGCACCGACGGCCCGGCCCGGCCGTGCCCGGCGCGGAAGGAAACGATCTCGCCGAACTGAAACAGTTCGTGGTGGCCCACGCGATATCCCAGGAACTGCCCGCCGACCACTACGCCGGCCTGCTCGATCGCATCACCACCGACACCGGGGAAGGGCCCGGATCCTGGGCCCACGAGTGGGTCCGGGCGGGGGAGGAGCGCGAGGCGGCCGGGGACGTCCTCGCCGCCGGACAGCTCTACACCATGGGCAGGTTCCCGTACGTCGACGGCCCCGGCCGTGCCCACTCCCTGGAGCGGAGCGTGGACGCCTTCGACCGGTGGAGGCGCGCCTCACCGACCGGCATCGAGCCGGAGACCGTGCTCGTCGACGGCGTACCGGTACGGATCTGGACCGCCGGGCTCGACGCCGCGAACCCGAGGCCGCTCCTGGTGATGACGGGCGGCATCGTCAGTACCAAGGAGCAGTGGGGACCGGTACTGCCCCAGATCGTGGCGCTTGGTCTCGCCGGTGTCGTCGCAGAGCTCCCCGGCGTGGGCGAGAACCCCCTGGCGTACGGCCCGGACAGCCACAGGTTGTTCCCCGCCGTCCTCGACGCGGTCTCGGGCCGCGCGGACGTCTCCCGGAGCTATCTGCTGGCCCTCAGCTTCAGCGGCCACCTCGCCGTCCGAGCCGCCCTGACCGACCCCCGTATCCGGGGCATCGTCGGCAACGGTCTGCCCGTGCACGACTTCTTCACCGACGCCGAGTGGCAGCAGAAGGTCCCCAGGATCACCCGGGACACGCTCGCCCACCTGGTGGGAGTGCCCGCCGGTGAGGTCTGGGAGCGGATACGGGACTGGGGCCTCAGCGACGCGGAACTCCGCTCACTGTCCGTGCCGTTGGCCGTGGTCACGGCCCGGCGTGACGAGATCATCCCGCCGCGGGACGCCGAAAGGCTGGAGAAGAACGTGGCCGATCTGCGGCGGCTGGCACACGACGACGTGCACGGGGCGCCGGCGCACCTCGCCGAGACCCGGCTGTGGAGCCTGCTCGCCGTCCAGCTGATGCGCCCGGACGCCGACCCGGGCGTCACCGAACGTCTCGCGGGTGCCCTCGATGCCGCACGCGCGGTGGCGGCCCGATGAGCGGCACAGAGACCGCACGACAGACAACCGCACCGGGGCGGGTGAGCGCGGCCGGTGACTGGCTCAGGGAGTACGCGTCCGCCGACACCGACGCCCCCAGCCTCGTGGTACTGCCGCACGCGGGGGGTTCGGCCGCCTTCTTCGGGCCGCTGGCGCGCGCCCTCGCCCCCGACGTACGGGTCCTCGTCGTGCAGTACCCCGGCCGGCTGGAGCGACGCCGGCACCGGGCCGTCGAGGACATCAGGGAACTCGCCCGGCACACCGCCGACGCCGTCGCCGCGCGTACCGGCGGCGGACCCGTCGCGTACTTCGGGCACAGCATGGGTGCGCTGGTCGCCTACGAAGCCGCGCTGCTCGGCGAGCAGGGCCTCGGTCCGCGTCCCCGGGCGCTGTTCGTCTCCGCCGGTCGGGCTCCGGTGCTCACGCACGTCGACCCCGCCGTGCTGCGCGACGACGAGTCCCTCATCGAACAGGTGCTGTGGCTGGGCGGGACGTCGAAGGCCGTCCTGGACGAGCCCGACATGCGGGAACTGGTCCTGCCGGCGCTGTGGGCGGACTACCGGGCGCTGACGGCGTACGCCCCCGACCACGGTGCACGGGTCGACTGCCCGGTGACGGCGCTGATCGGGGACCGCGATCCGCTGGTGCCGGTCGAGGACGCGGCCCGCTGGCGGGACCACACCACGGGCCCCTTCCAGCTCCAGGTGCTGCCGGGCGACCACTTCTACCTGACGCCGCGGCTGGTGCACGTGGCGGACACCGTACGCACGGTGCTCACCGAACTGTTCTGAACGAGAGTGAGGCGTGAGTTGAGCGGCAACGACACAGCGGCCGGCCAGGACATCGGCACCACGGCACCCGCGCAGGCCGCGGACCGGCAACCGGTGGCCGTGATCGGCCTGGCCTGCAGGCTGCCCGGAGCGTCGGGCCCCGATGCGCTGTGGCAGCTGCTCGGCGGGGGGCGCCGGGCCGTCCGGGAGGTCCCACGGGAGAGGGCGGGCGCGGCGCCCGACCGGCTCTCCGGGAGCCATCCGGGCCTCGGCTACGGCGGCTACCTCGACTCGATCGACACCTTCGACGCGGAGTTCTTCGGGGTCTCCCCGCGGGAGGCCGCGGCGATGGACCCGCAGCAGCGGCTGATCCTCGAGCTGAGCTGGGAGGCCCTGGAGCACGCGGGCGTGGTCCCCGGCGCCCTGCGCGCCACGCGCACCGGGGTGTTCATCGGCTCCCTCGCAGACGAGTACGCCTCCCTGTCCCGTCCGGACGCCCTCGGCCGGCACACGCTGACCGGGACCACCCGCGGCATCATCGCCAACCGGGTGTCGTACACCCTCGGTCTGCGCGGCCCCAGCATCGCCGTCGACAGCGCGCAGTCCTCGTCCTTGGTCGCGGTGCACCTGGCCTGCGAGAGCCTGTGGCGCGGGGAATCCCGGCTCGCCCTCGCGGGCGGCGTCAACCTGATCGTCGCACCCGAGTCCACCGCCGCCGTGGCCCGGTTCGGGGGCCTGTCGCCCGACGGGCACTGCTACACCTTCGACCGCCGCGCCAACGGCTACGTGCGGGGCGAGGGAGCGGGTCTCGTCCTGCTCAAACCCCTCGACCAGGCGCTGGCGGACGGCGACCGGGTGCACGCGGTGATCCTGGGCAGCGCGGTCAACAACGACGGGGCCACCGACGGGCTGACCGTCCCCAGCAGCCGGGCCCAGGCAGAGGTGGTCCGGCTGGCCTGCGACGCGGCCGGAGTGGCTCCGGAGGACCTCCAGTACGTCGAACTTCACGGGACGGGGACGCCGGTGGGCGACCCTCTGGAAGCCGAGGGACTGGGGCTGGCCCGCGGCCTCGGCCGGGACGGTCGTGCGGACGCGACCGGCGGGGTGGATGGGCGGGACGGCCCGCCGGTTCTCGAAGTCGGCTCCGTCAAGCCCCAGGTGGGCCACCTGGAAGGCGCTGCGGGAATCACCGGCCTGCTGAAGACGGTGCTGGGGGTGGCGCACCGGGAACTGCCCGCGACCCTCGACCACGCCGAACCCAATCCCCGGATCGACCTGGCCGGGCTGCGACTGGCGGTGCGCACCGCACACGGACCCTGGCCGAGGCCCGCGGAGCGGCTCGTGGCGGGTGTCAGCTCCTTCGGTATGGGCGGCACCAACTGCCACATCGTGGTCGCCGAGGCGCCTGCGGCCGAGGTGCCCGTGGCCGGGGCGCCCGTGAGCGAGGCGCCTGTGACCGGGGCGCCTGCGGACGAAGCGCCCGTGACCGGGGCGCCTGTGGCTCACAGCGACGACCCGGCGATCGGCAGGCTGCCGCTCCTGCTCAGCGCCCGTACCGACGGGGCCCTGCGCGATCAGGCTGCCGCGGTCGGCGCGCTCGTGGCCCGTAACGGTGCGGTGCCGCCCGGCCTCACCCGCTCGCTGGCCACGACCAGAACGGCTTTCGCCCGGCGGGCGGCCGTCACCGGTGACGTGCTCGCCGGTCTCGACGCCCTCGCCGCGGGTCGTCCGGCACCCGGTGCACTGACCGGCGGGGCGACGGACGCCCCGCTCGCAGTCCTGTTCCCCGGCCAGGGCAGCCAGCGCAACGGCATGGGGCGCCGCGCATACGAACGACACCCCGCTTGGCGCGTCGCGTTCGACGAGGTGGCTGAGGCACTCGACGGACTGCTGCCGCGCCCCTTGACGGACATCCTGTGGGCGGCTCCGGGCAGCGCCGACGCGGAGTTGCTGAACCGGACCCTGTACACCCAGCCCGCCCTGTTCGCCGTCGAGGTCGCGACCTACCGGCTGTACGCGTCGTTCGGCCTGCGGGCCGGATTCGTCGCCGGGCACTCCATCGGAGAAGTGGCCGCTGCCCACGTCGCGGAGATCCTCGACCTCCAGGACGCGGCCAGGCTGATCACCGCGCGCGGCCGGCTGATGGAAGGGCTCCCCGATGGGGGCGCGATGCTCGCCGTGGCCGCGCCGGAGACGGAGGCCGCAGCACTGCTGGAGGGCCTCGGAGGACAGGCGGCCCTCGCGGCGGTCAACGGGCCCGCCTCGGTGGTGGTCTCCGGTGCGGCCGACGTGCTGGACGCGCTGGCGGCCCGCGCTGCCGAACAGGGTCTGCGGACCCGGGCGCTGCGGGTCAGCCACGCCTTCCACTCGCCGCTGATGGACCCGATGCTCGAGGAGTTCCGCGGCGTACTCGCTTCCCTCACCTTCGGCCGGGCGGCGATCCCCTTCGTCTCGACGGTGACCGGGAAGGTGGTCACCACCACCGACGCCACCTACTGGACCGAACACGCCCGGTCCCCGGTCCGGTTCGCCGATGCCTTCCTGCGGCTGCGCGACCTCGGCGCCGGTGTCTTCGCCGAGGCCGGTCCCGGCCGCACCCTCAGTGGCCTCGGCCGCGAACTGAGCGGCAGGGCGGCCGCCCATGTGCCGCTGCTCGGTACGGACGACGACGTCGACCGTGCGGTGGGCGGGCTGTTCACCGCGGGGCAGCCTCTGGACATGGACCAGGTGTTCCCGGTCGACGGGCCACGGGTCGACCTGCCCACCTATCCCTTCCAACGGGAGCGCTACTGGCTGGACCAGATCGAGGACTCCCGGACCGACTCCGCAGACGCGCCACGGACGGACACCACCGTCCGCACCGTGCCCGGACCGGCCGCGGGCCTGGACGGCCGTGCCGCCGCGGATCCCACCCAGCGGTTCCGGGCCGAGGACACCGCGGCCGACGCCGAGGTCGAACGCCGGGTCCTGGACGCCCTCGCCACCGTGCTCGGCCACAGCGACCCTGCCCGTATCGACACCGGGGCGGGGTTCAAGGACCTGGGCATCGACTCTCTGGGCCTGGTCGAGCTGAGCGACCTGTTGCAGGAGGGGCTGGCGACCGAGCTTCCGGCAGCCGAGCTCTACAGCCATCCGACCGCCACCGCGCTGATCGCCCATCTGCGCGGCATTCTCCCCGCCGACGCCGACGCCGACGCCGACGCCGACGCCGACGCCGACGCCGACGCCGACGCCGACGCCGACGCCGACGCCGACGCCGACGCCGACGCCGAGCCCGCCCCCGGGACAGCCGCCCTCGGGACAGCCGTCCCCGGGGCAGCCGCCGCCCCGACCGCAGATCCCGTCGTGATCGTCGGCATGGCGTGCCGCTACCCCGGCGGTGTGTCATCCCCGGACGACCTCTGGCGCCTCGTCGCCGAGGGGACCGACGCGATCACCGAATTCCCCGACGACCGGGGCTGGGACCTCACGGAGCTGTTCGCCGACGCCCCCGACCGCCCGGGAACCTCCGCCACCCGGCACGGCGGATTCCTCGGTGGCGCGGCCGAGTTCGACGCCGAGTTCTTCGGGATAAGCCCCCGGGAGGCCCTGGCGATCGACCCCCAGCAGCGGCTGCTGCTCCAGACCGCCTGGGAGGCACTGGAGCGCACGGGCCGCGATCCGCGGTCCTTCAAGGACACCGACACAGGGGTGTTCATCGGCGCGACCGCGTCCGACTACGCCCCCCGGCTCCACGAGGGTGACGGGTCCTCCGACGGATACCTGCTCACCGGCTCCACCATCAGCGTGGCCTCGGGACGGATCTCGTACGTCCTCGGCCTGCGCGGCCCCGCGCTCACCGTGGACACCGCATGCTCATCGTCCCTGGTCGCGCTCGATCTCGCGGTGCGGGCCGTGCGGGCCGGCGAATGCTCCATGGCCCTGGCCGGCGGAGCAGCCGTGATGGCCTCACCCGGAATGTTCGTGGAGTTCTCCCGCCAGCACGGCCTCTCCGAGGACGGACGCTGCCGTGCCTTCGGGGCCGGTGCATCCGGCACCGGTTGGGCGGAGGGCGTGGGCACGGTCGTCGTCGAACGGCTTTCCGCCGCCCGCCGGAACGGCCACCGGGTGCTCGCCGTCGTCGAGGGCACCGCGGTCAACCAGGACGGGGCGAGCAACGGTCTGACCGCCCCCAACGGCCGCGCGCAGGAAGAGGTCATCGCCCGTGCGCTGGCCGACGCCGGACTCGCCCCGCACCAGGTGGACGCTGTCGAGGCGCACGGCACCGGCACCCGGCTGGGGGACCCGATCGAGGCTCGCGCCCTGGCCGCCGTCTACGGGCGGGGCCGGACCACGCCGCTGCTCCTCGGCTCCCTCAAGTCCAACATCGGGCACAGCCAGGCCGCCGCAGGCATCGGTGGTGTGATCAAGACCGTGCTTGCGCTGAACGCGGCGGTGCTCCCGGCGACCCTGCACGCCGACGAGCCGTCCCCGCAGATGGCCTGGGAGGGGTCGGGGCTGCGCCTGCTCACCGAAGCCACCCCGTGGCCCGCGCACGAGGGACCCCGCAGGGCGGGTGTCTCCTCGTTCGGGATCAGCGGCACCAACGCCCATGTGATCCTTGCCCAGCCCCCCGAACCGCCCGCTGTCCCCGCCGTCGGCGACGCTCCCGCCACCGAGGTCCCGTCCCGGCCCGTCCTGGTGTACGGCAACGGGCCCGAGGCCCTGCGCCGACAGGCGGGGACACTCGCCGCACATCTGCGAGACCGCCCGGAACTCGGTGCCGGCTCCCTCGCCGCGCAGCTGGCCGCCCGCACTCCCCTCAGCCACGGCGCCGCCGTACTCACCGACGACCCCGCCACACTGCGCGAGGCGTTGGCCGAACTGTCGGAGGGCGGTGTGCACCGGGCGGTCCACACCGGCGAACGGACAGCGGGGCGTACCGTCTTCGTCTTCCCCGGCCAAGGCTCCCAGTGGGACGGGATGGCGCGTGAACTCCTCGACGGGAGCGAGGTGTTCCGATCCTCCGTCGAGGCCTGCGCCGAGGCGTTCGCCCCCTTCACCGACTGGGACCTGAGGGCAGTGCTGCGCGGCGAGCCGGGCGCGCCCCCGCTGGAGCGGGTCGACGTGGTCCAGCCGGTGCTGTTCGCCATGATGGTCTCGCTGGCCGCCCTGTGGGAGGCGGCGGGCGTCCGGGCGGACGCGGTGGTGGGTCACTCCCAGGGAGAGATCGCCGCCGCCCACATCGCGGGGGCGCTGTCGCTGTCCGACGCGGCCCGCATCGTCACGCTGCGCAGCCGGGCGCTGGTGCGGATCGCGGGTGACAGCGGGATGGTCTCCGTGGCCCTCGGCGCCGAAGCTGTCGCCCCGCTCCTGGAGCACCACCCCGGGGATCTGGAGATCGCCGTACGCAACGGCCCCAGGTCCACGGTGGTCGCCGGGCGCACCGCCGCCCTCGACGATCTGCTCGCCCGGTGCGAGCAAGAGGGCGTACGTGCCCGGCGCGTGCCGGTCGACTACGCCTCGCACACCCGCTTCGTGGATCCGCTGCACGGGCACCTGATGGAGCTGGGTGCTCCGCTGGAGCCCGGCCGGGCGACCACCGCCTACTACTCGGCCGTCACCGGCGGCCGTATCGACGACACCTCCGCGCTGGACGCCGGCTACTGGTACCGCAACCTGCGTGAGACCGTGCGCTTCGAGGAGACGGTGCACAGCCTGATCGACAGCGGCCACCGGCGGTTCGTCGAGATCAGCCCGCATCCCGTGCTGACCTACGCCGTCGAGGAGATCCTCGGTGACCGGGGCGTCAGCGGCTTCACCGGCGGCACCCTGCGGCGCGAGGAAGGCGGACTGCCCGCCCTGCGCCGGGCACTGGCCCTGGCGGACCTCGGCGGGGTGCCGGTCAGCTGGCCCGCCCCGCCCCTGCCGGTCACCGACCCGCACGAACTGCCCACCTACACCTTCGCCCCGCACCGGTACTGGCTCACCACCACCGGCGGTGGCGCGCAGGCATCCCGGCTCGGTCTCGCCACGGCCGGGCATCCCCTGCTGAGCGCCCGGATCGCTCTGGCCGACGGTGGCCTGGCTCTGACCGGCCGCATCGACCCCCGCAGCCACCCCTGGCTGCTCGACCACAGCGTCCTCGGCAGGGCGATCCTGCCCGGCACCGGCTTCGCCGAACTCGCCCTGCACGCGGCCCGGCTGACCGGTGAAGCCGAGGTCGCGGCGCTGACGGTCCTGGCCCCCCTGCCGCTGGCCGGCGAACAGCCGCTCCAGCTCCAGGTACTGATCGGCGCGCCCGACGACGACGGCCGCCGCGATCTGGGCATCCACGCCCGCACCGCCGACGACCAGCCGTGGACCCGCTATGCCTCGGCGACGCTGGGCCCGCGCACCGACCCGCTCCCGGCCGCCGTGCTGGTGCCCGCCACCGCCACGCCGGTGGAACTCGACGACGTCTACACCGCCCTCTACCGACTGGGCTACGACTACGGGCCCGCCTTCCAGGGCCTCGTGGCGGCTCACCGCCTCGGGGACACCCTCTACGCGGAGATCGCGGCCGGACGGGATCTCGCCGCACCGGGACGCGACGACTTCACCGTCCATCCCGCTCTGCTCGACGCCGCCCTGCATCCTGTGGTCGCCGGACTCACCGGCCGGCGCGAGCCCGACCCCGAACAGCCTCTACTGCCCTTCGCCCTCGAACAGATACAACTGTTCGGCCCGGCCGCCGGGGCCGGAAGCCTTCGGGTCAGGATCCGCGAACTCGCCGACGATCGCTATGAGTTCGTCATGGCCGACGAGGGTGGACAGCCACTCGTCCGGATCGCCTCCCTCGCCTTCCGCCCCGTACGACGCGAGGAACTCGCACCGCTCCACGGCCGGCCGGACGCCCACCGGGTCGATTGGCGGCCGGTCGCGGTTCCCACCGTGCAGGCCGGCTCACATGCCCTCCTCGCCGGGTACGGGGACACCGCCCTGGTCACCGGCGCAGGCGCGGCCCTCGCCGGACCCGACGAGCTGATCGCAGCGGCAATCGCATCGGGAACGGCACCCGAAACGGTGCTCGTCCCCTTCGGGCCGGCGGACGGGACGGACACCGCCGAGGCGGCCCACCACGTATCCGCCGCACTGCTGGTCCTGCTCCAGCGATGGCTGGCCGAACCCGTGCTCGCCGACAGCCGACTGCTCGCCGTGCTCGGGGCGGGTGACCTCGCGGTGGCTCCGCTGCGCGGACTGCTGCGCACGGCAGCCGCCGAACATCCCGGTCGCTTCGCGCTCGTGGACACCGACGCCCCCGCTCCGGCCGCCCTGCTGGCCGCCCCCTACACAGAACCCGAGGTCTCCGTCCGGAGCGGCGTCCCCCACGTGCCCCGGATCACCGGACTCCGTCTCGCCCCGGCCGGGCGGCCCGCCACCACCGGACCCCGCACGGTGCTGATCACCGGCGGCACCGGCGCCC
This sequence comes from Streptomyces sp. NPDC057287, assembly GCF_042667905.1. Taxonomy (NCBI): domain Bacteria; kingdom Bacillati; phylum Actinomycetota; class Actinomycetes; order Kitasatosporales; family Streptomycetaceae; genus Streptomyces; species Streptomyces sp. NPDC057287. Next base: position 218,830 of record NZ_JBHUYV010000005.1, on the reverse strand, counting down.
TGGGCGCCCTCGTCGCGCAGCGGCTTGCCGAGCAGTCGCCGTCGCCGCACCTGCTGCTCGTCAGCCGGTCGGGTCCTGACGCTCCCGGCGCGGCACCACTCGCCGCCCGGCTGCGTGAGCAAGGTGCCGAGGTGACCATCGAGAGCTGCGACGTCACCGACCGCCCGGCGCTGGCCGCGCTGCTCGACCGGATCCCGCCGGACCGGCCGCTGCGGTCCGTCGTGCACACCGCCGGGCTGCTCGCCGACGCGACCGTGCAGGACATGACGTCCGAGCAGCTGCACACGGCGCTGCGGCCGAAGGTGGACGCCGCCTGGCTGCTGCACGAACTGACCCTCGATCAGGAGCTGGACTCCTTCGTCCTCTTCTCGTCCGCCGTCGCCACCTACGGCGTGCCCGGGCAGGGCAACTACGCAGCGGGCAACACCTTCCTGGACGCCCTCGCCGCTCACCGGCGTGAACGGGGGCTGCCCGCGACCTCCGTGGCCTGGGGGCTGTGGGAGGAGTCCGGCGCCATGACCGGGCACCTGGACGAACGTGACCGGGCGCGACTGGCCCGGTACGGCATCGGCGCCGTAACCGCCGAAGCGGGCCTGGACGCCCTGGAACGCGTGACCGAGGCGCACACCGTCCTCTCGCCGCTCGACGAGGGCGCGCTGCGCGAGGAAGCCGCGGCCGGACGCCTGCCCGCGCTGCTGTCCGGCCTGGTCGCGGTGCCCGAAGCCGCGCGTCGCGGCGCCGGCACGGGCGGAGCCTGGGCCCGGCGCATCGCCGCCCGGCCGCCGCAGGAGAGGCTCCGCACCCTCGTGGCACTGCTGCGGGAGCAGGCGGCCCAAGTGCTCGGACACGACGGGACGGATGGCATCGACGCCGCACGGGCCTTCAAGGAACTCGGCTTCGACTCGCTGACCAGTGTGGAGCTCCGCAACCGGCTGACCGCCCTGACCAGGCTCCCGTTGCCCGCGACGATCGTCTTCGAGCACCCGACGGTCGGCAGCCTCGCCGCCCACCTGCTGGAGGCGTTCGAGTACCAGGCGGCCCCGGCCGCCGCCGCGCCCGTCACCGAGCGCGCCGACGCCGACGACCCCGTGGTCATCGTCGGGATGGGCTGCCGCTTCCCCGGTGGAGTCACCTCGCCCGACGAACTGTGGCAACTGGTTGCCGACGGCGTCGACGCGACCGGTGACTTCCCCACCGACCGGGGCTGGGACCTGGAGGCCCTGTACGACCCCGACCCCGATCACAAGGGGACCACCTACACCAGGCGCGGTGGATTCCTGCGCGAGGCCGCCGAGTTCGACGCGGACTTCTTCGGGATGAGCCCGCGTGAGTCCCTTGCCACCGACCCTCAGCAACGACTGCTGCTCCAGATCACCTGGGAGGCGCTGGAGCGCGCCGGCATCGACCCGCACTCCCTGAAGGACTCCGACACGGGCGTCTTCATCGGCGCCATGTACGACGACTACGCGGCCCGGCTGCACAGCTCTCCCGAGGAGGTCGAAGGGCTGCTGCTGGCGGGCAATCAGTCCAGTGTGGCCTCGGGGCGGATCTCCTACGTCCTCGGCCTGCGCGGCCCCGCCCTTACCGTGGACACCGCCTGCTCCTCGTCCCTCGTCGCCCTCGACCTCGCCGTACGCGCTGTGCGGTCCGGTGAGTGCGCGACGGCCCTGGCGGGCGGAGTGGCCGTCATGGCGTCCCCGGCGACCTTCGTGGAGTTCTCCCGTCAGCGCGGACTCTCCGCCGACGGACGCTGCAAGGCTTTCGGGGACGGGGCGGACGGCACCGGCTGGTCGGAAGGCGCGGGCATCCTGGTCGTCGAGCGGCTGTCGCGCGCCCGGAACCTCGGCCACCGGGTCGTCGCCGTCGTGGCGGGTACGGCCGTCAACCAGGACGGGGCGAGCAACGGCCTGACCGCCCCCAACGGCCGTGCGCAGGAGGAGGTCATCGCGCGCGCCCTCGCCGACGCGGGACTCGCTCCGCACGAGGTGGACGCGGTGGAGGGACACGGCACGGGGACCCGTCTCGGTGACCCGATCGAGGTACGCGCGCTGACGGCCGCCTACGCCCAGAACCGCACGAGCCCTCTCCTGCTCGGCTCCCTGAAGTCGAACATCGGGCACACCCAGGCCGCCGCCGGGGTCGCCGGTGTCATCAAGACCGTCATGGCGCTGCGCCACGGGGTACTGCCCCGCACCCTGCACGCCGGCACTCCCTCCGGCCACGTGTCCTGGGACGAATCCGGACTGTCTCTGCTCCAGGAGCCCACTGCCTGGCCCGAGCACGCCCGGCCGCGCAGGGCAGGCGTGTCGTCGTTCGGTATCAGCGGCACCAACAGCCACGTCATCCTCGAACAGGCCCCCGAGCCGGTGACCGGCGAGGCACCACCCCGGGCCGTACCGGCTCCCGGCGAGCCCGCCCTGCTCCTCTCCGCGAAGACCCCGACCGCGCTGCGTACCCAGGCGGCCCGGCTGCACCGCCTCCTGACCTCGGAACAGCCCCCCGCCGTCGGGGACGTCGCCCACACGCTCGCCCGCCGCTCCCGCTTCGCCCACCGGGCCGTCGCCCACGGCGGCCCCGCGCTGCTCGACGCCCTCGCGGCAGTGAGGGACGGGGGACGGCACCCCGCGGCGTTCACCGGCCGCGCCGCCTCCGAGGCCCGGCTCGCGTTCCTGTTCTCCGGGCAGGGAGCTCAGCGCGTCGGCATGGGCACCGGGCTCCTGGAGTCCTCAGCGGTCTTCGCCGCCGCGTTCGACGAGGCGGCCGCTCACATCGAGCCGCTCATCGGCACCGGTCTGCGCGCACTGCTCGCGGCGGACGCGGAGCTCCTGCGGCGCACCGAATACGCGCAGCCCGCTCTGTTCGCTCTCGGGACCGCCCTGTACCGCCTGGCCGAACACCACGGCCTGCGCCCCGACTTCCTCATCGGCCACTCCGTCGGTGAGGTCGCCGCGGCGCACGTGTCCGGCATCCTCGGCGCGGCCGACGCCGCCGCGCTCGTGGCCGCCCGGGGCCGGCTGATGGGGGCGGCCCGGCAGTCGGGCGCGATGGCGGCGTTCGCCGCGACCCCGGAGCAGGCCGGCGAGCTGCTGGCCACCTTCGACGGCGCCGTGGAACTCGCCGCCGTCAACGGACCGGAAGCCGTCGTGCTGTCCGGTGACGCCGACGCCGTCGCCGCCCTCGTGGAGCGCTGGAGAACCGAGGGGCACAAGGCCACCGCGCTCTCGGTCAGCCACGCCTTCCACTCCGCTCACATGGACGAGGTCCTCGACGCCTTCCGTGAGGAAGTGTCCGCCCTCACCTTCGCCGCACCCTCGGTGCCGGTCATCTCCACGGTCACCGGCTCACCCGTCGGCGCCGACGAGATGTCACGGCCGGAGTACTGGGTCGGGCAGATCCGGAAGCCGGTGCTCTTCCACGACGCGGTCCGCAGCGCTCTCGCGCTCGGAGTGAACGCCTTCGCGGAACTCGGCCCGGACGGTTCGCTCGCCGCACTCCTCCCTGACCGGCCGGACGCGTCCCCGGTTGTGGCCGTACCCCTGCTGCGCAAGGGACAGCCCGAGGCGGACACCGTACGCGCGGCACTGAGCAGGCTGCACATCGCGGGAACACCGCTCGACCTGACCCCTGATGCCGCACCGGGACAACTGGTCGACCTTCCCGTGTATCCATTCGAGACCCGCCGGTACTGGCTCGAGGACCCCGGTGCGGCCGATCGCGGGGCCGCGGGGGCCAGCCACGGCCTCGACGCCTCGCCCCACCCGCTGCTCACCGCGACCACGGGGCTCCCCGACGGGGGCACCCTGCACACCGGAGCGCTCTCACCGAGGCTGAACCCCTGGCTCGACGGACACCGGATCGACGGACGAGCGCTTCTGCCGGCCGCCGCCCTGCTCGAACTCGCCCTCACGGTGGCGCACGCCGACGGCCGGGCGACCATCCGTGACCTCGTCGTGCAGGCACCGCTGGAACTCGGGCCCGGTGAGACCCCGATCCAGGCGGTCGTGGGCCCGGACGGCGAACTGACCGTACGATCCGGTTCCTCCGACGGCCGATGGACGGTGCACGCCACGGCGACCCTCACCCACGAACCGGTCGCCCCCGAGCCCTACGGCGCCGTGGACATCGGCGAACCGCTGGCCCCCGACGGCCCCGATGACGCCTATCAGCGGCTGGCGGAGCACGGATACGAGTACACGGGCGCGTTCCGCTCCCTCGTCGGGGCCCGGCGCACGGACGGCGGTCTCCACGCCGAGGCCGCACTGCCCGCGTCCGACACCGCGCAGGCCTCCCGCTACGGACTGCATCCCGCGCTGCTCGACGCCGCGCTGCACGCCTTCCCTCTGAGCGCGCTGGGAGGGGGAACCCTCGTGCCGTACGCCCTGGACGGAGTGCGGCTGCACAGGGCTCACGCCTCACACGTGCGCGCCACCGTCACCGGATCCGGACCGGGCAGCCACCGCGTCGAACTGACCGACGGGGACGGGAACCCCGTGCTGACCATCGAGCGGCTTCAGCTGCGGCCCCTGTCCGCCGGCGGCGGACTGTACCGGCTGGACTGGCAGCCCGTGCGTCGCGGGCCGGGAGGCACGGGAGACGTCACCCTCGTCCGCCTGGAGCCACATCAGGACGTCCCCAGCGCGGCCGAGTTCGCACGGGCCACGATCGGTGAACACCTGGCCGCCGGAGCTCCTGACGGCCGTCTCGCCTTCGTCACCCGGCACCTGGCCGTCGCCGAGGGGGAGGAGGCCGACCCCGCCACCGCCGCTCTCTGGGGCCTCGTCAGGGCCGCCCAGTCCGAGCACCCGGGCCGCTTCGCGCTCGTGGACACCGACGACAGCGGCACCGGTGACCCGGCCCTGCTGACCGCTGCAGCCTCGTCGGGACCGCAGTCCGCCGTACGACGGGGCGAGATTCGCACACCCCGGCTCGTCACGGTGCCCGAAGCCCCCGCCTCCGCGCCGCACGCCGTCGACGGCGCCCCCGTGTGGCCGCGCAGCGCCGCCGGGGGGACCGTACTCATCACCGGCGGCACCGGTGCGGTGGGCCGCGCCACCGCGCGCCATCTGGTCGAGCGGTACGGCGTTCGCAGGCTCCTGCTGGTCTCCCGCCGCGGCGGGAACCACCCGGACGCCGAACTCGCACGCGGCGAACTGACCTCCCTCGGCGCCGAGGTGGGCATCGCGGCCTGCGACCTCACGGACCGGCGGGACGTGGCCTCGCTGCTGTCCGGCCCGGGCCGGCAGCTGTCCGCGGTGGTGCACGCCGCCGCGATCACCGAGGACTCCGTGATCGAGCAACTGTCGCCCGAGGCGTTGCGCACGGTCCTCGGCGCCAAGGCGGTCGCGGCGGAGCACCTGGACGAACTGACCCGTGACACCGAGCTGGACGCCTTCGTGCTGTACGGCTCGGTCGCGGGTGTGCTCGGCACGGCGGGTCAGAGCGGCTACAGCGCGGCCAACGCGGCGCTGGAGGCCGTGGCACACCGACGCAGGGCCGCCGGGAAGGACGCACTGACCGTGCACTGGGGCCTGTGGGACCTGGCGGACGGACTGGCCGGGGGGCTGGCCCGCCGCGACGTGGACCGGCTCGCCCGTGCGGGGATCCGGCCGCTCGCCGCGGCCGACGCCCTCGCGCTCCTCGACCGCGCGCTGCGACCGGACGGCCCGGACCTCTCCGCCGTCGTCGCGGCCAGGCTCGACCTCAGGGCGGTGAACGGCACGGCCCCTCAGGACGGGCCGGCCGGACCGCCCCGGAGGCGGACCGCGGCAGCCGCGGGGGCCACGGATCTGGCGGCGACCGTCCTGACAGCGGTGGCCGAGGTGCTCGGCCACCAGCAGCCCACCGCCGTTGACCCCGAACGCCCCTTCACCGACCTGGGCTTCGACTCGCTGACCGCGGTCGAACTGCGCAACAGGCTCGGTGAGGACCTGGGGCTCCGGCTGCCGGGCACCATCGTCTTCGACCACCCGAACCCCGGTGCGCTCACCCGCTTCCTGACGACGCTGGTCGAGCCGGCGCCGGACACGGCACCGGCGCCGGACACGGCACCTGTACCCCGGCCCGAGGAGGACGAGGACGACCCCGTGGTGATCGTCGGGATGGCCTGCCGCTTCCCCGGCGGCGTGCGGAACCCGCAGGACCTGTGGGAGCTCCTGATGTCGGGTACCGACGCCACCACGCCGTTCCCCACGGACCGCGGCTGGGACCTCGACCTGTTCGACCCGGACCCGGACCACCCGGGCACCTCGGCCACCCGACGCGGGGGGTTCCTCCACGACGCGGCCGAGTTCGACCCCGAGTTCTTCGGGATCAGCCCGCGCGAAGCGCTGGCCGTCGACCCCCAGCAGCGGCTCCTGCTGCAGACGGCCTGGGAAGCCGCGGAGAACGCCGGGATCGACCCGGCGGGCCTGCGCGGCTCGCGCAGCGGCGTGTTCGTCGGTGTCATGTACTCCGACTACGGCGCCCGCGTCCACCAGCACCGGGGCGCCGCCAAGGACCTGGAGGGCTATCTGGTCAGCGGCAGCGCGGGCAGCGTCGCGTCCGGACGGATCTCCTACACCCTCGGCCTCGAAGGCCCGGCGCTCACGGTCGACACCGCCTGCTCCTCCTCCCTGGTGGCGGTCCATCAGGCCGCCCAGGCGCTGAGGCTGGGCGAATGCACCCTGGCCCTCGCCGGCGGTGCCACGGTGATGGCGAGCCCCGCCACGTTCATCGAGTTCAGCCGCCAGCGGGGGTTGGCCCCCGACGGCCGCTGCAAGCCGTTCTCCGCCGGCGCCGACGGCACGGCCTGGGGCGAGGGTGTGGGACTGCTGGTCCTGGAGAAGCTCTCCGACGCCCGGCGCCACGGGCGCCGTGTCCTCGCCGTCGTCCGGGGCTCCGCCGTCAATCAGGACGGTGCGAGCAACGGCCTGACCGCACCCAACGGGCCCGCGCAGGAGAGGGTCATCCACAGCGCCCTGCACGCCGCCGGACTGCGACCCGGGCAGATCGACGTACTGGAGGCGCACGGCACCGGCACCAGGCTCGGCGATCCCATAGAAGCGGGCGCTGTGCTGCGCACGTACGGAAGCGGACGCGGAGCGCGTACCCCCCTGCTGATGGGCTCTCTCAAGTCCAACATCGGACACACCCAGGCCGCCGCCGGCGTGGCCGGCATCATCAAGATGGTGCTGGCCATGAACCGGGGCAAGGTGCCGGGGACCCTGCACGCCGAACGCCGCTCGGAGCACGTCGACTGGGCCGGGGGAGAGGTGGACGTACCGGTCACGCCGGCCGACTGGCCGGACGGCGAGGAGCCGCGGCGCTCCGCCGTCTCCTCCTTCGGTATCGGGGGCACCAACGCCCACATCGTCCTGGAGGAGGGCGGACCGGCGGCCCGCCCGGTCATCACCCGCGGCGAACCCGCAGGGGAGGGCGAGCAGCACGAGGAGGGCCTGCGGCCCGTGCCCTGGGTGCTCAGCGCCCGTACGGCACAAGGGCTTCGCGACCAGGCCACCCGCCTGACGCGACACCTCACCGGGCAGAGCGACGTCGCCATCCGCGATGTGGCGCTGGCGCTGGCCACCACCCGCACCGCCTTCGACCTGCGCGCGGTGGTCGTGGGCCACGACCTGGCCGAACTCCTGGCAGGCCTCGACCACGTCTCCCGGGGCACCGCGCCGGAACCCGGTACCTACCCCGTCGTGGTCACCGGTTCTCCGGTACGCGGCGGGACGGCCGTGCTCCTCACAGGTCAGGGCAGCCAGCGCACCGGCATGGGCAGCGGGCTGTACCGCGCGTTCCCCGCCTACGCCGCGGCATTCGACGCGGTCTGCGCGGAGTTCCGCCGGGCGGAGGGCATCGACGTGGCCGCAGCGATCGAGGGCGGCGTGCACCGGGACACGCCGGAGGGTGCCGAGGAGGGAGCGCCCGATCTGGACGCGACCCGCTACACCCAGGCCGCCCTGTTCACCGTGGAGGTCGCGCTGTTCCGGCTGCTGGAGAGCTGGGGGCTACGGCCGGGACTGCTCGCAGGACACTCCATCGGAGAGATCACCGCCGCGCACCTCGGCGGTGCGCTCGGCCTCCGCGAGGCCGTGGAACTGGTCGGCGTCCGAGGACGGCTGATGCAGGAACTGCCGCCCGGCGGCGCGATGCTGGCAGTCCAGGCACACACCGGGACCATCGAGGAGCTGGTCGGAGACCTGTCCGGAGTGGACATCGCCGCCGTCAACGCCCCCTCGGCGACCGTGCTGTCCGGGGACGCGGACGCGATCGACCGGATCGACGCGGTCCTGAGGACCGCCGGACGGCGCACCAGACGGCTCACCGTCAGCCACGCGTTCCACTCCGCCCGCATGGATCCGATGACGGAGCCCTTCCGGGCCGAGCTGGGCCGGCTGACGACCAGCCCCCTGAACGCCGTTCTCGTCTCCACGCTGACCGGACGGGAGACGGACCACGAACAGCTCGCCTCCGCCGCGTACTGGGCCGACCAGGTCCGTTCCACCGTGCGGTTCGCCGACGCGCTTCACCGGCTGCGGGAGCTGGGCGCCGCCCACTTCCTGGAGATCGGCCCCGACGCCTCCCTGACCGCCCTGGCGGACCAGTGCGACCTGGGCGGGAGGACCGCCGCGCTGGCCTTCCTCGACCGCAAGAAGGACGAGGTGACCGCGGTGTGGACCGCGGTCGCCCGAGCCCACACGGCGGGCGTCGAGTGGGACTGGCCGGCCCTCATCGGCGGCGGCGCCCGACCGGTGCCCCTGCCCACCTACCCCTTCCAGCAGGAGCATCTGTGGCTGCTGCCGCCCCTCGCCGAGGACGCCACCGCGCACGGCATCGGCGCGGACGACCCCGGTCTGCCACTGCTGTCGGCCTCCCTCACGGACCCCGACGGCACGCACACGGTCTACACCGGGGTGCTCTCCCACCGGCGGCAGCCGTGGCTCACCGGCCACGCGCTGTTCGGGACACCCTTGCTGCCCGCCACCTCCCTGGTCGAGCTGATCGGGGCACTCGCTGCCCGGCACGACCAGCCGGTCGTTGAGGAACTCACCCTGCACGCACCTGTGGTGGTGGAGGAGGAGACGGAGATCCAACTGAGGGTCACGGTGACCGGACCGATGGTCCGCGTCCACGGGAGGGCGGCCGGATCGGCGCCCTGGACCTTGCACGCAGAGGCCACGCTCACCGCCGAAGCCGGCACGACCGCTGCCGCGGGGACGTCCGGGCACCGCCCCCCGGAGGCGCTCCGAGTGCCGCTCGACGGGCTGTACGACACCTTGGCCCGCCGGGGATACGACTACGGCCCCGGCTTCCGTGGGCTGCGGGCCCTGTGGCGCACCGAGGACGCGCTGTACGCCGAGGCCGACACCGGACAGGCACCGGCGGCCGGGCTGCTCGACTCCGTACTCCATGGCTGGCTCGCCGCCCGCCCCGAGGACAGTCCTGGCGAAGTCCCCCGCGACGGGAGCGCCGGCAGTTCAGGAACCAGCTCCTCCGGAACGACCGGCTACGACAACGGCGCTCCCCGTCTCCTCGTCCCGTACGGCTGGTACGGAGTGCGGTTGCACACGGTCCCGGCCGGTCCGCTCCGAGCCACCATCACCACGCGGTCGAACACCTCCTTCGCGCTGGAGATCACCGACGAACAGGGAGCGCCTGTCCTGACAGCGGATGAGGTGCGGCTGCGCCCGGTCTCCACCGGCGCTCTGGCCTCCGGCCGACGGGCCCCGCTGCTGCCGCACACGCTCCTGTGGGTCCCGGAAGAGCCCCTCGACGACGGGGTCGCCGGCCGGACGGTCGCGTTGGTGACAGGCACCGCACCCGACGATCTGCCCTTCCCGGTGGTGTCGGAGCCGGACCCGGACGCGGACGTACTCGTCGTCGTCCCCGCCCACGACGACATCCGGCGCAACCTGCTCGCCGTACGGGACTTGATCACCGGCCTGCCCGAGCACAGCCACCTGACGGTCCTGACGACCGGGGCCGTCGCCGCCCTCGACACCGACGGGGTACCGGGGCTCACGCAGGCTCCGCTGTGGGGTCTCCTGCGGTCCGCGCAGCACGAACACCCGGGAAGGATCAGCATCGTCGACAGTGACGGGCACCCCGGCTCGGTCGCGCTGCTGCCCCGCGCGGTGGCCGCACGGAGGGAGCAACTGGCACTGCGCGGGGGCGAGGCGTACCGGCCCGTGCTGCGGGAGGCGGAGCCCTCGGCCGCGACACCGGCAGGCGGCCCGGCGGGCGCCCCGGCCGAGGGCGCCGAAGCGGTACCGCCCTTCGGTGGCGGAACCGTCCTGGTCACGGGCGCGGGCGGAGCCCTCGGCTCGGCTGTCGCGCGGCACCTGGTCGAGGAGCACGGCGTCAGCAGGCTGCTGCTGGTCAGCAGGCGCGGGGCCGACGATCCGGTGTTGCGCGCCCTCGCCGAGGAACTCGCGGACCGGGCGGACACCCGGACCGCCGCCTGCGACCTCGCCGAAGGCCCGGCCGTCGAGCGCCTGCTCGACGGGATCGACCGTGCGCACCCGCTGACCGCGGTCTTCCACACGGCCGGCACGCTCCAGGACGCGGTGCTCGCCAACCTCACCGCCGACCAGCTCGACCTGGTGCTGCGCCCGAAGACCGACGCCGCCGGGCATCTGCACCGGCTCACCGAGGATGTGCCGCTCTCCGCATTCGTCCTGTTCTCCTCCGTCGCAGGAGTACTCGGCAACGCGGGCCAGTCCGCCTACGCTGCGGCCAACAGCTACCTCGACGCCCTCGCCCAGCACCGCAGGGCGGCCGGTCTTGCGGGTACGTCGCTGGCCTGGGGCCTGTGGGAGAGTTCCGGGGGCAGCGGGATGGGCGCCACGCTGGACGCACCCGCCCGTGCCCGCATGGAGCGGCTCGGCATCCGTCCGCTGAGTGTCCCCGACGGACTGGCGCTGCTCGACCGGTCCCTGGAGGACTCCCGCGCCACCGGCCGCGCGCTGTTCGTCCCGGTCAGGTTCGACCGCTCGGCGGCGGGCCGGCTCCCGGAGACGACAGCCCCGGCCACGAGCCCCCAGACACCCGCAGGGACCGGCGGCGACGCCCTCCTCCCCATCGGCCGACGCGCCGCCGGACTGGCTCCGGACGCCGTACACGCCCTGCTGCACACCACCGTGACGACCGCCGTGGCGGAAGTCCTGGGCATCGCCAGGGCCGGTCAGGTACCCGAGGAACGAGGACTGTTCGACCTGGGTCTCGACTCACTCACCGCGGTCGAACTGCGCAACAGGCTCGGAGCCGAGGTGGGCGAACGACTGCCCGCCACGCTGCTGTTCGATCATCCGACCGTACGCGCGCTCACGGAACACCTGGCACGGCGGTACACGGTCGAGCAGCCCGTCTTCGACGCCCTCTCCCTCGACACCTGGGTGTCCGCGGCATCAGCCCTCGCGGACGACGACATGGGACGGGCCCGGCTCGTCCAGGCGCTCAGGACCGCACTCGGCACCCTGGACACGCCGTCCACAGGCCCCCAGGAGGCCTCCTTTGGAATGGATTCAGCCTCCGATGATGAGCTGTTCGGGCTGCTGGACCGAGAACTGAGCGACTGACGCCGCGCCACACGCCCCGGCACCCCGGCCGTGCCGGCGGCTGCCGGGCGGGCGCCCCACCGGGTACACACACACGGAGAGCGGATCACCGATGGCGAACGAAGACAGGCTCCGGGACTATCTGCGCCGGACCACCAACGACCTGCTCCGCACCCGGGCAGAGCTCGAACGGGCCGAGCAGGCCGCGCACGAGCCCCTGGCCATCGTCAGCATGGCGTGCCGCTACCCGGGCGGTGTCACCTCACCTGAGGACCTCTGGCGGCTGGTCGCGGACCGGACCGACGCGATCACCCCGTTCCCGGAGGACCGCGGCTGGCCGCTGCACCGGCTCGTCGACCCGGACCCGGCCAAGGAGGGCACCAGTTACGCGGGCGAGGGCGGATTCCTGCACGACGCCGCCGATTTCGACGCCGGGCTCTTCGGGATCAGCCCCCGAGAGGCGCTCGCCATCGACCCGCAGCAGCGACTGCTCCTGCGGGCCTCGTGGGAGCTGTTCGAGCGGGCCGGGCTCGACCCGTTGTCCCTGTCCGGGGAGTCCATCGGAGTCTTCGCCGGAGTGATGTACGACGACTACGGCTCCCGCCACACCACCGCACCGGAGGGCTTCGAGGGGTTCATCGGCACCGGCAGCGCCGGGTCCATCGCCTCGGGACGGATCGCCTACACCTTCGGCCTCGAAGGACCCGCCGTCACCGTCGACACGGCCTGCTCGTCCTCGCTGGTGGCCCTGCACTACGCGGCCCAGGCCGTACGCAGGGGCGACTGCAGGATGGCCGTCGCGGGCGGCGCCACGGTGATGGCCACTCCGTCCACGTTCGTCGAGTTCAGCCGCCAGCGCGGACTCTCGCCGGACGGCCGGTGCAAGGCGTACGCCGCCTCGGCCGACGGCACCGGCTGGGCCGAGGGGGTCGGCCTCGTCCTCATCGAGCGCCTCTCCGACGCCCAGGAGGCCGGGCACCGGGTGGTCGCCGTGCTGCGCGGCAGCGCCGTCAATTCCGACGGGGCCAGCACCCAGCTCTCCGCACCCAACGGGCCGGCGCAGCAACGTGTCATACGCGCCGCCCTCAAGGACGCCGGGATCGGCCCCGGGGACGTGGACGTCATCGAGGGTCACGGCACCGGCACCGGGCTCGGCGACCCCATCGAGGCCGGTGCGCTCATCGCGACGTACGGCAGCGCCCGTACGGCGGACAGCCCTGTCTGGCTCGGCTCGCTGAAGTCCAACATCGGCCATACGCAGGCCGCCGCCGGGATCGGCGGTGTGATCAAGATGGCGCTGGCCATCGAGCACGGCGTGCTGCCGGCCAGCCTGCACATCGACGAGCCGTCGCCCCACGTCGACTGGTCGGACGGCGGGCTCTCGCTGCTCACCGAGGAACGCGTATGGCCGGAGGCGGACCGGCCCCGCCGCGCCGCTGTCTCCTCCTTCGGCATCAGCGGCACCAACGCCCACGCCATCATCGAAGCACCGCCGGCCACCCCCGCCCTCGACGAAGCACCGCCGGCCGCCCCCGCCCTCGACGAAGCCCCCGGGCCGGGTCCCAGCGGTGAGGCGGACCAGGTACCGACGGCCTGGCTGCTGTCCGGCCGGACCGCCGCCGCTCTCGACACCCAGATCGAGAGGCTCCGCACGCATCTCGCCGGCCATCCCGAACTCTCCCCGGGCGACGTCGCCCACACCCTGCGCACCGGTCGTGCCGCCCTGCCGCACCGGGCGGTCGTCGTCGGTACCGGGCGCACCGCCCTCGACCGTGAACTGGCCTCGGCGGCGGAGCGGCTCCCCTCCCCGGGCACCGCGTTCGGAGTGGCCGAGGGCGCAGGGCGTCCTGTCTTCGTCTTTCCCGGACAGGGGTCGCAGTGGGCCGGAATGGCCCGGGAACTCCTCGCCGGCTCGCAGGCGTTCCGGGACGAGATGCACCGCTGCGCCCGCGCGCTGGCCCCGCACGTCGACTGGGACCTCATCGACGTCGTGTCGAGCGACGACGACAGCGCGCTCGCCCGGGTCGACATCGTCCAGCCCGCGCTGTTCGCCGTGATGGTGTCGCTCGCCGCGGCCTGGCGCTCCCTCGGTGTCGAACCCGCCGGTGTCGTCGGCCACTCACAGGGAGAGATCGCCGCCGCCCACGTCGCGGGCGCCCTCACCCTCGACGACGCGGCGGCCCTCGTCGCAGGGCGGAGCAAGGCCCTGCTCGATCTGGCCGGGCAGGGTGCCATGGCCTCGGTCGAGCTGCCCTCCGCCGACGTACGGGCCCGCTTCCCCGACGCCGACCGGATCGCAGTCGCGGCCGTCAACGGCCCCAGGGCCACGGTGGTCTCGGGCGCGGCCGACGCGGTGGCCGAGTTCGTCGAGGCCTGCCGGCGGGACGGGATCCGCGCCCGAGCGATCGCCGTCGACTACGCCTCGCACTCCCCGGCGGTCGAGGCACTGCGCGGCCCCCTGCTGGACCGCTTCGCCGACCTGCGGCCGCTGTCCTCCTCCGTACCCTTCCACTCCACCGTCACCACCGCCGAGACGGACACCACCGAGCTGGACGCGGCCTATTGGTACCGCAACCTGAGAGAGCCGGTACGGCTCGCCGACACCGTGGGCGCCCTCGCCGAGGCGGGCCACACCCTGTTCGTCGAGATCAGTCCGCACCCGGTCCTCACCAGCGCCCTTCGCGACACGTTCGAGTCCCGCGGGCTCCCCGCGCATGCCACACCCACCCTGAGCAGGGACCACGGCTCGCTGGGCGCTCTGCTCGTCTCCGCCGGTGATCTGTACGCCCACGGAGGCCGGGTCGACTGGCAGTCAGCCACCCCGGGCCGCACCGTCGACCTGCCCACCTACGCCTTCCAGGAGCGGCGCTTCTGGCTCGACACCCACCACGGCGGCGGTGTCCTCGCACCGCCCGCGGCAGCGGGGCCGCACCCGCTGATCAGCGAGGTGCTGGAGCGCGCCGACGGCGGCGGGGTGCTCTTCAGCGGCGCTGTACCGGCGGGCGAGAACGAGTGGACCGGCCAGCACCGGCTCGGCGAAAGGCTGCTGCTGCCCGGCAGCGCGCTCACCGGCCTCGCCCTGGCCGCCGGTTCCCGGCTCGGCCTCGACCATCTGGAGGAGATCACCCTCCTCGCCCCGGTCGGTGTCCCCGGCGGCGGGCCGCCGCTGGAGCTCCAGCTCACGGCGGACGCCGATCCGGACGGCGCCTCGTTCACCGTGCACACCCGGGCCCCGGACGACGCTGCGGACGGCTGGCGACTCCACGCGACCGGCCTGCTGCGCCGGACCCGGGACGAGCCCACCTCCGCACCGACCGTGATCCCACGCCCTGCCGGCGCCGCTCCACTGGACACCGACGCCGGTTACGCGGCGCTGGCCGGCCACGACGTGCACTACGGACCGCGGCTGCGCGCCGTCGGCGCCGCCTGGGCGGACGGTTCCGGACTGCACGCCGAGATCACGGGCCCCGCAGAGGCGGGCCGGGGCCCCGCCCTGCTCGACGGACTGGTGCAGGCCGTGCTGCTGAAACGGGTGCTCACCGAGGATCCGGACCGCGGCCCGGACACCGACGCACCTCCTGCCGTCGCGGTCCCCTTCAGCTGGAGCGGAGTCAGGCAGTACGGAGACCTTCCCGCACGACTCCACGTCCACGTCACGACGACGGCTCCCGAGGCCTATGCCCTCACCGCCACCGCCGAGGACGGCCGTACGGTCCTGACCGTCGCCGAACTGCGGCTGCGTACCCTCGAACCGGCCCGGGCGGCTCCCGGCGCCGGGCAGGGCGACGGCCGTACCTCCGCGCTGCGGCTCAGGCTCCCCGTCCGCGCTCCCGACGCGGCCGCGGCCGAAGTCCCCGGCGCGCCGGCCTCCCTGGACGCGGAGGACCGGGAGGAGCGGCTGCTCGTGACGGTGCGCCGCGCCGTCGCCGCCATCCTCGGCTACGACTCTCCCGAGGAGGTCCGGCCGGAACGCCCCTTCCGTGACCTCGGACTCGACTCCATGACCGCGGTGCGGCTGCGCGACCACCTCGGGACCGTGACCGGTCGCAAGCTGCCCGCCACCGTGGTCTTCGACCACCCCACGCCCCGCGCGCTCGCCGCCCACCTCGCCGAGTCCGCCCGTCCGCGAGCGGCCACAGGGCCCAGCCCGGTGCCCGTCACCCCGCACGACGACGACCCGGTGGTGATCGTCTCCATGGGCTGCCGGTACCCGGGCGGCATCAGCACCCCGGAACAGCTGTGGGAGCTGCTGGAGCGCGGTGGCGACGCCATCGGCCCCTTCCCCGAAGGGCGCGGCTGGGACCTGGACCACCTCTTCCACGACGACCCCGACCACCCGGGCACCTCCTACGCCCGGCAGGGCGGGTTCCTGCACGACGCGGCGGCGTTCGACGCGGAGTTCTTCGGGATGAACCCGCGTGAGGCGACGGCCGCCGACCCCCAGCAGAGGCTGCTGTTGGAGGCGTCCTGGGAGGTCTTCCAGCGCGCCGGGATCGACCCCCGGGCCCTGCGCGGCTCGCGGACCGGCGTCTACGTCGGCCTCATCTACACCGAGTACGGCGGCAGGGCCCAGGCCGACCCCGGGGAACACGGTGGATACCTCGGCACCGGGAGCGCGGGCAGCGTCGCCTCGGGCCGCATCTCCTACAGCTTCGGTCTCGAAGGCCCGGCCGTCACCGTGGACACCGCCTGCTCCTCCTCCCTGGTCGCCCTGCACCTCGCAGCGCAGGGGCTGCGCGCGGGCGAATGCGATCTCGCCCTCGTCGGGGGCGCCACGCTGATGGCCACCCCGTCGACGTTTGTCGAGTTCAGCCGGCAGCGCGGGCTGTCACCGGACGGCCGCTGCCGGGCGTTCGCCGACGAGGCCGACGGCACCGGCTTCAGCGAGGGTGTCGGGCTGCTCCTGGTGGAACGGCTCTCGGACGCCCGCCGCAACCAGCACCCGGTGCTCGCCGTCCTCAAGGGGTCCGCCACGAACCAGGACGGAGCGAGCAACGGGCTCACCGCTCCCAACGGCCCCGCGCAGGAACGCGTCATCCGGGCCGCTCTGGACAACGCGGGTCTGACACCCGCCGACGTCGACGCGGTCGAGGCCCACGGCACGGGAACCACCCTCGGCGACCCGGTCGAGGCCCATGCCCTGCTGGGGACCTACGGCGTCGACCGGGAAGGCCGGGCACCCCTGTACCTGGGCTCGCTGAAGTCCAACATCGGCCACACCCAGGCCGCCGCCGGGGTCGGCGGCATCATCAAGATGGTGCAGGCGCTGGCCCACCGGACGCTGCCGCGGACCCTCCACGCGGACACCCCCTCCCGGCACGTGGACTGGGGCCGGGGCGCGGTAGCCCTGCTCACAGAGAACACCCCCTGGCCGCAGGGCGGGCGGCCGAGGCGTTTCGGCGTCTCCGCGTTCGGGATGAGCGGCACCAACGCCCATGTCGTACTGGAGGAGCCGCCCGCAGTCGACCCCGCGCCGGCATCCGCGCCGCAGCGCCCGGCCGGTCCCACCGTGCTGGTCCTGTCCGCCGGATCGGCCCGATCACTCGCCGGGGAGGCCGACCGGCTGCACCATTACCTGCTCGCCCACCCGGAGACCGGCCTGGCCGACGTCGCTGCCGAACTCGTCCATGTCCGAAGCGAGTTCTCCCACCGGGCGGTCGTGGTGGCCGAAGACCCGCAGCAGGCCCTGGACGGGCTCCGGGCGGTCGCCGACGACAAGCCGTCGCCCTACGTCGTCACCGGATACGCCACCGAGTCCCGTACTCCGGTGTTCCTCTATCCGGGCCAGGGCGCCCAGTGGGACGGCATGGCCCGCGAACTCCTCGACAGCTCGGCTGTGTTCGCCGAGCGGATCGAGGAATGTGCCCGACTGCTCGACCCGCTGACGGGGTGGTCGCTCCTCGACGCCCTCCGCGAAGGGACCGGGCTGCACCGCGTCGACGTCGTCCAGCCCGTGCTGTGGGCCACCATGACCGCGCTGACCGCGGTCTGGGCGTCCTTCGGGGTACGCCCCGCCGCCGTCGTCGGACACTCCCAGGGCGAGATCGCCGCGGCCCTGGCCGCAGGCGCCCTGACCCCCAGCGAGTCGGCGGCCGTGGCGGCCCTGCGCAGCAGGGCGCTCACCGCGCTCGCCGGCACCGGTGCCATGCTCTCCGTCGCCGCGTCCGAGGACACGGCGCGGGCGGTGCTGCGGGAGACCGGTGCGGCGGTGGGCATCGCCGCCGTCAACGGTCCGGAATCGACCGTGGTCTCGGGCGGCACCGAGGCGGTGGCCCGGGCCAGGGCGGCGTTCGAGGACGCCGGAGTCCGCGTGCGGCTGATCGACGTCGACTACGCCTCGCACTCGGACCACGTGGAGGCGCTGGAGGAGGAACTGCGCGCCGTGCTGCCCGAACCGGAGCGGCTCGCCGCCCCCTCGGCGGACATCTTCTCCACCGTCACCGGCCGTCTCGTCGAACCGGGGGACCCGGCGTTCGGCACCCCGGGCTACTGGTACGACAACCTGCGCCGGACCGTACTGCTGGGCCCGGCGGTCCGGGCCGCCGTCGACTCCGGACACCGGGTGTTCATCGAGGTGAGTCCGCACCCGGTGGTCGGCACCGGCGTCCAGGACATCCTGGACACGGCCGGGACCGCTCGCACCGCGGTGCTCGGCACCCTGCGCAGGAACGAGGGCGGGCCGGGCCGTGTGCTGCGGTCGGTGGCCGAGGCCTGGGTGAACGGCGTCCGGATCGACTGGCGGAGGCACACCGGCGCACGCCGGGCCGGACTTCCGCCCCTTCCCCCCTATGCCTTCGACCGGCAGCGGTACTGGCTCGACGCCGCGCCCGCCGCCCCCGGCGGCACCGCGATCCCGGGCGCCAGGGAGGTCGGTCACCCGCTGCTCACCGGTGCCGTACGGGTCCCCGGCGGCGACGGCGTCCAGCTCTTCGGACAGCTCTCGCTCACCGCCCAGCCGTGGCTGGCCGACCACGCGGTGGACGGCACGGTCCTGGTGCCCGGCGCCGTGCTGGCCGAACTCGCCCGTTACGCCGGTGAACTCGCCGGATCGGCCCGCCTCGACGAACTCGTCCTCCAGCAGGCCCTGGTCCTCACCGGCGAACCGGTCGAGATCCTGCTGACGGCCGGAGCCGCCGAGGACGACGGACGGCGCTCTCTCGCCCTGCACGCCCGTGCCACGACCGACTCCGACGGTCCACTCGGTGCCCCCTGGACCACCCATGCGGTGGGCACCCTGGCCCCCGCGACGGGCGGCCACTCCGCCGGACCCTGGCCGCCGGCCGACGCGGAACCGCTCGACGTCAGCGGTCTGTACGAGGACCTCGCCCTCAAGGGGTACGGCTACGGCGCCGCCTTCCGGGGCGTCCGAGAGGCCTGGCGCTCCGCCTCCGGGAACGAGGTGTACGCGGAGGTGTCCACGGACACACCGCCCGAGCCCGGCTTCGCGGTCCACCCGACGGTCCTGGACGCTTCCCTGCACCTGGCCGCGCTCGCCGGGGTCTTCCCCGACGACGGCCAGGTCCGGCTGCCGTTCGTCTGGCGCGGTTACGAAAGCCTCGGCACCTTCCCGGCCGCCGTCCGCGTCAGAGTGACCCATGGAGGGACGGACGGTGTCTCCGTGACCCTGGCCGGCCCGCAGGGCGAACCGGTCGCCTCGATCGACGCGGTCACCTTCCGTACCACCGACCGCGATCCCGGCGAACTCCTCCACGAACTGCACTGGGAAGCGAGCGGAGTGGTGCTCCCCGCGGGCCCCGGTACCCAGGACTTCGCCCCCGCACCGCTCGTGAGGCAGGTGGGACCGGGCGGATCCGCAGGGTTCGCCCCGGTCCTCGAAGGGCTCGATCGTGGTGAGGACGTGCCGGACGCCCTCGTCATCGACCTGCCGGAACCGGAGCCCGGATCCGACGACGAAGCACATGCGCTCCGGGACGGCCTGCTGTCCGTGGCGCACACCCTGCGCGACGCCCTCGCCGAGCCGAGGCTCGCCACCGCAGCCCTCGTCGTACGGACCCGTGGTGCCGTCGGCGCGGTGCCCGGTGAACAGGCCGGCAGCCCGGTGGGCGCGGCACTGTGGGGCCTGGTCCGCAGCGTCCAGTCCGAGGAACCCGGCCGGGTCTTCCTGCTCGACCTGCCGGCCTCCGCCGTGGACGGGGCGGCCGAGCACGCCGCCATCGGACTGATCGCCTCGGGAGGTGCCGGCACCCCACCGCAACTCGCGCTCCGCGGGAGGGAACTGCTGGCACCGGCACTGCGCAGGAGGGTTACGGGTGCGCAGCCCCCGCGCACCGGGAACTGGCGGCTCACGACCGGTGGCAGCGGGGCCGTGGACGACCTGGTGCACACCGCCGTCCCCGAGGAACCGCTGGCGCCGCACGAGGTGCGCATCGCCGTCCGTGCCGCCGGGCTGAACTTCCGTGACGCGATGCTCGCGCTGGGGATGTACCCCGGTGACGCCGAACTCGGCACCGAAGGTGCGGGCGTGGTCCTGGCCGTCGGGGACTCCGTCACCGGGCTGCGGCCGGGTGATGCCGTCATGGGCCTGATCGCGGGAGGCATCGGCCCGGTCGCGGTGACCGATCACCGGCTGCTCACCCCGGTCCCGGAAGGAATCGGCTTCGCCCGGGCCGCCACGATTCCCGCCGTCTTCCTGACCGCCTACTACGCGATGCGGGACCTCGCCGACGCGCAGCCGGGGGAATGGCTGCTGATGCACTCCGCCGCGGGCGGGGTCGGCGGCGCCGCCATCCAGCTCGCCCGCCACTGGGGGATCGAGGTGTTCGGCACGGCGGGACCGGCGAAACGGGACGCCGTGCGGGCAGCGGGGCTGCCCGATGCCCACATCGCGAGTTCCCGGGACCTGTCGTTCGTGGATGCCGTCCGCGCGGCCACCGGCGGCCGGGGCGTGGACATCGTGCTCAACTCCCTCGCCGGCCCCTTCACCGATGCCTCTCTGGAACTGCTGGCCCCGGGCGGCCGGTTCGTCGAGATGGGCAAGACCGACATCCGTAACGTGTTCGCGATCCGGGCCAGGTACGGCGTCGGCTACCGGTCGTTCGACCTCATGGACGCGGGACCCGACCGGATCGGGGAGATCCTTGGCGAGCTGGCCGCGCTGTTCCGCTCCGGAGTCCTCACTCCGCTGCGGGTCACCTCCTGGGATACCGGCCGGGCGTCCAAGGCGCTGCGCCACCTCAGCCTCGCCCGGCACACCGGCAAGGTCGCACTGCGGCTGCCCCGGCCCTTCGATCCGGAGGGCACGGTGCTCGTCACCGGCGCGGCCGGGGGAGTCGGCCGTCTGGTCGCTCGCCATCTCGTCACCCGGCACGGTGTCCGGCATCTGCTGCTGGCCGGCCGCCGGGGTCCGGAGAGCGGGACCGTGCGCCGTCTGACGGCCGAACTCGCCGCCCTGGGGGCCGAGGTGACCGCGGTGGCCGTCGACGTGGCCGAGGAGGAGCAGGTGGCACGGCTGCTGCACGGCATCGACCCGTCCCGTCCGCTGACCGGCGTCTTCCACGCGGCCGGCGTCCTCGCCGATGCGACCCTCGGCTCGCTCGACGCGGCAGGCCTCGACGCCGTACTGCGTCCGAAGGCGGACGGTGCCCGGCACCTGGACCGGCTCACGCGCGATGCCGACCCGGCCGCCTTCGTGCTCTTCTCCTCCGCCGCGGGCATCGTCGGCAGCCCGGGACAGGGTGCCTACGCCGCGGCCAACGTCTACCTCGACGCGCTGGCCGCAGCACGGTCCGCCGCCGGGTACGCGGCCACCTCGGTGGCCTGGGGCCTGTGGCAGTCCGACAGCACCATGACCGGTGGTCTCTCCGACGCGGACCGGGCGAGGATGTCCCGGTCGGGGATGCTTCCGCTGCCCGCCGCGCAGAGCCTCGCCACGCTCGACGCGGCGCTGGAATCGGGTGATCCCGCCCTGGTCGCGGCCCGTCTGGACCTTGCACGGCTGGCCCGCGGCGCCGACCCGGCACCGCCGCCCCTGCGCTCCCTGATCGCGGACCTGGCCGCACCGGCCGTCGGGGGGACGCCGCGGGCCGGGGGCACCGCGGAGACCCTGGCGGACCGGTTGGCGGCGGCCGAGCCCGCCCGTCGGCGTGAACTGGTCTCCGCGACCGTCATCAGTCATGTCGAGACCGTGCTCGGGCGCAGTGGTGGCGACGGCTCCGGATACGACGGACGCAGCTTCAAGGAGCTCGGCTTCGACTCGCTGACCGCGGTGGAACTGCGCAACCGGCTGGGCCGCGCCACCGGGCTCCGCCTGGGCGCCACCCTCGTGTTCGACCACCCGACCCCGGACGCTCTCGTCAGCCATCTGCTCAACGAGCTCGTACCGGTGGGCGCCGGGCCCGACACCCCTGCCGGGCTCCCGGCGGACGCGGAGGAGCTGTTCCGGTTCATCGACTCCGAACTCCGATCCTGAAAGGCATCCGACCCCCATGGCGGACGAGAAGAAGCTCATCGAGTACCTGCGCTGGACCACCGGCGAACTGGCCAGGGTGAAGGCGGAGCTGGCACTGGCCACCGCAGGGGACGGCTCGGCGCGGCGGCCGGACGCGGTCGCCGTGGTCTCCGCCGCCTGCCGCTTCCCCGGCGGCATCCGCTCACCCGAGGACCTCTGGAAGACGGTGGCGGACGGCACCGACACCATAGGCCCGCCGCCCGGAGACCGCGGCTGGCCGGAAACAGCTGCCGCGTACACGGCGGCCGGAGGGTTCCTCGACGACGCCGCGGGATTCGACGCCGGATTCTTCGGCATAGGACCCAAGGAAGCCGCAGCGATGGACCCTCAGCACCGGCAGCTCCTGGAGATCGCCTGGGAGGCTCTGGAACGCGCCGGGATCGTCCCCGCCACGCTGCGCGGCAGCGCGACCGGTGTCTACGCGGGCGTCATCTACCAGGACTACGCGCCCCCGGCCGACGAGACCCCTCCCGGGTACGAGGGGTACTTCATGACCGGCAACGCGTCCAGCATCGCCTCCGGACGGCTCGCCTACACCCTCGGTCTCGAAGGACCCGCTCTGACCGTGGACACCGCCTGCTCCTCCTCGCTGGTCGCGCTGCACCTGGCGGCCGAGGCACTGCGCAGGGGCGAGTGCGACCTCGCGCTGGCCGGCGGGGTCACCGTGATGGCGACGCCTCGGGTCTTCACCGACTTCGCGGTGCAGGGCGGCCTCGCCGCCGACGGCCGGTGCAAGGCCTTCGCGAACGGAGCGGACGGTACGGGATTCGGCGAGGGCGCCGGACTCCTCGTCCTGGAGCGACTTGCCGACGCCGAACGGCGGGGCCATCCGGTGCTGGCGCTGCTCGCCGGGTCTGCCGTCAACTCCGACGGCGCCAGCAACGGCCTTACGGCGCCGAGCGGATCGGCCCAGGAGAAGGTGATCGCGGCGGCCCTGCGCAACGCCGGGCTGACCCCGGCGGACGTGGACCTGGTCGAGGCGCACGGCACGGGCACCGGGCTCGGCGACCCGATCGAGGCCGGCGCGGTGATCGGTGCCTACGGAGCGGACGACCGCCCGGCGCCGCTGCTGCTCGGTTCGGTCAAGTCCAACCTCGGACACACCCAGGCGGCGGCCGGGGTCGCCGGGGTGATCAAGGTGATCGAGGCGCTGCGGCACCGTGTGCTGCCCGCCACCCTGCACGTTGGCGAACCGTCTCCCCTGGTGGACTGGCCCGCCGACCGGGTGGCCGTCGCCACGGCCTCCCGATCCTGGCCGTCCAGGGACGGGAAGCCGCGCCGCGGCGGGGTGTCCTCCTTCGGCATCAGCGGCACCAACGCGCACCTGCTCGTCGAGGAATACGTCCCCGCCCCGGCCGGGCGGGCGGGCGCCGGGCCCGTCGCGTCCCGCGCGGACGACAGCACGACGGCCGACGGGTCGGACTCCGGGGCGTCCGGACCGCAGGCCGAATCCCGTGGCACGGACTCGGGGAACCTCCGGACGGCTGCGGGGGAGAGGCCCGCCGCCACGTCCGAGCCCTTGGCACCCGCCGTGATCTGGCCGGTCTCCGGGCGCTCCCCGCAGGCGGCGCGGGAGCAGGCAGGCCGACTGGCGACCCTGTTGCGTGAGCGGCCGGACACCGACCTGGCGGCGGTGGCCAGGACCCTGGCCACCGGCCGTACCGCGTTCCGCCACCGGGCCGTCGCGGTCGGCACCGTCACGGAGGAGCTGCTCCGCGAGCTGGACGCGCTCGCCGGCCCCTCCTCGTCCTTCACCGAGGCGCGGTCCGCGCCGGTCACGGCGTTCGTCTTCAGCGGTCAGGGCACCCAGCGCCCCGGAATGGGCGCCGGACTCCTACGGCACTTCCCTGTCTACGCCGATGCCTTCGCGGAGGCGTGCGCCGCCCTGGACCGGGCCCGCTCCGAGGCCCGCGCCGAGCACGCTCCGCCGCTGTCCGAGCTCGTCCTCGCGGTTTCCAGGACCCCGGAGGCGGAGCTGCTGGAACGCACCGAGTTCACCCAGCCCGCCCTGTTCGCCACCCAACTCGCCCTGACCAGGCTCGCCGGGTCCTTCGGCCTCCGGCCGGCCGCCGTACTGGGACACTCGGTCGGTGAGCTGACCGCTGCCCATGTAGCCGGGGCCCTGGGTCTCGAGGACGCGGCCCGGCTCGTGGTGGCACGCGGCAGGGCCATGCAATCCACCCCGCCGGGCGCCATGGTGTCGCTGAGAGCCCCCGAGGCCGAGGTGCGGGAGTCGCTGGCGCCCTACGGTGACCTGCTGGCCGTCGCGGCCGTCAACGGCCCCCGCTCGACAGTGGTGTCCGGCGATCCCGCAGCCGTCCGCGCACTCGCCGCCGCCTGGCGTGCCGAAGGGGCGCGGGTCAAGCCGCTGCGTACCGCCCACGCCTTCCACTCGCCGCGCATGGACGGAGCCCTGGCGGCGATCGACCGGGCCGCTTCGGCGCTGACCGTGGCCGAACCCGTGGTCCCGCTGATCTCCAATCTGACCGGCGGGCCGGTCGGCCGCGCCGAGCTCTCCGCCCCCGGACACTGGTCCGCGCAGGTCAGGGGGACGGTGCGGTTCCAGGAAGGGGTGGCAGCCCTCCGGGAGCTGGGTGCCGATGTCTTCATCGAGATCGGCCCGGACACGACGGTCACAGCGATGACCGCGGACTGCCTCGGCGGGGATCCGGCGGGTCCCGCCGTACTGCCCCTGATCCGCCGACCGGCAGCCGAAGCCGGCTCTGTGCTGCACGCAGCCGGTCAGGCCCACACCCGAGGAGTCGCGGTGGACTGGGACGCCCTGCTGGGGCGGGGACCGGCGGCGCCGCCCCGCGACGTGCCGGTCTACCCCTTCCAGCACACCTCCTACTGGCTGTCCAGGACGCCCTCCGGACGCACCGGGCGGGAGCCCTTGGCAGTCGGCCCGCAGACCGTTCGGGAGGAAGCCGGGGAGCCGCTGTCGCCACTGGCGGCGCTGGAGCCGGACGACAGGCACCAGGCGGTGCTCGCCCACATTCTGGAGGCCGTGGACGAGGCGCTGGGCCATCCGCCGGGCACGGTGGAGGCCGATGCCGATCTCACGGAGGCCGGCATCACCTCCTTCGGGTCCCTGGAGATCGCCACCCGGCTCTCCGCGCGCATCGGTTTCGACGTGCGTGCCACCGTGGTCTTCGAACACCCCACCGCCCGGGAACTCGCCCACCATCTCGGCCGACTCCTCGCCGGCCGGCTGCCGGAGGCCGTCCGATGACCACGCCCGACGGCGGAGCGCTCGCCGCGCTGCGCCTGCTCCACCGCGAGGGCACGCTCGCGTCGCGCTTCGACGAGGTGGCGGCCCTGCTCTCCGGCCTCGGTCCCGACGATCTGGCGGCGGCGTCGCGGCTGCTGGCCCGCACCGATCTGAGCGAGGCCGCGGGCCACCATCCGGCCCTGCCGACAGTGAGCGTCGTTCTCACCGGCAACGGGACGCTCGACGCCCTGCGCACCGCGCTCGTCGGGGAACTCGCCCGCCACGGCTATCTGCCGGACGTCGGGCTCACCGACTTCGGTTCGTACGTCTTCGAACTCGGCGACCCGGGCTCCTCGCTGTACTCACGGGCCGCCGACTTCACGGTGTGCGTGCTCGACCACACCACGGTGTTCGACGAGGTGCCGGTCCCCTTCACCGTCGACGACGTCGCCCGGGTGCTGAGCGGGAAGACCGCGCTGTGGCGGCGGCTGGCCGAGGGGTTCGCCGCGCACGGGCGCGGCACGCTGGTGCTCAACACCGTGCCGCTGCCCCGCACCCGGCAGGCCCAGCTGCTCGACCACTCCGCACGAGCACGCCTCGGAGTGCTGTGGCGCTCCGCCAACAGCGATCTGCTCGCCCTCGGCACCGAGGGCGGTCCGGCCGTGACGGTCGACATCGACCCGCTGCTCACCGTCGACGCCGTGCTCACCGAGCCGAGGTTCGAGGTCTACGCGGGTGCCCATCTCTCCGACACGTTGCTCACGAGCTACGCCAGGGAACTGGCACATCTGGTCCGGGCGAGGACCGGTAGGGCCAAGAAGGTGCTGGCACTCGACCTGGACGGCACCTTGTGGGGCGGAGTCCTCGGGGACGACGGGGTCGAGGGGATCGAGGTCGCGCACGGACGGCAGGGTGCCGCGTTCCACGCCTTCCAGGGCGTTGTCCGCCAGCTCCAGTCCCAGGGCGTCCTGCTGGCGGCGGTGACGAAGAACGACCGGGCCACCGTCCTGGACGCACTGCGCGAGCATCCCGAACTGAGGCTGCGGGAGGAGCACTTCGTGGCCGTACTCGCGGACTGGCAGCCCAAGCCCGGCCATCTGAGGGACCTGGCCAGGACGCTGAACCTGGGGGAGGACTCGCTCGTCTTCGTCGACGACAACCCCGGTGAGTGCGCGGCGGTCAGCGCCGGACTCCCTGACGTCACGGTGATCCCGGTCGACGCCGATCCCGCGTTCCACGTCGAACGGCTCCTGGCCGACGGATGGTTCACCAGCAACGGTGTCACCCACGAGGACCGGGTGCGCACCCGCCTCTACCGGGAGGAGTCCGCGCGTACGGACTTCCTGGGGGCCGCGGGATCGGCGCGGGAGTTCCTCGCCGGGCTCGGCGTCCGGCTCGAACTGGCGCCTGTCACCCCGGAACAGGTGCCGAGAGTGGCCCAGCTGACCCAGCGCACCAACCAGTTCAACCTCACCACCGAGCGGCTGACCGCCGATGACGTGCGCGAGAGGTCGGCCGACGGGGCGCGGTCGGTGGTGGTGCTGTCCGCCGCCGACCGCTTCGGCTCCAACGGCATCGTGGGCGCACTGTTCCTGCGGGCGGACAAGGAGGGTGGCGCGGGGGGTGCGGCACTGGAGATCGAGAACTTCCTGCTGAGCTGCCGGGTGTTCGCCCGCGGCATCGAACAGGCTTCCCTCTCCGCGGTGCTCGGGCAGGCCCGGCGGGCAGGCTTCACCGAAGTGCGCGGCGCCTACGCCGCCACGCCCAAGAACGCCAAGGTCGCCGATCTCTATCCGCACTACGGATTCGTCCCGCAGGGCGGCGCGGCCCCGGGCCGGTACGTACTGAGCCTCGCCGGCGAGGAGACGGTGCCCGGAGTCCCCGGCCATCTGGCGCTCGAAGCGGCCGGAGGTCTGGTGCCTGAGCGGCCGTGACGCATTGACAGGGTGAGGGCTCCTCGCCTTAACTGGCCGCGACAGTAAAGTGAGGCTGCCTCAGGATGCGATCGGGGCGGCACGGGCCGCCGTACGGCCACCGACATGAGGAGAGGGCCTTGACCCAGGAAATCGCGATCTCCGTGCACGACACGGCGCCGGTCTGGCGGGGCGACCGGGCCGGCGACGCGCTGCGCCGAAGCATCGAACTGGCCAAGGCCGTCGAGGACCTCGGGTACCGCCGCTACTGGGTGGCCGAGCACCACAGCACGCCCGCCCTCGCCACATCCAGTCCGGCCGTGCTCGCCGGACCGATCCTGGCGTCCACCCGCTCGCTGCGGGTCGGATCCGGCGCCGTCCTTCTGCCCAACCACTCCGCGTACGCCGTGGCCGAGCAGTTCGGCGTGCTGGCTTCGCTCTACCCCGACCGTGTCGACCTCGGACTCGGCCGCGCCACCGGCGGATCTCCTGCCTCCGCCGCCCGGTTGGGAGACCCGCGCCGCACCGGCTTCGACCAGCAACTCGCCGAACTCCGCGGTCTCTTCGACGGCGGCGGGCACGAAGGCGTGCGGGCCGTCCCCGAACCCGAGATCCCGCCCATGCTCTGGCTGGTCGGCTCCAGCGTGAGCAGCGCCGTGTACGCCGCACAGCACGGACTCCCCTATGTGTACGCCCACGCCATCGTCGGGGGCGGAGCGCCCCAGGCGCTCAACGCCTACCGCGAGGCCTTCCGGCCCAGCGCCCAGCAGCAACAGCCGCACGCCTCCGTCGCCGTGATAGCAGTGGTGTCCGACAGCGACGAACGGGCCGCACGCCTCGCGAAGTCCTTCGTGTACGGACAGATCCTGATGCGCACCGTCGACCCCGACTCCGTGCTGCCGACCGAGGAGGAGACGGCCGCGCACCGCTTCAGCGCGCAGGAGGAGAACTTCCTGCGCTCCAGGATCGACCCGCAGTTCGTCGGATCGCCGGACCGGGTCGCCCCGCGGCTCGGCACGTTCATCGAGGAGACCCGTCCCGACGAGCTGTTCGTGCTGACCCAGGTCCCCGACCACGAGGCCCGGGTCCGTTCCTACGAGCACATCGCGAAGATCGTCGCCTCGGTCTGACGGGCTCGACGGGACGGTCCTGACACCGCGTGGGCCGCGGTGCGCACACGCTTTCAGAGCGGGTTTAGAACGGCCGTGCACTGTGACGGCCGAACGCCACTGCGAAGCGAATGCGATGAGGACCAGGATGGACTCCGGTACAAGACCGCGAACAAGCAGGCACGCCGCCCTCGTGTCAGGGGCCACCGCCGTGCTGATGACACTGCTGGCCGCCTGTTCGTCCGGAGGGGACGGCGGCGGCACCGCTGCCGGAGGCACGCCGAAGGAGGGCGGCACCCTGCGGCTTGCCGTCGAGAAGGAACCGGAGTGCCTGGACCCGCACCAGAGCCCGACCGCGTCGGCCCGGCTGCTGGCCCGCCCCCTGGTGGACTCCCTCGTGCACCAGGATGCCGAGGGAGCCTTCCAGCCCTGGCTGGCCAGCAGCTGGACCGTCTCGGACGACCGGCTGACCTATACCTTCGAACTCCGTGACGATGTCGGCTTCACCGACGGCACCGCCTTCGACGCGGCGGCCGTCGTCGCCAACCTCGAACACGTAGCCGACCCCGCCACCAAGTCACTCCTCGCCTCCAGCCTGATCTCGGCGTACGACTCCTCCCGCGCCTCCGGTCCGCACACCCTCGCGGTCAAGCTGAAGAGGCCCGACTCCGGCTTCCTCGGCGCCCTCGCCCTGCCCAACCTCGGGATCGAGGCGCCCGCCACCCTCAAGGGCTCCCCGGCCTCCCTCTGCCAGAAGATCATCGGTACCGGCCCCTTCCGCAGTGACGCGGGCCTCGTCGCGCAGAAGGGCATCGACTACACCAGGAACGCCGACTACGCCTGGGCCCCGAAGGGTGCGGCCCACCAGGGCAAGGCTCACCTCGACGGCATCGAGGTCAAGGTCGTCCCCGACAACGCCTCCCGGTTCGGGGCGCTCAGCAGCTCGCAGGTCGACGCCGTCACCGCGCTCGACCCCACCAGCCTGCGTCAGCTCAAGTCGACCAGCGGATTCGAACTGCACAAGTCGCAGTTTCCCGGCATCAACTACAGCTACTGGCCGAACACCGAGAGCGGACCGCTCGCCGACGTCAGGGTCCGCAAGGCACTGCGCGCCGGCATCGACTGGTCCCGCATCGTCGAGCGCGTCTACTTCGGCGAGTACGACGCGGCGACCGGCGCCCTGTCAGCCCGCACCCCCGGCTACAACGCCGCACTCGCACCGTCCTACGCCCACGATCCGGACGCCGCGGCGAAGCTGCTCGACGAGGCGGGCTGGAAGGCGAGGGACGCCCAGGGCTACCGGACCAAGGACGGGAAACGCCTGAAGGTGCGTCACCTGTGGTCCGACCCCTCCATCTCCAACCTCGCCGTGCAGATCCAGGCCGCGGCCAAGGAGCTCGGGGTGGAGACGATCGAGGAGAACGTCGACGGCGGCACCTTCGTCGAACGACTGCTCGCCGGGGACTACGAACTCATCGACACCAGCTTCTCCGCGCCCGGCCCCGACGTGCTGCGCGTCCTGTTCGGCAAGGAGAACATCCCCACCCCGGAACGCGGCATCAGCAACAACATGGCCCGCTACTCCGACCCCGAGGTGGAGCGGCAGTTCGACGCGGCCCAGCGCGCACAGAACCAGAAGGAGCAGTTCGAGATCTACGGCGACGTACAGCGACGGATCACCGAGGACGCCGCCGTACTGCCCGTGTACTCACCGCTCTCCACCCTCGCGGCCGGCTCCGCGGTCCGTGGCACGGCCTTCAACGCCGACGGTTCCGCCGATCTGTACGGCATATGGCTGGCGTCCTGAGCGCCGAGGGGGCCCGGCCCGGTGCGACTCCGGGCCGGGCCCGCTCAGGCCGGCTCCTGCGGGTCGTGCTGCTGCGCCTCGCCGCCTCGGCAGGAGTGCTGTGGGGCGCCGTCACCGCCACCTTCTTCCTCGTCCAGCTGATGCCCGGCAGCACCGCCGACGTGCTGCTCGCCCGCTCCACCGTCACACCGCGCATCCGCGCGGAGATCATCGCGCAGTACCGGCTCGACGACCCGCTGATCGCGCAGTACGGCGCCTACCTCGGCCGGATCGCGCGCGGCGACTTCGGGGACTCGTACGTGCTGCGCCGCCCCGTGTGGGACGCCGTCGCAGGGCAGCTCCCCGACACGCTGCTGCTGATCCTGTGCACCCTGCTGGTGACCGCGGTCGCGGCCGTCGCCCTCGCGGTGGTCAGCGCCAACCGCCGCACCTGGGTACAAGCGCTGTTCGCCGCCGCCGAATCGCTGGTGGTGGCCCTGCCCCCGTTCTGGCTCGGACTGCTTCTCCTGACCGTCTTCTCCTTCACCCTCCACTGGTTCCCCACCGTCGGAGCCGACGGGGCGGCGGGGCTCGTCCTGCCCACCGCGGCCCTGGCCGCCGCTCCCACCGCCGTGGTCTCCCAGGTGCTGCGCGAAGGGCTGCTCAGAGTGCTGGAGGAGCCCTTCGTGACCACCGCCCGCGCCCGGGGCCTCGGTGAACTCACCCTGCGACTGCGCCATGTACTGCGGCACGCGCTGCTTCCCGCGATCACACTGCTCGGCTGGATCGCAGGATCGCTGATCGGCGGCGCTGTCATCATCGAGATCGTCTTCTCCCGGCAAGGTGTCGGCCGACTGGTGCTGACCTCCGTGCAGAACAAGGACATGCCCGTCGTGATCGCCGTCGTCCTGCTCGCCGCGACCGTCTTCGTCGTCGTCAACATCCTGGTCGATCTCCTCCAGTGGCTGATCGATCCCCGGACCCGGGACACCGGGAGGGTGTCATGAGGCACCGCCCGTACGGCCTCTGGGCCGGGACCGCCGTCCTCGTCGTCCTCGCGGTCATGGCCGTCGCCCCCGGCCTGTTCACCGCCACGGATCCCAACGCCGCCGACGTGGAGGCGATCCTGCGGCCCCCCGGCGGCTCCCACTGGCTCGGCACCGACCAGAACGGCCGCGACCTGTACGCCAGGATCGTGTACGGAGCCGGGCCCTCCCTGGTGATCGGCGCCGGGGCGACCGCCGCCGCACTGGTCGTGGGTACCCTGCTCGGCATCGCGGCGGCCCAGTCCGGCCGCATCGTCGACCAGGTGCTCAGCCGGCTCCTCGACGTGGTGCTCTCGGTGCCAGGCCTGCTGCTGGTATTCCTGGTGGTGGCGTTGCTCGGCCCCGGCGGCAGCACTGCCGCCGTCGGACTCGCCGTGGTCTCCCTGCCCGGCTTCGCCAGGATGGCCCGCGCCGAGGTGATCGGGCTGCGCGGCCGCCCCTTCGTCGAGGCCGCGCACGGATTCGGCTGGTCCCGTCCCCAGGTCGTCGTCCGGCACGTGCTGCCCAACGCACTGGGGCCGGTACTCGCCCTCGCCACCGTCTCGCTGGGATCGATGATCGTGGCCGGCTCCAGCCTCAGCTTCGTCGGTCTGGGCCCCCAGCCGCCGACCGCCGAATGGGGCGCGATGCTGGCCGGAAGCCGGGAGTTCCTCGCCTTCGCCTGGTGGCCGGCCGCCTTCCCCGGGGCTGCCATCACCGTGGCCGTACTCGCCGTCACCGTGGTCGGCCAGCATCTCCAGCGCAGCGCCGACAGGAGGCAGCGATGACCGATGTTTCCCCCCGTCCCGAGGACACCGCCCGTCCCGGCGGCACCGGAACCCGCCGGGCCGGAGAACCGCTCGTCCGTGTCGAAGGACTCACCGTCTCCTTCGGCACCGGCAGTCACCGCACCCAGCCGGTACACGGTGTCTCGTTCACCGTTCCGCGCGGCCGGATCGTCGCGATCGTGGGCGAGTCCGGCTCGGGCAAGAGCGTCACCGCACGTAGCCTCGTCGGTCTGGCAGGGGACGGCGCCGACGTGGCCGCCACCACCCTGCGCTTCGACGGACTCGACCTGAGCCGGCTGAGGCCCAGCGGCTGGCGGGCCCTGCGCGGACGGCGCATCGGACTGGTCCTCCAGGACGCCCTCGGCTCCCTCGACCCGCTGCGCCGCGTCGGGGACGAGGTCGCCGAGCCCCTGCGCGAGCACCGCACCGTGCCGCCCGCGCGTCGGGACGCCGAAGTGCTCAGGCTGCTCACCGCATGCGGTGTGCCCGAACCGGCCGTCCGCGCCGGGCAGTACGCCCACCAGCTGTCCGGCGGACTGCGCCAGAGGGCTCTCATCGCCTCCGCGCTCGCCGCGGGACCCGATCTCCTCATCGCCGACGAACCGACGACCGCCCTCGACGCGACCGTGCAGCGGCAGGTGCTCGAACTCCTTCGGGAACGCGCGTCGGCGGGCACCGGAGTCCTGCTCATCAGCCACGACCTCGGGGCGGTGGCCGAGTTCGCCGACGACATCCATGTGATGCACGAAGGGCGTTTCGTCGAGCAGGGCCCAGCCGCCCACGTGCTGGAGAACCCCACCCATCCGTACACCAAGGCCCTCGTCGCGGCCGTTCCGGGAGGTGGCGGGCGCACCGGCCCGCCCACCACCGGCGACGCCCGCACCGTACTGCGGGCCGAGCGGCTGTCCAAGCGCTACCGGCTGTCGGGACGTGCGGTCCTCACCGCGGTGGACGACGTCTCGCTCACGGTCCGGGCCGGCGAGACCCTGGGCATCGTCGGGGAGTCGGGCTCGGGCAAGACCACCGTGGGACGGATGCTCATGGGGCTCGTCGCCCCCGACCAGGGCCGGGTCGAGGTGGACGGAGTCGACTGGGCGGCGCTGCACGGCTCCGCACGCCGCGCCGCCAGGCGCCGTATCCAGATGGTCTACCAGCATCCACTCGGATCATTCGATCCGCGCTACACCGCACGGCAGTTGCTCGAGGAGCCCTTGCGGGCGGCCCGTGCCCCGCGCGAGCAGCGCGATGACCGTGTCGCCATGCTCCTGGGCCATGTGGGCCTCTCCACCGAGGTGCTCGCCCGGCGCGCCCGCGATCTCTCGGGCGGCCAGCGCCAGCGCCTGGCCGTCGCCCGAGCCCTCGCCTCCGACCCCGACGTCATCATCTGTGACGAGCCTGTCTCCGCCCTGGACGCGGCCGTCCAGGCCCAGGTGCTCGACGTCCTCGTCGAGGTCCAGGAGCGGCTGGGCGTCGCCTATGTGTTCATCTCCCACGACCTCGGGGTCGTCCGCCGGCTGAGCCACCGGGTCCTGGTCATGAAGGACGGCCTCCTGCTGGAGTCCGGCAGCGCCGAGCAGATCTTCGAAGCACCTGAACACCCCTATACGGAGCAGCTCCTGCGCGCCGTACCCAGAGTCCGCGCCACGCGGGCGACGGCCGTTCATAAGCGACTCTGAAGCCTGGCTGAACCGGCCTTGCCGGTCTTTCCGCCTTTCCCTAACGTCGACCGGACGCGTCGAATTCACTCCCTTTCGTTTCCCACGACGAACGAAGGACGAACCAGCAATGACCGCAGCGCCGCCGTATCCCCAGAAGCGCACCTGCCCCTATCAGCCGCCCGCGGGATATCGGGAGATAGGCGAGCAGGGACCCGTTCTCAAGGTCACCCTCTTCGACGGCCGGGAAGCATGGATGGTGACCGGGTACAAGGAATCCCGGGAAATCCTCACCCACCCGAATCTCTCGTCCCTGCGCACACACCCGGGATTCCCCATCGTGGCCCCGAGGTTCCGCTCGCAGATCGCGCGCAGCCTGGCACTGATCGCCATGGACCCGCCCGTCCACGACACCTACCGGCGTTACCTCAACCCGCACTTCAGCCTCAAGCAGGTGCGCGCCATGCGCCCCGAGCTGGAGAAACTGGTCTCCGGATACGTGGACAGGATCATCGACCACGGACCGCCCGCCGACCTCGTGCCGCTGCTGGCCGTGCCGCTGCCCTCGCTGGTCATCTGCCGCCACCTCGGGGTGCCCTACGAGGACCACGACTTCTTCCAGGACGCCAGCGGCAAGGTCATGCTGGGGACCGAGGAGGAGTCGGCGACCGCGGCCCAGGAACTCGTCGACTACATCGACGCACTGGTCACCGAGCAGATCAGGACCCCGTCCGACGGGCTGCTCGGACGGCTCGTCCGGGAGCGGGTCCTCCCCGGCGACCTCGGCCACGACGAGCTGGTCTCCATCGCCCTGGTGCTCCTCATAGCCGCCCACGAGACCACCTCGTCCTCGCTGGCGCTCGGCGTGATCACCCTGCTCGAACATCCCGAGCAGCTGGCCCTGCTCCAGCAGGACCCCGAGCGGCTGCCGGGTGCCGTCGAGGAACTCCTGCGCTACATCGCCACCACCGATCTGGTCGCCACCCGCATCGCCAAGGGCGACATCGAGATCGCCGGGCACCTGATCCGCGAGGGGGAGGGGGTCCTGGTCTCCGGCACACTCGCCAACCGCGATCAGGACGTGCACCACGACCCCGACACGTTCGACATCCTGCGCGAGGACACGCACCACGTCACCTTCGGCTTCGGGATCCACCAGTGCCTCGGCCAGAACCTCGCGAGGCTCGAACTGGAGATCGCCTTCAAGGAACTCTTCTCCCGCCTCCCGGACCTGCGCCTGGCCACCCCCGTCGACCAACTGCCCATCCTCGGCGCCGGCACCGTGCAACGGGTGCTGTCCCTGCCGGTGGAGTGGTGACACAGCCGTGCACATCAGTGCTGACCGGGAGTCCTGCATAAGCGGCGGCCGCTGCATGGCCACGACCTCGGAGGTGTTCGACCAGGACGACGAGGGCCTGGTCGTGGTCCGCACCCCCGTACCCTCCCCCGATCAGGAGGAACGCGCCCGCAAGGCCGCCTACCTCTGCCCGGCCGGGGTCATCCGCATCACCGAAGACCCCTCACAGGGCTGATCCAGGAGCGCAGCACCCATGTCGAGTCCGTCCGGCAGATCCGTCCGACTGCCGTCCCTCACGGGAATGCGGTTCTTCGCCGCCTTCCTGGTGTTCCTCTGCCACTCCTTCGTCCTCGGCTACTTCGACCGCGCCACCGAATCGGCCCTGCGCCCGTACGCCTTCGCGATCGGCTGGCTGGGCGTGGAGTTCTTCTTCGTCCTGAGCGGCTTCGTGCTGACCTGGTCGGCACGAGAGAGCGACACCCCGAAGCGCTTCTGGCGCCGCCGCCTGGCGAAGGTCTTCCCGAACCACGTGGTGATGTGGACGGTGGCAGTGCTGCTGGCCCTCTGGGCGGGATGGGCGGTCGACCTGCCCAGGGCGCTGCCGAGTCTGCTGCTCGTGCACACCTGGTACCCCGCACTCGATGTGATCGTCTCCGTCAACGTGGTGACCTGGTCCCTCGCCTGCGATCTCTTCTTCTACCTGATGTTCCCGCTGCTCCACCCGCTGGTCCGGAAGATCCCGGTCCACCGGCTCTGGTGGGCGGCAGCGGCGGTCGCCGTCACCGTGATGGTGCTGCCGGCCATCGCGTACGCGGGGCTGCCCGGCACGCCACCGCTCCCCGGCCAGGACATGTCGCTGACCCAGAACTGGTTCCTCGTCTCCTTCCCACCGGTCAGACTGCTCGACTTCCTGCTCGGCGTCATCATGGCGCGCATCGTGCTGACCGGACGATGGATCCGGTTCGGACCGGTCCCCGCGACAGCGCTGCTGGCGGCCGGCTTCCTGCTGCAGGTGTCGCGTTTCCCCGGTGTCTACAGCCTGACCGCGATGATCGTGGTCCCCATCGCCCTGTTGATAGCCGCCGTGGCGACCGCCGATGTCCGGGGTGGTTCCACTCCGTTCCGCAGTCGCGCACTCCAGTGGCTGGGCACGGTCTCCTACGCCTCCTACCTCGTCCACTACGTGGTTCTCGCCCACGCCCACACCCTGCTGGGTACCGGACGCACCTGGGACGCCGCCCCCGCCGCCGGGATCCTCGCAGCGCTCTTCGGTCTGACCACGCTCATCTCCTGGGCGCTCCTCCGCCTCGTGGAGGAGCCCGCCATGCGCCGCTGGGGAGGTGGCGGCGACAGCCCCGTACGAAAACCGTCGCTGGAGAACGCGTGACGGCACACGCACACCGGGGGCCGGCCACCGCCCCCGGGATCCGCCCGAGAAAGGAAGTGATTCCGCTGTTGTCCTACCCGCGGGACAGAACCTGTCCCTATCAGCCGTCCCCCGAATACCAGGAACTCGGTGGGAAAGGGCCGTTGCACCGCGTATCCCTGTGGGACGGGAAATCCATCTGGATGGTGACGGGCCACGCCCAGGGGCGATCCCTGCTGGCCGATCCGAGAATGTCGGCCGACCGTTCCCGGGATGATTTTCCGGTCGTGCTGCCCCGTTTCGAGGCGCCCATCTTCAAACCGCTCGCCCTCATCGGATACGACCCGCCCGTGCACGACATCCACCGGCGGATGCTGGCGCCCGCGTTCAGTCTCAAGCACGTGCGTGACATGCGTCCCGCTGTCGAGGCCCTCGCCTCGGACCTGATCGACCGCATGCTCCGTAAAGGCCCGCCGGCCGATCTGGTGGCCGACTTCGCGCTGCCGATCCCCTCCATGGTGATCTCCGACCTCCTCGGAGTGCCGTACGAGGACCACGAGTTCTTCGAGGAGAAGACCGTCGGCCTTCTCCAGGCCAAGGACGCGGCCGGCGCCGAGGCCGCCGGGCAGGCGCTGTGGGACTATCTCGACGGACTCATCACCGCGCAGGAACGTGACCCCGGCGGGCCGGGAGTGATCAGGGCACTGGCCGGGCAGATCGACGGTCAGGACCTGACCCGTGAGGATCTGCTGCGGATCGCACTGGCCCTGCTCATCGGCGGTCATGACACCACGTCGCAGATGATCGCCCTGGGAGTGGTCACCCTCCTCGAACATCCCGACCAGCAGGCGGCGTTCACCGCAGGGTCGGAGATTCTCCCGCCGGCGGTGGACGAGTTGCTGCGCATGGTCTCGGTCACCGATGTGTCCGGTGTGCGGGTGGCCACCGAGGACATCGAGATCGCCGGGGAGGTCATACGGGCGGGAGAGGGCGTGCTGGTGTCCTCCTCGATGGCCAACCGCGATGCGTCGGTCTACGGGGATCCGTACACCTTCGATGTGCACAGGACCGGACGCGGCGGTGCCGTGTCCGGGCGCCAGCACCTCACCTTCGGCTACGGGATCCATCAGTGCCTCGGCCAGAACCTCGCCCGGATGGAACTGGAGGTCGCCTTCTCCGCCCTCTTCACCCGCATCCCGGGGCTCCGGCTGGCCGTCCCCGCGGGTGAGCTGCCTTCGCGCAGCGGCGGCACCATGCAGGGCGTGCACTCCCTGCCGGTGGAGTGGTGAGCGGGGTGCGCGGCACACCGAGGAGCGAGGAGCTCACAGCGCGGGACGGGACGCCGGAGCGGCGGCCCCTCCGGGTGAGTGCGGACCGTTCGCGGTGCATGGCGGCAGGGCACTGCGCGGTCACCGCGCCAGGTGTCTTCGACCACGCGGAGGACGGCCTCGTCGTGGTGGCGGCACCCGAGCAGAGCGAGGAGGAACGGGAGGTACTGGAACTGGCGGTGGAGCTCTGCCCGTCCCGGGCACTGACCCTCTCGCCGGAAGCGGCGCCGTCCGTGGCCGGGGAAGCCCGTCGCCCCTGAGCGTGCGATCCCGTCCGCCGGCCCGGGGCCGGTCCCGCCAGGGTGTGGCGGGACCGGCCCCGGGCCCTTCGTGCGGCGGTCAGCGATCCAGGTAGCTCATGCTCTCCGAGTTCCAGCGCTCTCCGCTGACCCGGTCCGCGGGCACAGCGGCGGCGATCTCGTCGAGCTGCCGCGGGGTCAGGGAGAGGTGGACGGCGGCGGCGTTCTCCGCCAGCTTCGCGGGGCTCTTGGTGCCGGGGATGGGGAAGACGTCATCGCCCTGGTGGTGCAGCCAGGCCAGCGCGGCCGCGCCCGGTCTCAGCCCCAGAGCGGCGGCGACCTCCGTCAGACGCTCGGCCATCGGAAGGTTGGCCGCCAGGTTGTCCGGCTCGAACCTGGGCAGGCCGAACCGCCGGAAGTCGGCCTCACCGAACTGCTCCACCGACCTGATCCGGCCGGTCAGGAAGCCGCGCCCGAGAGGGGCGTACGGGACGACGGCTATCCCCAGCTCCCGGCAGACGCCCACCGTCTCGCGTTCGATGTCCCGGGACCACAGCGACCACTCGGTCTGCAGGGCCGCCACAGGGGCCACGGCGTGCGCCCGCCTGATGGTGGCGGGGGCCGCCTCGCTGAGCCCGTACCCGCGGATCTTGCCCGCGGCCACCAGCTCGCCCAGCGCGCCGGCGGTCTCCTCGACGGGCGTCCCGGCGCTGATCCTGGTGAGGGTGAACAGATCGATGTGGTCCACTCCGAGCCGCCTCAGGGACGCCTCACAGGCCTGCGCGACATAGGCGGCGTCCGCCCGGATGCCGGTGCCGACTCCCGGCCCCGGGCGCACCACGCCGAATTTGGTGGAGATCACCGCCTCGTCCCTGCGCCCCGCCACCGCGCGGCCGACGAGCTCTTCGTTCGCGCCGTGGCCGTAGACGTCGGCGGTGTCCAGCAGGGTCACGCCGAGGTCGAGCGCTTCGCGGATGGTCCGGGTGGCCTCGGCCGGATCCACCGGCCCGTAGAACTCCGACATGCCGAGGCAGCCGAGCCCCTGCCGTCCGGCCCCGAGGGGACCGAGTGGAGCGGCGGGCACACGCGCGGGGTTCGCCGGTCGGTCCGTGGTGCCGGTGGCGGGGGAGCGGGTCATGGCCGGTACCGTCACTTCCGGTAGAGCACGATGGCGGACTCGTAGGTCGTGTGCGATTCCTTGACCAGCGGCCTGAACTGCCGGTAGCCGATGGCGCCGCGCAACGGCCCGGCGACGACGACGGCGGGGAACGAAGCGAACTCGCCCGCAGTGAGGCGGGCGTCGTCGACCAGGCCGCCGGCACGGATCACATGGCCGTCGTCCAGGGTGATCTCCTCGCCGAAGTACGCGATGAAATGGTCGTCGCCCGGATTGCGGAAGAGCATCCTTCCGGCGCCCTTGGTGCGTCCGATCCGGCCGCCGTCCGCGTCGAAGATCTCCAGCTCGACGGTGGCGAAGTCCTTCTCGGTGGGAGTGGTGCCGGTGGGGTCGGGGTTGTTCGACTTGTAGGCGACCACCTTCTCCGTCAGGTCGCGCAGGACGAGCGAACGGCTCGGCTCTCTGAGCGCGCCGACACGGTCGGAAACGGTGCGGGGTGGCGCCGCGAGCAGCGGCAGCAGCCGCGAGCGGACCGCCTCGGACAGCGGTGACAGCCGGTCGGACAGAACTTGCAACACCACGATGTGCCCTCCTGGAGCGCGGGATGCGCCGGACTGTGCCGGGCGCTGCGGGCACGCTAGGAGGGGTTTCTCAACCGGTTCTAAAGACAGCTTTCCTGCGGGGGCGACCGACGGCGCCCGGTCAGCCGGTCGCGTTTCCTGCGGGGGCGACCGACGGTCCGCGGTCAGCCGGTCGCAGGGCGTGCCACGATGCCTTCCAGGATCATCTGGACGAACCGGGGGCTGCCGTCACGGTCGGCCAGAGCGTTCTCCCGTACCCAGGCGGCCCCGCTCAGCAGGTCGAACAGCTCGTCGGCGGTGAGGTCCCCGCGTACCTGGCCTGCGTCCTGGGCGGCTCGCAGCAGGTGCGCCCCGCTGCTGTGCATGGCGCTGCACGCGGCGTGCGACGGTGTGCCCTCGTCGTACATGCTCCGGGTCAGGATGCCGACCAGCCCCCGGAAGGTGCTGAAGTGCCGTACGGCCCGTCGCATCCACTCGGACAGGGCGGCCAGCGCGTCCTGGGTTCCGGCCAGTGCCTCGGCGTGGCTGATCAGCTCCGCCAGGCCTTCCCTGGTGGCCGCCTCGACCAAGGACGCCCTGGTGGGGAAGTGGCGGTAGAGGGTGCCGATCGCCACGCCCGCCTGTCCAGCGATGTCCTCCAGTGAGGCGTCCGCGCCCTGGGTCTCGAAGGCCTTGCGCGCCGCGGAGAGGATCGCGTCGTAATTGCGGGCGCCGTCGGCCCGTTTGGGCCGCCGGGCGATG
This sequence comes from Streptomyces sp. NPDC057287, assembly GCF_042667905.1. Classification (NCBI taxonomy): domain Bacteria; kingdom Bacillati; phylum Actinomycetota; class Actinomycetes; order Kitasatosporales; family Streptomycetaceae; genus Streptomyces; species Streptomyces sp. NPDC057287. The sequence goes on along the minus strand of NZ_JBHUYV010000005.1, from coordinate 178,666 downwards.
TACGGCTGGGCATCTGACACGGGGACCGCCTCCACTTGACTACCTGAGGGTGCCTCAGGTTAACTGCGGACCACTTAACCTGAGGCCATCTCACTATAGCCCTGACCGCTGAACGTGGAGGGACATCCATGACCACCGACACCGTCTCCGACGGCGTTCCCGCACCCCAGGTGCCGTCCAGGCCCTGGGCCCTCACCCTGACGGCGATCGTCGGAGCGGAGTTCATGCTCCAGCTCGACGGCACCATCGTGAATGTCGCCCTGCCCACGCTCCAGGACGACCTCGGAGTCTCCGTCACCAGCGGTTCCTGGGTCCCGAACGCCTTCCTGCTCGCCTTCGGCGGGCTGCTGCTGTTCGCCGGACGCCTCGGCGACGCACTCGGTCACCGAAAGGTCTTCCTCGGCGGCATCGCCCTGGTGGTGATCGCGTCCCTGCTCGCAGGGCTCGCCCCCAACCTGGAGGTCCTCCTCGTCGGGCGCGTACTCCAGGGGGCGGGGGCGGCAATCGCCGGACCGACAGGACTGGCCCTGCTGGCTGTCGTCTTCGAGGGCGAACGACGTCAGCGTGCCTTCGGCCTCTACTCCACGGTGACCGGACTCGGCGCTTCCGCCGGCATGGTCCTCGGCGGCGTACTGACCTGGGCGGGGGACTGGCGCTGGAGCCTGCTGGTCAACGTTCCCGTCGGTCTGGCCATCATCCTCATCGGCCTTCGCACCCTGGGGCTGAAGGACGACAGCGCGCAGGCCCGCTCGCTCGGCCTGTCCAGCGCACTGCTGGTGACCCTCGCCGTCACCTCCGGCGTCTACGGATTCGTGCACGCCGCCGAGAAGGGCTGGGGCGACGGCGCGACGCTCGTCGCTCTCGCCGCGTCGGTGGTCCTGTGGGCCATCCTGCTCGTGACGGACCGGCGCACCGCCGAACCCCTGCTCCCGGGCAAGATCTTCGCCGACCGGACACGTGCGGGAGCCTTCGTGGACCTGCTGCTCCTCGCCGCGGTCCTCACCAGCTTCCTGGTCTACCTGGTGCAGTACCTCCAGAACGTCCTCGGGTTCAACGCCCTGCAGAGCGGGCTCGCGATCCTGCCGTTCGGTGTCGCCCTGCTGCTGACCACGCAGGTGCTGACGAAGTTCATCGCCACCGTCGACCTGAAGATCCGGGCGGTCGGCGGTCTCGTCGTCGTACTGGCCGGTGTCGGCTGGCTGACCCTGCTGGACGGAGACAGCACCTACGCCACCGGAGTGCTGCCGCAGATCCTGCTGATCGGCATCGGAGTCGGCGTGGCCATCATCCCGTTCAACATGGTCATCCTCACCACCGCGCCGCCGGAGCACGCCGGCATCACCGCGGGCGTCCTGCAGACCGCCCTCACCATCGGCGGATCCGTCGGGCTCGCCGTGCTCCTCATCCCCTACACCGACGGCGCCGGCCCCGCCGACACCATCTCCCAGGTGTTCGTCTGGGCGTCGCTGATCACCGTGGTCGCCATCCTGACGGCGCTCGCCTTCTGGTTCGGACCCGGCACGAGGAAAGCGGCCCCGACAGCCGCGGAGTGAGACAGGAGGCCTGACCAGGTCGCGCCGGTGGACCGATTCGCGGTGCCACCGGCGTCCGGGCGGCAAGCCGTCCATGAAGCTTCTGTTACAGAGAGGACCCCTCACCGGCGGCTCTCCTATGCTGCTGCGGACCGCGCTCTCCGTGAGCCTTGTGCCCTGACCGGGCAACGCCGAAGAACGCGGAAGGGGGCGTAGTGATGACCGTTGCCGTGAGTGCCGGACCCAAGGACCGCAGTACCGTACGCCGTGACGAACTCGCCGAACTGGCCTGCCTCGTCACCGAGGCCGCCCGGCACCGGGACGCAGCCGTGGAGCTGACCGGGGACCCGGGAGCAGGCAAGACCAGACTGCTCACCCTGCTGGCTCGCCAGGCCCACGAAGAGGGTGTCCTCGTGCTGCGCGGCCTGAGCGTGGAGGCGGAACAGGAGGCCCCGTTCCGGCCGTTCATCGAGGCGCTCGGCTCACTCCGGAGTCCGGACGGAGCCGCGCTCCTCCAGGCCGCAGGCCTGGTCCACGCCCTTGCGGCACCACCCGAGGACCCGGACTCCGCGGTCGACGGCAGTGGCGGACTCACCCGGCAGTGCCAGTACTTCGCCGAGATACGACGGCTGATCACGGCGTGCGTGGCCCAGGCCCCGCACGGGCTGCTCCTGCTCCTCGACGACTTCCACTGGGCCGACAGCTGCTCCGTCCGGCTCCTGGAGATGCTCGTCCGCTGGCCCGTCGGAGGCGGCCTCGCCATCGTCGTCGCACACCGGCCGCGGCAGGCGCCCGTCGCGCTGCGCGTCGCTCTGCAGCACGGTGTCGAACTGGGCGGCGTGGAACAGATCGCGTTGCCTGCCCTGACCCAGTGCCAGAGCGCCGAACTGCTCGGTGTGCGGGCCGACGCCCCCGGTCTGCAACAGCTGCACGAGGCGAGTGCCGGAAACCCGCTCTATCTCGCCGAACTCGCGGCGATCGGGGTACTCCGGGCGAACGGTGAGGCGTCCGGGGAAGAAGCGGGCGCGGTCCCGGCGGGCCGCGCCGAGCTGTCGATCAGGCTCCTGGCCGAATCGGCCCTGCTCAGCCGCTCCGAACTCCTCGCCGCCCACGCGGCAGCCGTGCTCGGCGGCACCTTCGACGTGGACTCGGTCGCAGCCGTCGCCCTGACCAGCCGGGACGAGACGTGCCGCGCGCTGAGCAGCCTCTGCCGGCGCGACCTGGTCAGGACCGACTTCGGCGCCGGCGGGCTGACCTTCCGGCACCGGCTGGTGCGCCGCTTCCTCTACGCCCAGTCCGACAGCTGCTGGCGCACCGGCGCCCACCGCCGTGCACTGCACCACCTGCGCGCCCTCGGCGCGCCCCCGGCGGAACTCGCCCCGCACATCATGAGCCTGGGGAACCAGGGCGACCCCACCGACGCCGCCGACCTCTTCGCGGCCGTACGCGCCGCACTCGCCCTCGGGAACACGGAGGAGGCGGCGAACTGGCTGAGTTGCGCCCTCGGCCTGGTGCGCGCGCACGGCTCCGCCGCGACCGCGCCGGACGGCTCCACCGGCGGCCACCCGCACGACCACGAACTGTGGCTCCAGGTCGTCCGCACACTCGCCGTCGACGGTGAGACCGAACGTGCCGGAACCCTGTCCCGGGAGATCCTCGCCGCGCTCACCGCCGCGCCGGCCGCGACCGACGCACGCACGGCCGGAGCCCTGGCCGTCGTCCAGGGCGCTCTGGGCCACGCCGAGGAGGGGCAGGCCCTGATCGCGGCGGCGATGGACGGACTGTGCGGCGGCGACCCCGCCCGACTGTTCTTCCTGCGCTGCCAGTCACAGCTGGTCCGGATGCTCGCCGGCCCGCTGCCGAACCGCGCCGATATCGACGCTCTGACCCGCTCCACCTCGCACGCCGACCCGGTCACCGCGGCAGGCGTCCAGGCCCTCCAGGCACTCTCCGCCGTCTTCGCCGGCGACCTCGGAACAGCCGAGGACCGCCTCGACGCGGCAGCCGAGCTGTTCGACGCCCTCGACCCCGACGAGCCCGCGGCCGGATCCTGCACCGCCTACCTCACCGTCCTGACCTGCGCGGAGTCCGCGATGGGATGGTACGGGCCCGCACAGGGGCACGGCAGCCGCGCGCTGGCCGAGGCCCGACTGCGTGGCGAGGCCCACCTGCTGCCCATCCTGCTCAGCGTGCTGGCGTACACGGCGCACCAGGCGGGCCGTACAGCCGAGGGCCTCGACCACGCGCAGCAGGCGGTGCGGGTCGCCCGCGCCGCCAAGCGCCATGACCTCGCGGCCTTCGCCGAGGCCGTCAGTGCGGCTGCCTGGACCTCGCTGGGCCGAGCGGCGCCCGAGTGCACGCAGGAGCCGTCCTCGGTGAACGGGCTGCCGCGAGCCACCGCGGCCGTGCTCCTGCTCGCCGAGGTGAAACTCGCCGCGGGCGACGGCGAGGCGGTGCTGTCCCTGCTGCTGCCCGAGGGCGCCCACCGGATCCCGCAGCCCTCAGCCGTGTACGCCGCCCGGGTGTACGAACTGCTCGCCGCCGCGGCGGTGACCACCGGGGGCGACGCGGAGCTGTGGGCGCTCAGGGCGGAGGAGGCGGCGAGCGCAGTCAACCTCGTCGAACAGCAGGGGCACGCGCTGCTCGCCAGAGGGCACGCACTGCGGGCGCGCTGCCTGCCCGACGAGGCGACCCGCCTGTACGAGCAGGCGCAGGACCTCCTGGGAGAGACAGCCGTCGGTTTGCGGGCCGGAGAACTGGCCAGAGCCGGAGCGCGGGGCCGGGCCGGACGGGACGCAGAGGCCCTGGACGAACTCACCCTGCGCGAGAAGGAGGTCGCGGATCTCGCGGGCAGGGGCCTGAAGACCCGGGACATCGCGGGGCGGCTGCTGGTCAGCCCCCGGACCGTCGACGCCCACCTCACCCGGATCTACAGCAAGCTCGGCGTCAACACCCGGGCCGCGCTGGTGCGGCTGCTGGCCGACGCGGGGTGATGCGACCCGGGTCGGCCGGCGAGGACCGACCCGGGTCGCCCGCCAGGGCGGGCGCCGGGTCGGCGCCTGCGGAGGGTGTCCGTAGTCGCCGCTCCCGGCAAGGGCGGTCGTGGCTCAGCCGGCCGCGGACAGCTCCAGCAGCCGGTCCGACGAGAGGATCGCCTGGTGCAGTTGCCGCAGCGAACGGTGCGGCTCCAGACCCAGTTCGGACCTGAGGACCCGACGTGCGGAACGGTAGACCTGAAGGGCCTCCGCCTGCCGCTCCGACCGGTACAGCACCAGCATCAACTGCCGGTAGAAGGACTCCCGCAACGGATACTGCTCGGTCAGCGAGTGCAGAAGCCCGATGACCTCCCGGTGCCGGCCCAGCGCGGTCCTCGCCTCGACAGAGCGCTCCAGGCACTCCAGCCGCTCCTCCTCCGCCCAGGCGGCGAAGGAGGAGAGCATCGGCCCCTCGGCCAGACCGTCCAGCACCGGGCCGCGCACGTAGGACAGAGCCCGGTCGAAGGACTCCAGGGCCGCCTCGTGGTGGCCGGAATCCTGGTGGGCCCGCCCGTCGCGCGCGGCAGCCGAGAAGTCGTCGGTGTCGTATCCCGCGCCGTTCCTGCGCAGCACGTACCCGGCCGGCTTCGTCTCGATGACCTGCTGCTCCCCGGCCCCGGCATCGGCGAGGAACTTCCTCAGCTGGGATATGTAGACGTGGACGGCTGCCATGGCCCGCCGGGGCGGTCTGCCGCCCCACAGCTCGGTGAAAAGCTGATCCTTGGTGACCACCTGCCCGCTACCGAGCAGCAGGGTGGCCAGAGTCAGCTCCCGCTTCGCAGCGGACAGAGAGAAACACTCCTGTGCGTGACGTACACGAAGGGGCCCCAGCAGTTCGTAGCGCATCGATACCTCGTTCAGTTGAGGAACGGGTGTGTGATCAGATGCCACTGTCGCTCGTCCCCACTGTCCGTACATCGGGGAAAGTACGTAGGTAATCCGGACTGGCCGGAGACCGTTGATCCGCAGATCAGAGACCCGCCGACAGCGGGAGCGCGGGCCGGCCGGGCGACTCCCCACTCCGTGTGCCAGGTACCCGGCGAACCACACGAGGTCTGTTACCGAGCGGCAGCACAGCTACTCGAACGTGCACTACGGATACGCCGGCCATTGCGCGTCTACGCGGCGGCCTTGGCCTGGATGCGGGCGACGTAGCGGGCGGTGAAGAGCATCGGGACGGCGAAGCCGGCGATCTGTACGAGCGTCGCGGTGGTGGAATTCGCGTGGCCTCCGTGTTCCAGCACGGCAAGCACAACAGCGGTCAGCACGAACGCGGCGGTCCAGACGGCGGTGATGACGACGTTGACGCGGATGAACGGCTTGAGCACCCAGACCTCACGCGGAGTGGTCCGCTTGGCGATGCCAAGGGTGAACGGCTTGCCCATGGCGAGGGAGACTCCGGCGATGATGGCGAGTGTGCCCGCCGAGAGGGCCGCAGAGTAAGTGTGCACGTCCGAGTCGTGGTTGGTGAAGGCGATTACGGCCAGTGCGGTGAAGAAGACCGCGGAGCCGGCTTCGATGATGAGGGCATCGAAGGCGATGCCGGAATGCAGCTGCTGCGCGATGATCGCGACGGCGATCACCAGCGCTGCCAGAGCTCCCCACTGCCAGTCCGCCGAAGGAACCGCGGCGAAAACGATCCACGGCAGAAAGGTGCGCAGGTAGGACATGATCTCCCCGATTCATTGTCCCTGTTCTGACATGTCAAAAGTAGAAGGTCAATGAGTGACATGTCAATACTGGAAGGTGACGGTTACAGTGGAGCCATGAGTCTCAGACACGCTCTACTCGGCCTGCTCTCGGAGCGCCCCGCCAGCGGATACGACCTGTTGAAGCTCTTCGACACCTCGCTCGCCAACGTATGGCCCGCCACGCAGAGCCAGGTCTACACGGAACTGGCGAAGCTGGCCGCCGCCGGGCTGGTCGCCGTGGCGTCGGAGGGGCCCCGTGGACGCAAGGAGTACGCCCTCACGGACGACGGACTGGTCGAGCTTCGGCACTGGATGACGGAGACCGGACCTCAGCGGGCGGTGCGGAGCGACATCTTGCTGCGGGTCTTCTTCCTCGGCGTGCTCACACCGGAGCAGGCGCGCTCCTACCTGGACGACCTGGCCAGGATGTCCGAGCGGGAGCACGACGACCTGCGGCAGCTCAAGGAGTCCATCGACGGGGGCGACGACAGCCTCACGGTGCACGGCCTCATCGCGCTGGAGTACGGTCTGCGCTTCAACGCGATGCGTCGCGAATGGGCGGGATGGGCGGCGGCGCAGATCAGGTGACGACTGCCGAACCCGGCTCGCCTGCGTACGTGATCCGGCCGAGCACGCAACGTTCAGCACGAAGGCCGCCATGCCTGAGCCATGCGATTTCTGCTCGGGAGGTCGGAACCCGCTGGCAGCAGCGGCCCGCGCAGCCTCACATCCGGGACTTGAGCACATCGACCTCGCAGCCCGGAGCGAACGGGTCGAAACCGTGCTCGACCAGCCAGCGAACCACCAGCAGGCTTCGTACCGACCACCAGGCGCGGATCACGTCCAGGTCGATGTCGGCGCCATAGCCGGCGACGACGTCACCGAGGTGCTCCTCGTGTCCGAGGGTCAAGGTGGCGAGGTCGAACAGGGCGTCACCCCGGCCGGCCTCGGACCAGTCGATGATGCCCGTGACCTCGTCGTCAGCGACGAACACATGAGAGATCTGCAGGTCGCCGTGCGTGAACACCGGAGTCCACGACCGGAGCGCGGCCTCGGCGACCTGACGGTTGCGGGTGACCAGGCCGGCGGGGAGGACGCCGTTCGTCACGAGCCACTCGCACGCGCAGTCAAGATCCGCCGCCAACTCGTCCGGGCTCCGGCCGGCCCGGCCGGTCCGGGGCGGCAACGGCGAGTCGTGCAACGTCCGGACGGCGGCACCCGCCGCGGCCCACGCCGCCGGGGACGCGATCGACGGCTCACCGAGGCGTCCGAGTGCCGTCCCCGGGACCGCGGCGATGGCGAGCACGGGCGGCTTGCGCCACAGGACCTCCGGGGTCGGGACCGGCGCCAGGGCCATCGCCTCGACCTCGACATCGATGCGCGCCTGATCGGCGTCCACCTTCAGGAACACATCGCCGACGCGCAGGGTCGCGCGCTCGGAATGGGCGACGACAACAGTGACCTCATCCATGGCGACCAGTATTCCGGGGCGGACCGTCGACGTCGCCGGGTTTGTCGGGCGCGATTGCGCGGCCGACCACCTCCTGGCGTCCGGCGGCCTCGTGTACGACACCGACCGCTCACCATGCGGGGCACGCCGGTGTCGTGGTCGGCCCAGAACCCGAGATGCGGGCCCGCGAACGTTCACACCAGCCGAGTTGCAGGAACTCGGTTCGGCCGGTCGAGGCCGAGTCGGAGGCACGGCGACGGCGCTCCGCGAGTCCCGTCCTCCGACAGCTGCGGCGGCGGCGCGTACTTGTCCGCGCGCCGAGGGCCGGCGGTCTCACACCGCCCGGGGTGGTTCAGCTCCGGGCAAACCGAGAAGACCACGTGCCACGGCCTCCACGGACTGGTCGCGCTCCCTGGCCAGCGCCAACACCGCTCGGCACGCGAGCTCGTTGATCCCGAACGCCAAGGCATCGGGCGCGACCCAGCCCGCAGCCTCGTCGAGGCGGTCCGCGTCGTCCTGGGCGCTCGCGGTCACATAGGTCGCGGCGGCTTCGAAGACGTTGTGCCGCGGCTGGGCAGGGTCCCGTGGCGGAACAGGGACAGGCGGATGGGCGGTGAAGACCTTGCGGAGAGGGGCGAGTGCACGACGAACGGCGATCATGTGAAGCCGCCTTCCTTCAGACGATACGGTCGGCTTCCCGAACTGTTCACATATCAAGTCTTCCATATGGCAACGTAGTTCGAACACGATCCGTCCGAGAAGCGCAACCAGTGTGGTGGCCAGGCTGCGAGTGCGGTCTCGTACTCGGCGGTGCGGAGGCAGACGAGCCTTCTGTGCGCCAGGTGGTAGTTGTGCCGGCCCTTGGGGAAGTCGCAGATCGCGGTGCGGGCCGGCATGCAGAACTCGGCGGCGTATGTCCGAGGCCGGACGAGGCGGACGTCAGGGCCACTGAGCAACCCGAGTCGCCCACCGGTCGGCCGGGGATGTGTATGTGGGCCTGTGCGGCCACCGTCCACTCCCTCGTGGCACTCCCCGGTCACATGACTGCGTCAGCCGTCACGCACGGACACCACTTCGTAGATGAGGGCGGAACCATCCTCCGGCCCTCGACAGGTCAGCCGACGCGGCGGCGTGCGCCGGGCCCGGACCTCGACGTCGAGCACTCTTCCGTGCGGCGCCCCTCCGCTGACCCGGATGTGCCATCCGTCTTCACCGCGAACCGTGCCGACGATCGCGTAGTCGTTTCGGCCTGCCGGACCGAAGCGCCCGAGCACCGCCGCCAACGCTGCCTGCTGCGGCGGGTACAGGGTCGTGAAGCCCCGAAGGTGATCGGCACGGATGCGGTCGGCCAAGTGCTCCTCCACCACGGTGATCGACGAGGCGGCGTCGAGCCCCCCGTAGTAGACGCCATCGGGTACGACGATGACGTTGGCGGCGAACCTGTCCCCGCCCACGTGCGTACATTCCCACACCAGATCGGGCCAGCGCTCACTGAGGACCCGGCCCACCGGCCGCCCACGCACGGCACAACAGGCGTCGTGCACACCATGGGCGCAGACGAGGATGACGGGCGGTCTGCCACGCTCCCCGGGGGATTGCAGAGCGGTCAGGATCTGGGCCAGATCCTGGTCCAGTCGCCAGCTGCCCCACTGCTGCCGCAGGGCACCGAAGCCGTCGTGGCGCAGCACCGCCCAGCGGTCGCTCCCGTCGGGGCGACGGCGTCCGGGGCGCCTGACCAGGAGCACCCGAGCCCGGCTCGCCCGGGCCGCCGAGAACACCAGCTCCTTGATCTCCGGGTCGAGGTCGAGGCCGTCGAAACCGTTGGCCGGCCAGCTGCGCCTGTATTCGATGAGCACCCAGACACAGCCGTACGGAGCTGTGCCCGTGAACGCGTCGCCCCGTGCGCGGGCGGCATCGGCGCAGAAGAACCGCGCCCCTGAGGTCATCGGTTCCCGGGCAGCAGCACGCCGGCCCGCAGCAGCCGCCCGGCGAGGACGAGCCCGAGATCGCCGGCCGTGCGGATGTGCCCATCGAGCAGCCGAGTCACTGACGCGAGGTCGGCTGCCGACAAGTCGAGGTAACCCACCCGGGTGAACAGTCGCCTTCCTGTCAGCCGGGCCTCCAGCGCCTCCCGCAGTCGGACCGGTGACGTCGGACGCAGGCCGTTGACCGCGGAGAGCTGGGCCAGTGGTCCCAGCGGTGCCGGGCGGCACTGGGCCCGCCGGGTGCGCTCGAACAACGGAGCGGGGTCGGCCTCCGCCACAGCGGCCAGCAGGCGCTCACGGACCAGTTCCCACTCGCCCTCCGGACCGTTGCCCCCCAGGGGCAGGGAGCGCCGCATCGGAGCATCCTCACGCAGCGCCGCCAGGGCAGCCCGGGTCAGCTCCTCGGCCAGGGCGTAGCGGGTCGTGGTGTGGACGCCCAGGGTCAGATGGATCGAGACCTGTCCCTGCGCCCGCGCGGCGTGCAGCCAGCCGCGCGGAAGGTAGAGGACATCTCCGGGGTGGAGCACGGTGTCCAGGTGGGGCCTGTCGTGTGTGGCCCTGTCTGCGACGGCCGATCGGTGATCGGTCCATGGTTGATCGCGCAACGGGTCCGGCAGCACGGGCTCATGGACGATCCAACGCTTCGTCCCCTCGATCTGGAGGACGAAGACGTCGTGCACGTCGTAGTGCGCGTCGAATCCGCGGTTCTGCGGAGGGGTCACATAGGCGTTGGCCTGTACGGGGTGGCCCAGCTCCGTGCTCAGATCGGATACGAGGTCCGCGACTGGCTCCCAGGTGCGGTGAAGTGCCTGCAGCACGAGTGTGGCTCCGTCGGCGAAGGCGCGCCACAGAGCGGTGTCATCGACCTGGTCGGCGATGGTGGCGCCGACTCCCGCGGGCGCGGTGAACGACGACGCGGGAAGTGTGGTGCCGTCCTTGGCCACCCGCAGGAAGGGCGTACGCAGTCCCCGGCGGGAGATCAATTCGTCCACGGCGGACGGAGAGAACACGTCGGAGAAGTCATCCGCACCCCGAGTGAGGGCGGCGGTCTGCGCCCAGACATCACGGGCGAACTCCTCCCGGCTCAGTCCGGTCAGACGAGATTCCAGGACGCCGACGCCCGGCTGGGCGCCGGCGTCCTGGATCCGGGTCCGGACCACGCTCAAGAGCCGCTGCCGGCCTTGTCGGCGCCGCCATCGGCGCCGCCGTCGTGGACGCCGGGCGTTCCCGCTGCTCCGCCGTCCGCGGGTCCTTCGGCGCCGCCGTCTGCGCCGCCGTCGGCGCCGCCGTCTGCGCCGCCGTCGGCTCCGCCGTCTGCGCCGCCGTCGGCTCCGCCGTCGTGGGTGCCGGGGGTGCCGTCCGCTCCACCGTCCGCGGGTCCTTCGGCTCCGCCGTCTGCGCCGCCGTCGGCTCCGCCGTCGTTGACCCCGGGCGTGCCCGCCGCTCCGCCGTCCGCGGGTCCTTCGTTCGCGTCGCGCTCGGGGTAGGCCATCGTTCCTCCTGGGGTCGCGTGCAACGGAAGACTTCCGGTATGCGGAAGACTAGTCACGGGAGAGGTTGAATTGGGCTGACATGATCCGTATTCACCGTATCCCCGGACTCGGGAAACCTCGATTCGAGCACGCGCGAGTTCTCTCAGGCACCAGAACGGTCGAGGTGACGGCGGCTCCGCGACGCATCAGCCGAGGGCGTGGCAGCCGGTCAGGGTAGTACCCGGCCCGCGGCTCCAGTCGACTGCGCCCAGAAAGGGATCGACTTCGGCCGGCCCAAGGACGGAAGGACCGGACAGGAACACCCTGCCCGCCAGGCCCTCCACGCCTCCTGCTGGGCCTCGGTGTGCCAATCGTGCACGTCGGCCCTGGACGGATTGGCGGGCCTTGCCGCACTGGGCGGAATTCTGCTCTTGACCTGTAAAACGCGGGCGGGGCGGGACGCATAGTGCGTCCCGCCCCGCCCGCGGTCCATACGGAGCCGCGTCAGACGCGGCGGTGGCGGCCGTAGTACTCGCCGGTCGTGTGATGGAAGTCCGTGTCGCCGATGTGCTTGTCCTTGTCGAACTCCGGGGAGTCCTTGATCTGGTCCTTCGTGCGGTCGACGTAGACCTTCCTGTCGTCGGTGTCGATCCGGCTCACCGTCCCCGCCGGAAGGAGAACGTGCTTGCCGAAGATCCATACGCCGGTGTCGACCACCAGATACGAGGAGGTGACGTCGTCGGAGTGCTTGTCGACCTTGCCGATGCTGCCGTCCGTCGCCTCGACCTTGTAGCCGATGAGGTCGGTTCCGGCGGTGTGACCGACGCTCGGCTGGTAGCCCCACAGGTTCTCGCTCATGAAAAGCTCCTTCGTTCACATGAAAAAGGAATGACGTATTTAAGGCGGCTCAAGACGGGCGCCGAGACCAGTCGCAATGTCGTCCCGGCGAGTTTCCCTTTCCCTCATCAACCGCTGTCAGCCTGGTGCCCCCCACCGGCAGGCGTATGTCCACGAAATCAAGGGTTTTTTGAACCGGTTAAAGGGAACTCGGGCAGCCTGCGCGGTGTCCGATTTCCGGCTGTGCCGATAGGTAGTTCCGCCTGGCAACTCCTCCGGACGGGAGGTCCAACAGTGCCTCGAAGGCGGGGGTGAGCAACCTTCTGCGCAACTGGGCTCGGCAGTCACGGGAGCGTCGACTCCGCGTCAGCGTGCTCAGCCCGGACCCACGCTGCCCCTACCCTGCTGGGTGCTACTGGGCCTTCCACGTGAAGCAGGCGTGTGGGGGAGCGGAGCCATGGGGCGGTGCGACAGGTGCCGGGCACGGTCTCACGGCGCGGGAGCCGCTGGACGTGGCGATCACGTGCCGAGGGCGGACGCCGGTTGATGGGGCAAGCGACGGGCGCGGATGAGTTGCTGGATGACCAGGGCAGTGTCGTCCGGGTGGTGCAGCAGATCGATGCCCTCGACACGGAAGCCGTACTCGGTGAGCAGGTCCGTCCACAACTGTGGTGCCAGGACCCACATCCAGGTCGACAGCGGAGGATCGTCGCGAAGGAGGATCGTCTGCTCGCGCGGCACCGGCTGAGTGGACGGGCCGCGGCCGTCGAGGTCGGTGTGCAGGAGCGAGAGGATCAGAGGCGCGCCTGGACGCAGCCCGTCGCGCAGCGCCGGCAGCGCGCGGTCCGGGCCGATGAAAGCCAGGGTGCCGATGGCGTAAGCAGCGTCGAACGGCTCGGCGTCGGCGAGGAACGCGACCACGTCCGCGAGTTTGAACTCCACCCCGGAGACGTCTGCGTGAGCGGTGACAGCGCGTTCGTGCTGGGTCGCCGACAGCTCGATGCCAGTGAGGCGAGCCCCGTGCTCTCTCGCGAGATGGACGGCGTGGTGGCCGGCCCCGGAGCCGATGTCCAGTACGCGGCGGCCGGTGATGTCACCGAGGACTTCGGCCCCTGGTCCGACTCCGTCCCAGGGTGTCCAGGACATCTCGGTGGGAACGGGTGGCGTGTAGGCGCGGTCCAGTTGTCGCCGGCCGTAGACGTTCCAGGCTTTGGTGTTGATCTCCTCGAATGGCACGGTGTCTCCTCGGTGGGCGCCCAACGCGAAACCATCCCACTTCCCGGAGCGATGCCGGTGTAGGCATGCTCATCGACCCAGAGTTGTCGCCAGGGTTCTGTCCTGTCCGCTGCCCATCGCGAGCTCGGTGCTTCTGCCCCGGCCAAGCCGCCTGCATGGGGCGGTGTTGGACTGCCAGGGGGCGTTCTCCGTCGAGGCCGACACCGTGGTGCTGCGCTCAGCCGGGGAATCCGACATGGCCGACCTTCCCCGGGTCGCGGCCGCAGTTCGGCGGCTGCCGGACGCGACCGCGATCAACTGCGTTATGTGAGCTGTGCAGTGTCCCAGCCCCAAGGGCCACAGGCGGCGCAGCTCCCGTAGTCGAGATGTGACGGGCGTCGCGGGCATGTGCCGCAGGGCGCGCTCAGAGGTGGCCGTCCAGGAACCTGCGTACCTCGGTGATGGTCATAGGCCCCGTGCCGTGCGCCACCACCTCTCGCTCCTTCAGCAGGATGTAGGACGGGGCTCCGGTGATCGCGTATCGCTCGGTTGCGGCCGGGCAACGCGTGATGTCGGCGCGTACGACCGTCAGGCGGCCGGCGCAGTCGTCGGCGATGTCACCTACGACCAGGTCCATCACCCGGCAGGGCTCGATTGCCTTGGGCCATGTCCCGGTGAAGTACGCGAGGACCGGAACTACGCTCATCCCGAGGATGAAATCGAACTCCGCGTCCTCACGGGGTCGGTGAACCCGCTTAGCCACAAAATCTCCTTACCTCACGTCTCGTCATTCCATCCCCCCATCATCCCTCGGGTTCCGTGCCGTGCCGTGCCGGCCCGGTCCGCCTGGCCCCCGCCCCTGCGCCCCGGCCGTCCCGCTGCAGCCCCCACGTGTCCGTAGGCCTGCTCTTGCCTGGACGGAACCCGCAAGACGCTAGGAAAGCCGTTTTTCAGGACATGGCGGACCAGATCGCCGACCGGATGCTCGATGAGCACGCCACCGGGCACCGCATTTCAGCCGAGCCGTATCCGCCACCGAGCTTCTCGGAGACAGCGCCCCCGACGGGCTTCCCGAAAGCTTCTCCGGTCTTCGCATCGACCTCCGGTCTCCAGCTGCAGATGCCGCTCTTCCCGGGGCCGCGTGCGCCGCCTGACGGCGCCGAGAACGAGGCACGATTTCTGGACCGCTCGCGGACGCGGTCGTGGGCGGTCGATGTGCGCCTCAGCTGACCCTGGGGCCGACCGCCAGCGTGAGTTCAAGGGCCCGCTGTGGAGATGCGAGATCCGGGAACAGCTCCCGCAGCTGCGACATCCGGTACCGGACTGTCTGAGGATGGACGAACAAGGCCGCCGCCACCTCGTCCCGCCTGCCCTGGTGCAGCAGCCACGCCCGCAACGTCTCCTCCAGCCGCCGTGCGGTCGCGGCAGGCAAGGTCTGCAACGGTGCGAGGGCTCGGGCACGCAGGTCTGCGAACGCGTCCACGTCGGCGCTCAGCACCAGCTCGGGCAGGTAGTCCTCGGTGTCGCGAATATCAGAGGAGAGGGAGCGGGCGCGTATGGCCCGTGCGTACGAGGCGGACGCACGAGTCCATGGCCGGGCCGGGCCGACCACGGCGGCGCGGCCGGACAGTCGCCGCAAGAGGTGCGACCGGTCGGCATCGGGGACGAGCAGTACACCGGTGGCGTCCGGCAGATCGTCGAGGACGAGGGTGCTCGGGTCGAGCGCGCGGTAGGTCGGCCGGGCCTGCGCGGCGGGCAGCAGGACCGCGGTCAGTGAAACCGGAGGCTGCCACCTGGCCCGTTGCACAGAGGCCAGCAGCACGTCCTGGCTCGCGCCGGCGAGAAGGTCGCGGGCCAGGTGTTCCAGGTGGCGTTCGTGGGCCCTGCCCCGGGCTGCCAGCTCGTCGGCGTGGCCGGCGGCGCTGGCAGCGGAGAGCTCGTCGATGTAGGCGAAGGTCAGCTCAGCGAACTTGGCGACCTCGGCGGCGGGTAGACCTGCGGGTACGGCACCCGCTGCCAGGCATCGCCATGCCACGCGTGCGCCGACACGGTAGGCGCTGAGCAGGGCGTCCATCGAGCGGCCGTCGCGCACCTCGCCGCGGCCCAGCTCATAGGCTGCGTCACCGGCGTCGCCGCCTGTGGCGTTCCCGCTCGCGAGGTCCAGGTAGTGCCCCAGAGCGGTGCGGACGGCTCGGCGGATGGTGCCGCCCATGCGGCCCGAAAGGGCGTTGGCGTAGGGAGGGACCTCGTCGATGATCGCCTGGACGACCTCGTCGGCGGTGGTCTTCAGCGCGGTCCGAAGTGCTGTGACCGTCGTCTCATCGAGGGCCAGTTCGCTGGCCCTCCGGGTTGCATGGCTCATGTTTTGTTCCCTGCGAACAATTCAGCTGACCAGATTTACGTTCTGCGGTCAGGACTTTACGCCCTGAGGCACAGCAAGCTGGAGCCATGACGAGTGCAGCCCTCCGCAGCAGGGCGTGGAAACTGCTGGAGATGGTCACGACGCCGCTGCTGCCGTCCGACTACCTCGACCTGGTCAGCCCGCTGCGTGCGGGCGCCGACCTGCGTGGGCGCATCGAGGCCGTGCGCCCCGAGACGAGTGACGCCGCGACTGTCGTGATCAGGCCGGGACGGGGCTGGCGCGGCCACACAGCCGGTCAGTACGTGCGGATCGGGGTCGACGTCGACGGGGTGCGCCTGTGGCGTGCCTACTCGGTCACCTCGCCGACAAACCGCCAGGACGGCCGCCTCACGATCACCGTGAAGGCGATCCCGGACGGCAAGGTCAGCAACCACCTGGTCCGCAGGGCGAAGCCGGGCACGCTGATCCGGCTCGACCAGGCGACCGGTGACTTCGTGCTGCCGGAGGCCAAACCCGCCAAGGTGCTCTACCTGACGGCCGGCAGCGGCATCACGCCCGTGATGGGCATGCTGCGCGACACCGAGTTCGACGACGTCGTCATGGTTCACTCCGCGCCGCAGCCGCAGGACGTGATCTTCCGCAACGATCTGCACGCCCTGGTCGCGGACAGGAAGCTGCGGCTCACCGAGCTGCACACCGACACCGACGGCGTGCTCGACATCGGCCGTCTCGACGAACTCGTGCCCGACTGGGCCGAGCGCGAGACCTGGGCCTGCGGACCCGCGGGCCTGCTCGACGCCGCCGAAGAGCACTGGACCGAGCACGGCGTCCAAGAGCGCCTGCACACCGAACGCTTCCGCCCCAGCATCGTCGTTGCCGGCGACGGCGGCGGCGAGGTCACGTTCAGCACCACCGGCAGGACTGTCGACGCGGACGGCGCCACGCCGTTGCTGGACATCGGCGAAGGGGCCGGTGTGCTCATGCCCTCCGGGTGCCGTATGGGCATCTGCTTCGGCTGCGTCACGCCGCTCAAGGCGGGCGCCGTCCGCGATCTGCGCACCGGCGAGATCACCGAGGCCGAGCCGGGCGTCCTCATCCAGACCTGCGTGTCCGCCGCGGCGGGCCCTTGCGACATCGAACGGTAGGAGCACCTTGACCGCCATCGACCCCACCGCCCACCTGACTGCGGAGCAGATCGAGGAGCTCGGCCGCGAGCTGGACGCGATCCGCGACGAGGTGATCGCCGTCCGCGGCGAGAAGGACGCCGCCTACATCCGTAAGATCATCTCGGTGCAGCGCAAGCTCGAGCTGGTCAGCAGGGGCGTGCTGCTGTTCTCGATCTTCCCGCCCGCGTGGCTGATCGGCACCGCCGGTCTCTCTGTCGCGAAGATCATGGACAACATGGAGATCGGCCACAACATCCTGCACGGCCAGTGGGACTGGATGCGGGACCCGAAGATTCACTCCACCACCTGGGAGTGGGATCACGTCTCGCCGTCCGAGCAGTGGAAGCACTCGCACAACGAACTGCACCACACGTACACCAACGTGATCGGCAAGGACAACGACCTCGGCTACGGCATCATGCGTGTCGACGAGGACCAGAGGTGGCACCCGTTCCACCTCGGCCAGCCGCTGTGGAACTTCATCAACGCCTGCTTCTTCGAGTACGGCATCGCAGCGTACGACCTGGAGCTCGGCAAGAACCTGAACAAGCGCCGCCGTAAGAACCCGGAGTTCCGGGCGCGGGCCAGGGCCGTGGGCCGCAAGATCCGCAAGCAGGTACTCAAGGACTACGTGATTCACCCGCTGCTGTCGGGCCCGTCGTTCCTCACCACGCTCGCTGCCACGTTCACCGCGAACCTGGTTCGCAACATCTGGACCCACTCGGTGATCATGTGCGGGCACTTCCCCGAGGGCGTACAGGTCTTCGAGCGCCGGTCGATCAAGGGCGAGACGCGCGGTCAGTGGTACCTGCGCCAGATGATGGGCTCGGCGAACATCAGCGGCAGCAGGGCCATGCACTTCATGACCGGCAACCTGTCGTACCAGATCGAGCACCACCTGTTCCCGGACCTGCCGAGCAACCGGTACGCCGAGGTCGCGGTGAAGGTCCGCGCGCTGTTCGAGAAGTACGAGCTGGAGTACGTCACCGGGCCGCTGCCCAAGCAGGTGTTCTCCGCGTGGCACAAGGTCTTCCGGCTCTCGCTGCCGAACAAGAAGCCCAAGGTCAAGACGCCAGACCGCGAGCAGGAGCTCGTCGCGGCCTGAACTCACCTCGCAGCCCATCCCAGGCGTCATCCGGGAAGCAGCGGTCCTCCGCCAGGGGGACGGGAGCCGAAGTGGTCTCGGACCCCGAAGAGGCAGGCCAGGCCGTCGTCAGCGGTGCCCCTGGTGAGGAGGAGATCGATGTCCCGGCGACGGGTTCTGCGCGGGTCACACATTGCATTCATCGGTGCCCCGGCCGCGCGGGCACCGAGGATCTCCCGTGCTTGGGGGCGAGCTGGCTGACTCCGCGCCCCATGGTGCACCACCTACGGCTTGCGGGCGACGCCACCAGCGATGCAGCGCTGGGCTACGCTGAGCGGCTTGAGCTGCGGGTCTTCCGGCCGCCAGTCGACGCACCGAACCAGGCCTGGCGCGATCAGCTCCAAGCCGTTGAACAAATCGTTGAGTTCAGCCGTGGTGGAGAAGGTGCCGCTGCCCATCATGCTGCGCAGGAACACGTCCTCCATCTTTCGGGCCGTCGTGCTGTACTCGTCCTCCGGGTCCAGGAAGTGGCTGATCGCCACATACGATCCCGAGGGCAGAGCGTCGATGTAGGAGCGCATGATGTCCTGCCGAGTGCGGACGTGCTCGCCGTTGTAGTGGTGCAGGGTGCCCATGTGCAGCAGTGCGATCGGCGCGTCCCAGTCCAGCCGAGACCGCACGACTTCGTTCCGCAGCAATGTCTCGGGTTCGAAGATGTCCTCGGAGACGATGACAGCACTCTCGGCCTGCTCCAGCAACGCTCGGCTGTGGGCCAGCACCAGCGGGTCGTTGTCCACGTAGACGACCCGCGAGTCCGGGTTGATGCGTTGGACCACGGTGTGGGTGTTCTCCGCGGTCGGAAGGCCGGATCCGCAGTCCAGGAACTGAGTGACCCCCGCATGCTCTGCCAGGTACCGGCAGGCGCGGATCAGGAAGCGACGGTTCTCGACTGCCAGATCCGCAGCCTCGGGAGCGGTCTTCAGTACGGAACGGACAACTCCGCGGTCCACCTCGTAGTTGTCAGAACCACTGAGGAAGGCGTCGTACACATTGGCGATGCTGGGCTTCGTCGCGTCGACATACGGGGGAACAGGCCTGTCTGACGTCGCACTGGACATAGCGCCTCACAAGGGTCTCTGCGAATGAGATGGGCACCAGCACCGTGCAGCACGGCAGCTTCGCCAACAGCACAGAGACCGGTCAGTCAACGGACCCTATTCCTGCGGAGCCCTCAATGTTGCGGTTGCCTGCATCGAGTGGCAGGTGCCACCCGTTCGTGCTACCTGGCGAACGAGCGTCAACACAGGTCTACGCACGGAAGTGCGGGCATCAGTGCGGGCATCACGCAGGCTACGGGGAACGCTCGAGACGTTCGCCGGAGAGCCGCCCGCGCTATCGGCGGACACCGAAAGATCATCACGGTGAGACGATCCAAGTACCGGCCGCGGCGGATCCGGCTCAACCGGCCAACCGGCGCGCTCAATCACAACCCGTGCGACCGGGACGTGACTGAGCGGGACAGTTGGTTTGTGAGCCCGACAGTTGGCCACTCGACCCAGGGCGGCGTCGTGGTGATCAAATCGGTTCCGTACCGCGTACAACCGTGTACGACTCTCCCCTGTCCCACAGTCAGCAGCTGAGGATGCCTTTGAGGCGGTGCGCCGCCCGGTCCGGGCTGCATGGAAAGAGCGGGCTCGACGGAGAGGGCGAATATGGGGAAGATGATGTGGCGCGCCGTGGTGGCCGGTGGAGCGGCGGTCGTGTTCACAGGAGTGGCGGCGGTGCCGGCCGGGGCGGCGGAGGGCGGGGTCTCCTTCTCTCGGGTCGTGGTGAACGGCGGGAAGCCGATCGTGGTCGGGGTCCAGGAGGAGGTCGAAGTTCCTGCAGCCTTCCGGATGACGACCAAGCTCAGATATGACTCCGGGCCGACGGTGTTCCCCTACCGGGGGAAGCCCGACTCGGGAGACACGATTCACAGCTCCGTCATCACCAGCGACTGCAAAGTCGTGGACAAGGCGAAGGGAATCTGCGACTTCGAAGAATGGCTGTACATCGACCCGCGGAACCTTGACTTCGGGAACGAGGACGCCGGTACGTGGAACACCGCTGCTCGGGTCTTTCTCGCCGGTGACGCACACGACACCGACGACAAGGGTCTTCCCTTGCAGTTCAAGCGTGCTACACGCCTCACCGCCAACGCCTCGCCGGAGCCGGTCGCAGCAGGGAAGACGATCACTGTGACCGGGCGGGTCACACGGGCGAACTGGGACACGCACACGTACCAGGGGTACGCGGGTCGCACAGTGAGCCTGCAGTTCAAGGCGGGGGGCGCCTCCGCGTACACGACGGTCAAGAAGTCGACGTCGAGCAGCACGGGGGCGCTCAGGACCACGGTGAAGGCCACCGGGCCGGGGACGTGGCGGTGGACGTACTACGGAAACTCCACCTCCGGGGCAAAGTCGTCGACCGGAGACTACGTCGCCGTGCGGTAGGCGGCGTGCCCGGACGACCTCCCTTCGCCATTCGAGCTGTGGCCGACCCTGCAGGAGTCAGGACCCCTGTGCACAAGCAAGGTCCGACCCGCGGATGAGGGACGCCAGGGCGAATCCGGCGCGGTAGCGGTCGCCACTCTGTCGAAGCGTGTGGCGACCGCGCGGAACTGCCTGAAGCGGGCGGAGCATCGCTCGACCACGTTCCGGTCGCGGTAGGTTTCTGTCGAAGAATGGGTGGCCGGCCGCCGAGGCGTCGGCGGCCGGCCACCCTGGTTGCCGAGGCGGCAGCGGGGGTCAAGCGTCAGGGTCGACTTCGGCGTGAGTGAACCGCACGGGCTTGCCAAGCGATCGGGCGTAGGCGATTTCGGCTCGCGTGCTGTCTCCGATGTAGTCGCCGACTACGAGCACCTCATCAGCGAGCCGGATCTTCGCCCGGTGCAGTTCGTCGAGTCGGACCTTCAGCGCCTTGGCTTCGGCAGGATCGGACCAGAGTTCGTGCGGCGACTTCAAGTCACAGCCCGGTTTGACGACAATGTTTCCGGCTTTGGTCTCCCACAGCTCGGCCTCGGCCATCGCGGTCATGAAGCGGGTGGAACCGCAGATCGCGACGATATGCGGGATGCTCAACAGCTTCTTCGCGTCGGCGAGCTTCTTCTCGGGGGTGAGCAGCTGCGGGTAGGACACCGGTTTCTCCTGGTGGCTTGGTCCAAGGGGGCCTGCGGCGACGAGAACGAGGGCGTCCAAGATCTCTTTTTGACCGGACGACACCTCCCCGACAGACTCTCATCAGCGACGAGAACTACTTCGGCCGTGTTTCGAACGCGAACTGGCAGTAGGTGATCTCTGGCCGTTCTTGTCGCCTCCATCAACGAGTCGCTGTACTAAGCATGTTCGATCCACGCCCTAGCCGGGGGCTGACTCGTCGGCGAACTGGTTGCTGCGGTCGATCTCCGGCATGTGTGTCTCGGCCCAGACCCGCAGGGCGGAGAGCGGCCCTTCGAGGGACACGCCGAGCTCGGTGAGCCGGTAGTGGACGGCGGGTGGCACGGTGGGTTCCACTCGGCGCGCGACCAGGCCGTCGCGGACGAGGCTCTGCAGGGTGACGGACAGCATCTTCTGTGAGATGCCGG
Organism: Streptomyces sp. NPDC057287; assembly: GCF_042667905.1. Lineage (NCBI taxonomy): Bacteria > Bacillati > Actinomycetota > Actinomycetes > Kitasatosporales > Streptomycetaceae > Streptomyces > Streptomyces sp. NPDC057287. The sequence continues at coordinate 157,215 of NZ_JBHUYV010000005.1, read as the reverse complement.
AGATACGGCGCCGCAGTTCCGCGAAACGGAGCTCGTCCGGCCCCTCCTCGGCCAGCACCTTGACCACCATCGACGTCCACTTGGTGCCGATACGGTCGAGCAACTGGCGGGTCGGGCAGAGCGGATTCAGCAAATCACCCCGCTCACCGGGCCGCCGACCGGGTTCGCCGGGCCTCGATGTGGTCACTCCGGGCTCACCACCTGAAGGGAAAGTGCCGTCTTGGAGGAACCAGGTTAGTTCCTTAGCGTGACGTGGTCACTATTCCTCACCACATCTGGAGCCCTTCCATGCCCGAGCTGCGGCGCGTCCCCGTCAACGGTGTCGAACTGAACGTCGCCCTCGCCGGATCCGGCCCGGCCGTCCTGCTGCTGCACGGTTTCCCGCATACCTGGGAGCTGTGGACGGACGTCATGGCCGGCCTGTCCGGCCGCTACCGCGTCATCGCGCCGGACCTGCGCGGTTTCGGCGCGAGCAGCGGGACCGCCTCCGGGTACGACGCGGGCACCCTGGCGGAGGACGCCGCGGCGCTTCTCACGACGCTCGGCGTGTCCTCGGCTGCGGTGGTGGGCATCGACGCGGGTACCGCACCGGCCTTCCTCCTCGCCATGCGCCGCCCCGGTCTCGTCCGGCGCCTGGTCGTCATGGAGTCCGTTCTGGGCCGGCTGCCCGGCGCCGAGGACTTCCTTGCCGGCGGGCCGCCGTGGTGGTTCGGCTTCCATTCCGCCGCTCCCGGCCTTGCCGAGACCGTACTGGAGGGACACGAGGCCGCCTACGTCGACTGGTTTCTGAGCACTGGCACGCTCGGCGACGGGGTGCGCCCCGCCCTCCGGGACGCCTTCGTCCACGCATACACCGGCCGCCAGGCGTTGAGCCGCGCATTCTCGTACTACCGGGCGCTCCCCGAGAGCGCGGCACAGATCGAGCAGGCGGTCGCCACTGCCCGCCTGACGGTGCCGACGATGACGTTGGGCGCCCGGCCCGTCGGTACGGCACTGGAACGCCAGCTCCGGCCGATCACCGACGATCTCACCGGACACGTCATCGAAGACTGCGGCCACATCATCCCGCTGCACCGGCCGCGCGCCCTCCTCGCGCTGCTGCGTCCGTTCCTTGCTGGTGAGGACGCGAAAGCCGTGTGACCGGGTTCGGGGGCTGACCTTCGATACAGTCCGATAGCTTGATCATTGAGCTCGAGGTCCGAACGGTTCGTCGTACTTGACCAATCGGACTGGTAACCGACGAGGGCTCGGCGGGCTGTACGACGCCCTGGCCGCGGGCTGCGGTGGGCAGTCCGGCGTGCCCTCCGTCGTTGCGGTCATCTCGGGCTCCCTGAGTAAGGCTGGCGGATGCCGACCCTGCCTCAGATTGTGCACCTGGCACCGGTGATGGGTCGGGGTTCGGCGAAGACCGGAGCCGCGCGTGTACGGGCGGGACGGTCCGTCCCGGCTCACCTTCGATCGTGCCGAGAAGACTGGGCGTCACGGGCGCGGCTTGAATCCTGGATGCGTCTCTCGTCAGCGAGCCGCACGAGGACATCCACTTCCGGGACGTCGAGCGCGGGAATCCGCAGCCATGCGAACGGAATTCCGTGCGCGCCGCTGTCGACCTCGTATTCCATGCGGAGCATCGCGCCCAGCTCGTCCTCGTCCTCGTGAAAGATGACGAAGCCGTAGCGGCATGAGGTGATGGTGTTCCAGGGGACCTCCTTGCCGTCATGATGCAGCCCTTCCGCCGTGGCGGTCAGTGGGCCGAACTCCACCTGGCCGCCGGCCGCGAGTGTCGCCTTCGCTCTGGCGAGAAGCAGTTCGGTCACCGGTGCGATGACGCGTTGCATCAACGGCGCGATGACAGAAGGCGGAGAGGACGACAACCGGCCGGTACGGAAGGCGGACTCGGGCGTGGCGACGGGCGGGTCGGCCAGCAGTGAGTTCACGACTGTGCCGTCGGTGAACTCCAGCAGCAGTTCGTGCAGCCACTCCGTGATCATCAAACCGTCGGCCGCTTCGCCGTCCATGTCGTTGGCGTGCCACACATGGGCGACCTCCGACCACCTGTAGGTGCGGCCCTCTTCGCCGTCGGTCAGTGCCACCCCGTCGTCGTGCACGGCGAGCGTCACCGCCCGCCGCCCGCCGGGTCCGTCGATGTGCGCGGGCAGCGTCCCGCGTGCCGACCCCGTCAAGAATTTCGGCGCGCCCGTGACAGGAACGTCCGTCTCTGGAGCGGACTTCCTTCGCCACCAGCCAGCCATGAGCTCTCCCCCTGATTCCGGCGATCAACACCGTTGACCGAGAACGGAGTTGGTGTATTCCCCGGCGATCACACTATCCGTATGACAAGATCCGGGGCCAGAGCATTTCAACGCCCCCCTGTGGAGCCAGTGGGTGACGGCCTTCCAACGGTGGTCCTCGAATTGGACGGAATCGCGGGCGTGTTCCTGCCGGAAGTCAGGTTTAGCCGGCAAAAGTTATAGCGGGGGCGTCCCAACAGCTCCAGATCGGTCGGACCGCGTCCAGCAGGAGCAGGAGCAGGAGCAACCGCCCCGGATGACGGTGGCGCAGTTCGGGAACAGGTGGCAGCAGCGGAGCCACCCACTCCCACGGGTCGTCAGGCACAAGATCGGCACGCATCTCGGTCACCTTGCCGACCAAGATCGACGAACGCAGAACCCGCGGCTCAACTCATTCTCAAACGATCAGTTGGGCCCGCTGCTCGGTGCGACCAATATCGCCGCCTGCACCCTCATCTGCTACCGAGGACTGGCCGAATGCGAGGGCCTGTCAAGCGGAGACGTCCGACGTGGGCCAGGTGGTGCGGTGGTCCGCGCGGTGGAGGATGAGGGCTGCGTCGTCCACCGGGGGGTAGATCCACTCACTGTTGATCTGCTGCTTCATCTTCTTGGCATCCTCTCCCGTCATCTGGACGGCTCGGTCCCAGCCCGCTGTGACCACCGCGCCCGCCGGGCCGAGGTCGAGACAGGTGACATACGGGTCGGGATCGAAGGGGACGAGGTCCAGGCCCAGGAGATCGCCGGCCACGTTGCGGCCCGCGAACTTGCCCAGAGGAACGGCGTGCTGGCAGCTCTGCGTGACCCTGTGTCCAGCCTCGGCCTCGGCGGCCGCGGTGTCGCCGGCCGCCCAGATCCCGGGGGAGCCCTTGACGCGCAGGTACTCGTCGACCACCAGCCGCCCGAGGCGGTCGCGTTCGCCCGGGAGAAGACCGGTGAGGGGGCTGGCGGTCGTGCCGGCGGTCCAGATGACCGTCGCAGAAGGCAGGGTCTCGCCGCTCGACAGGGCGACCGAGTCTTCGGTGACGGCGTCCACCGTGGTCCGCAGGAGTTGCTCGACGCCGAGGTCGTCGAGGACCTGGGTGATGTGCGGGCGCGGGCCCTCGCCGAGTTCCGGACCGACGACCTCGGCGCGCTCGACCATGGCCACCCGGACCTCGTCACGGCGACCGGCGGGGGCCAGCTCCCTCAGCCGTCCCGCCAACTCGGTGGCGATCTCCAGGCCGGTGAAACCGGCGCCCACGACCACGGCGGTGAACTGGCCCTCGAAGGCGGCACGCTCACCCAAGCGCTGAAGATGGTGGTCGAGCCGGGCTGCCGCCGGCAGGGTGTCTATATCGAAAAGCCACTCCGAACCCGGCAGTTGGGGGCGAACGACTTGACTGCCGGTGGCCAGCACCAGGCGGTCGTACGCGAGATCGAGCGTCCGGGTGTCTCGGCCGATGGCGGTGACCTGGCGGGCATCGGCGTCGATACCGGTGACCGTGGCCGCGATCCGGTGAATGCCCACCGGCCCCAGCACACGGTCGAGCGGGACCCGCATGGCCTGCGGGTCCGCCTCGTACAGCCGGGGCCGGATCACCAGGTCGTCCGTGGGGGCGACCAGGGTCACGCGCAGCTCGGATGCGTCGACGCCTTGCTCGCGAGCGGTACGGACGGCTCCCAGCGCACTCCACACACCGGCGAAACCCCCACCAATAACCAGGATATTTTTCATCCAGATTCACCTTCCAGAAATGGAGTACGGCAGGAGCCGTACTCCGAAATGATCGTTTCAGTCGAACCCGAAAGCCCGGCGGACGGTCCGCCCCATGCTTGGGGCGTGCGCGTCCGCGGACGCCCGCACTTCGGCGAGAGTCTGCTCAGCCAGCGCCTGGCGCCAGGCCCTCTCGGCGCGTCCCATAGCTGAGTTCACCGCGCAGGCGGTTGAGAAGTCCCCGCCGGTGCGGGCGCCTACGCTGCCGCACTGCCGGATCTCCGCGCAGCGGAAGAGAGGGGCGTCACCCTCCATGGCGTCGAACACGTCCAGCAGGGTGATCGACTCCTCGGGGCGCGCGAGCAGAAAACCGCCGCGAGCACCCGGCACGGACTTCAGGAGCCCCGCCTTGACCAGCAACTGCAACTGCTTGTTGAGATAGGCGCGCGGCAGATCATGCCCGGTCGCGAGCGTGGCCACCGGCACCGGCTCGCCGTCACCCAGCCAGGCCAGATTCAGCAAGCTGTGCACGGCCCACTCGACACCCTGGCTCATCCGCATACCTGGACATTAAATATCCGGATACCCGGTGTCAATTCGAAGCGGCGGGTCTGCCGGGGCGGTCGCGCACCCCGCCGGTCGTCGGCGGACGGGGTGCGTCCTGTCGGGCCGGGCAGGGAGCACGGCAGTCCCTGTGTCGCTCTCGTCCAGCGGGAAGACATAGGGGCCTGCGACGTTGAGCGCGCCGCCCAGTGCCATTCCGCGGCGTTGCCGGCGAGAACCTGGGCGGCTTCATCGGTCGCGACCGGCTGGAGCGGCGTGGCCGGAAGGCGCGCAACGTCCGCGTCCGTCGTCCCAGTCATCAGGCGGGCTGGGTGGCGTTCCGGGCTGCCTCGGAGTCCCGGACGTCGTAGTCACGCCGGGCCTGTCTGCCGTGCCTCTGCTGCCGGGCCATTCATGGCCTCGGAATCACGCCATCCCCGGAACGCGTGCCGGCGGGGGAGGGGCTCAGTGGCGCCGCGAGCCCAGGTTCGCCAGTGCTGCGCATCCGGCCGCAGGGACGTTACCTGTGCCGCCTCGCCGGCGGGCAGCCCTTCGGCCGAGGGGTGGCTCGCCGGTTGGTCGTGCGTCAGGGCAGGCGAGATCAGGGAGCCTGGAACTGCTCGATGATCTGAATGGGCGCTGCGGCTTGGAGTGACGGGCACCTCTGTGATCCTCCGGCCTGGAGTGACGAGCGCCTCTGTGATCCTCCGGCCCCCTGTCAGGTGAGAGGGATGCCGGCGCCCCTTAACTCAAGGCAAAAGAAAAGCCGTGTCACGACTATTGACCGCGCCTCGGAGGGGCGGGCATGGTTCCGGAGAGCGCTCTCCCATGCGCTCTCTCGCTTCGAGGAGATCCTCCATATGTCTCTGTTCGGTATGTCTCTGGCGACCTCGCCGCCGGTCCGCGGCCGTGTGAAGCGCGGTCTCGCGGGCGCCGTCGTCGGCGCGCTGGCCGCCACGCTCCTGGTGGTGGTTCCTGCGGCCACCGCGCAGGCGGCCCCTGTGTTGCTTTCGCAGGGCAAGACCGTCACGGCTTCGAGTCAGGAGCACTACGGGACCCCGGCGGCCGACGCGGTCGACGGGAATCTCGGAACCCGCTGGTCGAGCGCGGCGTCCGACGGGCAGTGGCTGCAGGTGGACCTGGGCAGCTCCGCCTCGCTCAGCCAGGTGGTGCTTCGCTGGGAGGGGGCGTACGCCAAGGCTTACCGCATCGAACTGTCGACGGATGGCACCAACTGGTCGACGGCCTACTCGACCGCGACCGGCGCGGGCGGCACCGAGACCCTCGCGATATCCGGCACGGCCAGGTACGTGCGTATGCAGGGTGTGACGAGAGCGACCGGATACGGCTACTCGCTCTGGGAGTTCCAGGTGTACGGCGGTGGGGGCGACGGCGGTCCGGCCCTCCCCGGTGGCGGTGATCTCGGCCCCAACGTGCACGTCATCGATCCTTCGACCCCGAACATCCAGGGCAAGTTGGACCAGGTGTTCCAGGAGCAGGAGTCGGCCCAGTTCGGTTCCGGCCGGCACGCCTTCCTCTTGAAGCCCGGCACGTACAACAACCTCAACGCGCAGATCGGCTTCTACACCCAGATCGCCGGTCTCGGGCTGCGCCCGGGCGACACCACGATCAACGGTGACGTGACCGTCGACGCGGGCTGGTTCAACGGAAACGCCACCCAGAACTTCTGGCGCGGTGCGGAGGGTCTGACCCTCAACCCGGCCAACGGCACGAACCGGTGGGCGGTCTCGCAGGCCTCCTCCTTCCGCCGCATGCACGTCAAGGGCGGTCTCAATCTGGCGCCGAACGGCTATGGCTGGGCCAGCGGCGGGTACATCGCAGACTCGAAGATCGACGGTCAGATAGGCAACTACTCCCAGCAGCAGTGGTACACCCGGGACAGCTCCATCGGCAGCTGGTCCAACAGCGTCTGGAACCAGACCTTCTCCGGCGTCGAAGGCGCTCCGGCAACCTCGTTCCCCGAGCCCCGCTACACCACGCTCGACACGACGCCGATATCGCGCGAGAAGCCGTACCTCTACCTGGACGGCAACGAGTACAAGGTCTTCACCCCCGCCAAACGGACCAACGCCCGCGGCGCGAGCTGGGCCGGCGGCACCCCGCAGGGCGAGTCCATTCCGCTCAGCCAGTTCTACGTGGTCAAGCCGGGCGCCACTGCCGCCACGATCAACCAGGCGCTGGCCCAAGGCCTGCACCTGTTGTTCACCCCGGGCGTCTACCACGTCGACCAGACCATCAACGTGAACCGCGCGAACACCGTCGTGCTCGGTCTCGGTCTCGCCACGATCATCCCGGACAACGGAGTCACCGCGATGAAGGTGGCCGACGTCGACGGGGTGAAGCTCGCCGGCTTCCTGATCGACGCCGGACCGGTCAACTCCCCGACTCTGTTGGAGATCGGGCCGCAGGGCGCCGGAGCGGACCACGCCGCCAACCCCACCACCGTCCAGGACGTCTACATCCGCGTCGGCGGCGCCGGCGCGGGCAAGGCCACCACCAGCGTGGTCGTGAACAGTGACGACGCGATCATCGATCACACCTGGGTGTGGCGCGCCGACCACGGCGAGGGCGTGGGCTGGGAGACCAACCGCGCCGACTACGGCGTCCGGGTCAATGGAGACGACGTGCTCGCCACCGGCCTGTTCGTCGAGCACTTCAACAAGTACGACGTCGAGTGGTACGGCGAGCGGGGCAAGACGATCTTCTACCAGAACGAGAAGGCGTACGACGCACCCAGCCAGGCCGCCATCCAGAACGGAGCCACCAAGGGCTACGCCGCCTACCGCGTCGACGACTCGGTGAACACCCACGAGGCGTGGGGCCTCGGCAGCTACTGCAACTACAACGTGGACCCGGCCATCGTGCAGGACCACGGCTTCAAGGCGCCCGTCAAGCCCGGGGTGAAGTTCCACAGCCTCCTGGTGGTGTCCCTCGGCGGAATGGGCCACTACAACCACGTCATCAACAACACCGGGGCGTCCACCATCCCGGCCGGAACCTCGACCGTGCCGTCCACGGTGGTCTCCTTCCCCTGACACGTCTGTCGCGCGCGTGCCGGCCCGGCCGTTCGGTTCCACGCACCTGGTGTCAGCCGCCACCGCGCGGTACGTGCAGCTCCAGCTCACCGCACGCGGCACCGGCTGGGGCTACTCGCTCCACAGTTCGGCGTCCGCAGAGCCGGACCCCCATGACGGGTGGCGGGGCTCGCCGCTCGGCCCCGCCACCCCGGTACCACCGCACGACACCAGTCGCGTGGCGTGTCCGCGTTCACGCGAAACCATCCGCAAGGGCAGGAGATCCCCTTGAGATCGAGTCCGAAACGACTCCCCGCACTCCTCCTCGGCACAGCCCTCATCGCCAGTGCCCTCGGCATCGGAACCATCGCATCCGCCGCCGGCACGGACAGCGGAACCTCGTCCGCCGTCGTCGCGGCCAACGCTCACAGCGGACACGTCATGGCCGCGTCCACCCAGGCCTCGAGCGACGACGCCGACGGAGACGGCTACATCCCGGCCGTACCCCAGGTCACCGGTGTGACACCGTCCACCGCCACCCCGCCCCCGGCCTACCACCACGAGTTCCAGGCCGGCTGCGCCGTCACCCACACCGCGACGGACGACCCGATCGTCTACCCGGGCCAGTTCGGCAAGTCCCATGACCACACGTTCATGGGCAACACCTCCACCAACGCCGCCAGCACCACCGGTTCGCTCTACGGAGGGAACACCACCTGCAAGGCGCCCGCAGACGCCTCGGCGTACTGGATGCCCTCGCTGTACAAGGGTGACCAGAAGATCCTGCCCGTCGGCCCGCAGGTCATCTACTACAAGGCCGGCGTCACCGACTACCGCAGCGTCCGTCCCTTCCCCAAGGGGCTGCGGTTCGTCGTCGGCAACCCGATGCAGAGCGCCCAGGAGTTCCGCAGCCACAAGGGCTTCGTCGAGGGCTGGGAATGCGGTGACAGCTTCTTCAACACCGACATCCCGGCAAGCTGTCCGAGCCGGCCCGACGTGCAGCTCAACCTGCGCATGCAGGCGCCCAGTTGCTGGGACGGCAAGTACCTCGACACCCCCGACCACCAGAGCCACATGTCCTACACGGTGGTCAAGCCCGGCACCAACGACAACATGTGCCCGGCCTCCCACCCGGTCGCCCTGCCGATGATCGAGTTCAAGATGGCGTGGCCGGTCAACGGCGACATGTCCCAGGTCCGCCTCGCCAGTGGTCGCGGCTACTCCTTCCACTACGACTTCTTCAACGCGTGGGAGGAGCGCACCCTCAAGGCCCTGGTCGACCACTGCATCGTCGGTGGCCTCCAGTGCGACACAAGGGGCTTCGACCTGTACCGCCCCGAACGCGGCACCGTGCTGAACGAGGACCACCGTCTGCCCTGACCGGCCGTCGGATCCGCCGAAGCCTGGCCGCCCCCTGCTCAGCAGGGGGCGGCCAGGCCATCGATGCGACTGCATGAGCACGGGCGGTTCCGCGGGCTCGGCGAAGGTCCGTCGCGCCATGTTCAGCCCTGCGTACATGCGACAAGCTCGTCGGCCAGCTGGACCCGTGCTGCGGGGAGGCACCCGGTCCGGGTGCCTCCCCGCAGCACGGGGTGCGATGTTCAGCCGTGTGTGATGGGGTCGATCTCGCCCCAGGCGAGTCCTGTGCCGCGGTCGAGACTGCGGATGTATTCCATGTCGGCGTCGTCGATGCGGAACGAGAAGATGTCCAGGTTCTGGCGGATGCGGTCGGGCTTGGTGCTCTTGGGCAGTACGGGATAGCCGTTCTGCACGCCCCAGCCGAGGAGGAACTGCGCCTCGCTCACCCCGTAATCCTCCGCGAGCTTCTTGAACGGGGAGTCGGCCTGCTCGCCCTCGACGCGCATGTGCCGGGTCTTGCCGTTGATGTGGCCGGACGCGGTGCGCCAGGTGGAGAGCGGTGCCAGACTGCTGTACGCGATCGGGACGATGCCTTTCTGCTTCAGGTAGGCCACCAGTTCAGGCTTCTGGGACCAGGGGTGCAACTCGATCTGGTTGGCGTGCGGCACAGGAAGACCGGTCTCGATGAGCTCATCGATGTGGGAGGCGTTGAAGTTGGACACCCCGATCGCCCGTGCCTTACCGCTCCTGTACGCCTCGGCCAAGGCCGCCCACTGCTCCAGCCGTTGTTCGCGTCCGAATGTGGCGTGGATGAGGTAGAGGTCGACCTGGTCCACGCCGAGCCGGTTCAGACTCTCGTCGAGGGAGCGCAGGGTCTCCGCGCCGGTCTTGTCGCGGCCCTGCGCCTGCGGCCACAGCTTGGTGGTGATGAACACGTCGCCGCGCTCGATGCCTGCCTGATGCAGGCCGCGGCGCAGTCCTTCGCCGACGCCGCGCTCATTGGCGTAGAGCTCGGCGGTGTCGATGTGCCGGTAACCGGCCGCGAGGGCGTTCTCGGTGGCGGTGCCGGTCTCGTCGTCGGGGATGAGGAAGGTGCCGAAGCCGACGAGGGGTATCTTCACCCCGGAAGTCAGTTCGCGCTCGTGCTGGGTGGTCATGTTCGGCTCCCTGCCGGTGTTGCGTGGTGCTGATCGTCCATCATGCGTTAGGCGTCAACAGCCCGCGCTCCGGGCCGACTTCGGCGTCGAAAACGCAGTCGGGGTCGTCGAGGACGTCCTCGACGTAGGCGCGTACTGGCGCAGGGGCGCAGGTGAGGCCCGCGTTCTTGAGGAACGGGGAGCCGAAGGTCAGTCGGTGATCGATGCCCGGAACCGATAGCGGTCCCCCCGGTAGATCGCGACCGTCAGTTCCAGGGGTCTGGCGTCCTGGTTGTATGCAAGTTGGGTGGCCACCAGTACGGGGGTGACGTCGGAGATCTCCAGCAACTGGCGCTCCTCGGAGTTCGGTTGGCGGGCCTCGACCGAGTAGTCGGCGACGCGGGGGAACTGGCCCGGGCTCGACGCGCGGAGCGTGGCGTACAGCGAAGCACTGCCGAAGTCCGTCTCGGACAGGAGAGGGCACAGCACCAGGGGCAGTCTGTTGTGCTCGACGACGACGACCAGGTCGTCCAGGTAGCGCAGACGTCGCATCTCGAAGAGGGCGGCGCCAGGAGCGATGCGGAGTTCCTCGGCCTCCTCGACGGAGGCAGGGCGTACGCCGGATTCCAGGACCCGGGTGCGGACGGACAGGCCGTGGCGCAGTGCGTAGTCGGCGAAGCCCTGCACGGAGCGGCCGACCGGTGCGGCCGCCGGAGCCTCGGCCTCGGCCTTGCGCGAGGCTCCGGCGACCGTCAGGAACCAGCCTCGGGCCGGCGACGACTCGATCACCCCGCGGGTCGCCAGCTCTCCCAGCGCCGAACGCATGGTGACGCGTGAGACGTCGTAGCGGGAGGCCAGGACGCGTTCCGACGGGAGCCGGTCGCCGCCCCGGGCGCCGGCGGTGGTGATGTCGTCCAGCAGGCGGGCGGCGATCCGGGCGTACAGCGGGAGTGCGTCGGCGTCGAGAAGGCCACGAGGGAGCGGCGACTCAGTAGGCATACCAGTAACATACCAGATCTCCATCATTGACCACCAGTATTAAGACCAGTAGGGTCGCCGATAGTCCGCTTGAAGCGCTCAACCTGCCTGGGTGTACACAGAATCGGAGACGGTATGGCCAGTCCGTGGGGCCAACTGGTACGAGACCAATCGTGCCGGGCGGTGTCTGCCCTGGTTTCACCCGTCGGCGCACTGCCGTCTGAAAGGGCGATGTGTGAGGCGGACGGGTGCGGCGAAGGTGACGCGGGCGAGCGGAACGCGGACCGACGCCACAGCTGCAGCCACCGCATCCGTTCCTCCCGGGCCGACCCCGAGAACGCGGTGGCACAGTCCACGCTCTTCAACGACCTCGACGCCGGCGGCAGTCCCGCTGCCGCTCCTCTCCGTCCGCCTGCCCGAACGGCACCGGCGGTTCCGCGTGGCCGGACTCGCGCCGCCGCACGTGAGCCGACCGTCGACCTGGTTCGTGACCGGTTCCAGCACCCTCTGATCAAGGAGTCCGAGTGACCGCCCCCCTCAGCCCAGCCCCCGTCACCGTTCCCGGTGCGGAACACACCCAGCGGGAGATCGCCCAGCAGCCCGAACTATGGCGGCGGGTCGACCGGATCGTCGCCGAGGACAGGCCGCGACTCGACGCGTTCCTCTCCCCGTTGCTGGCCGATCCCCGGCTGCGCGTCGTCCTGACGGGCGCAGGCACTTCCGCCTACGCGGGCGAGATCCTGCGCGCGACCCTGGCGGCGCGTACCGGACGGCGGGTGGACGCGGTCGCGACGACCGACATCGTCGCCGACCCGCACGGGTGTTTCGAGGACGATCTGCCCACCCTCCTGGTCTCCTTCGCCCGGTCCGGCAACAGTCCGGAGAGCACTGCGGCCGCGGAGCATGCCACCGCGCTGCTCAGCAGGTGCGCCCATCTGGTGGTGACCTGCAACGCCGACGGCGCTCTGGCCCACGCGCACCGCGACCGGCCCGACTCGCACGTGCTGCTGACGCCTCCCGAGGCGGAGGACCAGGGGTTCGCGATGACCTCCAGCCTCACCTGCATGCTCCTGTCCGTTCTGCTCGCCTTCGGGCAGCAGCCCGTGGGCGGCGTGGACTCGCTCGCCACCGCCGCGCAGGCCGTGATCGGCGGAGAACTCGGCGCCCGTGTCGACGCCTTCGCCGCCGGTGCGGCGGAGCGGGTCGTCTACCTGGGCAGCGGCGCGCTCAAGGCACTCGCAGGCGAGTCGGCTCTCAAACTCCTGGAGCTGACCGGCGGCGCGGTGGTCTCCTGGGCGGACTCCTCACTCGGGTTCCGGCACGGCCCGAAGGCGTTCCTCACCGACCGCACCTCGGTTGTGGTGTACGTGTCCAACGACCCGTACACCCGCCGGTACGACTTGGACATCCTCGCCGAGATGCGGGCCGCCCTGCCCGGCGGGCGGGTGGCCGCCGTGACGGGACGGTCCGACGGGCTGCCCGCCGACGACCTCACATGGCTGATGCCGGAGATGGCCGAAGCCGACGACGCGGCGCTCGCGCTGCCCGCCGTGGTGTGCGCGCAGCGCATCGCCCTGCGTGCTTCCCTGGACCGCGGGATCCGCCCTGACAACCCCTTCCCCGACGGAGAGGTCAACCGCGTGGTGCAAGGCGTCACCGTCCACCCCCTGCAAAGCCGCTGACGCCCGACGGGCGCGGGCTGCGTCCCGTCCCGGACGGGCCCCAGAGAGGAGGGACAGCATGGTCCCCGCACAGGACGCCGTGTTCCTCGGTGTGGACGGCGGCGGCACCAAGACCGCGTTCTGCCTGGTCGACGGCTCCGGCACGGTGCGCGCCAGAGCCATCGGGCCGGGCACCTCGCCGTCCGACGAGCCCGGCGCCGACGGGTCGTACGGCACTCTCCCGGTGCTCGCCGACGGCGTGGCCCAGGTCTGCGCCGACGCCGGTATCGAAGTGTCAGGTCTCGCCCGTGCCTTCTTCGGGCTGCCCGCGCACGGGGAGTCGCCCGGTCTCACGGCGGCCCTCGACGCGCTGCCGAGCCGACTGCTGGGACACGACCGTCACGACGTCGCCAACGACATGGTCTGCGCCTGGGCCGGCTCGCTCGGTCTGGCCGACGGCATCAACGTCATCAGCGGTACCGGATCGATGGCCTACGGCGAGCGCGCGGGGGTCACGGCTCGGACCGGCGGCTGGGGCGAGCTGTTCGGTGACGAGGGTTCCGCCCACTGGATCGCCGTACAGGGGCTCAACGCCTTCACCCGCATGAGCGACGGACGGCTCGCCCCCGGCCCGCTGGGCGACGTCCTGCGACGCCGTCTCGGGCTCGGCACCGACCTGGACGTCGTGGGCCGGGTGCTGTACGGCGGGCTCGGCCGGGACGGGGTCGCGGCCCTCAGCCGCCGCGTCACCGAGGCCGCGGACCTGGGCGACACCGAGGCCGGGGCCATCCTCGCCCGTGCCGGGCGCGAACTCGCCCACCTCGCCGATGCCGCTCGGCAACACCTCGGCTTCTCGACGACGGAGCGCGTCCCCGTCTCGTACTCGGGCGGTGTCTTCGGCGCCCGGCCTGTGGCAGACGCCTTCCGCGCCGAACTGCACCGCCGTGAAGCGCACTTCGACGTACGCCCTCCGCTGTTCACGCCCGTCCTCGGCGCAGCCCTCCACGCGGCCCACCGGGCCGGCACGCCTCTGGACGAGGTGGCGCGCAGAGCGCTCGCGGCCCAGGACCGACCTCCGACGCGGTAGCGCGGGGCCGACCGCCTCGACGTGGAACACCCACCCGTCAGGCACCACCGCGCCTCCACCCCACCACCTCCGTACGGGCCCGGGCCCGTACGCCGAAAGGAACCCCTGATGTCCGACACCCGCGTGCTTGTCCTGATCGGCGCGGGCAGCGCCGTGTTCACCCGCGGTCTGCTCGCCGATCTGATCACCGCGGACGACCTCGGGTCCTGGGAGATCCGCCTGGTCGACGTCAACGAGGAGGCGCTCGGCGTGGCCGCGCGTCTCGCCGGCCGGATGGTGGAGGCGCGGGACGCCGGGAGCCGGATCACCGTCCGCGCCTCGACCGACCGGCGCACGGAACTGCCCGGCGCCGACTACGTGGTGACCTGCGTCGGCGTCGGCGGGCGCCCCGCCTGGCAGCGGGACCACGAGATCTGCCAGGCGCACGGCGTCTACCAGCCGGTCGGCGATTCGGTGATGCCCGGCGGCATCTCCCGACTGCTGCGCACCGTCCCGGTGATGGTCGACGTCGCCCGTGACATCGCCGACCTCGCCCCCGACGCCTTCTTCTTCAACTACAGCAACCCGATGACGGCCAACGTGCAGGCGATGACCCGTTACGCGGGAGCCCGGCCGGTGGGCCTGTGCCACGGGATGCACCACGTGCAGAGGGAACTGGCCGCGTTCGCGGGGCTGCCGTTCGAGGAGACCTCGACCCTCTATGCCGGCATCAACCACCTCACCTTCATCTACGACTTCCGACACAACGGCCGGGACGCCTGGCCGGGCGTGCGGGCCCGGATGGAGCGCGAGCTGGCCGAAGCCGCCGACCCGGCGGACATCGGCGCGATCTGGGAGAACGGCAAGGCCTGGCACAACCCGTTCTCCTGGGAGATCTTCCGCCGCTACGGCGCGTATCCGGCCGCCAACGACCGGCATGTGGTGGAGTTCTTCCCCGAGCGCTGGACACACGGCGACTACTACGGCAAGAAGCTCGGCGTCGACGCGTTCTCCGTCCCGGAGATCCTCCAGTGGGGCGAGGGCCGCTACCAGGGGATGCGCGCCCAGGCCGAGGACACCGCGCCGCTGGACGCCGCGTCCTTCGAGAACTCGACCGGCGAGCAGGAGCAGCTCATCGCGATCATCCGGTCGATCACCTTCGACCGTCGTCAGATGTTCTCCGTCAACGTGCCCAACCGCGGCTCGGTGCCGGGACTGCCCGACGAAGCAGCCCTGGAGATCCCGGCAGTGGCCACCGCTCGCGGGCTGCGCCCCGTGTCGGTCCCCGATCTCTCGGCGCCCCTCACCGCGATCCTGGCCCGCCGGCTGACCTCGGTGGAGCTGGCTACGGAGGCCGCCATGGCGGGGGACCGTGACCTGGTGGTCGAGGCGATGATCGCTGACGGCGCGGTCACCGTCCCGGACGCTGCGGCCGCCCTCACCGACGCCCTGCTGGACGCGCAGCGGCCTTTCCTCCCTCGGTTCGCCTGACCCGCCCGTTCCCCCTTGGAGACCACGTGAAGATCAGCCGCATCCGCCACCAGGGCCGCGTGTTCGCCGCCCGGGTCGCAGGCGACACCGTCCACCCCCTCGTCGCTGAGGAGGACCGTTTCATGGCCGACGCCGTCCGCGACCTGATCGCCGACGGCACCGCACACGACGCACTGTCCGCCTCCGCACCCGGTGTCCCGCTGGCCGAGGTCGAGGTGCTCAGCCCGCTCGCCGCACCCCAGAAGATCGTGTGCATCGGCCTCAACTACGCCGACCACATCCGCGAGACCGGCCTGGACACCCCGAAGGTCCCGCTCGCGTTCGTGAAGACCGCCCACTGCCTCACCGGGCCGACCTCAGACGTCCATGTGCCGCGGGGGGCCACCGAGCAGCTCGACTGGGAGGCCGAACTCGCCGTCGTCATCGGACGGACGGCCCGGCATGTCGACGCGGACCGGGCCTTGGAACACGTCTTCGGGTACACCGTCGCCAACGACGTGTCCGCCCGCGACGCCCAGTTCTCGGACGTGCAGTGGTTCCGCGGCAAGAACTTCGACGACTTCTGCCCGCTCGGGCCGTGGATCGTCACCGCCGACGAGATCGCCGACCCGCAGGACCTGGCGATTTCCGCCAAGGTCAACGGCGCCACCGTGCAGGACAGCTCCACCAAGGAGATGATCTTCGGCGTCGCCGAGACCGTCGCCTACCTTTCCCGGTACATGACCCTTCACCCCGGCGACGTCATCGCCACCGGCACCCCGCACGGCGTCGGCATGGGCCGCACCCCGCAGCTGTGGCTGGCCGACGGCGATGTCGTGGAGGTCGAGGTGGAGAACGTAGGCCGGCTGCGGAACACCGTGCGCCTCACCGACTGACCACGCCAGGTGCCCTGTCCTGGCTCCGGACGCGGCACCGTCCCCGCCGTACTCGTACCAGCCCCCGTAGGAGAACCCGCGATGAACATCGCCGACGATCCCGACCGCGCACCGGCCCGCTCGCACCTGTACGCGATGGGCCTGAGCGACGACGACATGCGTAAGCCCACCGTGGGCATCGCGTCCACCTGGACGGGCACGATGCCCTGCAACCTCACCCACCGCGATCTCGCCCGGCATGTGGCCACCGGGGTGCGCAGGGCCGGCGGCACCCCGATGGAGTTCAACTCCATCGCGGTGTCCGACAACCTCACGATGGGCACGCCGGGCATGCGCGCCTCGCTGGTCAGCCGGGAGGTCATCGCGGACTCCATCGAGCTGATGGGCCGGGCCCACGCGTTCGACGCCCTGGTCTGCATCGTCGGCTGCGACAAGACCGTACCGGCCGCCATGATGGCGATGGCCCGGCTGGATGTCCCCGCCGTGCTCCTCTACAGCGGCAGCATGATGCCGGGCCGCTGGCGCGACCGCGACGTGACCGTCCAGGACATGTGGGAGGCCCTCGGCGAGCGCGCCGTCGGCCGGCTCGGCCAGGACGAGGTGGACGACCTGGCCCGGCACGCCTGCCCGGGGGCAGGCACCTGCGCGGCCCAGTACACCGCCAACACGATGGGCACGGTCGCCGACTTCATGGGCCTGGCACCCTTCGGCGTCGGCGACATCCCGGCGGTCGCCGAGGAGAAGCAGGCCGCCGCGGAGCGGGTCGGAGAGATCGCCCTCGACGCCCTCGCCCGGGGTGTCCGTCCGTCGCAGATTCTGACGGCGGACGCCCTCCACAACGCCATCGTGTCCGTCGCCGCGATGGGCGGTTCCACCAACGCCGTGCTGCACCTGCTGGCGGTCGCCCGCGAGGCGGGCCTCGACCTGGCCATCGACGAGATCGGCGCCGTCTGCCGCCAGGTCCCCATCATCACCGGCCTCAAGCCCGGCGGCCCGTACACCGCGGTCGACCTGTGGCGGGCCGGTGGCACCTCGCTGGTGGCCTCACGACTGCGGGACGCCGGGCTGCTGCGCGAGGCGGTGACCCTGGTCGACGGCCGCTCCTTCGCCGATGTCGCCGCCGACGCCCAAGAGGCGCCGGGCCAGCAGGTGGTGGCGAGCGTCGCCGAGCCCGTGAAGCCGGCGGGCGCGCTCGCCGTGCTGCGCGGATCGCTCGCGCCCGACGGCTGCGTGCTCAAGCTGGGCGGCCGTCCCGACTTCCGGCGGGAGGGCCCGGCGCGTGTCTTCGACTCCGAGGAGGAGTGCTTCGAGGCCATCCAGGACGGCCAGGTGCGGGCCGGTGACGTGGTGATCGTCCGCTACGAGGGTCCGGCCGGGGGCCCCGGCATGCGCGAGATGCTGTCCATCACCGGGGCGCTGGTGGGCCAAGGGCTCGGCGACTCGGTAGCGCTCGTGACCGACGGCCGCTTCAGCGGCGTCTCGCACGGCCTGGTCATCGGCCACGTCGCGCCCGAGGCCTACCAGGGCGGGCCGATCGCACTGGTCCATGACGGCGACACAGTGGCCCTCGACTCGGCCGCCCAGACGCTCGACCTGCTCGTGGAGGACGCGGAGCTGGAGCGCCGACGAGCCGCCTGGAACCGTCCGGAGCGGCTTGCGGAGCGGGGCGTGTTCAGCAAGTACGTGGCCACGGTGGGCTCGGCCTCGGACGGAGCGGTCACCGTCTGACCGCAGGCACGCGACGGTGTACGAGAGACAGCCCAGGCGACGCGCCTGGGCTGTCTCTCGTACACCGTGCGACCGCGGCCCGCCCCGGATCGTCCCGGTGCGGGCCGCACCGCTCACTGCTCGCGCATTCCCCACGGGGAGCCGTAGTCGCCCAGCAGGTCCAGGAAAGGCTTGGCGGGCAGCGCCTCGGGGCCGAGGACGCCGGCACCCTCCCAGGCGCCGCCGGCCAGCAGTTCCAGGGCGACCACGGGGTTCAGCGCCGTTTGCCAGACCACGGCCTGGGAGCCGTACTCGGCCATCGACCAGGCGTTGTCGACCACGTGGTAGAGGTAGACCTCACGGGCCACGCCGCCGTGCGTCCCCTTCACCCAGGTCCCCGCGCAGGTCTTTCCGCGCATCCGGTCGCCGAGCTGCGCCGGGTCCGGCAGACAGGCCGCGACGACGTCACGCGGGGAGACCTCGGCCGTACCGACCCGGACCTTCTCCGTGCGGTCGAGGCCGAGCTTGTGCAGGGTCCGGAGCACCTCGATGAATTCCTGGCCCAGGCCGTACTTGAAGGTGACCCGCTCCGCCTCCACCCAGCGGGGGATGAGCAGTACCTCCTCGTGCTCGACGTTGACGCACTCCACCTCGCCGATGCCCTCGGGGAAGTCGAAGACCTCGGGCTCGGAGAACGGCGGCGTGGTGAACCAGCCGCGCTCCCGCTCCCAGACCACCGGAGGGTTGAGGCACTCCTCGATCGTGGTCCAGATGGAGAAGGAGGGCGCGAAGTCGTAGCCGTCGACGGTCAGATCGGCGCCGTCGCGCACCCCGATCTCCTCGATGGTGTCGAAGAGATGGTCGGCGGCGTAGCGGGCGAAGACGTCCGAGAGGCCGGGCTCGACCCCCATCCCGACCAGGGCGAGCTTCCCCGCCCGCTCCCACTCCCCGGCCATCGCGAACTGTTCGTCGCCGAGCTTGACGCCGGTACGGGCGTAGGGGGCCGCCTGGTGCGGCCGGGAAAGGGACATCGCCATGTCGAGGTAGTGCGCGCCCTGGGCCAGGGCCGCGCGGAACAGCGGCATAACGAACCTGGGGTCCGTCGCGTTCAGAAGGATGTCGCAGCGGTGTTCGGTGAGCAGCGACCGTACGGCGGACTCGTCGGAGGCGTCGACGCCGGCAGCGGTGAATCGCGGGTCGCCGGTCGACTCGGCGGCGGCGCGGGCGCGTTCGGGCACGTAGTCGGCGATCACACAGTGCTCGAAGAAGGGGCGGCGGGCGGCGATCCGGGCCGCGGCGGTACCGACGCCTCCGGCGCCGACGAGGAGTATCCGCATGGGAGAGACCTGTTCTCTAGGGGAGAGGAAGGAGGACAAACAGAGGGAGAGGGCCTTGGGCCCTCATCGCCGGTGCACCGGCGCGGTGCCGCCCGGGTCCCGGCGGACCGTGCTGACCAGGGTTCGGCAGACGAGTTCCGTTCCCGGCCCGAGGTCGGACAGGTGCCACAGGTCGCCGCCGCGGCGGACGACGAGGTCGGTGCGGCGGGGGTCGTGCCGGACCAGGGTTGCCGCCAGAGCGGTCACGGCGCCGGTGCCGGGCAGCCGGAGGCTACGGGGCGGGTCTCCGGCACCGGGGTGTACGGCGACCAGTCCGACGCCCCTGCCCCACAGGAACACCAGGGGACCGCGGGGGCCGTGCACGGCGGTGGCCCGTTCGGCGCCCGGCAGGTCGGAGACCTCACCGTGAGGGCTCGTCCACCGGCTGCGGACGGGGGACACGGTCAGGACGCCGGGGCGTACGGCGTCGTGTGCGCAGACGAGCACCACCTCGCGGGGTGCCGGGTCGTGAGGGGCGGTGGGAGTGGGCGGTCCGGCGGGTGACCAGGCCAGGTCCGGATAGCCGGCCGGATCCGCCCGGTACAGCTCAGGACCGGCATCGGGCTCGGTTGGCGACACCGTCCGCGCCGTGGTCCACAGCGCGCCGTCGGCGGTCTCGGCGACCGTGAGGCCCGGGCCGGGGCGCCCCGGCGGGGGCGCCTCCGCGGTGAACGCGGCTTCCGGGCTCCAGCGCAGCCGGTGCGCGGTGCGCCCGGAACGGGCCATGACCTCCAGATGGTCGGGTCCGTTGCGGCTCTGGAGGACGCGTACGTCGTCGTAGCGGTCGCCTGCGGCGAAGTGCAGACCGCCGCTCCAGGCGCCGGGCGGCGGCGCGTTCTCAGGCGTCCCGGCGCCCTCGGGGTCGGTGTTGTGCCACAGCACCCACAGACCGTCGTCCTTGTCGCACAGGACCAGTTCGAGGTTGCCGCGGGCGCCGTAGCGGCCCTGGGTGAGTCCCACGCCGCCGTGCGAGGGAGGTGGAGGTGCGCTGATGAGGGAGGAGGAAGGGGCAACTGCCATGAGAAGGCGTCCTTCGCGGCCGGCCGCTGGAACTGGTGGCGCGGGCGCCTGGCCGGCTGACCGCCGGCGCCACGACCGCACACTCGCACACCCTGGAATGCGCGTCAATGAGCACAGTCAGTCAAAAACGCGCAACCAGGCTTGCGCGCGACGATCAGAAAGCCAAGACTGGGCGCCCGGGGGTGCCCCTCGACGGAGCGGCAGCGATCACGCCCCTGGACGCCCAGCGCCCGCGACGGAAAGCACGTGCCATGCCCGACACCCGCGATTCCCCCCGCACCGCCCCCGACGCGGACGCCCCGCCGTCCCGTCGCCCGGCACACCTGCTGGTCGTGGGAGCAACCGGCGCGCTTCTCCCCGCCGTCCGCGCGGCGACCGCCCTGGGCGACACGGTCACGGCGCTGGCGAGGACCGCCACCGCCCTGCGGGACCTGGAGCGCCGCACGGGCGGCCGGTCCCGTCCGCTTCCCCGCGACTACCGGGCCCCGGGGCTGCGGGAGGATCTGGCGCGGGCCTCCCGGGAGATCCCGTTCACGGGTGCCCTCCTCTACTGTCCGCTCGCCACCCCGTCGACGGTGCGCGCGCTGACCGCCGCCGTGCCGCCGGACCGGCCCGTCGTCCTCCTGCTGACCAGCGCACACGCCGCACCGGACAGCGGGGCGGCGGACGGCCTCCCGTGGAGCCCGGCGCGCCTGCCGCCCGCTGCGCGGCCGACTCCCGGGTGCCGCCTCCTCGTCCTCGGGTGGCGGACGGAACCGGACGGCGCCCGGTGGCACACCCCCGAGGAGATCTCCGGAGCCGCCCTGCGCGTCCTTGACGCGGCCCCCGCCGGTGACGCCGTGCTGGGATGCGTACGCCCCTGGTCGTCGCGGCCGCGGTGAGCGGCGCCCGCACCTCCTGTCGCGTGCGCCCCGGGCAGGCAGGGGAGTGCGCCCGCGTACAGTCTTTCCGACAGCGGACGACCGAGCCGTACACGCCACGGCCTGGGAACGAGGGACGAGGGAACCGCATGCTGGGCGCCGAACGCCGCAACAAGCTGCTGGACATGGTGGGCAAGGCGGGCGTGGCGCACGTGGGTCTGCTGGCCGAGCAGCTGAGTGTCAGCCCGTCCACCATCCGCCGCGACCTGTCCCACCTCCAGGAGCAGGGGCTGCTGAACCGCACCCACGGCGGGGCCGTCGCCCAGCCCGCCGGCGAGGAGCCCGACCGCCCGGCGCGTACCGACGTGGCGTCGTGGGAGAAGCGGCAGTTGGCCGAGGAGGCCGTGCACCACCTGCAGCCGGGCGCGACGGTCCTGATCACCGGCGGCACCACCACGGCGGCCCTCGCCCCGTTGCTGGGCGGGGTGAAGGAGTTGACCGTGGTCACCAACTCGCTGCACCTGGCGTGTGAACTCGCGCACCACGAGACGGTCACGACGGTCGTGCTCGGCGGCTATCTTCGGCACCGCGAGATGTCACTGCTGGGGCATCTGACCCGCCAGGCGCTGGAGGAACTGCACATCGACGAGGCGTACGTCGGCGCCTACGGCATCAACGCCGCCGGGATCAGCGGCGCGCACGTGGACGAGGCCGAGACGGACCGCTGGCTGCTGTCGCGGGTGCAGCGGGTGACGGTGCTGGTCGACGGCTCCAAGTTCGGCCGCTCGGGGCCGGTGCGTGTGGCCTCGGCCGCGCGCATCCACCGGGTGATCACCGACGGTTCGGCGCCCGAGGCCGAGGTCGCGGCGCTGATCGCCGCCGGGGTGGACGTGGTCCGGGTCTGAGCCGCGGGCCCGTCCGGCCAGGTCAGGTCTGCCCCGCCCGCCTCAGGTGACGGACGGGAGCCGCCCCGTACTCCACTCCACCCACACCCCGTCGGCCGCCACCTCCCACTCCTGTGCCAGCACTCGGCCCGCTGCCCGCAGCACGGCGTCCGTCGCGGCCGCCGGGCACGCGGAGCCGTGCACGACGGCGAGCGGCCAGGACGTGACCGGTGCCTGCCCGGTCACCGTGACGACGGCCGGGCTCAGCACCGCCACGACCCCGGAGCAGGGCAGCCCCAGTTCCGCCGAGACCGCGCGGCACACGGCCGTCAGCCGTGCCGTGTCCCGTTCGGCCCCTGCACTGGGGGCGGTGACCTGGATGACCGGCATGCCGTACCTCGTATCTCTCGCTGGGCCGGGGGATGCGCAGACGCTAAGCGGCATGCGGGACAGCGTCAAGGGAAAATGAGCAAAAGAAAGCATGACTTGCTTGTTATTGACTGCTCTTGGTGAGGGGGATAGAAAGCAGTCATCACCGGCTGTCGGCGAGGCCGGAATCCCGCCCTTGACACCTGGAGGAATGCGGCATGTCTGTCACCAGGCGCGCGCTGCTCGGCGCATCGGTAGCCGGAGTGGGCGCCGTCGGATTCGCGCGTCGCTCGGGCTTCGCGCCCTCCAACATCGGAAGCGGCGGCCCGGAAACCCTGACCTTCGCGCTGTGGGGGACCGAGACGGAGACCGCGGTCTTCCAGTCGCTGGCACGGACCTACGAACAGCGCAACCGGGGCATTCGGGTGCACATCAAGGTCGAGCCGTACCAGCAGATGTACACCAACATGGACGCCCTGCTCGCCGGCGGCCGCGCCCCCGACCTGTTCCGCTGCGACTACGCCAACCTCGGCATGTACAGCGCGAGCGACCAACTCCTCGATTTGTCGCCTTACTTCAGCGAGAAGGAACGCGAGGAGTTCCTGCCCGCCCTGTGGAAGGCGATCTGCTACCAGGGCCGTCCGTACGCCGTCCCGCACCAGACGGACACCACCGCCGTCCTCTACCGCAAGGACATGTTCGCGAAGGCGGGCATCACAGAGGTGCCCCGTCGGCTCGAAGACGCGTGGACGTGGGCGGAGTTCGGAGAGATCTGCGCAAGACTGAGCAAAAAGCTCGATCACGTCTACCCGTTCACCTACGGCTGGCAGCAGGCGGGCGCGTTCCGCTGGCTGACCTGGCTGTGGGAGGCGGGCGGCCATCTCCTCGCCCCCGACCTGAGCGCCCCAGCCCTGGAGTCGGCCGCAGGGCTGCGCGCCATGCGATTCACCCAGGACTTCTTTCGCCAGGGGTGGGTACCGCCCAACAGCTCGGTGAAGACGTCCTCGTACCCTGATTCGCTCTTCAACGCCGGGACCACGGCGATGGCCTTCGCCGGTGACTTCCTGCTCCCGCAGATCGCCGCGGGCGGCCTGGACCCGGAAACCTACGGCGTCACCTACCAGCCGCGCGACCGGGCGGCCGCCACCGACCTCGGAGGCAACGCCATCGTGGCCACGCATACCACCGAGAAGCCCGAACTGGCGGCCGACTTCCTCAAGTTCATGGTCAGCGAGGAGAGCATGCGGCGCTTCTGCGAGGCGTGCGTAGCCCTCCCCACCCGGCAGAACCTGCTTCGGAGCCGCCTCGACTACACGGTGCGCCCCGACCTCATGCCTGTCTTCGCGGACCAGGCCACCACTCTCACTCCGGCAATGACCGCCGAGGTCGCCGCACCCTACTTCGGGCGGATCAACGCCGCGTTGCAGGACGAGCTGGAAGCCGCGTTCGTGAGCGGCCAGTCGGCCGAGGCGAGCCTCCAGAACATCGCAGATGTCGCCCGCGCGGCCATCGCCGCCCGGTGAACTCCTCTTCCTCCCGCCACGGAGCTGCCATGGCCACCGTCACCACCCCCGCCCGCACCTCGTCGCCGACCAGGAACACCGCTCCTCCGCCGGGCCGACCGCCCAGGTCCACCGCCCGGATACGCGAGAACGTCGCCGCCTGGACGATGCTCGCCCCCAATCTGACCCTGGTCACCGTCTTCCTGCTCGTGCCATTGGTCATGGCCCTCGTGCTGAGCTTCCAGTACAGCACCGGGCTGGCGTCGCCCACCTGGGCCGGCCTCGCCAACTACCGCCAGCTCGCCGGGGACCCGGTCTTCTGGCGGACCGTGCTGAACACCGCGGTGTTCTGCGTGGCGACCGTGCCGGTCGAGATGGCGATGGGCCTCGGCATGGCCTTGCTCTTCAACTCGGTGATGCCGGCACGGCCGATGTGGCGCACCCTCGTGTATCTCCCGATGGTCATCTCCGGTGTCGCCACAGCCCTGATCGGCACCCTGATGTTCGACGAGAACATCGGTCTGCTGAACAAGCTGCTCGGCACGGTGGGCATCGTCGGGCTGCCGTGGCAGACCGACGGAGCCGCAGCGATGGGCTCGGTGGTCCTGATCACGCTGTGGATGCGGGTCGGGTTCAACATGGTCATCTACCTGGCCGGGCTCCAGGGCATCTCGCCCGAACTCTACGAAGCGGCGCGGGTGGAAGGCGCGAACTACCGGCAGCAGTTGCGGAACATCACCGTGCCCATGCTCGGCCCCTCCACGTTCTTCCTGCTGATCATGAACGTCATCTACTCGTTCCAGGTCTTCGACACCGTCTTCGTGATGACGCTGGGCGGCCCGGGACACTCCACGGACGTCATGATCACCTACGCCTACCGCAACGGTTTCGAAGGGCGCCAACAGGGCTACGCGGCGGCGATCGGCATCGTCCTCTACCTCCTGGTCATGCTCTTCACCGCCCTCCAGTGGCGCTTCAGCCGCAACCGGGACACGGTCGGCTGACCTCTCCCCTTCCCTCCCTCCGCCCCGTCCCGAAGGACCCCGATGTCCACGATCTCTGCGAATCCGCCTGGGCCGGACACCCGCCGCCCGGCCCATCACGTACGCGCCAGGCGCCTGAAGTTCCTGCGGGTCGCGGCGGCGGCCCTGGCCGGACTGGGCATGGCGCTCCCCCTCTACTGGATGCTGCTGACCGCCTTCTCGCCCCTGTCCGACCTGCACACCACGAGCCTGCACTGGTGGCCGAGCCGCCTCACCCTGGAGAACTTCCGCACCGTCTTCGACTTCCCGGTGTGGACCTGGGCCATGAACTCCACCGTGATCACGTGCTGCGTGGTCGCGGTCACCGTCGCGGTCAACCTGCTGGCGGGCTACGTCTTCGCCAAGATGCGCTTCCGGGGCAGCAGCCTGGTCTTCCTCCTCCTGCTGAGCACCATGACCGTGCCTGTTCAGGTCCTGATGGTGCCGCAGTTCAAACTGGTCAGCGGCATGCACCTGTTCGGCAGCTTCTGGGCCGTCATCCTGCCCGCCTCCTCCACGGCCTTCGGCATCTTCCTCGCCCGCCAGTTCATGCTGGGCATCCCCGACGAGATCCTCGAAGCCGCCCGCATGGACGGCGCCGGCCAGATCCGCACCTTCGTGACCGTGGTGCTGCCGCTGTGCAAGCCGCTGATCGCCGTGCTGTCGCTGCTGACCTTCCTCTACCAGTGGAACGACTTCGCCTGGCCGCTGACCGTCCTGAAGGACACCCGCCTGTACACGCTCTCCGTCGGCATGCAGTTCGTGAACGGCGAGTACACCGCGAACTACGGCGCGATCATGGCGCTCGCCCTGCTGTCCGTCCTGCCCATGGTCGTCATCTTCCTGTGCTTCCAGAAGTACTTCGTCCAGGGCTTCGCCCGATCGGGAATCAAGTAATGACCTTCTCCCACGACACCGTCACCGACGCTGCCGGCACCACCGGCCCCGTCCACTACCTCAGCACTCTCTCCCTCTCCGACGCCTGGCTCGACCGCCTCCGACAGCGCCACCCCCGAGTGGAGATCACACAGATCACCGCTGAGAAGGCCTCCGACGTCCCTGACGAGGTGTGGCGGCGCACCCGCGTCCTGCACACCGGCGCGGTCTTCCCCGACGCCCGGCAGGCACCCGCACTGCAGTGGATCCAGCTGGACACCTCGGGCGCCGACCACCTCAAGGGAACGCCCACCTGGGACCTGCCCGTCCCGATCACGTCCATCGGCGGCATCTCGCCGGTACCGATGGCCGAATACGTGATGATGATGGTCCTCGGCCTCGCGCACCGCCTGCCACGTGCGGTGGCAGTCCAGCAGTCCGGCGTGTGGCCCTCACCGAGCGAGCGGTGGAACACCCTGATGCCGCGCACCCTTCGCGGCGCCACGATCGGAGTCATCGGTTACGGCCGGATCGGCCAGGAGATCGGCCGTCTCGCCCGCGCCCACCACATGACCGTCCTCGGCCTCAAGCGCGGCCGGGCCACCCGCCCGGGTGCCTTCTTCGGCGCAGGCGCGCCCGACGAGGCCGAGGCCGAGGCCGAGATCTACACCCCCGACCAGCTGCACGAATTCCTCGGGCGGTGCGACTACGTGATCGTCACCTGCCCACTCACGGACGAGACCCGCGGCATGATCGACTCCGAAGCGCTGGCCGCCCTCAAGGAGGGCGCGATGTTCGTCAACGTCGCGCGCGGCGGCATCGTCGACGAGGAGGCGCTGCTGCGGGCGCTGCGCTCCGGCCGGGTGGCCGGCGCAGCGCTCGACGTCTTCGACGAGGAGCCGCTCGGCGCCGACAGCCCCTGGTGGACCGAGCCCGGGGTCCTGCTGACCCCGCACGTCGCGGGATTCGCCCCGGACTACGAGGAGCAGGTGCTGCGGCTGGTCGGGGAGAACATCGAGCGGCATCTGACCGGCTCGGACCTGCTCAATCTCGTGGACCGCGGCCGTGGCTACTGACTTCCTCCTCGCCCCCCAGCGCCACCACGCCGTGCTGGACCGGCTGCGCAACCGGGGCGCGGTGAACGTGGTCGAGCTGTCCCGGATGCTGCGCATCAGCCCTTCCACCGTCCGCCGGGACCTGCGCGACTTGGAACTCCAAGGGCTGCTGCGCCGGGTGCACGGCGGCGCCACCGTCCTCGAGGACTCCGTGGAGCCCGACCAGCCGGCACGCGCCGCCGAACAGCCCGAGCAGAAGCGGCGTATCGCGGCCACCGCGCTCTCCCTGATCCGGGACCGCAGCACGATCCTGATCAGCGGAGGGACGACGACCGAGGCCCTGGCCGGCCGGCTCGCCGAACGCGAGGGCCTCACGGTCGTCACCAACGCCCTGCCGATCGCGCAGATCCTCTCCGCGACCTCGTCCATCGACGTGATCGTCCTCGGAGGGGTCCTGCGGCATCGTGAGCAGTCCCTGCTCGGCCACCTGGCGGAGCTGGCCCTCAGCGAGTTGCAGATCGACCAGGCCTTCAGCAGCGCCTACGGCCTGCACGCGGAGGCGGGCCTGACCGGCGCCCACGTCGACGAGGCCCAGACGGACCGGGCCCTGCTGGGAGCCGGTCACGACATCGTGGTCCTCGCCGACGAGTCGAAGCTCGGCCGGCGGGGCCCGGTCCGGCTCGCGCCGCTCGCACGCATCGGCACCCTCGTCACCGACGCTCCGCCCGACCACCCCGTGCCCGCCGCGCTCACGGCCGGCGGCGGCCGGGTGCTGCACGCCTGAAGCGACCGCCACCCGCCACCGGTGTCCCGTCGTCCGGCTCTCCGCCCCGTCCGCCGCCCAGCCATCCCGCGACCGAAGAGACCCCCATGCCCCTGACAGCCACCTCCCACATCATCGACCTGGCGACCCGCTCGCACACGGCGGCCCTGGCCTTCAACGTCATCACGCTGGAGCACGCCCAGGCAATCGCCGCCGCCTGCGAGCGCACCGGCCTGCCCGCCATCCTCGCCGTCAGCCACAACGCCGTGCGCTACCACGGGGACGACCCCGCGGTCATCGTCTCGGCCTGCGCCGCGGTGGCCCGGCGCTGCCGCCTCCCGCTCTCCCTCCACCTCGACCACATCGAGGACCCCGAACTGGCAGCCGAAGCCCCGGAACTGGGCTGCACGTCGGTGATGTTCGACGCCTCCAAGCTCCCGCACGAGGAGAACGTGCGCGTCACCGCCGAGGTGACCGCACGCCTGCACGCCCGGGGCGTATGGGTGGAAGCGGAACTCGGCGAGATCGGCGGCAAGGACGGCGTACACGCCGCGACCGCCCGGACGGACCCGGACGAGGCCGCCGCGTACGTGGCCGCCACCGGCGTGGACGGGCTGGCCGTCGCGGTCGGCAGCTCGCACGCCATGACCACGCGCACCGCCCGGCTCGACCAGGACCTCATCACCCGGCTGCGGGACGCGGTGGACGTCCCCCTCGTCCTGCACGGGTCCTCGGGCGTCCCGGAGACCGAACTCGTCGACGCGGTCCGCAACGGCATGCGGAAGATCAACTTCGGTACGCATCTGAACTCGGCGTTCACGGCGGCCGTACGGGACGCGCTCGCCGCCACCGACCGGGTCGACCCCCGCCGCTACCTGGACGCAGGCCGGGAGGCCGCGACCGAGGCCGCCGCCGCGCAGCTCCGTCTCCTCGGCCCGGTCCGCCCCGTCCCTGCCGCCTGAGCCCAGGCCCCTGGACGTCCCGTTCCCCTCCGAGAAAGGCACGACCATGTCGCCCACCCCCGATCCCGTACCGGTCACCGAACCACGCCAGGTACTCGCCGACGCCGGCGAACGCGCCCTCGAACGCGAGGGCATCCCCATGTTCCTGGCCTTCCAGACCGCCGATCCCCGGCCCGCGAGCTCGGAGTCCGTACGCGCCGAGGGCGGTGGCCTCGCCACCCTCCTCGGTCACTACCGCTCCGCGCTCGCGCCGGACTGCGCCGACGACGCGGAACCGGCACTGATCGATGTCCTCCAGGTCATGGCCATCGCCCACTTCACCCCGCAGGGTCCGGCCGCGCAGAACCCCGAGGAGCACTGATGACCCAGCACGCCGCCGTCCCCGGCGCGAGCTTCACCGCACACGAACGCGCCTTCCAGGAAGGCCGGTTCCTGCGGGTGGTGAACTACCACAACACGCCGGAGGCCGACACCGAGAAGATCCGCGCCGAACTCCGCTCCCTCGCCGAGCGGTTCGACCCGGTGACCCTGGAGGACCTCGACGCGTTCCGCACCACCGGGTCCTGGCACAAGTCCCGCCCCGGCATCATCCCCGTCTTCTACGAGGGCTACCGCAACAACGCCGAGGTAGCCGCCCCCCTGGCCGAGGAGGCCGGCCTCACCGGCTGGTTCTTCGTCTGCACGGCCTTCCTCGACGTGCCGGTGCCCGAGCAGTACGACTACGCCGAGGCCCACAACATCGACCTCGTCCCGGAGAACCGCAAGGGCGACCGGCTGGCCATGACCTGGGACCAGGTCGCGGATCTGAGTACCCGGCACGTCGTGACCCCGCACACGGCGAGCCACGCGAGCGCCGCCTCACTGGAGACCGACGAGGCCATCCGGTGCGAGGTCTTCGAGCCGAAGCGGCGGATGGACGAGGTCACCGGTCAGGACGCGGCCTGCACCGCCTTCCTGTGGGGCACGCCGCACGGCATGAACCCCAGGGTCGACGCGGCCGTGCGGGAGGCCGGGTACCGCTACCAGTTCAGCAACACGATGGTGCAGTACCTCGGCTGACGTGCCGGGCGGCACCACGGAGGGCCGGGCGCACCGAACCGCGCCCGGCCTTCGCCGTACCGTGATCCGCGCCCGGTGTCACTGGAGGCGCTGCACCATCGTGTTGCTGAAGAGATACCGGTAGCCGGCGTCCACGAGTGCCCGGTCTGCGGTCGTCCCGCCGGTGAAGTGGGTGCCGGCCAGCCACGCGGTGCAAGATGCGTCGCCGCCGGTGACCGCGTCGACGAGTCGCTTGGGCTCGACCACCTCGCGGTGGATGTCGTCCGCCGTCACTATCCGCTCGGCGAGCTCGTGGGAGGCGGTGTGCGGGGTGACCACGTGTCCCCTGCGGTGCAGCTCCGCCACCTCGTCCCAGGTCATGGCGATGCGCTCACCACGCGGGTTCTCGTCGACCAGCTTGATCCGGTGGTCCAGGGCGAAGTCGTACTGCTGATCGCCGGGGGTGTCCATGAAGGCGGTGCAGACGAAGAACCACCCCGTGACGCCCGACTCGTCGCACGCGGCGGCGGCCACGTCGTAGTTGTCGCGGTAGCCCTCGTAGAACGCCACGAGGAGGCCGGGCCGCTCCAGGTGCCACGCTCCGGTGCGCGTGAAGCGGTCCAGGTCGCCGGGGGTGACGAGGGCGTAGTCCTCCGCGAGTGCGCTCAGCTCGGCGACCAGTTCGGCACGCATGCTCGGCGGGGTGTTGTGGTAGTTCATCACCCGCAGGAAGCGGCCCGCGCGCAGGTCGTCCAGGGTGGCGGCGTAGCTGATCCCGGCGGACCCGGGGGACGCGGTCGCCGCGCCCGGCGAGAAGGCGTGTGGACCCTTCTCCCCGCCGAGGAGGCGGTCGTACGCGACGGCCTGGAGGGTCTCGACGAGGGCGGCCTCGTCGTCGGCGCCGCCGGGGTGCAGGTCCTGGTGGAATGTCTCGAAGAGGTCGGCGAGGCGCGCATCCGCTGTGCGCGTCACCGGGGTGGCGGGCTCCGGGACACCTCGCAGCGACACCACCATCGGTACGCCCTTGCGTTGTGCGACGAGCTTTCGGCTGGCCTCCAGTGCGAGGCGGGCGTGACCGTGGGTGGTGGGGGCAGGCATGAACGTTCTCCCGGAGCAGGCGACATGAGGACCCCTCACTCTCGTTCGCACTGCCTCGGGTAATCAATAACACGCAGGATCTGCGCGTTATTGCTCACATGGGTCGTAGTCGAGCGTGACGTCGCACGGGTGGACCGTTCTTGGAGATGACCACCCCGCGCCCCTCGCCTGTAGAGCGATTGTTGCTGCTTCGGCCGATGTCACTGATGAGGCCGGAGCGGGATGACACCCTGCATGGCCACTCCCGAGATCACTGCACGTCGAAGCGGCGGACGCGTGCACGCGGCGGCGTTGCCTCGCGGTCCGCCGGTTCGTTGTGCTCACGACGACCGTAGCCATACCGCCAAAACATGTTCAGTAAGCGTCCAATTCCGCGCCGGAAAACGTCCAAATGCGCTAGGCTCGCGGCATGAGTCTAGAGACCAGCGTGGAAGCGCTCCTCGAAGAGGCGCGGCTGAACGCCTCGATCCCGCCTCCGGCCGAGCGTCAGCGCCTGCGCGAGGCCGCGAACCTCTCCCGCGCCCAGGTCGCCGCAGCGGTCGGTGTCGGACGCACCTCGGTGGCCAACTGGGAGACGGGCGTTTCCGATCCGACTCCGCCCGGGCGCCTGCCGTACCTGAAGCTGTTGAAGGGCCTCGCCGAGATCTACCCGGCCACCGCGGTCCCCGCAGCGGCCCCCGAACCCACCGCGGTCCCCGCAGCGGCCCCCGAACCCACCGCGGTCCCCGCAGCGGCCCCCGAACCCACCGCGGATCCGGCGCCGGATCCGGCGCCCGCGCCCGGCCCGCCCGCGTTCGTCGCGGCCCCGGAGACGCTGCGCGGTCCGGACGGGCGCGCCATCGAGGGAGACCCCGGCCCCTGCATCCGCTGCGGTGTCGAGACGACCTACCAGTCCATCGACCACCGGCCCCTGCACTCCGGGGCGATGTGCCAGCCCGCCGGCCCCTCCGCCACCCCGGTCGCGCTCACGCCCAGCGCCCAGGCCACCGCCACGGCGGCACCTGCGCCCGTCTCACCGACCCCGGCGCCCGTGCCCGACCGCTCCGAGCGCCGCGCCCGCAGCGCCGCCCGCGCCCAGGCCGACACCACGCAGCTCATCAGCCGCGCCGTCCGGGAGGAATCCGAGCGCGCGGGAGGGGACGAGGAAGCGGCGTTGAAGGCGCTGATCAAGAGGGCGATTCCCGATGTGATGAGCCTTTTCGGCGAGACCCGGGCCACGGGCCGCTACGACTACACCGCCTACCCGGCCCTGCCCGACATCCTGAAGAAGCCGTCCAAGAAGGACCCGGACCAGATCTGGGAAGCGAGGCCGCGCTTCCACCACCCCGGCTACTCACTCCGAGCCCCGGGCGACGTCAAGGTCACCGCGCTGGACGTGAACGCCGCCTACCTGTCCGCGCTCAAGGTGTGGTTGCCCATCGGGAAGCTGGAGCACAGCACCGGCAGTGATGGTGTCGAGCCGAAGCGCTCCGGGGTCCACCTGATCACCCCCGGCGAGTGGGCGCACCCGCACCTGCCCGACCCGATCGGCGACCGCGACGAGCCCGGCGCCCTCTGGGTCACCAACAGCACGCTGCGCCTGCTCCAGCGCCTGTCCGGACCGAAGCACGGCCTCACCGACGCTCCGGTCATCCACGAGTCCTGGACGTCCGGAGCGACGGAGAACTTCCTGGACGCGCTGCGCAAACTGTTGTCCGCCGCCCGGGATGAGGCGATCGAGAACCGGGACGCGCTGACGCTGGAGTACGTCAAGGCGATGTACAGCAAGTTCATCAGCACCATGGGGGAGTCGATCCACAACCGCGAGATGACGAGGCCGGACTGGATGCACATCATCCACTCCCAGGCTTACGCCAACTTGTGGGGCAAGGCCTACAAGGCTCATCAGGCCGGTCTCGACGTCGTCGCGATGACGGGGACCGACGAAATCCACGTCACCGGCGACTGGCGTGCCGTCTTCTCCGAAGGGCGGGGTGTCTCCCAGATGAAGATCAAGCACGGTGACGCCAAAGCGTCCGGTGAGTACACCATCGGCACGGTGGCCCGCTGATGGCCGGCCGCTGGATGGACCTCGGCGCGTTCAACGCCCGGGGCATGGCGGGCGCCGATGCCCTCGGTGTCGCGATCGAGCGCATGGTGACCGGCATCGCCTCGCCCGTGGACAGTGAGCGCGGCCTCGCCGCCCGCCTGAACTACTTGACCAGGGCGGACGCCGGATACGAAGCCATGGACCGCGCAGGCATCCACGTCTCACCCCGGACCCTGATGGCCTGGCTCGCGGAAGAGCGGATCCCGAACAAGGCGAACCGCGGCCGGCTGGATGCCGCGTACTGGGACCTGCGACGCCGCAACACGGCAGCCGACCTGAAGAAGCGGCTCAACAACCATGGCCGCGGAACCCGTGTCGAGATCAACCCTGTCGACCAGTCGCGCGTGGAGGGAAGGCACCAGCGCGACCTGTCCGGCCGCAGCCTCAACGTGCGCGGCGTCTGGGATCGCGCCGTCGATGCCTGGATGGACGACGACGTCGACGAACTCGACGCGATCTGGGATGAGATCATCGAGGATCTCGGCTCCGACTACGACGCGTACAGCAACGTCTCCTCGATCGGCTGGGCCGCCTGAGCCGCACCGACAAGCGCCCCTGCCCCCGGCATTGCATCTGCCCGGGAGGGGCGCTTCGCATGTGGTATCCGCCGCCATCTGCACGTCCTTGTCAGCGGCTGCTCTCGGCGTCTATTACGACCTCTCGTGTGGTTCAGTGAGCGTTTTCAGCTTCGCCGACTCCAGGGTGAGACGGTCTTGGCGACCTCGGCTGGGCCCGCGCCACAGAGGCTTGGTCTGTGAGGAGTTGGCGGGTGGTCACCTCGCTGTGCGGCCGGTCCTGCGCTTCGGGGCGGATGGTGGTCGTAGGGGAGCGGGCAGGAAGCCTGCTCGGAGTACCATCCCTGCGAGGTCCCTCCGGTCGGTGCTCCGCAACCCCTGCAGTGGCGCAGTCGTATGAGGCATCCATGAAGAGAGGGCAGAGCGGAATGAGCGTGACGGAGAGCTGGTCCCGCGTGATGAGTCTTCTTCGGCAGCACGCCCCGGCAGATCACGCGGATCTGCCCGGGCCCGCTACGGAGCAGATGCTCGCGGCCGCCGAGGAACGGATGGGCATCCCCCTCCACCGGGATCTGCGGGCGTGGCTGCTGCAGAACAATCTGGATCTTCCTGAGGAAGATGTGGACGACGACGTGGCATGTTGCGGCTTCGCCGGGTTCCCGGACGAGGGCTCCTTCTTCCTGGGCATCCGGGCGATGGAGGACCTGTACGCGAACCGCTCCAGGCCCGGTGGATTCGACCCTCCGGACCAGCCGGACCATCCGTTCTGGCGCAATGAGTGGATCCCGTTCCTTTCGGACCAGGACGGCTGGACGGGAAAGTTCATCGATCTGCGGGACGGGCGTATCGGCAGGTGGTTCGTGGGCGAGATCACGAGCACGGGCGAGTACGAATCACTGGCTCACTATTTCGACTCCGTGGCGCAGATGCTGACGAGGGTCGCCGATGGAAGCCATCCGGTCTGTGAGGCCGCCGAAGGGCGGCTCGTCTGGTCCTGAGACAAGAAACCGGCCGCGTCGGTCCCGCTGGATAACCGTCATCGCCGAAGCCGTCCTCCCTGGGGAGGCGACGGTAAAGCGGCTACGCGCGGCCACATCGAGCATGCAGCTCACCGGTCGCGCCGCGGAGCCGTCGGAGTTGACGGAAGCGGACGTCCTGGCGCGGTCCTGTGCCGGGGTAACGCCGAAGTCATGCGCTTCCTGGACCGTAAGGTGCTCGTCGCTCCAGCCGATGGCGGAAAGTCCCTGCTGATCGTCGCGAAGGCGGCCTTCGACCTGCAGGGCCGGGCGCCGTACCTCGCACCACGACCTGGGGCCCAATTCGATTGCCGACGGTACCCGGCGCGGTGTGACATGGGGGCATGAGCAGAATGGCGCAGGTCATCGTGTTGGCGCGGTACGAGGACGAGGTGATGGAGCCGCTGACGCGGCCGGATGAGGCCCGCACCTGGAGAGGCTGCTTCGTGCAGATCCCCTGGTTCGTAGGGGGCTGGCACATCGAGTTCGGGCGGTGGAACGGGCGCCAGGGCGTGCTCAGGGACTTGGAGGCCCTGCCGTGGAACGAGCCGGCCTGCGTGCAGGTCATGCTGCACGACGAGGACGACGACCTGTTCGGCCTGTGGATGTTCCGCGACGGGACACTCACCGAGGTGGGCATCCCCGGCACCCAGCGAGTGCACACCACTGTCCCGCCGGGGAAGGCGAATCCCGGCTTCCTGGTCCGGACCGGTCAGGGCAGGGGAGAAGACCGGCACTCGCCGGAGCACGTACAAGACCCGCGGTCGTGGTGGTGACCGCGCCAGACCTCGACCGGGCACACGCTGAAGACGCCGCGGCCTCCTGAGTGCCAAGAGCTGCGACGCTGAACTCCCAGCCCGACCCGCGGCTTCAGCGGCCCGCCCCGCTCCTCGGGCGGTACGGTGCCGGACGTCGCCGACGGCACCGCTGCGTCCGCGCCCTCTGCTCGAGCGTGTGGTCCGCGAGAGGTGTGGGCAACCGGGGGCACCGCCCACACGAAGGTAGATGTCGACAGCGTCTACAGCCAAGGCGGCGAGAGCGTGCGCCCTTGATCGAGCCATACGCTGATGCGACCGACACCTGAGCTGCCCGGAGGACGAGAATGCTGCTGAACTGGCATGACACGAACGGTGGACCGTTCGCCGCCGTTCCGTCGACCGCACTGCCGCAGTGGTCCGGCACCGAGGGCGAGGACTACGACCGGGCCTGTGAGGTGGTCGACGGGGTCGCCGTGTTGCTGCTGGCGGGCGGCGATCAAGCCCTTGTATTCGGAGACGAACCGATGTCCACGACTGTGCTGTCCGAGCACGGAGTCATCGCACGATGGTGCTATGCGGAAACCGCTGAGGGCGTAGCCGACTTGATCGCCAACTCGCTGGCCGCAGCGGAGTGGACCGACGGGCCGGAGATGAGGACCACCGGACCTCTCGTCATCTTCGACTCTGCCTACCTGGGCACCGAGGTAGGCACCCTCACAGAGGGCATCACGCTCGATCTTGATGCGGGACACCACAGAGTTGAGT
The DNA here is from genome assembly GCF_042667905.1 of Streptomyces sp. NPDC057287. NCBI lineage: Bacteria > Bacillati > Actinomycetota > Actinomycetes > Kitasatosporales > Streptomycetaceae > Streptomyces > Streptomyces sp. NPDC057287. The sequence continues at coordinate 121,415 of NZ_JBHUYV010000005.1, read as the reverse complement.
CCACCGTCATCGAACCGGACAGGAAGACCCGGTTCCTCCTTAACCGTTTCGTCCCACTCGCCTGACAGCCCCCACGACCTTGGTGGGCGAGGGAAGCCACGTCTTCCTGCCGGCCGGCACCAGCAGAGACCACCCGGGCCCTACTGGCCCACTCGCGACCCTTCGCCGACACTCCCACTCTGCGCAACATCCTGGAAGCCCTCCTGCCCAGCCCGGAAACCGCCCAGGATTTGCGCCTGAACCTCACGCGGGGCTGGGACTGCGCAATGTGCGGATCACCTCTGCACGCCGACCGGTCCCTGGGCATCCACCGCGCCGATACCGGACTCCTGACCGACCCCACCGAACTCGGGGCCTGCGCCCCTGTCTGCCGGTGACGGTCAGAAACCAACGCGCGCACTTGATCCTGTCCTTCGCAGACGGCACGAGCAGCCGCTCTCCTCGTCTCGGCCTCTTCTAGAGTGCTCCGTATGCCGATATCCGTACATGCGCTCGCACACCGGCCTTTGACCGCAGCTGTCGTCGCCGAGTTCGTTACTCTGCCGACTGTTGCTGTCCCGGGCACCGACGACGCGATGGCTGCCGAGGTGCAGCGGCGGGGATGGAGCTGGGAACACGAGCTGGTCTGCGACTCTGTCAGGACCGGATACGGACACATCCTGTGCACCGATGGTTACGACCCGTTCGGCCGCCCCGACGCGCGACGCTTCCTTGTCTTCGGCGAGTTGTATCCCGTCGATCAGGAAGACGACGACATGGACAACGGACCCTGGCTGCACGACCTCATGGACGACTGGCAGCAGGTGCCCGGCTGGAGTGGCCGCCGGGCGTGTACAGACCAGGACTGCGAAGCAGTTCTCACCCAGGCGGCACAGGCGGTGACCGAACACCTGGGGTCAGCCCCGGAGAGGACGCTGCTGTCGTCCGCAGCCGTTGTCACCGGCCCACCCCTGACTCACCGCATCTGGCGCACCCCCACCCACGCTGTGGTCCTCGGGCCAGCTGCGGACAACGGCCCCTACGCCTATCTCACCCACCTGCAGCTGTCCCTCACGCCCCTTGCCTGCGGCCCCGTCCTCCCGCCCGCTGACGACGAGGATGGCCTGACCGCGTGGATCAACGCTCACGTCGACTGGTGACTTCGTCTCTGGCGCGCGCGTGCGGGGCGGAGCGCTTTGCTACGTGATTCCGACCAGTACATATGACCCTCCGTCATGCGCCTTACTGTGCTCTGAACATGAGGGTGTAGCACCGCCCGGACCGGGAGCCCGTCAGTGAATCGTCGCCGATCTTTGTTGATCGCTCCCGCGTGCTCGCGGCATTGTTGGCCGTTTGCATTCCGCGGCTCGCTGACGAGGATGACGCGAATCCGTCCGCAGCGGCTGGATCGTCCAACTCGGCCGTAGTACCGCTGGGTGCGGGCGGTAGTGGCCCACCGAAGGGGGCTTGTCGCTCGTGGAGGCCATCGCGAAGATCCCGGCCGGGGTCGAGAGCCTGAGGAGGAGCGTGACGTCTTCAAGCGCTGGGTCGACGACACCCCATCCGGGTCGAGGCCCTCCTCGACGAGGCGACCACGACGCCGGAGCAGGGTGAGTGGTGCGCACTGACTGGTAGGGGGTTGCTGTCGTACTACGACGACGAGGACCGGTCAGGTGGGATTCACCGTGGCAGCCTGTGCCACCAGTGACCGCATCCTCCGGAGCAGTAGCGCTCGCGGCGCCGTGCATCGGAGATCGCGAGTACGGCGATCAGCAGCCGGAACGCCTTTCGGCGCTCGTCGAGAGGAGCAAGGCTGGCGATCTTCCCCAGTTGCTGGTCGATCTTGCCGCGTGTGATGAGAACCGCCGGCGTGTGCGTCGGGCGCAGCCCGGCACGGCGGATGCTCTCCGGACCGTCCTCGATGACAGCGCGAGCTTGGATGCAGTGATGGCGCAGGAACCTCAGCGTCTCCAGCTGCTCCTCCGGGCTGAGGCCGTCGAACCACTCGACGCCCTGAGACATCGGGCGCAGCTCCTGGGCGAGTTCGTTGAGTATGACGTCACGTCCGGTCATGACTCGCTCCTGTTGGACAGGCGGCGCTCCGCCGCGGTGATCAGGATCGGCTGCGCCTGCGGCGCCGCCGGTCGTGCGAGGGCTTGCGGGCGGACTCCGACTTCCGTGCTGCCCTGTGCTCGCGCATTGCGGCGCCGGAAGCAAGGCTTCAGCCAGGGCTGGTTGTTGCTGGCCATGACGTTGGTTACGCCCCACGTCGATGTTGACCTTCGAGTTGGTTGAAGCTCAATGATGGCGAGGTGCCAAATTCTGAGCTTATGCCAATCGGGGTTTTTGCCCGGCGCAGTGGTCTGACGTCCAGCGCGTTGCGGTTCTACGCCGACTCCGGGCTGCTGCCCCCTGCCGAAGTGGACCCGGTCTCGGGCTATCGCTACTACGGCGCTGACCAGGTGGCACGGGCGACCGCGCTGCGTCAGCTCCGCGAGATCACCATGCCTCTCGCTGCGGTCGAGGCGGTCCTCGACGCCGGGGCCGGCGCGGCAGCGCGGCTGCTCGACGAGTATGTTGCCAAGATCGTCGAGGATGCGGCGACGGCACGGCAGAAGGCTGCTGTCATCAAGTCCGTGCTCGGCGGCAACGTGCCCGGTGTGGTGATCGCGATGCTGAAGGGGCCCGTGCTGGCGGATGCGGTGGAGCAGGTGCTGACCGCGACCGCGCACGAGCCTGGGATGGCGGTGCTTGCCGGCTTGCACATTGAGGTGAGTCATGAGGCGATCACCCTGACGGCGACCGACCGGTACCGGCTCTCCACCCGGACCCTGGTGCCGGCGCGGTCGGCGGAGCAGACGTGGGCCGGCACGGTCGACGGCGACGACCTGCGGACCGCGCTCGCAACGGTCCGGTGCAGTGCGCTGGTCCGCATCGAAGCGGTGCCGCACGGGATCTGGCTGCGCGTACCCGAGCGGGAGGACCGGCACTGCCGGTTGCTGCCCGAGGACTTCCCCGATCACCGGCTGATGCTCGCCTCCCTGGGCGAGATCAGCACCCGCGTGACGGTCTCGAAGGACCTTCTGCTGCGTGCCCTGGAAGAACACCCCGGCGAACGCGTGGGGCTGTACGTCTCCGATCACGGAGTGAACATCCGGCCCTCGAACGACGAGCATCCCAGTGTTCAGCTCCCGGCCACCGTGACGGGCGGAGCTCTCCATATCCGGTTCGAGATGACCACGCTCTATCCCGCCGTGAGCACAGCCATCGGTCCCGACGTGATGCTCGACCTGAGGGGATACGACGGGCCCGTCACGATCCGCTCCGCCGACCGCGGCGATCTCACCACCCTGGCCATGCCTGTCAAGGTCGACCACTCATCCTGAGAACGACAACGAGGAACACTTCATGCCTACCGCACCCGCCAGTCCCGACCCGACCATGGAAGCCATCGGCCAGGCCGTTGGCGAGGGCCGAACGGGCAACACTCTTTCCGCCCGTCAGAAGCTTCTGAACCTGTGGTCGGCGATCGGCGTCACCGGCGACCCGCTGCACCGTTGCTCGCTCGCCCACTATCTGGCAGACCTCTTCGAAGATCCTGCCCAGGCCCTCGCCTGGGACGTCCGGGCGCTGGACGCTGCCGACGCCGTGTCCGAGCAGCGCGTCCAGGAGCACCACGCCAGCCTCCGCATCGCCGGGTTCTACCCCTCCCTCCACCTCAACCTGGCCGACAATTACCGCCGACTCGGGTCCTTCGGAGCGGCCACCGACCACATCAACGCGGCCAAGGAGCACGCCCCCAACCTCCTTCAGGATGCATATGGCGCCTTCCTGCGCACTGCCCTTGACGAGGTGGCAGAGGCCATCTCCCGGCGGGACACCACCAAACGGCCCTCCGCGCCCGGCCCCACTGCATGACGCACCGGAACGCGTCCCTCACCGTCGAGGGACGCCGTCGACCGGTCGAGCATCGCCGGGCGAGACCGGTTGCGCATGTGGCTGGCCCCGGTCAGGCTGCCGGGGCGGTCAGGACGGCCTCGGCCGCCAGCCGGAGATTCCTGATCATCGGATTCGGGTCGCCCTTGCGGCTGACCACGACGACCTGGCTGGGGGGAGCGCCCTCGATCGGGACGGTGACGAGGTCGGGACGCAGCGAGCTACGCCGATCGCCGACCGGTAGTACGGCGATCGCCCGGCCGCTCGCGACGAGTTCGAGCTTGTCCTCGTAGTTCTCGATCGGTGGCACGTCGGCCCCGAGGATTCGGTAGGACGTCCAGTCAGCGGTGTCGAACGCGCACGGCGCCGCCTGTTCGCCGGCCAGTTCTTCCGCGGTCACCGACGCGCGGTCGGCCCAGGGATGGCCGCGCGGGACCGCGAGTATCCGGGGCTCCTCGTACAGCGGGGTGGTGAGCACGTCGTCGGCGGCGAGTGGCAGCGGGGACCGCGCGATCAGGGCGTCGACGCGCTTGTCGGACAGTGCCCCGACGTCGCGGCAGGTCAGGTACCGGGTGGCGATCTCGGCGTCCGGGTGACGGCGGCGCAGTTCCCGTACGGCGGCAGTGATCACCAGGTCTTCAACGTAGCCGATGGTGATTCGTTTGGTCTCGGCTTGTTCACGCACCACCAACTCGGCCTGGCGGGCGGACTGCAGCAGGGCCTGGGCCCGGGGGAGGAACCTCTGGCCGGCCGGAGTGAGTCGGGTGCCCTGGGGCACGCGGTCAAGCAGTCGTGCGCCGAGATGCTTCTCGAGCCGTTGGATCTGGCGGCTCAGCGCCGGCTGGGCCACGTGCAAGTCGGCGGCGGCCCGGCCGAAGTGCTGGTGCTTCGCCACCACGGTGAAGTAGCGCACCAGCCGCAGTTCCAGGTCCTGTCCGAGATCGTTCACCCTGCCAGCCTACGCGTCATGCCGTTTCGGAATGAGCAGGTTGCCGAACCGGTCTTGGACGGCCATGCCGTCCTGGGCCTTGACTTGAAGGAGCAACGTTTCCCCAGGAAAGCGACAGGTGCGATGAAGGCGATCCAGTTCCACGAAGCGGGCGGGCCGGAAGTTCTGCAGTATGACGAGGCGCCGGTTCCCGAGATCGGCCCGGGCGAGGTGCTCGTCCGGGTGCACGCGGCGGGCATCAATCCGCCGGACCGGTACCTGCGTGAGGGGATGAAGGTCATGCCGGCCGAGATGAGGCCGGCGCTGGACTTCCCCCTGATCCCCGGAACGGACATGTCGGGTGTGGTCCAGGCGGTCGCTCCGGACGTGCTGGGGTTCGCCGTCGGTGACGAGGTCTTCGGCATGCTGCGGTTCCCCGGATTCGACGGCCGGACCTACGCTGAGTACGTGGCCGCGCCGGCTTCGGACCTGGCTCACAAGCCAGCCGGAATCGACCACGTGCAGGCGGCTGGGGCGCCGATGGCCGTGCTTACGGCCTGGCAGTACCTGATTGATCTCGGCCACGATGTGCCGTCTCCTTTCACCGGCCAGGTGCACCAGCCGGTGCCGATCACGCCGGGGATGACCGTGCTGGTCAACGGGGCGGCCGGTGGAGTGGGCCACTTCGCGGTGCAGTTGGCGAAATGGAAGGGGGCACACGTAATCGCGGTGGCCTCGGGCCGGCACGAGCAGTTCCTGCGCAAGCTCGGCGTCGATGAGTTCATCGACTACACCAGGACGCAGGCCGCGGACGTGGTCGACGGTGTCGACCTGGTGATCGACACCGTCGGTGGCCCGGACAGCTCACGCTTCCTGACCGTGCTCAAGCACGGCGGCACCATGCTTCCGGTGTTCTTCGCCCAGTACGACCCGGAAGAGACGGCGAGTCTGGGCATCACAGTCTCGAACATCCAGGTCCGTTCCAACGGCCCCCAGCTCGCCGAGATCGGGCGTCTGTTCAATGAGGGCAAGCTCCAGGTCGGGGTGGACAGCACGTACCCGCTGCCCGAGGCGGGCAGCGCACACATGCGAGCCGCGCAGGGCCACATCCAAGGCAAGATCGTGCTGACGGTGATCTCGTGATCGCCGAACTCCAGCAGGCGGTGGCGAACTACGCCCACGCCCTGGACGAGCTGACTGTCCCCGAGCGGGAAACGGTCCTGGCCGAAGACACCACCTGGACCTTCACGATGCCCTGACAGGGAGTGCTCGGCCCGGTCGCCGGACGCGCGGCGGTGCTCCACTTCATCCGTGACGGGCACACGGCCCGGACCGGAAGGATGCGGCACCACCTCGGCAATGTTGCGGTGACGACGACGGACGCCGCCACCGCTGAGGTGCGGGCCTACCTGGTGCAGACGAGGAACGCCGGCGAGAGCATCCAAATGATCTCGACCGGGGTCTACACGTTCGGTCTGTGCCGGTCCGACGATGGAAGGCGAATCGCCGAGCTCACCCTGACGCTGGACAACGCCTTTCGGGGCGGGGCAGGGCTAGGCAGTGTGTCCGGCGGATCATCGGGTGCTCCCTGGCAGATCGAACAGACGGTTGGGGACACCGCTGGTCCGCTGCGCTACACCGAATTGCAGCGGCAGGTTCCCTGCTTGGCGGCTTGGTCGGACAGCAGAGGGTGCGTTCGCCGAGTTCGCCCTTGACGGGGACGTCGGGGAAGCGGGGCTTGAGGAGGTCGGTTCCGCGCTGCGAGTGAGGTCCTGCCACGCGGTGAATCCCGCGCGCAGCTCGTCGTGCTCTTCCAGGGCCATGCCGTAGGCGGGGCTGCCGAGCAGGAGCCGGTGGGGCGGGTTGCCGACTGGTTCACGGCTGCTGTCCACCCGCGGCTGGGCGGCACGGACAGCCCGTCCCCCGGAGGCGAGAGACCGGCCTTCTGCGTGAGGGTGCGTCTCCTGTCCTGCGGGCTCACCGTTTCCGGCCGTGCACTGCGGCTGCGAGGGTCACCGCGGTGCCGACGAGGAGCGGCAGCGTCATCGCCACGGGGAACCACACGGGCACATCCGGGTCCGGCGTGGAGCGCCAGAGCATTCCGCAGCCCGCCACGAAAGAGAGGCCGATACAGGCGTTCAGTACCAGCAGGGCACGTGCGGCCCTCAGTGCCGAGGCCCGACTGCGAGGACGGTTGACCAGAGGCGATGCCGTCCTTGCCGCGGCGTAGGGTGAAGTACCGGATCGCGGCAGCTCGTCGCGCGGGGTCACGCGCAGCGTCAGCTTCGCGCAGCCCACCATCAGCGCCGTCACCCCCGCGTACACGAAGACCAGCACGAACGCGTTGCCGACCGACCTGTCCGCCCAGGAGTCCACCCCGTCGGTTCCGATGTGCTGCGGTATCCGGTCCGGTAGATGCGGGTAGCGCAGCACTCCCCACGTCGCCTGCCCGACGAGCAGAACTGCACTGGGGAGCCACCACATTCGGACAGGGGAAGTCGACAGAGCCATGCCCCGATCATCCGGCGCGAAGCCGGGGCGGTAAAGAGCCCCTGCCGCGCGACGTCTGCCGGCGCCCCCGCTGCGGCACACCGCGGCCGGCCCCGACCGCCCAGGGACCGGCAGCTGCACCGCGTCCCCGGCCTCGAAGAGGCCGTACTCGAGCAGCGCCTTGCGAGGCAGGCGGATCGCCTGCGCCTGGCCGGGGGTGAGGGCTCCGCCGTCGAAGGCATACCGGATCTCTCCGGTGCAGGGCGTGCCGGGCAGGCTCTCGGGGTGGTGCGGTGAGAGGGAGTGGATGGAGTACTCCCGACAGGGGCAGGTCTGGCAGGCCCAGCTCCTCGGCGATCTCGCGCCGACAGGCGTCTTGCGGGTGTTCGCCGGGTTCGACGACTTCTCCGGGCAGCAGCCACCGATCGTCCTCGCGGTAGGCGGGGTGCACCAGCAGGACGCGGCCGACCTGGTCGGTGACGATCGCAGCGAGTGCTGCGACAACCCGCTATGGGGCGGCCGGGTGGAATCACTGGCCCTGGCCACCCGCGCGAGGCACTGAGCCAGGACCATCACGAGGACCACCGGCAAGGCCGTCCGCCCCCTGGACTTCGACGGATACGAGTAGGTCAGCGCCCTGCCTCGACTGGCCTGAGGCCGGACATCTACGCTCGTGCCCGGGCGGCAGTGATCGCGACGGACAGGTTTCGAGGGGGAGTGTGCGATGCGGGCGGGGTGGATCAGGCTGTGGCGGTGGACGGCGTATGGCGGGATCGGGCTGAGTCTGTACGCGGGCTGGTTGACGTTCGATGACATCCGGGACCGCGCGTCCAGTGAGCGCGATATCAACGCGACATGTGATCGGCTTGTGTCCGCGGACGCGGTGATGGACCTGCAGGGCGGCATGGTCCGGGCAAAGGGCAGTGACTACGACGAGTCCAGGCTCAATGTCGGTGAACTGCCCGGTACCTGCACCGTCTACAAGGTGCCCGGTCCAGGCAAGACCACGAGCCTGTTCACGTTGACGGTGCGGGGCAGTGACACCTCCGAGCCGTTGTACCGGATCGGTGACGACAGTGAACTGGAGCCGTTCCGTACGGGTTACGGCAGCCAGAAGCGCGATGTCACCGCGATCGCCGATCGGCGCCCCGAAGCGCGACCGATCGGCGATGGCACCTTGGGCCGGTACGGCAACTGGTACACCACCATCCGCGCCGAGTGCGGCCCCGGCAGCCGCGCGACGGCCCCGAAGCTGTTGAACGTCACTGCCCGCGCCGACTACGACAACGTCTCCGAAGCGGACCGTGAGCGCCTCGCCCACATCGCCCGCTCGGCCGCCGCAGCGCTCACCGACCGGATCGGCTGCCGGACCCGACTGCCCGCTCTGCCTGAGCAACAGTTGGCATCCGTTCCGTCCGGCCTCCGCCCCGCGCAGGCGGCGGACGGTTCATGTCGCTGGTTTGCCCGACACATCGAGGGGCGAGGGCAAGGCCGGCTACCCGACCGTGCCCTCGCGGGACCCGCACGGGACACATACCCCATCGAAGGCTGCCTTCTAGCGGTCAGCCCTGACCATGTGGGCCGTATCGCCGAAGGCTTGCACGACGACGACCGCGATTACGCAAGCGCTGCGCTCACGCACTCGCCCTGGTGGCTGCGCACCGTCTCCTACTTCGGCGCAGAGGCGCGCACGGTGGGATACGAGGACGAGGGTGGCGAGGACAAGGTCATCAAAGCGGGGACGGCCGGACACGCGCGCGGCGCGTGGTGGGCCTCCTCCATCTGTGGTGGCAAGCCCGCCCTGCACACCCTCAGCTCCAGCTACACGTATGACAACGTGCTCGGCTCGCAGGCGCTGTCTGCCCTGTTCCGGACGTACGTTGACGACATCACAAAGCGGCGCGGCTGCACCCACGTGGCGTACCTGGACGCGAAGGACTTTCGTGCCCCCTGAGCACCATCACGTGGGCAGCTTCGGGCAGTTCGATCAGCTGGGCGCCCCGGATGCCGGCCGCCAGGGGGCATGAGCCTTCGGGCAGCATCAGCAGGCCCCCGGTCGGCGCCACCGCCGACGTGGGCGTGGACACTTTTGGCGGCTCACGGTTTGTCCGTCTGGGCCGCTCGCTCACTTCTGACGAGAGCCGACGGAACACGTCCCCCGATGTTTCGCAGCGCGCACGGTACCCGCCCGTCGTGTCGCCTCTGCGGGGTGCGGCGCCCTCCGGCTGGGCACGCGTACACAAGCCATGACAGGCCGACGGAGGCGTTGTTGTCCCATCCGTCGTCGCGCAGCAAATTGCCGAACATCGAGCGGGAGTGGCGCGCCCGGCCGACTTGGTCGGCGATGGCGATGCTGTCCTTGCCGTGCCATCCGGATCGCGGCGAACAATGCAGCGCGACATACCCACCCCGGCCTCCCGGCATTGTCGTGACCAAGCAACACGGCCCCCGACATGACGGTGACCGACCGTGATCGACACGCAAACCCTGCCGTGGCCGCGCGGACAGAGAAGTGCATTCGCTGCGAAGAGGGCACGTCGTGGGAGACCACTCGCCAGGCGGCAACGTGCACTCGGCAGCTGAGCACACGCTATGGTCCGCAGGCCACCGCAACCGCGGCACGTAGGTCGTCGTAGGTGGCTTCCAGATGCTGGAGCGTGGCGGCGGCTGTTTGCGTCTCATCCGCGACGAGGGTGTATTGCCCGCTGCCGTGCAGCCGGGCCTGGAAGCCGGCGAATTCGGCTGCGCCCGGAGCAAGGTGCATCACGTTGCAGGTGTCGGCGATCCTTGCCGTCCGCGTCGCTGTTCCGTTCCCAGGAGCAGGCCATCCTCTGCGGTTGCACTCGCCCACGTGGGCAGAGCCGTTGAGCCAGGTGTCCCATCGTGCTGAGTTTCGGATGAGGCAGGCTGTGCCGCTGAATAGCGGGTACGCGACCTGAGATCAAGATCGAGCCGGTCTCATCCAGTCATGTGATCGTTACGGACAGTCGGCAGCGGTTTCGTACGGCGCGAGCGCGAGGCCACCGGGCGTGGCAGCGGAAGGATGGATCAGCGCAGTGACAATAGGCGATGCGGTGTTCGCATGGTTGGGAGCCGGAGCGCTGCTCGCGGCGGTCCTTCCCCGGGTGGTGGCCGGCCGTCCGCTCTCGATGCCCCTTCTGTTCTTGGTGGCCGGCGTCGGCGTGTACCTCCTTCCCTTGCCGCTGCCTGTGATCGATCCGGTCGAAGACCGGCAGGTGACCGAGCACATCACCGAGGTCGGCGTGATCATCTCGCTGATGGGCGCCGGGCTGGCTCTCAATCGCCCCGTTGGCTGGCACAAGTGGGGCACGACCTGGCGGCTACTGGGCATCACGATGGTGTCGACCGTCGTCGCCACCGCGCTTGTGGCGTGGTGGCTGCTGGGCTGGCCGCCTGCCGCCGCTCTGCTGCTGGCCGCCGTTCTCGCTCCGACTGATCCGGTGCTTGCCTCGGAGGTGCGGGTGGGGGAGCCCACCGAGAACGAGGACGATGAGGACGAGGTGCGCTTCGCACTCACAAGCGAGGCGGGTCTCAACGACGGGCTCGCCTTCCCCCTGACGTACGCGGCGATCGCGTTGGCTGCTGCTGCTGGAAGCGGCTGGTCGGCCGCCTGGGTCGGCACATGGGCGGCGGAGGACGTCGCTCTCAAGTGCACCGTGGGTGCGTTGAGCGGGTTGCTCGTCGGCCGGCTGCTGGGCTGGCTCTTCTTCCGCGCCCGCTCGCCGATGTTGCGCATGTCCGAACATCGGGAGGGCTTCGTCGCGCTGGGTGCCACCTTCCTGGCTTACGGGGTCACCGAACTGTTGGGGGGTTACGGTTTCCTAGCCGTGTTCACCGCAGCGTGCGCGATCCGGGCCGCCGAGCGCGCCCATGGCTTCCACAACATCCTTCACGACTTCGTGGAACAGATTGAGCGGCTACTCACCGCGGTACTGCTGTTTCTGCTGGGCGCATTCATCGCATTGGGCGGCCTTGCCTCTTTGACCTGGCAGGGTGCTGTCACGGGCCTGCTGCTTCTGCTGGTGATCCGGCCGGTGGCCGGGTGGGCCGGGCTGCTCGGGAGCCCCATACGCGCCGAGCAGCGTTGGGTTGTCGCAGGCTACGGCATTAGGGGTATCGGTTCGCTGTACTACCTCGCTTACGCTCTGGGGCAGCACGACTTCCCTGTGCCGGCGCGGGAACTGTGGGCGGTAGTGACCTTCACCGTCCTTGCCTCGGTGGTCTTGCACGGAGTCACAGCAGGCCCGGTTGTCACCCGGTTGGACAGGATGCGCACCGCTGTCACGCACCCGCGAAAGAAGGGGAGTTCGTGACGCACAAGGGGCAACAGAGCAACAGAGCAGACCGACGAGTCACCGTGCTGGAGGGCACTTCTTGGCTGCCCATGCAGCGCGCGCTTCTTGGAAACATTTCTTGTCGACACGAATAATTGGTGTGTAAACTGTCTTCATGGGTGATGGGATGTGGCTCGGTGGCGGCGACTTCGTGACGGCGCTTCAGGAGCTGCTGTGGTCCGAGGCGAAGCGGCGTGAGGGTATTGCCGCGGACGAGCATCCGCACAGTGCGAGCGCGCTGCGTCCGGAGTCCCCTGCGGCCCGGCGTCTGCACCTGCGGCACCTGGAGGTTGCCGCCGAGTGCGGTGAGGTCGCCGAGCAGGTGATGAAGGACGCTGCGGCACGGTCGGGGCGGGCGGGGGCGAGCTTCCCGGAGATGGGGGCGGCGGCGAAGATCACGCGGCAGACCGCACGGAACCGGTGGCCGCAGGCCGTTGGGACCCGCTGGTCCCTGCATACCCTGAGGGGACGCCAGCACCCGCACGGGACGGACACGGTGATGACGCGGAGCAGGGAGAAGGCCGTCATCGCCGGATGGGACGCGGTCCGCAAGGGCGACGCGGCCACCGGGGGCGTTCTCGCCGCCCTGGTCAGTGACTCCGAGCACCGGGTGGTGTGGGCGTCCCTTTTCGACCCGGCCGAGTACGACGCCGCTGTGATCGAGGTCCCCGACGACCTGGTCGACATCCCCGTCGGCGACGGCGAAGCCCACCAGGCGTGGACCGACCGGTGGGCACTGTTCGTGGCGGCGGAGGTCGAGCGCCGAACCGTGCGCGCATGAGCACCCCCTCACCGACGGAGGCCTCTCGCATGAGTAAGCCCGCTCTGCGATCCCATCAGCGCGAAGCCCTCGACGCGATCCTGCGCGCCCTCGAACTGCCGCCCGGCGCCCGGCTCCCGGCCCGCGGTCTGCGCACGCAGGTCATCATGGCGACCGGCTCGGGCAAGACCCTCGTCGCCGCCCGCACCGCGGACGGGATCCAGGCCGGCCGCGTCCTGGTCGTCGTCCCCTCCCTGGATTTGCTCACCCAGACCGAGCAGGCCTGGCGCGACAGCGGTCGCACCGGCCCTGTGCTGGGCATCTCCTCCCTGCGCGGTGAGGAGGCGTCTTTCCCGAACACCACGGACCCCGACGAGCTCGTCGAGTGGACCCGCCACCTCGACAAGGTGACCGTCTTCGCGACCTACGCCTCCCTCGGCCTGGGCACCCTGGAACGCGCCCACCAGGCGGGCCTGCCCGGTTGGGATCTGATCATCGTGGACGAAGCGCATCGCACCTCCGGGCGGCTCGGGAAGCCGTGGGCCGTCGTTCACGACAACCAGCGCGTCCCTGCCGCCCGGCGCCTCTACATGACCGCGACCCCGCGGGTGTGGCAGCTCGACGAGGACAGCCCGGGCCAGCCCGGGGAGCTCGTGGCGAGCATGGAGGACGACCCCGACGGACCGTTCGGAGGAAGGGCGTACACGCTCACCTTGTCCGACGCGGTGAGCTGGGGAATCTGCGCCCGCTACCAGGTCGTCTGTGTCGACGTCACCGACACCGAGTACCAGGACACCCTGCGCCCCGGCAGCACGGCCACTACCGAGGAGGTGCGGGGGGCGAGGATCGCCGCCCTGCAGACCGCCTTGGTGAAGGCGTCGGCCGAGGAAGGGTTCAAGCGCACCCTGACCTTCCACCACCTGGTCAGGGAAGCCGAAGCGTTCTCCGCCGGCCTGCCCGACGTCGCGGCCCGTCTGCACAAGGACGACCCCGAGCTCTACCCCCACACCATCTGGGCCGACTGGCTTGCCGGGGAGCACAGCCCGCTCCACCGGACCCGGGTCCTGGACGAGTTCGCCACCGGCATCGCCGGCGACGGCACGGTCGTGGAGAAGAGCTACCTCGGCTCGGTGAAGGTCCTCGGGGAAGGCGTCGACACCCGCGACTGCGACAGCGTGTACTTCGCCGATGTCCGCGGCTCCATGCCCGACCTCGTCCAAGCCGTCGGCCGCGCCCTGCGCATGCAGCCCGGCGAAGGCAAGACAGCCTCCCTCGTCGTCCCGATCCTCCTCAAGCCCGGCGAGAGCGCCCACAACATGCTCACCAGCAAGGCCTACGGAGACCTCGCCAAACTCCTCGAAGCCCTCCGCGCACACGACGCCCGCGTCGTCGAGACGCTTGGACAGGCATCCGCCTCCACCGAGCCTGCCAACAGTGGCGACGATGAATACGACGACGTCGAGATGGAGCAGGGACAGGGAGCAGGGGTGGGGCCGAGCACTGGGGCCCGGGAGCTGCTGAAGTTCAGCACGCCGCGCGACCCAGCGGTGCTGGCAGCGTTCATCAAGCTGCGGATCCTGGACCCCGAACACGAACACTGGCGGCGCGGGATCGAAGCCTCCGTCGTCTACACAGGCCAGCACGGCGGGCTGCGCGTGCCCTTCGCCTTCCGGGCCCCCAGCTCCCCGCAGGATGAGGACCTCGACACCGGGCAGGACGCAGTCGGTGGGACGGGTTGGCCGGCGTCGCTGGCCGGATTCCCGCTCGGGCAGTGGATCGCTGACGCCCGCCGCCAGTACGCCCGCGGCACCATGTCGGATGACCGGATCGCCCAGCTCGAGAAGCTCGGCATGATCTGGTCCACCGTCGATGTCGCCTGGGAGGAAGGCTTGTCCGCGGCCCGCGCCTGGGCGCAGCTGCACGGCCACCTCCTCGCGCCGCTGGACGCCACCTACGAAGGAGCGAAGGTCGGCATCTTCCTCAAGAACGCCCGCGCCGCCGCACGCCGCACCGACGACAACCAACAGCGCGAGGCCGAAGGGCTCACCACTGACAACACGGGCTGGGCCCTCTCGGAGGAGCGGCGCGAGCAGCTGGAGGAGATCGACGCATCGTGGTGCCCGGCCTGGCCGGTCACGTGGCAGCGCACGTTCCACCTCACGCGTCTCCACCTCGAAGCCGGCGAACCGCTGCCCACCCGGCCCCGGCAAGCCGTGGCCCAGGGGGAGGACCTCGGCCGCTGGGTTCGGACGGTTCGCACGAGGTGGGACAAGCTCACCGGCGCCCAGCAGTGGATGTGCGCCAACGTCCTCGGCATCGAACCCGCCGACGAAGCCGAGAAGCCGAAGCCTTCCATGAGCCAGGCCCAGAAGTGGGCGATCCACATCACCGCCGCCAAGCAGTTCTACGAGCGGGAAGGCCACCTCAAGGTCCCCCGCAAACACATCGAGACCATCAACGTCCCCGCATCCGGCGACGGCCAGGATGAGGAACGCCCGCTCAAGCTTGGCGCCTGGGTCGCGAACCAACGAACCCGTGCAGCGACGCTGACGCCCGAACGGGCCGAGCAGCTGTCGGCTGTCGGGATGCGATGGACGTGATGGGCATCGCCGCCACCGCTCTCGTGATGTTTGCGACCCAGCGCGCCCTCGACATGCGTGGGCCGTGCTGATCGAATCGTTGTCGCCACCGCGGCGCTTCCCCTGCCGCTTGGACGGGCAGCCACCTCAAGTACACGTTCGCAGGGGGAATTTCCCCCTCTCACGTCATCCCATCCGTGGTACCACAGAAGGGGTTTGTCAAGCCGACTGTCGAACGGGGTGTTGTGGTGGCTGTGGGCTATCTGGTGACCGTGGTGCTGGCCGTACTGATCGTGCTGTTCTGCCTGGTTCGCATACGCGGGCCGAAACCGCTCTTCTACTTCAGCTACCGGCTCGGCCTCGTCTTCAACGAGATCCCGCACGTCGCTCTCTACGCGCTGGCGGCATCGACGGCGCTGGCCTTCTCGGAGGGCGACATCGCCACGACCGCCGACCGGGTGAACGTCGGGGTGGCAGGGGCCGCGGGCGCCGGGCTTGTGGTGGTCACCCTGCGCGGGGTGCGGGCGGCGTCCGTAGTGCGGGTCGCCCTGGACGAAGCGCTGGGCGCCAGCACGGGGACGTACCGTCGGCCGCCGCTGGCACGCATCCTGCTCAGGCCCGTCTTTCGCCGCCGCCGTGAAGTCAAGCGGGTGGGCAATCTCAGCTACGGGGACGGAGGCCGCCGCAACCTCCTCGACGTCTACCACCACCGCCTGCGCCCCGAGGGTGGCTCAGTAATGATCCACTTCCATGGTGGCCACTACGACCAGGGCCGCAAGAACACTCAGTCGCTGCCCCTGCTCTACCAACTCGCCAGCCAGGGCTGGGTCTGCATCAGCGCCAACTACCGGCTGCGCCCCGACTTCCCGCATCCCGCGCATCTGATCGACGCGAAGAAGGTCATCGCCTGGGCGCGCGAACACGCAACGAAGTACGGCGCGGCGCCTGGGGCGGCCGTGTTCGTGGCGGGGAGCTCTGCAGGTGGGCACATGGCGGCTCAGGCAGCACTCACCCCCAATGAACCGGCCTACCAGCCCGGGTTCGAGGAGGCGGACACCTCCGTGACCGCCGCCGTCGCGCTCAACGGCTTTCTCGCGGAGTACTTCGACGGCGACCCGGCGACCTCGCCGGTCAACCTCGTCCGGACGGATGCACCACCATTCCTCATCGCGCACGGGGACCTGGACGAGCTGGTGGACACCGCGAACCCCAAGGCCCTTGTCACCGCTCTGCGCTCCGTCTCCACCTCGCCAGTCGTGTATGTCGAACTGCCAGGCGCGCACCATGCCTTCGACCTCTTCCACTCCTTCCGGTTCGAGGCGCTCATCGACGGCATCGAGGACTTCGCCGCGTGGGTGACGGTCCGGAAGAAGCCGACCTGAGAACTCGGTACACACTCTCGTCGAGATGTCCTGGTTGGGCATCCAGTGTGACGATCCGGCCGTTCGCGAGGGTGTAGGCACTCGACCGTGGATCATGGACGATGAGTTTTGGGTGTTGATCGAGCCGTTGCTGCCGCCGTGGCCGAGCGGCCGCCGGGGCCTCCACCGGTGTCGGACCGGCTCCGCCTGCGGGACATCCTGTTCGTCCTCGAAAATGACACATGGTTTGGCAACTGTTGCCGCTGGAGCTGGGCTTCGGCTCGGGACAGACGTGCCGGCGGCGCCTGGACCGAGCGCAGAAGGCAGGAGTTCTCGACCGGCTGCACCGGATCCTGCTTGCCGAGCTGAACCGTTGTTCCGATGCCTGCGCCCACCGAGCCGGTGCAGGCCGGCACGAACGCCTTCACCTACGGATGGCTCCGCTCGCCGTCCTGACCTGCCTACGGCAGCCCTGAGCAGGCCCTCCGTACCGCCTCTGGTCTGAGGCCAAGTGTCGGGGGAGATCGTCTGACGCGTCGACTGCCGTGCACCGACAGGACGACCGCGTGCGGCGTTCCCATCTCAACCGGCGCACGACGGGTTCATCGTCACTCAGTGGCGCCTCGTCCAGCACTGCGATGGGATTTCCGCCCTGGCCGTCGCGCAGACACGCGCGGACGATGATGACGGGCAGACCGCGCCTACTCATCGGAGTGCCGTGATCCTTGTGCCGGACGGGCGTCCGCTTCCTCCGTCCACCGCCGACTCCACCTTCATGCGTCCGCAGGATTCTGATCGTTCTGTTCTTGCGCCTGTGCCCAGTTGATCGCCCATTCGTCGAGCGGGCGGAGGGCATGACTGAGTGCTCCCCCCATGTGAGTGAGCTCGTAGCCGTCGGCTGAGGAGGCGATGATCCCGCTTGCCGTGAGTTCGCGAAGCCGCTGGTAGAGGACGCTGGATGACATTCCTTCGCAATGTGCCAGCAGCGCGCGGGCGCCGAGTGGGCCCGCACGCAGCTCCCAGAGAATGCGCAGCGCCCACCGACGTCCGAAGAGGTCCATCGCGGCCATGATCGGACGGCCGGTCGTCGATCCACGAACCGGTGTTCCTGGGCGCGGTGTCGGCATGACTCTCCTTGCGTTTCGTTATTCGAAACACTAGCATCCGTGCGTGTTTCGAATTTCGAAACAACCTCAACGGGAGCGCCGATGCCGCGATTAGCCCTGCTGGAACCGCCGTACACCGACCAGGCCGGCGCGCTGCTCGCGCGCATGATGCCCGGGGACGCCCCGCCGATCGGGCTGTTCCGGATGTTCGCCAGAAACCTCCCGATGGCCGGCGCCATGCACGGATGGGGGCGCTATGAGCTTGGCCGACAGCTGACTCTGACCATGAGGGAACGCGAGATCGCCATCAACCGGACATGCGTGCTGTGCGGCTGCGAGTACGAGTGGGGCGTGCACATGATGACGTTCGCCGAACGGGTCGGGTTCTCCCGCGAGCAGGCGGCCTCCCTGGTGCACGGTGTTCCCGCCGACGGGTGCTGGACCTCCGAGCGGGAACGGCTGCTCATCCTCGCCGTCGACGCGCTGCACGAGCGTTCCGACATCGATGACGTGCTGTGGACACGGCTCGTGTCGGTCTTCGACGAGCTCCAGCTGCTCGATCTGCTTCTGCTGTGCGGGTGGTACCACGCCGTCAGCTTCGCCGCACGCGCCACGCGCGTGCCGCATGAGCCCGGCGCTCCTCGCTTCACCGACTTCCTCCCCCTTACGTCCGGGACGAACCGATGAGCACTGCCCGGGAGCACTCCGAGGCGCGGCTGTTGGTCTCCTCCCTTGTATTCATCGCCTTGGTCGTGGCGGCAGTCGCCAGTCTCGGGGCACCGCTCATCACCAGCGTGGCAACCACGTTCCACGTCTCCCTCGACAGCGCGCAGTGGACGCTGACCATCGCCCTGCTCAGCGGCGCCGTCGCCACACCCGTACTGGGCCGGCTCGGAGCCGGCCCACACCGACGAGCCACGATTCTTGCCACGCTGGCAGTCGTCGTGGCGGGGAGTGCCCTCACTGTGCTACCGCTGCCGTTCGCGTGGCTGCTTGTCGGCAGGGCGGCCCAAGGCATCGGGCTCGGTCTGACGGCGCTGATGATGGGCGTGGCCCGTGACCATCTTCCCGAGGGGCGCAGTGCGGCCACGATCGCCCTGATCTCGGTGGTCTCCATCATCGGGGTCGGCCTCGGCTACCCCCTCGCCGGCCTGCTCACAGAGTTCGGTGGGGTGCGCGCCGCCTACGGCCTCGGGCTGTTCGTCACCGCTACTGCCTTCCTGGCCGCCTGGCGCTCCGTGCCCGTAGCTCCCGAAGGCCGCTCCGCTCATGTGGACGTAGCGGGAGCGCTCGTCCTGGCGGGTGGACTGTTCCTCGTCCTGTTCCTCGCGAGCGAGACGAGCCTATGGAGCCGTCATCTCGCCGTGGCGGTAGTCTTCGCCATCGTTGCCGTGCTCCTGCTCTGCGCCTGGACAGCCTCTGAGCTGCGCAGTAAGACGCCCCTGGTCGATGTCCGGGCGGTACGGCACCCGGCGGTCGCCGGGGCGAACATCGCTATGTTCGTCGGCGGGATCGGCATGTACCTCTTGCTCACGCTCATCACCCGGTACGCGCAGACGCCGCACAGCGCCGGCTACGGCTTCGGGCTGACCACCTTCGTCGCCGGGCTGGTCCTCATCCCGTTCTCCGTGCTGGGGTTCGTCGCCGGCAAGGTCACGCCGCGGGTCCGGATGCGGATCGACGCCCCCTTGCTCTTGGCCGGCAGCGCCGCCGTCGTCGGTGGCGGGTTGGTCCTCTTTGCTGCCGGACGGTCGAACCTGGCCGAACTGTTCGTCGCCATGGGTGTGCTGGGTTTCGGCGTCGGCAGCTTCACTGCCGCCATGCCCGGCGTCATCCTGGCCGTCACCCCCGAGAGCGAGACGTCGAGCGCCATGAGCTTCAACTATGTCGTCCGTAGCGTCGGGTACTCCCTGGGCAGCGCCATCGGCGGCCTGGTCCTGGCCGCCGGCACCGACCCCGGCCACCCCTTCCCGAACGACAGCGCCTACACCACGGCAGCGCTGGTCGGCATCGCCGCGATGGCGATCACGACTGTGACCAGCCTCGCCCTCGCCCGCCGCTCGCCCGAGACCGACCCGATCGGAGAGTCGGCAGGAGGTGCCAGTCGTACCACTACGCCGTGACCTGCCGTCAACGCCGAGCCTTTGCCACAGCTGCCGCCGGAGCCAGCGCTTTCGGTGCCGATGACGCCTGTGCGCCGTCGGCACCAGTGACCGACTGATTCGCGATCACCGGTATGTCCTGTCCGATCGAACCGGAAGCTGAGGACCCGCACGCAGTTCCCTCACATGGCGGCCCGCAACGTCGTGAGACTCGAGCTTTCCGAAGATGCCGCCGCTGATGACGTCACCACTTGATGGAGCGTCGGGCCGCGACAGTGGGCGACGGCAGTCATCATCACCCGCCAAGCGAGCCTGGCTGCCGGGATGTCCCTGACTGCCAGGGTCTACGCCCGTATCGGTGGCGAAATACGGATCGACGAATCGGTGCCCGACGGCACTCGACTTGAGGTCGACTTCGGCATCTCCGGCCTGCTCCCCAAGTACGTCTACGACTTCTTCGACGCCCGCACCCGGGCATCCGACCTCGGTGCCGTCTACAACATCGGCGCCGTGGGCGGCGGTGTGGCCCCTGGCTCGGCGCGCTCCTCCGAGACGTCTGGGAACTGGGTACCGCGATGGCCACGCTCACCGCCATGGGCGTCCTCGCCCTTGTCCTGCTCGTGGAGCTCGACGTTCCCGGACGCCTGCTACGCCGCCAGGTCGCGGCGGTCGGAGAAGAGAGTGGAGGGCTGGCCGAGGCGCCTGCCGCAGGAGGGAAATGAGGAGCGTCACCTGATGCCGGGTCACGGGCGCACGGGGGCGTTCGCGGCGTAGCCGAGCGGACCAGCCGAAGGACATCCAGGCTCCCAACGACCTCACCGCTGCCGCCGTGCTGCGCAGCCTGGAGGCCGGGATCGGGCCAGGGGCCGAGCGCTCCCGCAGGTTCGTCGCCCTCGTGCGCGGTCAGCTTCCGTCCCCCGATGCGACCGCGGCGCCGGAGCGGCCGGCGCAAGCCCTGTGTGCCACGGATCAAGCCTCAACGGCCGTACTGCCCTGCCGCCCCGCAC
The DNA here is from genome assembly GCF_042667905.1 of Streptomyces sp. NPDC057287. Lineage (NCBI taxonomy): Bacteria > Bacillati > Actinomycetota > Actinomycetes > Kitasatosporales > Streptomycetaceae > Streptomyces > Streptomyces sp. NPDC057287. Next base: position 100,812 of record NZ_JBHUYV010000005.1, on the reverse strand, counting down.
CGAGACTCAGGTACTGAGGTGGCCAGAGCTGCTTCGGATGAGCGTGTATCGGCCAAATATGGGGGAGCCGGGATCGAGTCGTCACCTCCGTTTCTCCTGGGGCACGAGAGCCGCGCCTGCCACGAGGGGATGCGTGCCGACCCGATTGAGCTTCCGGTTTCTGGGCGACTACCAGCCACCGGCGTCAGTGATCTTCACGGATGGTGACACGGGATCACGCCGTGCCTATCGTGATCCCGCCGTCACACCCGAGGACGCGCGTTTGGGACCGAGGGCGGTGCCGGACGCCGAGGCGGAGCCGCGGCGAGAGCCGTTCCCTGTCCGTTCCCCGACACCGGGCCCCTTGCTGCGGACGGCCGCCCACCGCCGTCCGCCGCGGGCCACTCCACGCACGTCCCGCGCAGTCCGGCCGACGCACCGCTGAGGCACAGGCATCCCGGAGCTCCTCGCGACTGACGCCGCACCACCCACCGCACCGCGACCGTGACCGCGAACCGAAGGGGATCTACTGCACATGGCCGACGAAATGGTGAGACGCGCCCAGCGCTTCGTGAACACCGTCTATGGCAGCCAGATAGGCATGACGGTCGAGGAGAACGGCCAGACCGGCTGGAACACGATGTACGCCCTGACCCGGGCACTGCAGTACGAGCTGGGCATCAGCTCACTCTCGAACAGCTTCGGCCCCACGACGCTCTCCGCGCTGACGGCGAAGTACCCCGCGCTGAACAGCGCGACCGTCCCTTCGGCGAACTTCTGCAGGATCATCCAGTCGGCGATGTACTGCAAGGGATACGACGGGGGTGACATCGACGGCATCTACAACTCGCGCGTGGCAGCGGGGATCTCGGCTCTGAAGACCGACATGGGCGTCGACGGCCTCTACCCGGGCAGTGACCTGCGTCCCAAGGTCTTCAAGGGCCTGCTGAACATGGACGCCTACGTCAGCGTGAACAACGGATCCAACGAGATCCGGGGCGTCCAGCGGTGGCTGAACGGCCGTTACGCGAACCGGCAGGACTTCTTCATCATTCCCTGCGACGGCCACAACTCGCGGGACGTCGCCAAGTCCATGCTCTTCGCGGTCCAGTACGAACTGGGCATGGCCGACGGCACCGCGAACGGTGTTTTCGGCCCGGGCACCCAGTCCGGTCTCAAGTCGCACACGGTGAGCGTGGGTTCCTCGGGCAGTTGGGTCTCCCTGTTCACCGGCGCGATGATCCTCAACAACCGGCCGGTCGCGTTCTCCAGCTCCTTCGGCGCCAGCCTCGCAAGTGCTGTGGGGGCCTTCCAGTCGTTTGCGGCGCTCCCGGTCACCAGCACCGGAAACTTCCAGACCTGGGCATCACTCCTGGTCTCGTACGGCGACCAGACGCGCAAGGGCGCGGCCTGTGACGGCGTCACGAAGATCACTCCCGCCCGGGCGGCCACGCTCAAGTCCGAGGGGATCATCTACATAGGCCGCTACCTGACCAACGCCAGTGCCACCTCGCTCCCCGAGAAGCCGATCCAGCCGGGCGAGCTCCAGACGATCGCGGACAACGGACTGCGCTGTTTCCCCATCTACCAGACCTGGGGCCGGGAGGCGTCCGGCTTCAGCTACCCCGCCGGCCGGGCCGCGGGACAGGCAGCGGTGAACGCCGCGCTCGATCACGGTTTCAAGGCCGGGACCCGGATCTACTTCGCCGTGGACTTCGACGCTCTGGACGCAGACGTCACGTCCAACGTCCTGCCCCACTTCAAGGGCATCGAGGACGCCGTCGCCGACGACGGCAACCGCTACAAGATCGGCGTGTACGGGCCGCGCAACGTGTGTACCCGGGTGGGCGAGGCCGGCCACTCCTCCGCATCGTTCGTCTCCGACATGTCCTCCGGCTTCTCCGGAAACTACGGCTACTCCCTGCCACCCGACTGGGCGTACGACCAGATCGTGACACGGACCGTGGGGACCGGTGCCGGCGCGATAGAGATCGACAACAACATCGCCTCGGGCCGCGACACCGGGCAGGGGTCCTTCGACCCGCCGCGCGCGGCCGTTCCCGACACCCTGCTGAACGGCGGGGTCAGCCAGTCGATGATGACGGACGTCGGCAGGTACATGGAGTCCATCGGCTTCCCCCTCGACGGCGGGACCAAGACCTACCAGCACTGGAAGGTCTTCGACACGACCGTCGTGGAGCACGATGACCTGATCACGGACCTCTCCCACCGGTTCAACATGCGCAAGGCGCTCATGCAGACCTCCGCCTACTGGGAGATGCGGCACATCGGCATCGAGGACGAGAGCAAAGACCTGGCCACCATCCTCGCGTACAACACGACGGGCGAGTTCATCGAGTCGTCGACCGGCATCGGCCAATGCCGCGGGTACACGGCGATCTCCGCCTGGAACCACGGCATCAGCCGCGGGTACGCGACCGGCACCCCCACCGACCCGACCGACGACGACGACCTCTACTCGATGTGGAAGCGCATCTACGACAGCGAGGAGTTCGCGCTGCAGACACTCTGCATGGTGCACCTGTGGGACGCGGACGGAAAACCGAACGGCGACCACGACGAGACGCCTCTGCGGTCCATGCGCCTGGACTACACCGACTTCGAGGTCTTCGAGGTCATCCGCCGCTACCAGGGGTTCGGCGACCAGGCCGTGGAGGACGCCGGCAAGCGTATGGGCGTCTACCAGATCATGGAGAAGTACAACTCCATCTCCCGGCACTCGTAGGGGCGGCGCCCATGCTGTTCCTCCTGCTGCTCCTCGCCGTGCTGGCAGGCGCTGTCCTCGCCGTGCTCCTCCTCGTACGCGGACTGCGAGCCGTGGTGAGGAGCGGTGACCGCTCCGGCCCGTCGTGGGCCCGGGCGGCCGCACTGCTCACCGGAGCAGCCGCCCTCGCGCTCTACGTATGGGGCATGGCGCACGTCGAGATCGCCGTGCTGGACGCGGAGGACGGAGGGACGGACTCGGCCCCCATCGGCCCCTGCCGGGAGGACGGGCCCGAATCCGCGGAGCGGGTCGACGGGTACGACGTCGGCTGGATCCCGCTGCGTTTCGACTGCCACCTCACCGGCGGCGGTACCTACACCACCTCCACCGTGCCCGGGTACGTGAACCCTGCGACGGCTCTCCTCGCGCTGACCGCCGCGGTCTCCGGCATCTTCGCGGTCGGCGCGGCGGAGCGCGCCGACCGGACGCCCGCCCCTTCGAACAGGAAGCATGATTCATGAACGTGTCACGACGGGGTTTCCTCACCCGAGCAGCCGTTGTCACCGCCGCCGCCGCGATCCCCGGCTCACTTCTTCTCTCCGCGCCCGCCTACGCGGCGCAGGGCCCGGATCCGGACAGGATCAGGGCGTCGATCCGCGAAGCCCGCGCCCGCCACGCGCGGGTGCTGTCGGGCGTCACCTCCAGCAACGGGTGGGAGATGGAGAAGATCGCCGACGACCGCGGCAACATCTACACGCGGCCCGTTCCTGGAACGCCCATCGACGGGGTCCAAGTACGCATAGGAGACGCGGAGATCGTGCTCCTCCACGTCGTCCGGCGTTTCCACTACGAGATCGACTCCCTCCGCAGGGAGGACGTCGTCGGCTGGTCGGCGCCCGAGAAGGTGCGCCGGAGTCACCCGGAGTCCAATCTGGCCTCGGGCACGGGGATCCGTATCCGGCCCGAGTCCTACCCGGCCGGCGCTCACGGCGGGTTCTTCAGCCCCCAGGTGGCGGTGATCCGGGACATTCTCGCCGAACTCGACGGTGTGGTCCGCTGGGGAGGCGACGACCGGACGCCGGACGAGGCTCTGTTCTACCTCGATGTCCAGCCTGGGGACCCGCGACTGGGTGAGACCGTCACCAGGCTGCGCGACTGGGAAGCGCACCCGGGCCAAGGGGCGGGCGTCCTGGTCGACGTCCACGCGCCCGGACGCCGTAAGGCGGCGAAGAACCTGGAACGGCGCCAGCGTAGAGCCGCGTAGGGGGCGTGGCGGCGGGGGCGACCCCGCAAGCTCAGGAAGAACGTTCCGGATTGCTGCAAGGAGATCCAGGAGTGCCGGCGCAAGGGGCACTCCCCACGCCGGATCCTGGTCGAGCACGGCACGCCGGATCCTGGTCGAGCACGGCATCGCCCACTCGATGTCGGGGCAAATCTGCCCGCGGTAGAGAACGGTCCGTACCGCTCACGCGGGATCGTTACGGATCGCGGACCATGGCCCCGGACCTGGGACACGCCGATGACCAAGGCAGGAGCGGGAACCCGGGGGATTTCCCGGGTTCCCGCGCCCGCACCTTGCGTCACCCACATGACGGTGGTGGCCCCTGCATGGCGGTGGTGACGCCTACTTGGCGGCGGTGACCACTTCGAGGCCGTCCGCCACGACCCGGCCGTCGTGCAGGACCGTGCGGTCGGTGCTGCGGTCCATGACGGCGCTGCTCGGCGTCTCGCCGTCGACGAGGAGCAGATCGGCGCGGTCGCCGACCGCGAGGCCCGGCCGGTCGGTCACCCCGGCGAGGCGCGGGACGTCGTGGCTCATGATGGAGGCGCCGCCCATGCTCGCCACCGCGAGGCACATCTCGATGTGGTCGTCGCGGCGGAAGTTGTTGGTGAAGGCGAGCTGCCAGGTGCGGTCGAGCAGGTCGCAGTTGCCGTACGGGCTCCAGTAGTCGCGCTGCCCGTCCTCGCCGAGGCCGACGCGGACGCCGGCCTCGGTGAGCTGGACGAGCGAGAGTTGGCCGCGGCCCGCGGGGGCGACGGTCGCCATGGCGATGTCGAGCTCCGCGAACTCCTCGATCAGGCGAAGGCTGGTGGATTCGTTCACCGAGCCGAGCTCGTAGGCGTGCGACATGGTGACCTTGCCCTGCATACCGAGCGCGCGCACCCGCTCCAGGATCAGATCCGTCGAGAAGACGCCCAGCTCGCCGGGCTCGTGCAGGTGGATGTCGACCTCGACGCCGTACTTCTCGGCAAGGCCGAAGACCACGTCGAGATGGCCCTTGGGGTCACGGTCCAGAGTGCAGGGGTCGATGCCGCCCATCACGTCGGCGCCCGCCTTGAGCGAGGCCTCCAGGTAGTCGGCGGTGCCGGGCTCGAGCAGGATGCCGGCCTGCGGGAACGTCATGATCTGGACGTCGGCGAGGTGCCCGAACTTCTCCTTGGCGGCGACGACCGCCTCGAACTTCTCCAGCTTGCAGTCCACGTCGACCTGCGCGTACGTGCGCACCCGCGTCGTACCGCGGGCGATCATGCGCTCCAGGGTGCCGGCCACCCGCTCGGGGAGGGCGACCTCGGCGTCGCGCCAGTTCTCGCGGTCGTTCATCGTCATCGTCCACACGCCGGGGCCGCCGGTGTGCGGGCGGAACGGCAGGCCGACGCGGGTGGAGTCCAGGTGGACGTGGACGTCGCTGAAGGCCGGCAGGAGCAGGCGGCCGCGGCCCTCGACGACCTCTGCGGCGGGTGTGGCCGCCGGATCGTGCGGGCGGATCGCGGCGATGCGGGTGCCGTCGAGCTGGACGTCACTGCGCTCGCCGCCCCAGGGGCGGACGTCACGGATGAGCATGTGGTGCAACTTCCTTACGTTGTCGGTCGGTCGGCGGATGTCGGATCAGTGGGGGGCGGCGACGGCCCGGTCGGCGAAGTGGCAGGCGGGTCCTTCGTCGCTCGCCACGGCCGGCACCTCCCCCGCGCAGCGCGCCTGTTCGGCCTCGCCGAGGGTGGGGCGCAGCGGGCAGCGCGTACGGAACACGCAGCCGGAAGGCGGGTTCGCCGGGGTGGGCAGGTCTCCGCTGAGCCGGATCCTGCGGCCCCGGTCGGCGTCCGGGTCGGGCTGGGGCACGGCGGAGAGCAGGGCCCGGGTGTAGGGGTGGCGGGGGCGGTCGAAGACGTCCCGGGTCACTCCGCTCTCCATGACCTTGCCGAGGTACATGACGGCGACGCGATCGGCGAAGTGCCGTACGACGCTCAGGTCGTGGGCGATGAAGAGGTACGAGACGCCGGTGTCGGCCTGGATGTCCTGGAGGAGGTTGACGACCTGCGCCTGGACCGAGACGTCGAGGGCGGAGACCGGCTCGTCGCAGATGATCAGGCGTGGTTCGAGCGCGAGGGCGCGGGCGATGCCTACGCGCTGCTTCTGCCCGCCGGAGAACTCGTGCGGGAACCGGTTGTAGTGGTCGGGGCGCAGGCCCACCCGGTCCATCAGTTCCCGTACGCGCGTCCTGATCCCGCCGGCCGGGTCGATGCCCTGGGCATGCAGCGGGGCGGCGATGGCGGCGCCGACCGTCTGCCGGGGGTTGAGGGACGAGGTGGGGTTCTGGAACACCATCTGGACCTGGCGCCGGTACTCCTGCGCCTCGGCCCGCTTCATCGCGCCGATGTCGCGGCCGTCGAGACGGACGGTGCCCGAGGTGGGTTCGAGGAGGCGCATCAGCAGCCGCCCGGTGGTGGACTTTCCGCACCCCGACTCGCCGACGATGCCGAGGGTCTGTCCCGCGCCGACGGAGAAGCTGACACCGTCGACGGCCTTGATCGGGGCGCCGCCGCGGCCCATCAGGCCGCCCCTGCCCGGGAAGTACTTGGTCAGGCCGTCGGCCTCAAGCAGCGGGGTCTGCTCGGTGGTGGTCATCGCGGGGCCTCCTCGGTGGTGTTGCCGACGGTGTCCCCGGTGGTTCTCCCGGCGACGGCGAGATGCTCCTGGTGGCACCGGGACGGATGGTCGGCCGCCTCGGCCGTGATGAAGGCCGGCCGCTCGCTGTGGCACAGCCCGTCGGGCACGAGGTGGGTCTGCGGGCAGCGGTCGGCGAAGAGACACCCGGTGGGCAGCGTGGTGAGCGACGGCGGGAAGCCGGGGATCGGGCGCAGCCGTTCGCCGTTGTCGCCGAGCGTCGGCATGGAGGCCAGCAGGCCCTGGGTGTAGGGGTGGCGCGGGTCCCGGAACAGCTCGCGCACGCTGCCCCGCTCCACGCACTGTCCGCCGTACATGACGGCGACGTGGTGGCAGACCTCGGCGACGACGCCGAGGTCGTGGGTGACGAGGACGACGGCGGTGCCGGTCTCCTGCTGGAGTTCGCCGAGCAGGTCGAGGATCTGCGCCTGCACGGTGACGTCGAGAGCGGTCGTCGGTTCGTCGGCGATGAGCAGTTCGGGTTCGCAGACGAGCGCCATGGCGATCATCGCGCGCTGGCGCATGCCGCCGGAGAACTCGTGCGGGAAGGCGCCGGCCCGCCGCTTCGGGTCGGGGATGCCCACCCGGCCGAGCATGTCGACGGCGACGGCGAGCGCGGCCTTGCGCGACACCTTGTTGTGGACGCGGTACGCCTCGGCGATCTGCGCGCCGACGGTGTGGAAGGGGTGCATAGCGGAGAGCGGGTCCTGGAAGATCATGGCGATCTTCTTGCCACGCCAGGTCCGCATCCGGTCCTCGGACAAGGAGTTGAGGTCGGTCCCGTCGAGCAGTATCTCGCCGGTGACCTGTGCCCGGCTCTCCTTGAGGAGGCCCATCAGCGCCTGGCTGGTGACGGTCTTGCCGGAGCCGGACTCGCCGACGAGGCCGACGGTCTCGCCCCGGTTCAGGGTGAGGTCCATGCCGTTGACGGCGTGCACGAGTCCGTCGTCGGTGGGGAAGGCGACGCGCAAGTCGCTCATGCGGAGCAGGGGTTGCTCGGTGGAGGTGGACATCAGGCGGCCCTCACTCGCGGGTCGATGACGGCGTAGACGGCGTCGACGACGACATTGGCGACGATGATGAAGAAGGCGGCGAGCAGGGTGATCGCCATGGTCACGGGCAGATCGCCGGCCTGCGCGGCCCGTACGGCCGTGAAGCCGACTCCGGGGACGGAGAAGATCTGCTCGGTGAGGACCGCGCCGCCGAGCAGCAGGCCGATGTCGAGGCCCAGCATGGTGACGACGGGGGTGAGCCCGGCGCGGGCGCCGTGCCGGACGACCATCACGGTCTTCGACAGGCCCTTGGAGCGGGCGGTGCGCATGAAGTCCTCGCCGAGCGTCTCCAGCATGGAGCTGCGGGTGACGCGGATGTACTGGGCGCTGAACAGGACGGCGAGCGCGACCCAGGGCAGCAGATAGTTCTGGGACCAGCCGCCGAACCCGGCGGGGCCGAACGGTGAGGTGATGGCGTTCGTCGTGAACGGCAGCAGGTCGAACGTCGAGACGAAGACGAGGAGCAGGAGCAGACCGGTGACCGGGATCGGCAGGGACACGCCGATGGAGGCGGCGCCGACGATCACCTTGTCGGTGAGCTGGTTCTTGCGCAGCGCGGCCAGCGTACCGAGGGTGACGCCCGCGACCGTCCACAGGACGATCGCTCCGACGGCGACGGAGACGGTGTAGGGCAGGGCGCGTTCCAGTACGGCCGTGACGTCCTCGTTCGTCTGGAAGGACTTGCCGAAGCAGGGCCACTCGCACAGCGACTGTGCGCCGGCCGCGCCGACTGTCCGCCCGTGGAACAGGCCGGACATGTAGGTCAGGTACTGGGTGAGGAACGGCTTGTCCATGCCGAGGGCGACGCGCGCCTCGGCGACGCGTTCGGGCGTGCACTCCTGGCCGCAGGCCGCGGCGGCCGGGTCGGCGGGCCCGAACTGGAACAGGCTGAAGGTGACGAAGCTGATGACGATCAGCAGGACGACGGTGGCGCCGAGACGCCGTAGCAGAAAGGCGGGCATGGTCACCCCTTCTTGGACACGACCGAGACGGTCGACAGGTCGATGGAGCCGAAGAAGTAACCGACTTGCGCGTTGCGGATGCGGGATCCGACGACGCTGCGGGTGACGCTCCTGATCAGCGGGACGAGCGGGTAGTCCTGCATGCCCCGGTCGAAGAGCGTCGCCCACTTGCGGCCGAGGTCCTCGCTCGTACCGTTCTCGCCGCGCAGCGCGTACATGGCGCCGGCGATCTCCGGGTTGTGGTAGCGGGGGATGTTGGAGAAGCCGAAGGACTTGCCGTCGACGCTCGGGCCCAGGTTCGGGTCGACGGTCGTGCGCACCGAACCGCTGTCGGCGCCACCGCACCAGCCGCTGCGGGCGATGTCCGGCATGTTCTCGCCGGCGAGCGTCGTGTAGTAGTTCGCGGCGGGGATGGCGCGCAGTTCGAGGTCGATGCCGATCTGCTTCAGGTTCTGCTGGAGCGAGGTGCCCATGTTCTTGAAGCGGGGCGTCGCGTCGGCGTACCCGTAGACGAGCTTCTTCGGGTAGTCGCGGCCCTTGAGGAGCTTCTTGGCCGCCGCCACCCGGGGCTGCCCCGACGGGTCGAGGGCCGTGTGCTGGGTGACGTATCCGCGCTGGTCGGAATTGATGTACGACTGGGTGAGCTTGCCGAAGCGGGCGCCGCCGTACTGGAGGTGGATGGCTTTGCGGTCGATGGCGACGGCTATCGCCTCGCGCACGACCGGGTCCTTGATGGACTCGGTGTTGAAGTCCAGGACGTCGGTGCAGCCGATCAGCCCGGAGGCGGTGCGCCGCGCGACGTTCGCCGTGTCGAGCTTCGCCGCGTCGGACGCCTGGAGGCCGCCCGCGCTGTCGAGGGTGAGGGCCGTCGCGTCGGAGTCGGCGAGCAGTTGCTGGCTGATGGTCGACTGGGCGGTGGAGAGGCTGAAGGTGAAGGTGTCCGGCAGCGCGGTGCGGTTCGGGTCGGTCGCCGGGTCCCACGCGGGGTTGCGCACGAGCTGCATGGAGCGGCCGCGGTCGTAGTGCTTGATCTTGTACGGGCCGGTGGACACCGGGTGGTTGGTGTAGTCGAGCTTGGTGTCCTTCGCCCGGGGCACGGGGGCGGTGTTGGAGCGCGAGACGAGCGCGGGGAACTCGGCGAAGGGCTGCTTCAGCCTGAAGACGACCGTACGGCCGTCGGGTGTCTCGATGCCCTTGAAGTCACCGGCGGAGCCCTTGGCGTAGGGGCCCTTGTAGCCGTCGTCGGACAGGGCCGCGTTCAGTTCCTGCGGCGCCTGTGTGTAGACGTCGCGGGCGTAGGTCCGCTCGACGCCGTACTTGACGTCCTTGGCGGTGATCGGTGAGCCGTCCTCGAACTTGAGCCCCTTCTTCAGGGTGTACGTCCAGGTCAGTCCGTCCTTGGACACCTTGCCGAGGTCGGTGGCGAGGTCGGGAACGATCTTCGGGGGCTTGCCCGCCTCCTCCTTCGCCATGGTGAGGGTGCGGTAATAGAGCTGGCCGACGTTGGCCGTCTGGACGTAGTTGCTGTTGCCCGGGTCGAGGGTCTGGAAGTCGGTGGACATCAGGACGTTGACGTTGCCGCCCCGGGTCGTGTCGCCCTCGCCGACCTTGACGGCCTCGAAGGCGTCGGCGGGGGCGCGGGAGCCCGAGCCGGGCGCGGGCCTGGGGCCACCGCACGCGGTGAGGGTCAGTCCGGTGGCCGCCGCCAGGGCGAGCGCCGCCGTGGTGCGTCGATTCACTGCTGCTCCTGGTTTTCCTGGTGGTGCCGCCCGGGGTCAGCCACGGGAGGACTTGGGGTCGAGGGCGTCGCGGACCGCGTCGCCGAGAAGGTTGAAGGCGAGGACCGTGATCACCAGGGCGCCGGCGGGGACGGCGAGGAACCAGGGGTCGGTCAGGTACCAGTTGCCGGCCTGGGCGGCGTTGAGCATCTGGCCCCACGACGGGGTGGGGTCCTTCACGCCGACGCCGAGGAAGGAGAGCGCGGTTTCGGCGGTGATGTTCGTGGGGATCATCATCGTGGCGTAGACGAGGACGACGCCCATGACGTTGGGGACGATCTGGCGCAGGATGATCGAGCGGTGCGAGGCCCCGTAGGCACGGGCCGCCTCGACGAACTCCTGCTCGCGGATGGACAGCACCTGGCCGCGGACGACGCGAGCCAGATAGGCCCAGCCGAAGAAGCCGAGGATGATCACGAGCGAGGCGATCGGCAGCAGGCTGCCGTCCCCGAGCGCCGTGTCGCCGAGCCGGGACTGCAGGATCGGCGTGAGCGAGAGTACGAGCAGCAGGTGCGGGAAGGCCAGGAACAGGTCCATGATGCGGCTGATCACCATGTCGACCTTGCCGCCGAAGTAGCCGGCGGCCGCGCCGAGCACGGTGCCGAGTACGACGGAGACGGCGGTCGCGAGCAGCGCGATGATCAGGGAGACCTGAGCGCCGTGCGCCATGCGGGCGAAGAGGTCGCGGCCGAGGCCCGGTTCGACGCCGAGCCAGTGGTCGGCGGACGGGAAGCGGTAGTAGGACAGCGGGAGTCCTGGCGTGCCGTAGTCGTCGAGGACGTCCGGGCTGGTGCGGGTGGTGTAGGGGTCCTGGCCTTCGATCGCGGTGAGCAGCGGGGCGAGCGCCGCGAAAAGGATCATGAGGACCACCACGGCGAGCGCGGCGAGCGCGATCTTGCTGCGCCGGATGCGCAGCCATGCCGTGCCGAGCAGGGAGCGGGCGGCGATGGTGGGCGGGGCCGAAGCCGCCGCGGGCGGCGGGGAGTCGGGCACGCCTCCGGCATCGGCGTCGGAGGGCTGCCGCGCGGGCAGCACAGGGGAATCCGTCACGTCGGGAGTTCCGTTCGGCGCTCGGGGGAAGGTTGGCCGGACGGTATACCAAGAAGTCACTGGCGCGAAAGGGGTGACCAGTTTTTGGTATACCGAAGCGGGCGACCTGTGGGGATAGTGGGGCAATTCATCAGAGCCGGACTTCCGGTCGTGACGGTGACCGGCCTGCTCTTCCGATTCGGTATACCAACTCGTACGATCAGTAGTCCGACGGACGGTGAGCCGCACGCGTCCGCGGAGACGGACCCCAGGAGGCAACATGCGCACCCGCTGGCGCGCCCGGCACATACTCGCCCACCAGGGCGGCGGCCACGCGCTGCTGCGGGACGGCGAGGTGGTGTGGGAGGACGACACGGTCGTCTACGTCGGGCCGCGCTACGAGGGCGCTGTCGACGAGGAGCGGGACCTGGGCGAATCCCTGGTCATGCCGGGGCTCATCGACCTTGACGCGCTCACCGACGTCGATCATCTCGTGATCGACTCCTGGGCCGGCCCCGAGCGGGGCAAGGGCCTGCAGTGGTCGCTCGACTACTTCACCCACCGCCGCCACGACGTGTTCACCCCGCGGGAGCGGGCGACGATCCGCACGTACGCCCTCGCCCAGCTCGCGCTGCACGGCATCACGACGTTCATGCCGATCGCCTCCGAGGTGCACAGCCGCTGGGCGGAGCCTTACGAGGAACTGGTCGGCATGGCGCGTACCGCGCGCCGGATCGGACTGCGCGGATACCTCGGTCCCGCCTACCGTTCGGGCGTCAACGTCGTCCTGCCCGACGGCACCCGCGACGTCGCCTTCGACGAGGAGGCGGGCCGTGCGGGCCTGCGCGACGCGGTCCGCTTCCTCGACCATCTCGCCGAGCTCGATGACCCCCTGCTGACCGGCGTCCTGCTGCCCTGCCGCATCGAGACGCTCACCGAGGAACTGCTCGGCGAGACGGCACGGATCGGGCGGGAACGCGGCGTCCTGATCCGGCTGCACGCACTCCAGGGCCTGGTCGAGCGCGACATCATCCGGCGCCGGCACGGTCTGTCCACCCTCGAACTCCTCGAAAAGCACGACCTGTTGAACCCGAACCTGCTGATCCCGCACACCGTCACCATCGACCGGCACCCCGCGGTGCACGGCGAGGACCGCGGCGATCTGGCGCTGCTCGCCCGCAGCGGCGTCTCGGTGATCCACTGCCCGCAGACGTCCCTGCGCTACGGCGAGATGCTGCACTCGTTCCGGGCGTACCGCGACGCCGGGGTGAACCTGTGCCTGGGCACGGACTCCTTCCCGCCGGACCTGATCCGCGGCATGGACGTCGGTGTGCACCTGGCCAAGATCGCCGAGGGCCGCTCGGACGCCGCGCCCGCCGAACAGTACGTGGAGGCTGCCACCCTGGGCGGTGCCCGCGCCCTGGGCCGCGACGACCTGGGCCGGATCGCGCCCGGCGCCCAGGCCGACCTGGTCGCCTTCTCGCTCGACGACATCCGCGACGGCGTCCTGGACGACCCGGTACGGACGTTCCTGCTCAACGGCACGGCACGGCAGGCGACGGACTCGGTCGTCGCGGGCCGCCCGGTCCTGGTGGACAGCGGTCTGCCCGGGATCGACCTGGAGGCCCTGCGGCGCGACGCCCAGGCTCTCTTCGAACGGATGCGGGCGGCCTACAGCGAGCGCGACGTGGAGCGCCGCGCTACGGCCGAGCTCTTCCCGGCCACCTTCCCGGCGTTCCGCGCTCCGGAGCGGGAGGCCTGTGCGTGACGCGCGTCGAGGCGGCCGAACTTTCCGGCTCCCACGGGGCACGCACCGAGGAGCTGATCAGGACCGGCATCCACTCCGGGGCGTACATGCCCGGCGCGCGGCTGCGTGAGCGCGAACTCGCGGAGGCGCTCGGCGTCTCGCGCGTCCCGGTGCGCGAGGCCCTGATGCGGCTCGCCACCGAGGGGCTCGTCGTCCTGGAACCGCGGCGCGGCGCACGCGTGCGCCGGCTCACCCTCCGAGACGTCGACGAACTCTTCGACCTGCGGCTGAGTCTGGAGGTGTTCGCCGCACGGCGGGCGGCCGAGATCGTCGCGCGCGGCGGTTGCCACGACGTGTTGCGCAAGGTGCTGGACGAGGCCGGGGCGGCGACAGAGCGCGGCGACGCGGCGGGAATCGCGGCCGCGAACACCGCCTTCCACGCGGAGCTCATCACCATGACCGGGAACCGACTGCTCCAGTCCTCCTTCCAACCCTCCCTGGGCCTGATGCACTGGCTGTTCCGGCTCACGGGCACCGAGCGCGGCGCCGAGCAGCACTGTGCCGAGCACCGGCAGATCTGCGACGCCATCGGTGCCGGCCGCCCGCGCCTCGCCGAGGCGCTGACGTTCTCCCACATCGACATCCGGCGCGAGCCCGTGATGCGGTCCCTGGCCCGGACGCTGCCCGCGGACTGATCCCGGACATGGATGGCAGCCTGCTGAAAAATGCGCTCGGCAGCGGTTCCTCCAGTACCCGCGCACGCGCGTGCCGATCCTCCAGCCGGAGGGCGATGGTGACGGTTCCTCTCCCTCCGCGCCCCCGTCCTCCTTCTCCCGACGACGGTGCATCCTCGCGGAACAGGCATCGTCTGCGAGGCCTAGGGACGACTCGCAAGGGATTCCCGCCGTGGGGCTCTCGCAGATTGGAGTGCTGCCCCGTCAGAGCGCAGAAGTTCGCGAGTTCGGAGCGCGGGCGATGGTTCTCGGCGTAGGCGTCCCGGATCCAAGTCCTTCCGCTCGGGGCGGCCAGAGCGGGCGTCCTACGGAGACAGGGCCAGGCTGCGCTGCTCGCAGCTTGTCCAGCCGGGAGGTCTGCTCGGCCGTGCTCCTTGCGATGGCTGCGGCCAGTTCCGTCGCCTCGTCGGCCCGGCCATGGGCCTGTTCGCCGGCGCAGAGCAACCGGGACTGCGTGAAGCCGGCACGCAGCGCGTCGGTGAGAACCCGGTCGAACGCCTGGCCGTTCGTGGCTGCCGCCTTCTCGAGGGTGCCGGGGCTCACCATGCCCGGCATGTCGTGCCCCTCGTGGGGGTGGGTGTCGGGGACGCCTGAGAGACGCAGCACCGCGCGCAGTCGACGGAGGTCTCCGCGTAGTGTCGATCCGGTCTTCGCAGCCAGCTCGGCCAGGTTCGGGTCCGCCGTGCGGGAGGGAGCCAGATCGGTCAGGAGTTGCGCACGCTCGGCCATGGGGATCATCAACAGGATCCAAGCGGTGTCGGTAGCGTTGAAGGCCGGTCCCGGCGACGCGCCGGCCGTCGGCTGCGAGGTGCAGCCGACGGCCGGCAGCGCCACCACCATGGCGCATGCCGGCCACAGGGTCAGAATGTGCCGGCGGAGTTGCACTTGGCCTTCTGGGTGATGCAGTCCTTCACGCGGTGCCCGAGACCTGCGTTGTCCCAGGCGTTGAAGAAGTCCCCGTGGATGGACGATGCCATGCCCGAGGCCAGCCGGAAGCCCGCGGTGCTGCCGCTGGTCGGATAGCTGACGACGAAGGAGAGGTTGGGGATGGCGACAGGGTAGGCGCCGCTGCACTTGCCGTCGTAGGTGGTCGCCACGTGCGACTTGTGGTCGGGACTGTCGAGGTTCTTGCCGTCCCAGCAGTCGGGGAAGACGAGTTGGTGGGTGAGATGGGCCTGCGGGGCGCAGCGGGGCCAGTTGCCGTCGGCGCTGCGGCCGATCTCACCGCCCTCGCCGGCGCACCAGTACTGGCCCGGCGAGCCCGCCGGGGTGGGCGTCTGGGTCTTGGCGTTGCCCGCGATCATGCGGAACCCTTGCGGGAAGGGCACGGTTGCCGAGGGGTCGATGAGCCGGGAACCGTAGTACACGATCATGCCCTCGGCTTCGACGGCCTTGTCGCCTTCGTACAGGGTTGGGATCCAGTATGCCGAGAGGTCGTTGGCAGGGGTGCAACTGGTGGGCGTGTTGGTCAGCAGCGACTGGGGTGTGGAGAACGCGTCGGTGCTCTTGTTGCCGAAGAAACTGTGCATGTGGGACGCACCGGGCAGGCCCGGCAGGACGATGGGGTCGTCCGGCTTGGAGTGGCTGTAGGAGCAGGTGGCGTTGAACTCCGGCACCCGGACGATGCCGGCGGGTACGGCGGCGGGCGTCATCGCACGGAACTGCGCCAACTGGGCGTTCCATTGAGCTTGGTCGATGGGGACCCATCCGGCCGCCGGGCTGTCGCCGGCGCCGACGAAGGAGAACCAGTTGATGTTGACGAAGTCACCTGTGGCTGTGCTGCGGAGCACGGTGAACACCGTCTGCGGACCGGTGGGATGGGTGGTGACATCGGTGGTCTGGGTCGCCCAGGTCTGCCAACCGCCGGTCGGGGAGACCGGTATGACGGCGAGCAGTGGTCCGGTCAGGCTGCCGGTGCGGAATTCCACGGTGCCCGAGCCGACGGCGGACGCGATCCGGGCCGACACCGTCAGCCGGCCGGCCGCGCCGAGGTCGACGTTGTCGAAGCGCATCCAGTCGCCGTCGGCGAGGAACGCGGCGTTCTGTCCGCCCCCGATGTCCCCGGTCGCCTCCGGCACGACACCCGACTGCGCTGCGTAGGACTCGGCCTGGACGGTGACCGTCGCGGCCTGCGCCTGCTGGGTCGACACGGTCAGGCTCAGGGCGGCGGCCAGCACGACCGCCAGAGCGCTCGCCAACAGTGTGTACAGATGGGCGGGATATCTGCGCATTTCACTTCCTTACGGGCATCAGGGGGGCGGGTCTGCTTGCCGAAGTGCCGCGAGGGGAGAGCGGAAGGCGGACAGTGGTGTGTGCCCGCCGGGGAGCCCGGCTGTTTCGGAGGGCCGCCCACGGGGAGCGGGCGGAACCGCCCGGTGCCCTCGCGGTCACCGGGCGGCCTGGGGTCACTGGTAGACGCGCACGTGGTCGACGAGCATTTTGGCGGGGAAGGGGGTGCCGGCGTCTGTCGGGCCCGGCCAGTCACCTCCGACCGCCAGGTTGAGGATCAGGTAGTGAGGGTGGTCGAAGATCCACGGTCCGCGTGTTTGCTCCACCTGCTCCTTGTCGAGAGTCAGAACGGTCCGGCCGTCCAGGCTGTAGGTGATGCCCTTGCTGTTCCAGTCGGCGACCCAGGTGTGGAAGTCGTCGGAGAAGTCGGCGTTCCCGGGCAAGGTGTACGGCGCGCCGATTCCACCCCCGCCGTTGTAGGCGGGCGCGTGGACGGTCGAGTACGCGGTCTTCACGTCCTTGCCGAGGATTTCCATGATGTCGATCTCGCCGTTGTACGGCCACGGCCGGCCCGTCAGGAAGTCGCCGCCCATCATCCAGAAGGCGGGCCACAGTCCGTTGCCCTTGGGCACCTTGATTCGTGCTTCGACGCGCCCGTAGGTGAACTGGAACGTCGCGCCGGTGTTCATCCGCGCCGAGGTGTACTGACACGTGGTGCTGCCGCTCAGTGGGTCACGCGGGCAGGACGACCCGGCCGTGACCTCCTTGCGTGCTTCCATCACGAGGTGCCCCGCCCCGTCCAGGGCGGCGTTGCGGTGGTCGGTGTAGTTCTCCAGCTCGTTGTTCGGCCCGGTGCCCGGGTCGGCCCTCCACTTCGCGGAGTCGGGTCTGCCGCCTGCGGCGCCGTCGAACTCGTCGCTCCACACCAGCCGCGGGGGGTTCGCGGGGTCGCTTGGCAGAGGCGGCGCCTGGATCGGAGCGCCGCCGGTGCCGTACACCTGGAACTCCCACAGCGAGTAGCCGTAAGGGGTGGCGCGCTGGGTCCCGTACATGCGGACATAGCGGCCGGTGCCGGAGACGGCCAGTGTCTGCTTGAAGCCCGTGCCGGACGTCGTCGAATAGATCGGTGTCCAGTCGGCTCCGTTCGACGAGACCTGGATCTGGAAGGACTTGGCGTAGGCGGGATCCCACTGCAGGACGACCTTGTCGATCTGCGCCGTCGCCCCGAGGTCGACGGAGATCCAGCCCGGATCGGTCCATCCCGTGGTGGAGCTTGTGGACCAGCGGGAGGCCGGATCCCGGTCGAAAGCCCTGGCCGGCGTGCATTCCCAGCAGTTCTGGTCACTCTGGGATGAGGAAGCCGCGCCCGGCCTGCCGTAGGAGAGCAGTCCTGCGGTGTCACCGCCGGGACCGCCGGCGGTGCCGTACACCTGGAACTCCCACAGCGAGTAGCCGTAAGAGGTGGCGCGCTGAGTCCCGTACATGCGGACATAGCGGCCGGTGCCGGAGACGGCCAGGTTCTGGGTGCCGCCCGTGCCCGTGGCCGTCTGGTGGACGACGGTCCACCTCTGCGCGTCGCTCGATACCTCGATCCTGAACGCCGTGCCGTACGCGGCTTCCCAGTTGAGGACGACTCGGCTGATCCCGGCACTTGCCCCGAGGTCGATCTGAATCCACTGCGGGTCGGCGAAGGCGCTGGACCAGCGCGTCCCCGGGTCGCCGTCGACGGCGCTCCGAGCGTTGAAGTTTCCCTCGGTACTCGAGGAGGTGGCGGGCTTTCCCTGAGAGAGCAGCACCTCCGCCGCCTGCGCGGAAGGGGTAGGGAGAGCGATGAAGGAGAGCAGTGCGGCCGCGAGGGCCAAAAATAAGCTGAAGCGGCGCAGCGGCGCTTGCATGGGCGACTCCTCGTGTGGGGGGAGGTCAGGGAGCGCTCCCTGAGAGGGAGGATGGAGGGGCTGCCCTAGGCTGTCAAGAGCTCCTTCACCTCGAAAAAACAGTGGCGTAACACCTTCGACGCATTGAGGGAGCGGTCTCTCATGGTCTACGCGGCGCGCCGACAACTGCGGTCGTGACACTGAGGAGGACGGCGCAGACGGGCATGCTCATGCCGCCCCGGCCTGCGGATACGCTGCTCGCATCGCCTTGACGCAGAGCCGGAGGTTGCACTGATGAGAAAACCCGCCCCGCGCACGAACCCGGGCGGCGGCACAGGGGACGGACAGGTATGAAACGCCCCACTCTCGATGTGGTAGCCGCCCGAGCAGGCGTGTCCAAATCGAGCGTCTCCCGCGTCATCAACGGCGAGACGACGGTCGCCCCGCAGATCCGAGACGTTGTCATGCGCGCCGTGAACGAGTTGGGCTACGTGCCCAATGGCGCGGCACGCAATCTCGTCACCCGTCGCACAGACACCCTCGCCGTGGTGGTATCCGACCCGCCTCAGGGCGTCGTCTCCGACGACCCCCTCTTCTCCGCCGTGGTCCGCGCCGTCAGCAGAGAGCTCGAGACGGCAGGCAAACGGCTCGTGCTCATGCTCGCGGAATCGGACCGGAGCCGGACCAGAGTCGTGCAGTACATCGCCGGCGGGCACGTCGACGGCGTGCTCCTGGTCGCCTTGCACGGTACGGACCCGCTGCCGGCCGCACTGGCACGGCAGGGCCTGCCTGTCGTGTCCTTCAACCGCACCTCCGCACAGGACGTCCCGTACGTCGCGCTGGACAACGGCGGCGGAGCGGCGCTGGCCGTGCGTCATCTCCTTGAGCGCGGTCGGCGCCGGATCGCCACCATCACCGGCCCGCTCGAACTGTACGAGGCGCGAGAGCGCCTCGATGGCTACCGCCAGACGCTGCGTGACACCGGCCGTCGCTCCATCGTGGCACTGGGCGACTTCACCAGAGCCTCCGGCGCCGAAGCGATGCGACAGCTCCTGGAGGACGATCCCGACCTCGACGCGGTGTTCGCAGCCAACGACCTCATGGCCATCGGCGCCCTGCGCACCCTCCAACAAGCGGGCCGACGCGTCCCCGAGGACGTGGCGGTCATCGGTTTCGACGACATCGAAGCCGCGTCCTACACCAGTCCCGCGCTCACCTCGGTGCGCAGCCCGATGGCCGACCAGGCGACCGCCGCCGTCCACCTGCTCCTCGGCCTGATCGACGGCGGCCCCACAGGGCCGGTGATCATGCCGAACGAACTCGTGGTGCGCGAGTCGACCTGATTGCCCGTCAGCACGCGTCACCTCGCGAGCGGAGCGCCGACGGCGCTCCGCTCACGTCGAAGCAGTTCCTTCCGGCCCAGGGAACGGTCTTGATGCCAATCAGTATGGAGAGCGGCCGCCCCGATCAGTATGGAGAGCGGCCGCCCCGACACTCCGCTCCGGTTCGGCTGGTGGAGAAGGCGCCCCGTGCCGCTGGCACGGTTGGAAGGTGTGGTGGCGCCGTTTCCCTGGACGTGAACCGGCGTGCGCTCGCCACCGGCGCGGCTGTCTTCGGTCGAACTCGGGGGGGCTCGGTGATGCCGCGGCCGCCGAGCCAGACGGCGACGGATCCAGATCTAAAGGTTGTTGCAGAAGGGTGGGTGGGGGCAGGCCGGGATGGCATTTGACCTGCTGGTTCAGCCGGTCATGGCGAGGTTGTGCATGGTGGCGACGGCTTGGACGGCGTGGTGGAGTCCGTCTCCTTTCTGGCGGCAGTCGCGGAGGATTTTCCAGTTCTTCATGCGGGCGAAGGTGTGCTCGACGCGGGCACGGACGCGCCGGTGTTCGGCGTTGTCCTCCTCCTGGCCACGCAGAAGTGGGCGTCCGGCTCTTCTGCGGTGCGGGACGATCAAACCGGTGCCCAGGTAGGCGCCGTCCGCGATGACCGTTGTCCCGGCCGCGACGGCGGGCAGATCCGATTCTCGCCAGGCGTGTGCGTCAGCCTTGTTCCCGGGGACGGGGCGGGCTGAGGCGATCACCAAGCGGCTGTCCGCATCGATGATGACCTGCACATTCGCCGAGAACCGATAGTTACGGGAGGACGCGGCGACCGTACGGTCGCGGACCGGGACCAGGGTTCCGTCCACGATCCACAACCGTTCGACATCCGCGATGGGCCGCGGCGCCGGCTCCAGCGCGAGAAGCGGCCGCAGGCGATGAATGACCCGGCAGACGGTGGCCGGGGAACAGCCGAAAAGCGGGGCGAGCTGGCGCATCGTGAGGTTTGTCCGGTAGTAGACAGCCACCAGGAGGACCCGGTCCGCCAGCGGCAGGCACCACGGGCGCCCCCCGCCGGGACCGTTTCCACCCCGCTCCCGTACTACCTTCACCAACTTCTCGAACCGGCCCATCCGCAAGCCAGTGAACGTCTCCACCCACAACGACTCAGCCCGCAACACCCCACCCATACAAGAGGAATGCCCTATCCCAGACGTTCTGCAACAACCTTTAGGTCGTGTGTCGAAAGTCGCTGAGAGGCAACGTTGTGGCGGGCTGAAGCGTCCATGGGATTGCCGGACTCGGCTTGGCCAGGGTGTTGAGGGAGGCTCGTGGAGCGGGGTACGGGGAAGCAGGACGGTCCAGGGCGAGAGCTGAACCCTTACGAGAAGGTTCTCGCAGAGGATCGCCGCATCATGCGCGAGATGTTTCGTGTGAGTATCGGCGGTGCCCATGCCGGGCTCGTCATAACGGGCTTCATCGTGGTCCTGTTCGCTGCCATTGGCGGCACCGTATGGGCTCTGATCGTTGGCGGAGCCGTTGCGTTCTGGTTCACCGTCACCCTTATCGCAGTTGTCGGTGGCGGTTGCCGCGGGTGGACTGCGGTCAAGCGCGCCTACCTCCTGACCTTCGGCTGGGCCGGCTGGCTGTGACCCTCGGCGAGGGTATGGCGGACGCGAGCAGGCAGCATTGGCAGCTCCGTCCGTCATAGCCATTAGTCGATGGCTGCGACAAGGACGGTGGCCTCGTAGCGGACGGCGAGTTTGTCGCCTCGTCGCGACTGCGCGATGGCGCTTGAGCCTGTTGATGC
This sequence comes from Streptomyces sp. NPDC057287, assembly GCF_042667905.1. Taxonomy (NCBI): domain Bacteria; kingdom Bacillati; phylum Actinomycetota; class Actinomycetes; order Kitasatosporales; family Streptomycetaceae; genus Streptomyces; species Streptomyces sp. NPDC057287. Next base: position 79,631 of record NZ_JBHUYV010000005.1, on the reverse strand, counting down.
CGCACTCGACAGCGTGCCTCTGCTTGTAGATCGCCTTGTCGAAGGCTAGCGGGCGGCCACCGGCGGAGCCGCGGTTCTTACGGTTGCGGACCTGGTCGCCCTTCTCGGGGATGGTGCAGCGGATGCCACGTTCGCGCAGGTAGGCGCGGTTCGCGCGGGAGCCGTATGCCTTGTCGCCGAGCACACGGTCGGGCCGCGTGCGGGGACGCCCGCCCTGCGGCCGGACCACGCGGATGCGCCCGAGGACCGCCTTGAACTGCGGGGAGTCGCCCCACTGGCCCGGGGTGACCAGCATCGACAAGGGCTTCTGCCCTTGCTCGCAGGCGAGGTGGGTCTTGGTGGTCAGGCCACCGCTGGAGCGTCCGAGCCCGTGATGGTCCGGCTCAGTGTCGACGCCGCCCGGAGGCTCCTTCTGCAGATCCCCCTTTTCCGGGCCCCGGCGGCGTGCTGGTGGGCCCGGGCGACGGTGGAATCCACCGACACGTCCCAGGTGATCAGGCCCTTCGCATCCGCATCGGCCTGCAGATCCTCCAGGATCCGCTTCCAGGTGCCATCGCGCTGCCAGCGCCGGAATAGTTCGTAGACCCGGCCCCACGCCCCGTACCTCTCGGCCACGTCCCGCCACGGGACGCCGGTCCGGGTCCGGAACCGTATGCCGTCGATCAGCTGTCGTCTCGTCCAGGTCGGCGGCCTGCCCGGCTTCCTGCCCTTCGGCAACAGCGACTCCAGTCGGACCCACTGCGCGTCTGTCATATCGCCACGTGCTATCCGGTGATCATCACAGACCGTGATCTACTTTTGGTCATCGTGTCGATCAACGAGAAGCCGAGGTCATGACCAACCACTGCTGCGAGGCGATGAACAGCCACGTGAACGTGCCCTGCGACCAGCACGACGACCCTTTCGCCTGCCCGGACGTGCTGATCAAATTCAGCGCCAAGTTCCAGGAGTACGGGTTGATCATCCACGACGGCGGCACTTCGAGCAGCACAATCGAGTTCTGCCCGTGGTGCGGACGGCGTCTCCCCCAGACGCAGCGGGACCGGTGGTTCGATGAACTGGAGCGCCGCGGGATCGATCCGTGGGAGGACGAGGTTCCTGCCGAGTTCCAGGACGACCGCTGGCTCGCTGCAATGCCTCAGGACTGACGAACCAACAGCCTCTCAAGCCACTTCCGAAACACGGCCTAGTGGTGGAGCGCGAGGCCCGCTGCTGGAGCAGCACCGCCGGGGTCGGGATGTTCAGCTCGGCGAAGGCCGCGCGCATCACGCCGGGGCGCAGCCGGCCGGCCACGATCCGGCGCGCCACCTCCACGTCGATCCCGGCCCCCTTGGCCACGAGCTCGGCGCTCACCTCACCGGCGGCGTCGACCTCGTCGACCAGGCGCATGGCGACCGTCTGCCGGGCGGAGGCCAGAGCCTGGGCCAGTCCGAGCTCCACCGCGCCGCGCGAGCGTCCTCGTCCCGAAGCTGGTAGTCCCGCTCGTGGGTGCCCTGGGTGTTGTTGCGGGCCCGGCCGTGGTGCGTCTGCGCGCTGTGGCGCAGCGGGTGCCGCCTTCGCGGCGCCTCAGGCCGCTGGAGTACATCAAGTCGGCGTACGCCGTGTCCCGGCCGGCCGAACGGCCGCGCCTCGTCCTCCAGGCCGCTCGGCAGCATGCCGCTGAGCCCGACGTTGCGCCACAGCCGAAAGGCCCGGGGCGAGAGCCACTGCACGTCCGAGGTCTTCACGCCCGACGGCGAGGCGAGCGTCACCGGGTTTGACGGGACGAGGTCACGCTTGGCCGCGATGCCGTACAGCAGCTTCAACGCGGCCTGCTCCTTCGCTCACGTGCCGCCGTCGACCGGCGCCGGGTTCGCCGCCCCGCGCCGGTGCCAGAGACCAGCCTCCCGCTCCGGGCCCCGACACCCTGGCACACGAACAACCGCGGCGGCTGCTGTACTGCGCCCCCTCCTGGTCCTCGAGCACCGCCGCACGCAGTGCACGCACGGCCGGCGGCGGCGCGCTGGCCGGTGACAGTCCGTCGGCTCGCAGAGGGCGCAGCGACTGCGCTGGCCCTTCTCCCCGGCCCGTCGCGTGCACCAGGACGGGGGGCCGGGCTCCAGGGCGGGCCGGGCTCCAGGGCGGCACCGCCTGGTGTCCTCGCCCCGCCGGGCGCTTGGCGTGGAGTGGTTCTCGTGAACACTCCGCGCGCAGGGTGCCTCCCGAAACTGCTGTGTCCCTCGCCCCTCAAAAAGGACGTTCGTATCCGAACCAGGGTGGACACGGCGCAGGCGTTCGAAAACAGGCCAGGTGGTCCCGGCTTGAAGGAGCCGTTGTTGGAGAGGGGAGGGGGCTCCGCCGAATACGACGGGCCAGGTCGGGATCAGCAGGACGGCGCGCAGTGTCGTGTCGCCTGCGGACCTGCCAGGACGTCGAAGCCGTATCCGAGGGCGGCGAGCCCCGCTACGGCCGCCGCGAGGACGAGGGCGGACCGCCACCGGCCCCGTACGGCGGCAAACACGGCCAAGGCGGCGGTTGTCCCGGCTAGCACCAGGACCGGCAGGCCCAGCCAGAGCAGGTCCTGATTGGTCTCGCCCTCGAAGCCGCCGAAGAGGCCCCTCCGACCGTACGGGAGCCAGACCGCGGAGCCCGCCATGGCGCCAAGCACGGCGATGAGGCACCCTGCGGCTCCGGTGACGGACTTGCGCCGAGTCGTCTGTTCGGTATCCACGTAGTGACGGACGCCTCGCCAGGAGCGCGCAGTTCCGCCGCTGACAGCGAGTGCCTCCCGTTCTCGTGAACATCGATACCACCGGCCTGCGGGTGCCTCCCGGAGTCATCGACATCTGCCGTCCAAACTTGGGTTCTGGCTCAGCTTGTGTGGTGAGGGCGGCACGCTGAGTAACCGCTTGGGGTTTGAAGGCCGGGCTGGCTAGGCTCTCGTCATGAGCGGACCGGTGTTGGTGATTGAGTTGGTGAAGCCCGTCCCACCCGTATCTATCCAGCGGCTCCGGGAACTCCTTGTCCGATCCTCATCTCACTTCGAAGAGAAGCGGGTCGGCGAGTACGACCTGAACATTCACGCGGAGAGCCTCGGTATCGCCGACACCGGGGGCATCGACGGACGTCGGCCCGTCATGGTCTCTCTCATGGGGCCGGGCATCGGTGACGAGTCCATCTTCGCGGCCGAGCACGCCGATGAAGTCGACCAGGAACCCCTCATTGGCTTCACCCCGACCCACGCCGTCGACGTCATAGCGTTCTGCAACAGGCCGATCGACCACCTCGTCACGGCCCTGCTGACCGCAGCTGTCATGGACGTGATCGGCGGCGTCGCCAATGCCGAGCTCCTTGAGGAGCAAGTCCCGATCGTGACGGGCCTTCCAGGCATCGTCGCGACGATGACGGAACCGTGGCCCGCCGCCTACGGATCAGCGGACTTCCTCAGAGCATGGGCTCGGCAGCCCGGCTTCCGGCTCCTGAAGTAGCCGCAGGGCAGCTGGCCTTCAGGCCAGAAGCACACGCTTGCGCAACAGAGCGAAGCCGGCGCGGCCGAACATCTGACGCTTGAGCATCTTGATCCGGTTGACGTGCCCCTCTACGACGCCCGAGCTCCAGGGGCGGGTGAGGCCCGGCGATGACGGCTTCCCGGTCGCTGTCGATGCCCGCGGCGAGGGTGTGGAGGCTGGGCAGGTTGTCCTGTCTGACGGCGTCGAGCCAGTCCGGCAGTCGCTCGCCTTGGCGCTCGGTGAGCGTGGTCGCGAAGGACCGGAAGTGCCTGGTGAGTGTGTCGATCTCGGGGCAGTTGGCCCGGACGTTCTTCAGGTGGAGTTGTTCAGTCTCGGAGAGGGTTTCCGGGCGGCGGAGGACCCATCCGGCGACGGCTCGGGGAGAGGACGGCCGGGCGGTCACGGGCCGTGGCGAGGTGCATTTCAGGCGGAGGTAGGCGCGAACGCGCTGGTAGCTGCCCTGGTAGCCGAGTGGGACGATCTCTTCCCACAGTTTCCAGGCGTTGGTGCAGCCCGTGTTCCAGCGGTCGTCGAGGTAGGGCTTGTACTCGTCGAGGACTGAGGTCCGGGTCTGCCACTGGCCGGTGAACGGGTCTTCTGGTCTGGAGGCGTCCGCATACCGTTTGACGGTGCGGCTGGTCATGCCGAGCTGCCGTTGGATTGTGCGGCGGCTGTGCCCTGCTTTGACCAGGGCATGGATCGTGGCATGGACGGTCCGAGTTCGGTCGGCGAACCGGTGGCCGGTCGGCCATGGCGAACCGGACGGCTCCTTTGCCGGGTCGGGCTCCGTCTTGGTCGTTTCAGGCGTCTCGGGGATCAGGACTCGCAGGCATCGGCGGTGCTGGGCAATGCTACGTTCGGCGGCCTCTATGAGGTTGTGCCAATGGTGCCACCGGTCCGCGACCTGCAGGGCCTGCGGGGCGCCGACGGCGGCGCCCCCTGCGAAGAACGGGTCCCGGCAGACAACCTCGATTCCCGGCCGTTGGGCCAGACACGCGGCCAGGCTCGATGACTCCCGGTCAGGCAGCATGTCGATGGGCCGGCGGGTTTCGACGTCCACGAGACCCGTCCCGTAGTGGCGGCCCTTGCGCGTCGCGTACTCGTCGACGCCGACCACCCGAGAAGCGGGTACTTCCGGCTCGGGAAGTGCGTCGACCAACCGCAACAGTACTGCGACTGACAGGCGCACCGACGATGCCGGGCAGGCGGGCGCCGGACCGACCTGCGAGGGCGAGACCGATCGCGGCCAGGGTCGAGCGCAACCGCTCGGTCCGCTGGCCGTGCCTTCGGGTCAGGCCGGGTATCTGCTCGACGAACGTCCGGCGCGGGCACTCTGCTGCTCGGCAAGCGAACCGGCGGACCCGCAGTTGCAGCACGACGCTTCGCCCCGCACTCGGAACATCCACGGGACCGCAGGTAGGAGCCATGGATCTGTGCGGACCACACTCCGCACCCAGGACACGACGCGCCTATGGCGGTGCACCGCGCATCAACACGCACTATCGCGAATTCACCTCGACCGACAGCACCGCAACGTCCGCGATCGACGGGAACAACAACTCCTCCAGCCGGAGCAAGATCTCACTCACAGCCCCGAACTATCGGCCCAATCACTCCTGACACTGCTCGTTTTGAGGCAACTCCAGCTCACGGTCATCCGCGGTGAGCCCCCATAGTGGCTCACCGTGCGAAGGTAGAGGTCGGACCGACGTCGCATCCAGCGATTATCACGAGTTCACCGGACCGGGTCCCCTGCGACGGACTTCGGCGTAGCGCGCGGCCTCCGGTAATCCCGCCATCACCCGCCCTACCTCGGCGTCCGATCCGGCAGCAACGGATCGATCCCCACCTACTGCGCATCAGCCAATGAAACACACCAACCAACGATCAGATGATCTGAAAGAAACGGCCTAGGCCCAACGACAACATCCTCTGGCGATAGCGACGATACGTACTTCGGTAAGGACGCGGCTGCCTCGTAGCTGGTGTTCTGGTCGGTCCCTTCCTCGAAGACCTGATCGGCAGCAGCCACTCTCACAGCCGGGTCGGGGTCGAGCAAGAGCGCTTGATGCGGTAGCTCGTCGAGATGAGGGTTCTCGGTCCTCCTGGGGTTGCTGGTGTCGACCTGGACGACTACCCGCGCGAGACCGAAGTGGAGACGGTCACCGAACGCGGCACGGTGCTGGAAAGTCTGCGCCACTTCCGACTCGCTACCCAGATGACGTGTGCGGGCCTGGACGCCGGGCAGATGGCAGGATTTACCGCACTGCCGAAGACCGTGACGGGGACTGGAACGGCACAGTCGTAGACCCGTCGGTCATGGAGGGCACCTGGCGGCAGTGGCGGGCAGAAAGCGAGGTGACCGACCGTTTCAATGCCGGCTTCGCCGACCTCGGACCGGGGAGGGACGGTAAGGCATGGCTGCGTCAAGGCCGGTGTCGTGTCCGACCGGCCCGGTTACCGCTGGGCTCCTTGCTGTTGTCGAACAGCCCCTTTTCGGCGTATTCGTGACGCTTTCGCTGAACGCTCTTTCGAACCACCGCACTCTTTCTGGCCATTCACACACGCGTTCCCCTCGCGCCCCTCGATAGTGGGTGGCGTATAGACCATCGATCGAAAGGAGCCGTTCATGCGGTGGGGAAAGACGGCAGTGACACTTGGCCTGGTCGGCGTGCTCTCCGTGCCGGCGGTCGGCATCTCGACGGCCGCACCCGCAGCGCCCCAGGCGGCGGCCGCCGTGTCATGCAGGCTCTTGGACTTCATCGGGTACTACTGCGGCTATCACCTCAGTAACACCCGTGCAGACCGCGGCAACTCGGGTGCGAAGGTCCAGGAGATCCAGGCACTGCTGATCTTCAAGGGATTCTCCGTGGGCTCCACCGGTGTGGATGGCCAATTCGGTGCCGCAACGGAGTCTGCGGTGAAGCGCTTCCAGGGTTCCAGAGGGATCAGTGCCGACGGCATCGTCGGTCCGACCACCTGGCACTACCTTCGTACGCCCGGTCTCTGACCGGAACCAGGGCAGCCAGGCCCCTTGCGTCTGGCTGCCCTGACGGCCTGAGGCCGGCCCCTGGCGAAGCAGGAGGGAGCTCCGCCCTGGTGCTGTGACTCCGGGCCCCGGCACCTCGCCGCCCGGCTCCCCGGGCCTGCTGCCGTAGATCGTCATCCGCGCATCCTCCCGGCGGCCGGCCGCGCCGCGGGCCCGATCGGGAAGTTCACGGCGCTGGACCGTCACATCGCGCCCTCACCCCTACATAACTGAGGCGGAAGAAGGGGGTTGTTGCGGCGCCCTATACCGGTCTGGGGCGCCTGGTTCAAGACATCGGAGCAACGAATACTCGTAGCTCCGATGTCTTGAACGGGACCGTCCCGCTCTACACCCTGAGGTCTGCGAGTAGAGGGTTGCGCCGCTTACCCACGCTTTCTTCATTGTGCTGCCACCACCCCGCGACACCCGTTCGTCGGCGAATCCGTGCCGGCGCCCGCATCAAAGGGGACCGAAGGGCCGGAACTCGTCGAAGCCTGGTCGACGGCCGCCGCGTGAACCTTTGCGCAGTCGGGCGGCCTGGCTGTCGGTCTTCTCCGGGATCGCGTACCCCCCGGACAGCATCTGGCAGCAGACTCACCCTCACGGCCTGCGTCTTGGTCACGTGCACCTTGGTCGGAACACATGATCAGACGCAGGCCGCTTCAATGTCCGGCGAATGCCCAGGTGAGTGATCCAGTTCGAGATGTCGTTCGACGCCGGGAGCCAGGCACAGGTGCCTCAGCCAGCGAGTAGAGCCTGCATCCACTGGTCTTCGCGTTGCTCGATGTATTCGGCATCGTTTCGCCAGGTATCGCCATGGCCTTCAGCCCACAGCCTTGCCCAGGGTTGGGCTCCTTGGGACGCCTGGGCGCGCAGGAAATCGTGCATGAAACGCGTACGGCGCCCCAGCACAGGGACCAACCGGCGACGCTCGGACTCTGCGAGACCGTAGGCGTTGACGAAGACTCGCAGTCGGTCCGCCGCGTCCGGACTCTGCCAGTCCGGATGCGCGGACAGCGGGATGAACCCGTGAATGGCGTATGCGACATCCCACAGGCGCGAGCCGGGACCCGCGGTGTCCCAGTCGATGAATGCCCACCGGGCCTCACCTGCGACCACGAGGTTCCAGGGGGCCAGGTCGTTGTGGGCGATGATGTCACTGCCCTCAGCGGGGATCAGCGTCTGCCATTGCGCGTCGGACGGCGGTACGAAGTCCTGTGCGGCATCGGGGAAGTCCCGGATCAGCCGCGCAACACGAGCCAGTTGTCGAGCGGGTTCCATCAGCGAGAACCGGTCGGGCCAGACCACATCTCCCGGCATGAAAGTCAGGACCTCACGCCCCTGATCGTCAAGGCCGAGTGGGCGAGGCGCCGCGCCGAATCCCACCTCATGCAGATGGGCAAGCAGGGCATGCACCGCAGGAGTCCATGGTCCGGCCGGACGGCGAACGGTGTCCCCGACGCGAACGACACCATCGCTGACGTTGCCGCCGGACAAAGGCTCTTCATCATCGTGCCGCATCGAACCAGTGTGTCGGATCAGCCCGTCATGATCACCCCATTAAAGAGGGCGTCGGAGTCGGAACGGAGGTTGAAGGACAAGCTGAGTGCGTGTTCCTGAGGCCGACATGACATGACGGTGGTCGTGACGCTCAAACGAACGGCTTGTCGGATCTCCATCGCTGTGAGGACGACCGGGAGGGGCCAGGAACCGAACTGGTGCAGTACACGTCTCCCGCACCATGATCTCAAGCGAGCGCCAAGAGCACGCGATTTCCAGCAGGCTGGTCTCGCCGTCCGCGGTGAGTGTGGATCCGTCGAAGGCCAACGATTACAACGGCTTTGCCGAGGCGTACGCGGCCGCAAACGAAACCAACCTGGTCAATGCCTACTACGAGCGGCCCGCGATGCTGGCCCTCGCTGGAGACGTAACTGGCCGCCGGATCCTCGACGCGGGCTGCGGCTCGGGGTCCCTGTTTGCGGCGCTACTCGACCGTGGCGCCATCGTGAGCGGCTTCGACGCGAGTGGCAGGATGCTGGAGCTGGCCCGGCAGCGGTTCGGCGACGGTGCGGATCTACAGGTGGCGGACCTGGGCAGCCCGCTTCCTTACCCTGATGACGCTTTCGACGATGTAGTCGCGTCCTTGGTGCTGCACTACCTGGAGGACTGGGGGCCGGCGCTGGCCGAGCTGCGACGCATACTCAAGCCCGGCGGTCGGCTGATCGCGTCCGTCGACCATCCCTTTGCCGTCAACCTCATACACCGTGAGGTCGGCCGCGAGGCCGAGTGCAACTACTTCGACACCATCAACTGGACCGTCGAGTGGACCGTGGGCGGCCATACCGCCCTGGTGAGTCGCTGGAGCAGGCCGCTGCACGCGATGGTCGAGGCTTTCACCGGGGCCGGTTTCCGGATCACGGTCATCAGCGAGCCAGAGCCTGATCCCGCCGCCCGCGAGATGTTCCCCGAGGCCATCGCGGCCGAGCCGCGCTTCCTGTGCTTCCTGTTCTTCGTCCTGCAGGCCGACTAGTTCAACGCACACAGCCAGCCAGGAGACTGCCTCAAGGCTGGATCGTTCGGATCAGGATGGCATTCTGGCCCGCATGGCCGAACCGATCGCTCCTTCGCTCGCCGATGCTGAACTGGCCGCCTTCATCGAGGCTGTCCGGCAGGACCCCGGTCCTCCTGCCCGGGTGGTGGGCGCGGCAGAGTTGCGGCGCACGCAGCGACTCCGCGCTGAAGCCCGGCCTCAGGGCCCTGAGGTCCCCCACGTCGAGGATTTGACGGTCGGCTCGGCTGCGGTGGGGGCTCGCCTCTATCGGCCTTCGGCGGAGTCCTTGCCGCTGGTGGTGTTCCTTCATGGCGGGATGTGGACGATTGGCGATCTGGAGTCGCACGATCGGGCGTGCCGTCGATTGGCGCTCGGGGCCGGCACGGCCGTGCTGAGCGTCGATTTCCGCCGGGCTCCGGAACACCCGTGGCCGGCTGCTGTCGATGACTGCGTGGATGTCATCCGGTGGGCAGGATCCGGCGGAGCTTCCAGCGCCGGGATCTCGGGCCCGACCGTCGTGATGGGTGACAGTTCTGGCGGGAACCTCGCTGCGCTCGCCTGCCTGTGCCTGCGCGATGAAGGCGGGCCGTTGCCGGCCGCTCAGATCCTGGTGTATCCCAACACCGATCTGACACTGTCCTGTCCCAGCGCGCGGTCGAAGGCCACGGGTTGGGGCCTGAGAACTGACGATGTCGCGTGGGGGGCTGAGCAATGGGTCCCGGACCCGTCCCGGCGCGGCGACCCCCGGGTCAGCCCGCTGTACGCCGTCGACCTCGGTGGGCTGCCGCCGGCGGTTGTCGTCACCGCGGAGCACGACCCCCTTCGGGATGAGGGCGACGCCTATGCGGCCCGGCTTGTCGACGCGGGCGTTCCGGTCAGCCACCGCTGTGAGGCCGGAATGGTCCACGGATTCCTCACCCTCGACGTTCTCTCTCCTGCCGCAGCGGAGGCGGGAGACCGGGTGTTCGCGGACGTCGCCGGCCTGCTCGACCGCGTCCGCTGACGGCTCGGCAACCACGCGAGGGTCTCGCCTCCGGCCGTTACCTCGGCCGCGAGCACCTGCGTCCTGTCCAGCACGCTACTCTCGTGCGCCGCCGCGGAGGGGAACTGCTGATCACCGACGGCGCGTACGCGGACATGGCGGAGTGGGTGACCGGAATTGTGTTCATCGACGGTGAGTGGGAGGAAGCGATCGAATACCGCGGTTCTTGTACTGCTCCAGGGCGAGGACGCCGCGCTCGAACGCCCCGGGCCCGGCCGCCTTGTCCTCTTGGCCGGTGCTGCGGGCAGCGGGGCCAGCCCGAGACCTTCCAGTCGTTGCCGCTGCTCGGGTAGCAGCTTGGTCCACATCGTGTGTTCGCGCTACCGGTGAATCCATGCGCCGACGTCGCAGCCGTGGACCGTGACCCCCGGCAGCACTTCGGTGAGCCTGCCTTCCTCGGACCAGACGAGTGCTGATAGGGGTGCTGTAGGTCAGGCCCTTCATCATCTCCTGAAGCGCCAGTGGCGACGGAGACGTCTGTCTGAGCGGCCGTCGACAGCTTGGACCGGATCCGCCCTCGAGTCCCCCGCACCGCGCTCCTCGCACTCCTCCAGAACCACCCGCGCTGTACCCGCGATGTCATCGCATGGGCCGCCTCACGACGACGAGGCAGCGTGTGGGGAGAACGTCGTACGCCCCGCGTGTGAAGACCGGCGGGGCGTACGGAGGCGGGCAGCCCACGGGGGTAGATCTGCATCGCCTGAGTCCCGAGGCCTCCTGAGACGCCGCCTCCCAAGACCTTCGACAGGGCGCTGTTGTCTCACTCCCGGCTGGTCTCCGGGATGTGGCTGTGAGAGTGCGTGCCCCATCCGCCGCGATCATGCCAGGAGCAGTAATCGGCAACCATGCCTTCCCAGGACCGATCCGGCCACCGCAGAGCCTCATGTTCCTCTAAAGATGATCGTGGAGAGCCCTCAGCACAACCGGATCCGAGACCCGCGTGAAGACGTAGAAGTGCCACTTCTTCCGCCCAGTGAAGATCCGGGTCTGCCTGACCTTCCACCTACCCATGACCCCCCATGCCGAGGCCGACATCCTGCGGTACCCGTCAGGATCGCGCTCGGCGGTTGATCATTCTGTCAGGGGTTTTCAGAGATCACCGACGCCAGCGGGGACGACGAGTTCGGGCGAACCGGGCCTTCGGCCCCGTGACGGCGGGGGCGGCCAGGCGCGTAGGGCCGCCATGCAACGAATGATCATTTCTGCCGCGCCCTGGCCGCCGTCCTTGCCCTCGCGTCCGCACCCACGGCAGGCCGGCGTCAGCCACGGTGCGTGAGAGCCGGGCGAAGTTGCTGCCCGGCGAAGAATGCACAGAGGCGTCGGCCATCGTCACAGCTTGCGGGTGTCGCGGGGCTCGGCGTATGGCTCGTCATCCGGGGAATGGCCGCTGCTGATAGCACGCCCCCTTTGAAGTTCGGCGTTGAACTCCAGTCCGAGCAGGATCGCGATGTTGGTGAGCCACAGCCAGATCAGTGCCACGATGGGGGTGGCGAAGGCCCCGTAGGTCTTGTTGTAGCTGCTGAAGTTGGCGACGTAGAGGGCGAACAACGCCGACGCGATGAGCCAGATGACCACGGCCAGTACTGCGCCGGGCATCACCCGACGGACTCGACGCTTGACGTTGGGAGCGGCCCAGTACAGCAGCATGACGATCAGGACGACCAGGAGCAGCATGACGGGCCACTTGGCGATGTTCCACACGGTCACCGCCGTGTCGCCCAGCCCGAGGATCGACCCCATCTTCTTGGCCAGGGTGCCGGTGAAGACGACGCCGACCGCGGTGAGAGCCAGGAGGATCACCACGGCTGCGGTGATGCCGAGACGGACCGGCAGCGTCTTCCAGACCGGCCGGCCCTCACCGATGTCATAGACGATGTTGGACGCCCGCATGAAGGCGGCGACGTAGCCGGAGGCCGACCACAGCGCCAGAACGACACCGACGATCAAGGCGATCAGGGCCTTGCCCTGGCCGCCCTTCAGTTGCTCCAGCATGGTGGTGAGGATGTCGCGCACGGATCCGGGCGCGATGCTGGAGAGGTTCTTGATCAGGGAGTCGATGGTGGAGGGGCTCAGCAGGCCCAGAATGGACACCAGAGCCAGCAGGGCCGGGAAGATCGCCAGGACGCCGTAGTACGTCAGGGCGGCTGCCCAGTCCGTGAGGTTGTCCTCCTTGAACTCCCGCAAGGTGCGCTTCACGGCGCTGCCTTTGGACGCACCACCCTCCTCCGCGCCTTCAGGGGGACGAGCGGCATCGCCGCGTTCTTCATGGGGCGGGCCGATCGCGTCACCACCCTTCCCAGCCAGGTGACTGGTGCCGCCATCATGCTGGTGAGCGCTGTTGCCCTCGTGACGCTCGTGGTCTGGACTGCCAGAGGGAGGTGTGGCCACATGGACTCCTTCGTCGAGCGCCGGCATCAACGCAGCCGGCGCGGTCGGTCGCACTCCGTTTCATGCGAACCCACCGGCTCCCAAAAGATACGGATGATGCTGCGATAGGGGTCGATAAGCCGCAGCTCCATGGCACCTTCCGAGCGGGGCCTGCGCCACCGCATGGCATCCACTTGGACCCAGATGCCCCCTTGCGGGTGGAGTGGATCAGAGACGAAGCGCGTGCGCATGTCTGTACCGAACTGTCTGGGAAGGTCGTCGGCCTCCGCCGTCAGGGCCTCAGCCGACATTGACCTGGTTAGGGCGGGGAGCACCGGCAAGCGGCCAGGATCTCGACCGGTCACCACGTCGGTCTGGGGCTGCCACTGGCGCTTCGACATGCGAGTGGGCCCGGCTGGGGTGACGGTGGAAACTGAGTCGGTGTGCTGCCGCGGTCATCGGCCTGATTCGGAGGAGTCCGGGGATGTCGGAACGCAATACCGCTGTTCGGAGCATGCACGATCTTGGTCTGGCGGCGTGGTTCGGTGGTTCCTTGATGGGGGCGGTCGGGCTGAACAGTGCGGCTGCGGCCGAGGGCGGCACGTGGCGGAATACTGCGCGGATCGCGAGCGCCGGCTGGGCGAAGTGGGCGCCGGTCAACGCGGCAGCCATCGCCCTGCACCTGGCAGGAGGTAGCGGGCTGCTGGCCGCCAATGCCACCCGGGTTGCCACTCAGCAGGGAGTGGCTGCTTCCACGATCGCCAAAACCGTGCTCACCGGTGCGGCCCTGGCCGCGACCGCCTACAGCCGCATTCTCGGCAAGAAGATAGAGCTCGCCTCCTCGGAGGATCCCGAAGACCTGGAGAAGGCGGCGGAGCATCCTGTCGACGTGGAAAAGGCCCAGCACGATCTTGCGTGGGTGCAGTGGGCGCTTCCCGTGCTCACGGGTGGGCTGATCGTCCTCAACGCGCTGCACGGCGAACAGCAGCGCCCTGCGGAGCAGTCGCAGGGGATGCTTCAGCGTGCCGAGTCGATGCTGCGTCACCCCAGCAAAGCGACACCCCCGGCGAATGGTCGCCCTGGCCTTCCATGGAACGCTCTTCCGGCGCGTTCCGAGTGGTGCCTCTGACCAGGTAATGCGGGGCATGTACGGCACGCCTACGCCGCCACGTAGTTATGCGCACGCCCCGAACCTGCCGTCCAGCCGGTCCGCCGCAGGAACTCGACGCCGTCCTGGTCCTCGCGGGCGAGCCCGGCGATCTGCCCGCGGATGACGCTCCGCCGGCCGCCCGGGGGAGAGGGGTGGTGGAGTCCGAGCCGTCTCCCTGGGGCGGGCGGTGACGTATCTTCCGGTCGGCTGGTGTCGTGGCCCATGACGTGAGCGCGCTTTGGGCGCGGTCCTGGTGGTATCGGCGGCATTGGGGCTTCTGTGACGTCTCAGGCCCGGATGTACGCCTCGTACTCCGGGGCGCTGAGCAGGCCGGGGAGATCGATCTCGCTGGCCGTGAGCTCGACGATCCATGCCCCGTACGGGTTGTCGTTGAGGTCCTCGGGAGATTCGGAGAGGGAGTCGTTGACCGCTGCCACCTCGCCGGCGACAGGGGCGTAAACCGCGGACACCGCCCCGCGGGTCTCCACCTTGCCGATCGCGGCGGATGCTTCGTATGTCGCCCCGACCTCCGGCAGCTCGACGTTCACGATGTCGCCGAGCTGCCGCTGGCCGTGGTCGGTGAGGCCGGTGCAGACGCGGCCGTCTTCCTGGTGGCGCACCCATTGGTGGTCGGTGGTGTAGCGCAGATCTGAGGGCACGGACGTCACGGCAGCTCCTTCGAGATGAATGCGGGCCCGGGTGATCACGGCCCTGTTACAGCCTGCGCAGCCTTGCGGGGGCGTATGCGGGGTTTCACCCGGACGACGTACCCGCCCCGTGACACCGGCGTCCCCCGCGCCCCGCCGCCCGCTCACTCCACGCCCCCGGACGCACCGCACCTGAACGCCGAACGGCCTGCCAGCTCATGAACCGGCGTCTGGCGGGGATCGGCCTTGTTGCGGCCAGGGCGCCAACGACGGCGAATGACGTGGCGCCCTGGCCTTGGCGGTGTGCGGGTCAGTTCGGGGAGACGGCGTTCCGGATCGCCGGTGCGATGTGGTCGGCGGCGTTGCGGTGGCCCTTGGCGTTGGGGTGCACGAGGGCCGGACTGCTGTCGTTGCCGAGCATGCCCTCGACCCACTTGTCGTCGTCACAGACGCTGTGGTTCCGGGTGGAGCCGTAGAGGCTGACGAAGCTGGCGGCGTCATTGGTGCCGGCTGACATCTCGATGGCCCTGTTGAGGGGTTCCAGGACGCTGGTGCGCAGCCAGGTCAGGTCGCCGCGGGTGATGGAGGCGAACTGCTGGACGTTGTTGTACTGGCACTTGGAGGTGTCCGCGGGGATGACCGTGGGGTAACCGACGGCCAGGATCTTGGCCTGGGGGGCGCGCTCGTGGAGCGTAACGAGCATCAGGCCGTAATCGCGGCGGACCTTGGCCAGCTTGCCGGGGATGGTGTCGGCCAGCGTGTCCTTGCACGGCGTCCCCGTGCCGTCGCTGCCCGAGCCCAGCTGCAGGCACTGGAAGAGGATGTCGGCGAACCCGAGGGTGTTGCCGCCCACGCCGACGGTGATCACGTCGGTGCCGGGCTCTACCGCCGCGGACTGCGGAGGCACCGGGGGGAAGGGGTAGTCGGGGTCTGGGGGGAAGCCCGGCACGTTGTGGCCGATCGGCTGCTGGGCTCGGAAGGTGATGTCCTCGATCGTGGCGGCGCCGCAGCTGACGTTGGTCAGTTCGATCAGCGAGCCCAGATCCCGGTGGATGACCTGCGGGTAGGACTGGTCGGTGCGCTCGCAGCCGTCACGAGGGTACTCGTAGGCGTCGCCGGCGGCCGCGATGACTCCGGCGGTGTAGGAGTCGCCCAGGGCGACCCAGTCGTAGGTGGGGGCCGCAGCCGCCGGGGCCGCACCGGCGAGCTGTACGGGGGACAGGGCCCCCGCGGCCAAGGCTACGGCAGAACCCAGCACAGCCAGTCGAAGGCGCGCGTTTGCCATGAATCCTCCAAAAATGCGGTATCGGCGACGCCCCGACCGTACAATGAATATCACCGAGAGTGTTCAATGAGTTCGGAGAGTCACCGTCTCGGTGGTCACTCGTACGGGTGGCCTCCACCGTGCAGACGCAAAGAGTGACTGGATCGCGACATTAGGTGATTGACGGCTTGTTCATCAGAGCGCGGCAGGAGGCGGGAGCGGCATGGCTATCACGATTACCGAGGACTGCATCAACTGCGGAGCCTGCGAACCGGAGTGCCCCACCGAGGCAATCACCGAGGCGAAGAAATCTATGAAATCAACCCTGCTGCCTGTACGGAATGTGTGGGGTTCTACAACCTCGAGGCGTGCCAGGCGGTGTGCCCGGTGGAGTGTTGCCTGCCCGACCGGCACAACGAGGAGACGGAAACGTCCCTGATCGGCCGCGCCCTGAAACTGAGGCCTGACGACGCGGAACTCCGGCGCAAAGCGGCGGCTGACGACTTCCCCAGCCGCTTCAGGGCCTGACCCCCGGGCCCGGTCCTTGCCGAGCTGTTGGAATCGGGACCGGGCGGCGACCGGCCAGGGTGTGGCTGGGCATGGTTTTGACCTTGCTGTGGCAGGGGGCGGACGACGGCCGCGCCCCGGGAAAGAGGGCCGTAGGCCTGAGTCTCGTCAGCCAAACCGTGGCCGGCCGCAAAGCGGCTTCGGGACGTAAGGAGTAGGCATGGCAGTGCGGGACGTGGATGTGCTGGTGGTCGGTGCAGGGGCGGTGGGTCGCTCCATCGCGTTCGTGCTTGCCGCGGCTGAGCCGGCGGTCCGGGTCGTTGTCGCCGGCGACACCGCCACCGATGGTGACGCCGGCGGTGGTGGTGCCGCGTCGGGTGCCGCGGGGGCGATGCTTGGCGCGCTGGGGGAGGTCACCGACTTCGGGATGCGGACCCAGCACGGCCGGCTGCGCATCGACCTCGCGGTCGCCGCCGCGCGGCGGTGGCCGGCCTGGCGGGAACAGGTCCGGGCCCGCGCCGGCTTCGACGCACCGGAGCGGGACGGGTACGGCTCCGGCACGTTCATGATCCTGAACGCTGTCTCCTCCGCCCTCGACGAAGCCTCCTTCAGCGCCGTCGCCCGGGCCGCGGCCGAGCATGGTCTTCCCTGCTACGACACCGCACCGGCGGACATCCCCGGTTACCGGCCGCTGGACAACGACCGCGCCTTGCGCGCCTGGCACCTGCCCGAGGAGGGCTTCCTGGACGCGCGGGCCTGGCTCGCCACCCTGGACGCAGCCCTGGCGGCCCTGCCCAACGTGACCCGTACCCCGGCCGGAACGCTCACCGCACCACCGGGCAGCGGCTACCTCCTTCACACCCCGACAGGCGTCTTCTCCGCCCCGCGCACGGTGGTCGCGGCCGGCGCCTGGACCACCCCGATCCTCCAAGCTCTCGACCCGGACCTGCCGGTCGTCCCCGTCCTGGCCGCGGCCGGCACCGCGGTGACCGTCACCCATTCCGAGCCACGCCCCATGGTGGTCCGCACCCCCAACCGGGCATACGCGTGCGGCCTGCACGCCGTCCCCCAGGCCGACGGCACCCTCTACCTCGGCGCCAGCTCCCACCCCTGCCTCACCCCCACCACCCAACCGACCGCCGGAGCGCTGCGCTTCCTCCTCGACACTGCGCTCTCTCAACTCGACCACCGCCTCACCGGCGCCAATATCGCCCGCCTCCATCACGGAAACCGTCCCCTGTGCCTGGACGGCCACCCCGTCATCGGCCCCACCCCGCGCGAGGGACTGTGGGTGGCATCGGGCACCCACCGCGACGGCCTGCACGCCTCCCCGCTGATCGCCACCCTCCTTGCCGACGCCCTCCTCGCCCCCACCAACGCCCCCGGCCGGCTGCCGGGACCGCTGGCAGCGTTCACCCCCTGCCGAAAACTGATCGCGGACATCACGGTGAAGGAAGCGGCAGCCGAGGCCGCCGACCACCACGCGGCACTCGCCGCAGAAACCAGGATGCGACCCCCGCTGACCGGCGCCTGGCCCCAAGCCCTGACCGACGCATACGCCGCCCGCATGGAAACCGCCTACGCGTCCATGCCCGACGGCTACATCCCACCCCCCGACCTGGCACCCCTCGCCTACGAGGCCACCGGCCCGGCCCTCGCCGAACTCGCCACCTGCCACATGGCACGCCACGACCACGCATAGCCGCCCCCTCCTACCGGAAAGGCGGCCGTTCTTGCGCGGGCGCCGGGTGGTGAAAGTGGTGGTCGTGCGGTGGGTCGCCCTGACGTGCGGAGGGAGTTCCGCAAGCCCGCCAGGTGTGAGTGTGTTGGTCGGGGTGGCGGGTCAGTTCCCTGCGGTTCGCCTTGTCGAGGAGTGATTCGTAGGAGACCTCGTTGTACTCGGTCCCCTGGATCTCCACCGCGATGCCCACCAGTGCCTTGCGGAGTGCTTCCTTGGAGGCGGCGAAGAGCATCTTCTGCTTGATCTTGGCCGTGTCGGGGGCCCACGAGACGAAGGTGAGCTTGTTCCGTATCCCGGCGCCCGCCTTCTCGAACTCGAAGTCGTAGACGGGCCAGTGGCACTTCGTCTCCGGTAGTCGGCCCGCACCGTCCAGCAGGTGTTGGACGCTCGACCCGCGACATCGAGGCGCCGCCGCGTGGAAGGTGCGCACACGCCTCTACTTGCTCAGTTCTGGGTGAGCATGCCGTGGCGGAGTTTGGTGAGTACGCGGGTGAGGAGGCGGGAGACGTGCATCTGGGAGAGGCCGAGGTGTTCGCCGATCTGGGCCTGGGTCATCTCCTGGCCGAAGCGCATCTGGACGATTTCCCGGTCGCGGTCCTCGAGGTCTGTCAGGAGCGGGGCCAGGGCGTGCAGGTTCTCGACGAGTTCAATGCCGGGGTCGCGCGTGCCGATGGTGTCGGCGTAGGTGGCGCCGGCGTCGTTGTCCTCTGAGTTCATGGGCAGGTCGATCGAGCCGGCGGTGTATCCGTTGGCGGCAATAAGGCCTTCGATGACCTCTTCCTCGCTGATGTCCAGGTGGGTGGCGAGTTCGGCGACGGTGGGGTCCCGGTCGAGATTGGTGGCGAGCTGTTCCTTGGTCTTGGCCAGGGTGACCCGCAGTTCCTGCAGGCGGCGCGGGACGTGGACGGCCCAGGTGGTGTCGCGGAAGAAGCGCTTGATCTCACCGACGATGTAGGGGATCGCAAAAGTGGTGAACTCGACCTGACGCGAGAGCTCGAAGCGGTCGATCGCCTTGATGAGGCCGATGGTTCCGACCTGGATGATGTCTTGCATCTGGCCGTCGCCGCGGTTGCGGAAGCGGTGGGCGGAGAACTGCACCAGCGACAGGTTCATCTCGATCAGCGTGTTGCGCGCGTAGTGGTATTCGTGGGTGCCTTCCTCAAGGACCTGCAACTGACCGAAGAACAGCTTGCCCAGTGCACGGGCGTCCTTGGGAGCGATCTTCTGCGGGTTGTCGATCTGAGGCAGCGGGCTCGGGGCGGTGGTGGTTTCTGCGGCCGGTTCCTTCGTGGAGATCGACATTGCGGTGTTGCTCCCGCCCAAGAGGGTGCCGACGGAGTTCCGCAGGCACAGCTGCTCGCCTACCCGGGCCCGTGGGGGAGCATGTCCCGGGGGTGCGGCTCGTCTGCTCGTGGTACAGGACGGCTGCCCCTGGGCACATGCGCTCGCCAGGGCCGGGGAGTCAGGAGAAGAGAAGGCGTGCAGGAGGCCGCTGAACCGCATGGCACCCGACAGCCGGCTGAGTGACATCGCCTACGGACCCCGTTCAGGTCGGCCTTTAGACAGACGCCCGTGACAAGCGTGAGCACCGCGATAGCCGGTCACACCAGCTCTTTGACCTGCGGTTTCAGGTTGGCGGAAGCTCAGTGCGCTTGCCGGGGATCGAGCCGGACTGAGCGGGATCCAGCAGGATGTGAATGTCCGCCTCTGTGACGTTTCCGCAGGTGAGACGCGTCTCCTTTTTTCGGTTCGAGTCCCCCGGCATCCCCAGACAGAATCGTTCTGACCTGGGGATACGCACTTTCAGGCGTTTTGTGCGTGTGGCGGTCGCCTCACGGGGGTGTGGCGACCACGGCGCTTGGGCCTTGCCTGCAGGATAGGTCGTGCACGGCTGTGACCTGGTTTTTGTAGTCTTGCCTCCGTGGGTTAACAGCGGTCCCACGGACGCTGAGACGGCTCCGTGCCCCTCCCTAGCGGATCTTTCGTGGGCGCCGGTGGCTCGAGCCGCCGAGGTGAGATCGTCCTCCGCTGCTGCCCCGCTACCAGCGGCGGCGCGGCTGTACTGGGTGGAGTTTGGCGATGAGCGCCGAGAGGAAGGTCGGGAGCTTGTCGACCATGGCTTTAGGGACCGGGGTCGACTGGACAGTGCCTCTCCTCACGTCCTCGACGACGAGGGCGTAGGTGCCGTTCTCCTCGACGAGTTCGGCGGCGAAGAGCAGTGTCTGCGTAGAGGTTTCCATCAGAGCTCCTGGGCATGGGCTTCGTCGAGCCAGGCGGTCCACTCCTTGGCGGCCTGCTGCTCGTCGGTGTCCTTGGCGAACAGGTGGTGGCCGAGCCACATCGGCACGTTCCACGTGCTCCCGTTGAAGAACCGGTACAGGGCGTCCGGGCCGCGCAGTCCGACGAAGTCGGTGCTCAGCCAGTCGACCAACACCTCCACGGGGCCACGGTTCGGGCAGGGGGCGAGGAGCGTGAACCGGTCGCCGACGGCAGCGTCGTCGGCGAGACCGATGCGGCGCCGCAGGGCGGCGAAGTCGGCCGGGTCGGCGGTCGCTTCGGGGCGGTGGGCCTGCACGTAGACGGCGGGGCGTCCGGCGAAGTGGCCGAGGTATTCGGTGAGGGAGTGCTGGTGGAAGTCGACGTACTTCTCGGCCGCGTCCGTCTTGCCGTCCCAGTTCCAGGCGTCGTCGACGAGGCCCGTGTGCACCCAGTGGATGCCCATTTGTAGGTGGCTTGTGCCGCCGTCGGCCGGTTCCACGCGGTAGCTGAGTGTGTTGGAGAACCCGCCGTCCTGCGTGGCCCGCAGCGCGAGGTGGTGCGGCGGTTCCCACGTCACCACGGTGGCGTCTCCCCGGGTGACCCGTCCGCCGACGCACGGCTCGATCTCCATCGGGTAGAGCCAGCCGAGGTTGCCGGCGCCGGTGGCCACCGCGTTCCAGACTTCCTCGGGTGTGACGGGCAGGTCCTGCTGCCTGCGGACCTCGAACTCTCGGGTCATGGTCGGTACTGCTCCTTCGTCCTCGTTCACGGTCAGTAGATGAGCGGGAGGGCGTTCAGCCGCCGTTGCAGCGGGTTGGGCCGCCAGTCCAGCGCCGCCCCGTCGGCCAGCCGCAGCCCTGGCAGCCGGCGCACCAACGTGCCGACGGCGACCTCCGCCTGGAGCTTGGCGAGCGGGCCGCCAAGGCAGAAGTGCGGGCCGTGGCCGAAGCTGAGGTGGCGGTTGCCGGGGCGGGTCAGGTCGACGCGGTCGGGGTCCTTGAAGCGTTCGGGATCGCGGTTGGTCGCGCCAAGGAACAGGTACACCAGCTCGCCCTCCCGCAGCTTCCGGCCACCGATCTCCAGGTCCTGCGCGACAACCCGGACGATGGCCTGGGTCACCGTGTCGTAGCGGGTCAGTTCTTCTACGGCGCCGCGCATCAGACCGGGGTCCGCGCGCAGCCGGGCCAGCTGGTCCGGGTGGCGCAGCAGGGCCAGCACGCCGTTGGTGATCAGGTGGGTGGTGGTCTCATCACCCGCGGTGATCAGGACGAAGCAGGTGGACAGCAGTTCGGAGTCGGTGAGCCGGTCGTCCTGCCTCTGGGTGGCGACCAGGGCGCTGATCAGGTCGTCGCCCGGTTCATGTCTGCGCTGTCGGATGAGCGCGGACAGGTACTCCTCGTACTGGTCGATCGCCGCCTCGGACTTGTCGATGTCCTCGCTGAGCCGGCCGAAGCGGCGGAACCAGCTCTTGACCTGCGGTCGGTCCTCTTCCGGAATGCCGAAGAGCTCGCAGACCACGGACATCGGCAGCGGGGAGGCGACGGCCTCGATCAGGTCCATGGACGGCCCGGCCGCGACCGCCTCGTCGATGAGCCGGTCGACGATCCGCTGGACGCCTTCGCGCAGGGCTTCCACCCGCCGGGCAGTGAAGGCTCTGTTGGCGAGTTTGCGCAGCCGGGCGTGGTCCGGCGGGTCGGTGTTGCTCATCACCCGGCCGAGTCGTTCGGTGAGGCGGCTGAAGGCCTTGAGGTCGCCGCCGAGCGAGCTGTAGGCGCGGGTCATCCTGTCCCGGTCGTTGGACAGCCGTAGGTCGCCGAGTGCCGCCTCGACGTCGGCGTACCGGGTGAGGTACCAGACGCCCTGGGGGCTGCGGTGTACGGGGTCCTCGCGCTGCATGCGGGCGTAGAGCGGGTACGGGTCCCGGCGGGCCTCGGGGGTTAGCAGCGCTTCGGCGAAGTCGTCGATCCCGGCGGGGCCCGCGTTGTGACGGGCCCCGCTCAGCGTTTCGGTGGAGGTCACGTCGGCCGCGCTACTGCTGGGCGTCCATGGCATCGGCGAGGCTCTTGGGCCGCATGTCGGTCCAGTTCCGCTCGATGTGCTCCAGGCAGGCTGCGTGGGTGTCGGGGCCGTGGGCGACGGTCCAGCCGGCGGGGACGTCGGCGAACTGCGGCCAGAGCGAGTGCTGGTTCTCGTCGTTGACGAGGACGAGGAAGGTGCCGTTCTGGTCGTCGAAGGGGTTGGTCATGGGTCAGTCCTCCTGAAGGGAAAGGGTGATGTCACCGGCGTCGCCGGTGGCCTCGGCGATCCTGGCGGCCAGGATCGGTCCGATCTGGGCCAGCGACCCGGCCCGGGTCATCTGGTCGTGCCGGGTGGTGATCTCGTGGGATTCGATCCGGCCCGTGATGTACGGGCGCCAGACCTCCGGACCGGCGTCGTCGTCGCCCCGGTCGATCGTGGAGTTGAAGAGCAGCAGGTCGCCGTCGTAGGTGCCGGGAACGAAGTCGACGGCCAGCTTGGCGTTGTTGATCATGATCTGGACAATCACCTCGACCTGGCGCTCGTTCAGGCCGGCCAGGGCACTGCCCCGCCGGTTCAGCACCTCGGTGACCTCGGCGTAGGTGATGTCGCGGTCGCCCAGCTCGTCCGGATCGACGTCCAGCACGCCGACGAGCACGTCCCGCACGGTGGGCACGGGCTCCTCCTCGAACCGCACGTCCTTCACCGGGTAGGCGTCGAGGACCGCAAGCAGCGCGGTCCGTTCGCCGCGTGCCTGGAGTTCACAGGCGAGCGCGTGGGCGATCAGCCCACCCGCGGACCATCCGAGCAACAGGTACGGCCCCTGCGGCTGGATCTTCTGGACGTGGTCGGCGTAGTCGGCCGCCATCTCCTCGTACGACTTCGGCAACGGCTCGGGGCGGCCGAGGCCGCGCGCCTGGATGGCGTAGACCGGGTGCTGGGGTCCGAGATGGTTCAGCAGCCCGCTGTACGACCAGCTGATGCCGCCGCCGGGGTGGACGCAGAACAGCGGTGTTTCCGTCCCGGTCGAACGCAACGGCAGCAGCACGTCCAGCGCGTCGTCCGGGTTGTTCATGGCCAGGCGCTCGGTGAGTCCGGCCACGGTCGGCGCCTCGAACAGCAGGCGTAGCCCCAGCTCCAGGCCGAGTGTCTCGCGGACCCGTGACGCCAGCCGGGCGGCCAGCAGCGAGTGGCCGCCCAGGTCGAAGAAGCCCTCGTCGATGCCCACCTGCTCGCGCCCGAGAACTTCGGCGAACAGTCCGCACAACAGCTGCTCCTGCGGCGTCCGGGGGCCGCGTCCGGCGCCCGACGCCCCGTAGTCGGGGGCGGGCAGCGCGGCACGGTCCAGCTTGCCGTTGGCGGTCAGCGGCAGTGCGTCCACGCTGACGAACGCCGCCGGCACCATGTAGTCGGGCAGTTCGCGGCGCAGCCGGCCGGACAGCTCGGCGGTTTCGGGTGCGGCATCCGGAGCGGGCACCAGATAGGCCACCAGGCGCTTGTCCCCGGGCCGGTCCTCACGGGCGACAACGGCCGCTTGGGCGACGCCGGGGCAGCCCGCCAGGACGGCTTCGACCTCCCCGGGCTCGATCCGCTGGCCGCGCAGCTTGACCTGGTGGTCGATACGTCCGGCGAACTCCAGCGTGCCGTCGGGACGCCACCAGGCGAGGTCGCCGGTGCGGTACATCCGACTTCCGGCCGGCCCGTACGGGTCGGCGGTGAAGCGCTCAGCCGTCAGGCCGGGTCGGCCGAGGTAGCCGCGCGCCACACCTGTGCCCGCGAGGTACAGCTCACCGACCATGCCCGCCGGCAGCGGGTGCAGCCGGTCGTCGAGCACGTACGCCCGCATGTTCGACATAGGCCCGCCGATCGGCACGGTCGCGGCGTTCTCGGCGAGACCGCGCACCGGGTGGCAGGTGGCCAGGGTGGTGGCCTCGGTGGGCCCGTAGCCGTTGACGACCTCGATGCCGGGGCAGGCCGCGAGCACCCGGGCAGCGGCGGCCGGCGAGACCACGTCGCCGCCGGTCCACACCTCACGCACTCCGGCCAGCAACTCCGGGCGTTCCTCCGCGACCAGCCGGAACAGCCCTGCGGTCAGCCAGAGGCCGGTCACCCCGTGCGTGGCGATGGAGTGCTGGAGCAGGTCGAGGTCGAGCTGTCCGGATGGTGCGACCACAATCCGGCCGCCGCTGAGCAGCGGCACCCACAGTTCGTAGGTGGAGAGGTCGAATGCAGTCGGGGAGTGCATCAGCACCCGATCGTGTCCGCCGCCGCGCCACTCCGGTGTCAGGGCCAGGCCCACAACGTCCCGGTGGGTGACGGCCACGCCCTTGGGCCGCCCGGTCGAGCCGGAGGTGTACATGATGTACGCCAGCTGCGCCGGTTCGCAGGCCACTTCCACGGCGACCGGGTCGTCGCCCCCGGACCGCTCCAGCGCGGCCAGGACCTCACGGGTGAGCACCAGGGCGGAACCGCTCTCCCGCAGGATCAGGTCGATCCGGGAGGAGGGGAAGCGCGGGTCCAGCGGTACGTAGGCGCCGCCGCACTTGATGACCGCAAGGATCGCCACGACCAGCTCGGCGGAGCGGTCCAGCATGACCGCGACCGGCCTTTCGGGCCGTACGCCCTGACGGATCAGCGCCCGCGCCAGGCGGTCGGTCCGTAGGTCGAGCTCCGCGTAGGTCAGCTCGGTGTCGTCCGTCACGACCGCGACCGCGTCCGGGTTGGCCAGCACCTGACGGGCGAACAGCTCCGGAACCGAGGCCGACGGCACCTCCGCAGCCGTGTCGTTGAAGCCGTAGAGCAGCTGGTGGCGTTCGGCGTCGGACATGAGGTCGATCTGGCTGAGCGGCCGGTCGGGGTCGGCGACCGCCGCGCGCAGCAGGCGGGCCCAGCGCTCGAACAGCAGCTCGACCGTGGGCGCGTCGAACAGGTCGGTGGCGTACTCCACCGCGCCGACCAGTCCGTCGGCACCTCCGTCCGGGCGGAACTGCTCGGCCAGGCTGAACGTCAGGTCGACCCTGGAGGTCCCGGTCGGCGCCTCCAGGTGACCCGTCTCCAGGCCTGGCAGGGCGAACTCGCCGATGGGGGCGTTCTGCAGGGCCAGCATGATCTGGAAGAGCGGGTGGTGGGCCAGGGACCGCACCGGGTTGGCCACCTCCACGAGGTACTCGAAGGGCACGTCCTGGTGGTCGTACGCGGTGAGCGCCTTCTGCCGGACCCTGCCGAGCAGTTCGCTGAAGCCGGGGTCACCGCTGGTGTCGGTGCGCAGCACCAGCGTGTTGACGAAGAAGCCGACGAGCTCGTCCAGCGCCTGGTCGGTACGGCCGGCGATCGGGCTGCCGATCGGGATGTCCGTACCGGCTCCGAGCCGGTTGAGGAGGGCGGCGAGACCGGCCTGGAGCACCATGAACATGCTGGCCCCGCGCGCGGTGGCCAGGTCCCGCAGGGCCTGGTGCAGCTCGGGGTCCAGCCGGACCACGACCCGGTCGCCCTGCTGGGAGGCCACCGGCGGCCGGGGCCGGTCGGCGGGCAGCTGCAGCTGCTGCGGGATTCCGGTCAGTTCGTCCTTCCAGTAGGCCAGTTGCCGGGCGAACAGGCTGTCGGGATCGGCGGCGTCACCGAGCAGGTCGCGCTGCCAGCGGGTGTAGTCGGCGTACTGCACCGGCAACGGGGACCACTGCGGCTCCTCGCCCCGGCAGCGCGCCGCGTAGGCCGTTGCGAGATCGCTGGAGAGCGGTCCCATCGACCAGCCGTCGGCGGCGATGTGGTGCACCACGACGAGCAGCACGTGCCGGCCGGGGGCGAGCGCGTACAGCTCGGCCCGGATCGGCGGCTCCGCGGCCAGGTCGAAGCCGAGCCGGGCCGTGTTCGCCAGGCGCTCGACCAGCCGGCTCTCGGAGAGTTCGACCACCGGCAGCGCCGGGTGTGCCTGGGCGGTGCTCAGCACGACCTGGTACGGAACGCCGTCGATCTCATGGAAGACCGTCCGCAGGCTCTCGTGCCGGGCGATCACGTCCGCGAGTGCGGCGTGCAGTGCCGACCGGTCGAGGCCACCGGTCAGGCTCAGCGCGAGTGGCATGTTGTAAGTGGCGCTCGGTCCGTCCATCCGGTGCAGGAACCACAAGCGGCGCTGAGCGAAGGACAGCTCCAGGCGCTCCTGGCGGGGCCGTGCGGTCAGCGCGGGCCGCGCTGCTCCGGAACCGTCCAGGTGGGCTGCCAGCCCAGCCACGGTCGGGGTCTCGAAAAGGGTCCGGATCTCCAGCTCCGCGCCGAGGGTCGCCCGGACCCTGGAGGCCAGGCGGGTGGCCAGCAGCGAGTGTCCGCCGAGGTCGAAGAAGCTGTCGTCCACCCCGACCTGTGCCAGCCCGAGCACCTCGGCGAACAGCTCCGCGAGGACCTGCTCCTGGGGGGTGCGCGGCGCCCGCCCGACAGCGGCCGTGCCGAGGTCGGGGACGGGCAGTGCGCGGCGGTCGAGCTTGCCGCTGGCCGTCAGCGGCAGCGCGTCCATCGCGACGAACGCCGACGGGACCAGGTAGTCGGGCAGCCGCCGGCGCAGCCAGTCCCGGAGTTCGCCGAGCAGGGCGCCGGTGCCACGGCTGCCGGCCGGGCGGTTGGTGAGTGAGGACAGCGACCGGCCGGAGGCCCTGGCCGGCCGGCACGGCTCGCACGTCGAGCCGTGGAGTGCGCCGGTGAGGACGACGTCCACGGCATCGGCCGCGGTGGCCGACCAAGTGACGGCCACCGTGCGGCCGAACTCCCGCCCGAGGGTGTGGAAGTCCTCCGGGTCGGGGAGGCTGCTCTCCTCCGGGGCGTGCAACTGCTCCAGCAGTTCCGCGAGCGGTCCGTCCTCGTCCTGTACCGCCCGGGCAAGGGCTGCTTCCCCGGCCACACGGCGGTTCGGCACCCCGGTGATCCGCAGCACCTCGGCCGGCGGCTGGGCGAGCAGTTCGCGCAACCCTGCCGTCCCGGTGATCTGGTGCCCCCAGGCCAGCTCGACGGAAGCGGTCGGGCTCGCCGGGGTGACGAGCGGCTTGTGCAGCGTCACGTCGTAGCGGTAACGGGTCAGTTCGTTGTGGTGGCGGCCACGCTTGACCTCCACGGCCATCGCGCCGATGTCCGTGCCGTGCTCACGCAGGACGGAGAAGAAGTCCGGATCGACCAGGAGTTCCTTCTCCACCCTGAGAGCCTGCTCCACCGCACGGCGCACGGCCGCGCGGTCGGAGCCGTCGCCGGCCCGGTGCAGCTCGACAGCGGTGGCCAGCGGGCGCAGCAGCCGCAGGTTGCGGACGTCGCCGACGAAGAGCGCACCCCCGGGGGCGAGCAGACCCATCAGCTTCCCGATCACGTCCGCGAGGTACTCGGAGGTCGGGAAGTACTGCACCACCGAGTTGATCACGATGGTGTCGAACTCATCGGCCGGCAGCCCGTCGGTGTCGTGCGCCGGACGGGTCTGCAGCACCACGCGCCCGTTCAGCCCCTCCTCCTTCGCGACCTGAGCGGCCAGGGCGTCGATCGCGGTGGCGGAGAAGTCGGTCGCCCAGTAGGTCTCGCATCGGGGTGCGATCTGTGAGAGCAGCAGACCGGTGCCGACTCCGATCTCCAGCACCCGTCGCGGCTTCAGGGCCAGGATGCGGGTCACCGTCGCGTCCCGCCATTCCCGCATCTGCTCGACAGGGATCGGGCCACCGTCGTAACTGCTCTTCCAGCCGACGAAGTTGTGTCCGAAGGCTGCGCCGTCGGGGGCGATGGGCAGGGCGTCGTAGACGTCCTGCCACTCGCCCACGTGGTCCGCTTCGAGGCCGCTGTCCCGGGCCGTGTCCTGGCGCGGGACGATGTAGCCGACGAGGCGGTCGTCCTGGGCTGCGACGGCGGCCTGGGCGACGGCGGGGTGCTCGGCCAGGACGGCCTCGACCTCGCCGGGCTCGACGCGGAAGCCGCGGACCTTCACCTGGTCGTCGGCGCGACCGACGTATTCCAGCTGGCCGTCGCCCAGCCGGCGCACCAGGTCGCCGGTGCGGTACATGCGCTCACCGGGTCCGAAGGGGCAGGCGACGAACCTCCCCGCGGTCAGGCCAGGCCGGTGGAGGTATCCGCGCGCCAGGCCCGCGCCCGCGACGTACAGCTCCCCGCTCACGCCCGGCGGCACCGGCCGCAGACGGTCGTCGAGCACGTACACACGGGCGTTGGCGATCGGCCGGCCGATGGGCGGCCTGCCGGATCCCGGGGACAGCGGGTCGCTCATGGTTGCGCACACCGTGGTCTCGGTGGGGCCGTACGCGTTGATCATCCGGCGTCCGGGCGCCCACCGCTGCACAAGCTCCGGCGGGCACGCCTCTCCCGCCACCACCAGCGTCGAGACGGTCACGGTGCCGTCCGGCACCGCGGCGAGGACGGACGGGGGCACCGTCACGTGGGTGGCGCCGAGGCCCGGATCGGTCAGGGCGGCGACCGGATCGGCGACGGGGGGCAGCATCAGGGTGGCGCCGCCCAGCAGGGCGGTGAAGATCTCCGACACCGAGGCGTCGAAGCTGGGCGATGCGAACTGGAGCACCCGGCTGCCGGGTTCGATCGCGAAACGCTCGATCTGTCCTGCGACCAGACTCGCGACACCCCCGTGGCCGACCACGACGCCCTTGGGGCGGCCGGTCGAGCCAGAGGTGTAGATGACGTAGGCCGGGTGGCGGATGTCGAGTGCGATGTCCGGGTCGGTGTCCGGCCAGTCGCCTTCGGTCACCATGGCGGGGTTGTCGACCACCACGGCCGGGCGGGCGTCGTCCAGCATGTACGCGATCCGTGACTGCGGGTAGGCCGGGTCCACGGGCAGGTAGGCGGCCCCTGCTTTCAGGACGCCCAGGACCGCCACGACAGATTCCACCGAACGCGGCAGGGAGACCGCCACCACCTGCTCCGGACCGACCCCCTGGGCGAGGAGTGCATGGGCGAACCGGTTCGCTCCGGCATTCAGTTGCTCGTATGTCAGCTCTACGTCACCGCTGACCAGCGCGATGGCGTCCGGTGCAGCCGCCACCCGCGCCGCGAAGGCCTGCGGCAGCGGGACGGTGTCCACGTCCCGGGCGGTGGCGTTGTCGCGCTCCAGCAGCAGGCGCCGCTCGTCGTCGCCGAGGAGGTCGATCTCCCCGATCGGCAGCATGGGGTCGGCGGCGACAGCCTCCAGCAGGAGCGTCCAGCGCCGGACCAGAGCGGCCACCGTCGAGCGGTCGAACAGGTCGGTGGCGTACTCGACCGCGCCGGCAATGCCTGCCGGGCTCCCGTCGGGCCCGAACTGCTCGACCATGCTCACGCCGATGTCGAACTTGGCGGTGCCGGTCGCGACCGCGTAGGTGGTGACGTCCAGGCCGGGCAGCGAGAACCGGCCCATCGGCGCGTTCTGCACGGCAAGGATGGTCTGGAACAGTGGGTGGTGGGACAGTGAGCGGGACGGGTTGAGTGCCTCCACGAGGTGCTCGAACGGCACGTCCTGGTGCGCGTACGCCGACAGCGCCGTCTCCCTCACCCGGCCCAGCAGCTCAGCGAAACTCGGATCACCGCTCGTATCGGTGCGCAGCACCAGCGTGTTGACGAAGAAGCCGACGAGATCGTCCAGGGCCTCGTCCGTGCGCCCCGCGATCGGACTCCCGATCGCGATGTCCGTACCCGCACCCAGCCGCGTGTACAGCGCCGCCAACGCCGCCTGCAGCACCATGAACAGACTCGTCCCGGAGCTCCGGGCCAACTCCGCCAGTGCGGCGTGCAGTTCCGGGGCGAGTTCCAGGCCCACGTGGTCGCCGTGTCGGCCTGCGACAGCCGGGCGAGGCCGGTCAGCAGGCAGGGGGAGCAGCTCCGGCAGGTCGGACAGCTGCCGCTTCCAGTAGTCGAGCTGCTCGGTGAACCGGCTCTGCGGGTCGGCGGCGTCGCCCAGCAGCTCGCGCTGCCACAGTGTGTAGTCGGAGTACTGCACGGGCAGGGTCGGCCTGCTGTCCGTCCGGCCCTCGCAGTGAGCGGCGTATGCCTCGGCCAGGTCGCGGGCCAGTGGCCCGGTGGACCAGCCGTCAGCGGCGATGTGGTGCATGACCAGCAGCAGAACGTGTTCGTCCGGCGCGAGGGCGAACAGCTCCGCCCGCAGGGGTGGCTCCGTCGCGAGCTCGAAGGGCTGCCGGGCGGACTCGGCGAGCCGCTTCGGCAGCTCATCCTGTGTCACCTCGGTCGGTCGGGCCCGGAGGCGGACCGCAGCAGGGTCCAGCACGCGCTGGCAGGGTACGCCGGCGACCTCCGGGAATACCGTCCGCAGGCTCTCGTGCCGCGCCACCACATCGGCCAGCGCTCGGTCCAGTGCGGGACGGTCGAGCGTTCCGGCCAGCCGCAGCGCCAGCGGGATGTGGTACGTCGCGGCGGCACCGTCCATACGGTGAAGGAACCAGAGCCGGCGCTGGGCGAAGGACAGCGGCACCGTCTCGGGCCGCTCGTACGGGGTCAGCGCTGGGCGGGCACGGCCCGCCTCGGCCAGCGCTTCGGCCAGGCCCGCCACGGTGGGCGCATGGAAAAGCGCGCGCAGTCCGAGTTCCACGTCGAGCACAGAACGCACCCGGGCGATCAGGCGGGTGGCGAGCAGGGAGTGCCCGCCCAGCTCGAAGAAGTCGTCGTCGACGGAGACCCGCTGCACGCCGAGCACCTCCGAGAACAGCCCGGCGAGGATCTGCTCCTGCGGCGTGCGCGGCGCCCGCCCGCTTCCCGCCGGAGCGTCCGCGGGCACCGGCAGTGCCGCCCGGTCCAGCTTTCCGTTCGGCGTCAGCGGCAGCACCTCCAGCACGACGAACGCCGACGGCACCAGGTAGTCCGGCAGCCGCTCCCGCAGATGAGCCGCCAGCTCCGCGGAGCTGGCGGTGAGGTCAGGGCGGACCACCACGTAGCCCACGAGCCGGTCGTCCTGGGCCGCGACGGCGGCTTGGGCGACGGCGGGGTGCTCGGCCAGGACGGCCTCGACCTCGCCGAGTTCGACACGGAAGCCGCGGACCTTCACCTGCTGGTCGGCCCGGCCGACGTACTCCAGGTCGCCGTCGGCACGCTGCCGCACCAGGTCGCCGGTTCGGTACATCCGTGCGCCCGTCGGTCCGAACGGGCACGCCGTGAACCGCCCTGCGGTCAGACCCGGCCGATCCAGGTAGCCGCGTGCCAGACCCGGGCCGGCGACGTACAACTCCCCGGGCACGCCCGGCGGCACGATGCGCAGCCGCTCGTCGAGCACATACGTCCCGAAGCCCGCGACCGGTCGCCCGATGGGCGGCACGCCGGGCCCCGGGGACAGCGGGTCGCTCATGGTTGCGCACACCGTGGTCTCGGTAGGACCGTATGCGTTGATCATCCGGCGTCCGGGCGCCCACCGCTGCACAAGTTCCGGCGGGCACGCCTCTCCCGCCACCACCAGCGTGGTCGCCGTGAGTTCGGCACCGTCCAGCGCGGCCAGGGCGGAGGGCGGCAGCGTCACATGTGTGACGGGCAACCCTCGATCCGTCAGTGCCTCCAGCGGGGCCTCCGCGGGGGCCAGTACGAGGGCGGCGCCGGTCAGCAGCGCGCTGCACAGGTCCCAGAAGGACGCGTCGAAGCTGGGCGAGGCGAACTGGAGCACCCGGCTGCCCTGCGCCACGCCGAGCCGGTCGACCTGCGCCGCCACCAGACCCGATACGCCGGCATGACTCACGACGACGCCCTTGGGGCGGCCGGTCGAGCCCGAGGTGTAGATGACGTAGGCCGGGTGGCGGATGTCGAGTGCGATGTCCGGGTCGGTGTCCGGCCAGTCGCCTTCGGTCACCATGGCGGGGTTGTCGACCACCACGGCCGGGCGGGCGTCGTCCAGCATGTACGCGATCCGTGACTGCGGGTAGGCCGGGTCCACCGGGAGGTAGGACGCTCCGGCCTTCAGGACCCCCAGGACCGCGATCACCGATTCCATCGACCGGGGCAGGGATACCGCCACCACCTGCTCCGGTCCGACACCCCGGGCGATCAGCGCGTGCGCGAACCGGTTGGCCCGCGCGTCGAGCTCCGCGTACGACAGCTCGGTCTCGCCGCAGACCAGCGCGACCGCGTCCGGCGCCGCCACCACCCGCGCCGCGAACAGCCGTGGCAGGCTCTCGCCGGTAGGTCCGTCCTCCAAGGCGGGCAACAACACACCGTGCTCCTCGGCGGACAGCAGGTCGATCCCGCCGATCGGCCGGTCGGGCGCGTCCGCGACGGCGGCCAGCAGCCTGGTCCACCTGGCGGTCAGGATCTCGACCGTCGCACGGTCGAACAGGTCCGTGCTGTACTCGATCGCACCACTGAGCCCGGCCGGCTCGCCATCGGGACCGTACTCCTCCGCGAACCCGAAGGTCAGGTCGAGCCGCGCGGTCCCGGTGGACACAGTCATCCCGGAGACCTGGAGGCCCGGCAGCGAGAAGTCGCGGCCCGGCGCGTTCTGCACGACCAGCCCGGTCTGGAACAGCGGGTGGTGGGACAGCGAGCGGGACGGGTTGAGTGCCTCCACGAGGTGCTCGAACGGCACGTCCTGGTGCGCGTACGCCGACAGCGAGGTCTCCCTCACGCGGCCCAGCAGCTCGGCGAAGCTCGGATCACCGCTCGTGTCGGTGCGGAGCACCAGTGTGTTGACGAAGAACCCGACGAGATCGTCCAGGGCCTCGTCCGTGCGCCCCGCGACCGGACTCCCGATCGCGATGTCCGTACCCGCACCCAGCCGCGTGTACAGCGCTGCCAACGCCGCCTGCAACACCATGAACAGGGTTGCCCCTGATCGTCGTGCCAACTCCACGAGCGCCGTGTGCAGCTCGTGATCGATGCGAAGTTCCAGCACGTCACCGCTGTACGACATGGCAGCAGGACGCGGCCGGTCGGTAGGCAGGCGCAGTTGTTCGGGCAGACCGGCCAGTGTCTGCTCCCAGTAGGCGACCTGGCGGGCGAACAGGCTGTCGGCGTCGTCCTCGTCGCCCAGGAGCTCGTGCTGCCACAGGGTGTAGTCGCCGTACGTCACGGGCAGCGGTGGCCATGCCGGCGCCCCGCCACCCTGCCGGGTGGTGTAAGCGGCGGCCAGGTCGCGGGCGAGCGGGCCCATGGACCAGCCGTCCCCGACGATGTGGTGCATGACCAGCAGCAGCACATGCTCGTCCGGCGCGACCGCGAACAGCTCCGCCCGAAGCGGCACCTGCGAAGTCAGGTCGAAGTCGCGCACCGCCGTCTCGCGCAGCAGCGCGGGCAGCTCGCTCTCATCGGCCGTGCGCACGGCCAGAGGGGCGGAGACCTCGGCGGTATCGAGCACCCGCTGGTGCGGAATTCCGCCGGTGTGCGGGAAGACCGTGCGCAGGGTCTCGTGCCGGGCCATGACGTCCACGAGCGCGGCGCCCAGTGCGGTCCGGTCAAGGTCTCCGGACAGCCGGAGTGCCAGCGGCATGTGATAAGTGGCGCTGGGCGCCCCGAACTGCTGGAGGAACCAGAGCCGTCGCTGGGCGAACGACAGCGGCATCAGTTCGCGGCGTGGCCGGGGCACCAGAGCCTGCCGCGCGGTTCCGGCGCCGTGCAGCCCGGCCGCCAGGCCTGCGGCGGACGGGGTCAGGAACAGGGCGCGCAGCTCCAGTTCGACCCCGAGGGTCGCCCGGACGCGTGAGACCAGCCGGGTGGCGAGCAGGGAGTGCCCGCCCAGTTCGAAGAAGTCCTCGTCGACCCCGACCGCAGCGAGACCCAGCACCTCGGCGAACAGTTCGCACAGGATCTGCTCCTGCGGAGTGCGCGGAGCTCGGTGGCCGGCCGCCGGGCCCGGTTCCGGCGCGGGCAACGCCGCCCGGTCCAGCTTGCCGTTCGGTGTCAGCGGCAGCGCGTCGAGCAGCACGAACGCCGACGGAACCAGGTACTCCGGCACCCGGTCGCGCAGGAACACCGCCAGCGCCGACGACGTCACCCCGGCTGCGTCCAGGGGGACGACGTACGCGACGAGCCGGTCCTCCCGGGCGAGCACCGCGACCTGGGACACGCCCGGGTGCGCGGTCAGCTCGGCCTCGATCTCGCCGGGCTCGACGCGGAAGCCGCGCACCTTGACCTGGTGGTCGGCCCGGCCGGCGAATTCAAGCTCGCCGTGGGCTCCCCAGCGCACCAGGTCGCCGGTGCGGTACATGCGCGCGCCGGCCGGCCCGTACGGGTCGGCGACGAAACGTCCGGCGCTCAGACCTGGCCGGTCGAGGTAGCCGCGGGCGAGCCCCGCTCCGGCGAGGTACAGCTCGCCCAGTACGCCGGAGGCGACCGGTCGCAGTGTCTCGTCCAGCACGTACACCCGGCAGTTGTCGACCGGGCGGCCGATCGGTACGGGCTGCGGGCAGTCGGCGGGGAGCGTGTAGGCGGTGATGACGTGAGTTTCGGCGGGACCGTAGTGGTTGTGCAGCACCCGGCCCGGCCGACGGGCGGCGAAGCGGCGTACGGCACCGCCCAGGCGCATCGCCTCCCCGGCCTGGGCGACCAGTCGCAGGTGCGGCAGGTCGAGACCGGCCTCCTCGGCTGCCTCGGCCAGCGCCTCGACCACAAGGTTCGGCGCGAACAGCTCCTCGACACGGTGGCGGTCCAGCCAGTGCGCGAACAGTTCGGCGCTGCGGCGCTGCTCCTCGGTGGGCACCACCAGGGTCTTGCCGTACAACAGCGCGGACAGCATCTCCTGCACGGAGACGTCGAAGCTGATCGCGGTGAACTGCGCGGTGCGCGTGCCGGGTCCGCCACCGACAATCCTGTGGTGCCACGCCAGCAGGTTGAGCAGTGCTGCGGCGGGCATGACGACGGCCTTGGGCCGGCCGGTGGAGCCGGAGGTGTAGATGACGTAGGACGGGTGGCGCGTGTCCACGCGCACGCCCGGATCGTGCTCCGGCAGCGTGCCGGACGGCGTGACGGCGGCGAGGTCGTCCAGCACCACGGCCGGGCGCGCGTCCTCCAGCATGTACGCGATACGGGCGGCCGGGTAATCCGGGTCGACCGGCAGGTACGCCGCGCCCGTCTTCAGCACCGCGAGGACGGCGACCACCAGCTCGGCGGAGCGCGGCATCCGTAGGGCAACGACCTGCTCGGGGCCCACACCCTGCGCGATCAGCGCGTGGGCCAGGCGGTTGGCCCGGCGGTTCAGCTCGCCGTAGGACAGCACGGTGTCCTCGAACACGACGGCGGGGGCCTCCGGTGTCACCCGGACCCACTCCTCGAACAGTGCGGGCAGGGTGGTGTCGGCGGCCGGGCGGGCCGTGTCGTTGCGGGCGGCCAGCAGCTCGTGCCGTTCTTCGGCGGAAAGGACGTCGATCCGGCTCAGCGGTAGCCCTGGCTCGGCGACGACCGCCGCCAGCAGCCGCAGCCAACGGGAGACCAGGGCCTCCACGGTGGCGGGGTCGAACAGATCGGTGCTGTACTCGACGCGCCCGACAATGCCCTCGGCGGCACCGGGGCCGCCTCGTTCCAGCAGGTGGAAGCCGAGGTCGAACATCGTCGTCGGGGTCCCCACCAGGACGGGTTCGGTGGCCAGACCGCTCAACGCGAAGTCGATGCGCGGCACGTTCTGGAGGGCCAGCAGCACCTGGAACAGCGGCTGACGGGTGAGCGACCGGGACGGGTTGAGGGCCTCCACGACCTGCTCGAACGGCAGGTCCTGGTGTGCGTACGCGCCGAGCGCCCTCTCTCGGACGCGGCCCAGCAGTTCGGCGAACGTCGGATCGCCCGAGGTGTCCGTGCGGAGGACCAGGGTGTTGACGAAGAACCCGATGAGGTCGTCGAGCGCCTGGTCGGTGCGGCCAGCGATCAGGCTGCCGATCGGGATGTCCTTACCCGCCCCCTGCTTGTCCAGCAGGGAGGCCAGGGCGGCCTGAAGCACCATGTACACGCTGGCGCCGTGCTCGCGGCCCAGCCGGACCAGCCCGGCGTGGAGTTCCGCGTCCAGCTCGATCGCAAGCCGGCCGCCGGAGCTCGAAGGGGTCGCCGGGTGGTGGCGGTCGGCGGGGAGCCGGAGCTGTTCCGGCAGGCCCGCGAGCGTCCGCGTCCAGTAGTCGGTCTGCCGGGCGAGCAGGCTGTCCTCGTCGGAGGCTTCGCCGAGCAGCTCGTGCTGCCAGAGGGTGTAGTCGGCGTACTGCACGGGCAGCGGCGCCCACTGCGGCTCCTCACCGCGGGCACCTGCCGCGTACGCGGTGGCCAGGTCGGCGGCCAGCGGGCCGAGCGACCAGCCGTCACCAGCGATGTGGTGCATCACCAGGAGCAGCACGTGCTCGTCCGCTGCGACCTCGAACACTTCGGCGCGCAGCGGAGGTTCGGCACCGAGGTCGAAGCCGCGCGCGGCGGCAGCGGTCAGGAGGTCCGGCAGGGCCGACGCGTCGGCCCGGGTGACCAACAGGGTCGGGCGCGCCTCTCCGGCGGCCAGAACGTGCTGGTACGCCACCCCGTCTCGGGCCGGGAAGACCGTACGCAGGGTTTCGTGCCGGTCCACGAGGTCGCCCAGCGCCGATTCGAGGGCTGCCGAGTCCAGCGGACCGGAGAGCCGCCACGCTAGCGGCATGTTGTAGACGGATTCAGCGCCCTCAAGCTGGCGCAGGAACCATAGGCGGCGCTGAGCGGAGGAGAGCGGCACCCGTTCGGGCCGCTCCGCCGGTTCCAGCGCCGGCCGGGCCCGGCCGGCGGCGCCCAGACCGGCGGCCAATCCGGCTACGGTCGGGGTACGGAACAGGGCCGGCAGGGCCAGCTCCACGCCCAGCGTCGCCCGTACGCGGGCGACGAGCCGGGTGGCGAGCAGGGAGTGTCCGCCGAGGTCGAAGAAGTTTTCGTCGGCACCGACCTGTGGCAGACCCAGCACCTCGGCGAACAGCCTGGCGAGCACATGTTCCTCGGAAGTGCGCGGCGCCTGGCGGGTTGTCGACGAGGTGGAGTCGGGCTCGGGCAGTGCGCGCCGGTCCAGCTTCCCGTTGGGGGTCAGCGGCAGGGCGTCGAGCAGGACGAAGGCGGCCGGCACCATGTACTCCGGCAGCTGCTCGCGCAGGTGCGCCCGCAGCTCATCGGCCTGCGGCATGGCACCGGGAGTGGGTTGCACATACGCGACCAGCCTGGGGCCCTGCGCCTGGTCCTGCCGGACGACCACGACGGTGCGTGCGATGCCCGGGTGTTTGGCGATGGCGGCCTCGATCTCGCCGAGCTCGATGCGGAAGCCGCGTACCTTCACCTGGTCGTCCGTACGCCCCAGGAACTCAAGGTTGCCCTCGGCGTTCCACCGCACCAGGTCACCCGTGCGGTACATGCGCGTACCCTCCGGGCCGTACGGGTCGGCCACGAATCGCTCGGCGGTCAGACCCGGTCGGTTCAGATATCCGCGCGCCAGCCCAGAGCCCGCGATGTACAACTCACCGGCCACAGCGTTCGGCACGGGCCGCAGAGCACCGTCGAGCACATGAAGCCGAGCGTTGTTGACGGGCCGACCGATGACCGGGCGCGGGCTCGTCGTCACGGGTGCGGTCACAGAGTTGACCGTGCACTCGGAAGGCCCATAGAGGTTGAGGCACAAAATCCCCTCGGCGGCCCGCAACCGCTGCCACAACTCCGGGGTGATGGCTTCGCCGCCGGCCGCCACCAGCGAGGGATGACGCCGGGAACCGTCCAGCAAGCCGTGATCGACCAGGACTCCGAGGTAGGAAGGGGTCGCCTCGACATAGTCCAGGCTGTGACGCGCCGCGTAGTCGACGAATGCCTGCGGATCGGCCCACGTCGCGTGGTCCAGGACGTGCAGCTCATGTCCCGCGAACAGGGCGAACAGCTGATCACAGGAGGCATCGAAGGACACCGAGGTGGTCAGGCCGATCCGCAGCCGCTCCCCGGCCCGGGACATCAACTCGCGCTGGCCGGCGAACAGATTCGCCAGACCGCCGTGCGTGGCGACGACACCCTTAGGGCGGCCGGTCGAGCCGGAGGTGTAAATGACGTAGACCGGATGAGCCGGATCGACCGTTGCCATCGGGTCCGTCAGCGGCCTGCTTTCGACCACCGCCGCTGTCTCCGGGGCATCGAGTACGAACCGGTCGTCCGACCCTTCCGGCAGTCGTTCCAGCGTGCGGGTGTCGGTCACCGTCATGACCGGCCGGGCGTCATCCAGGAGGTACCCGATCCGGGCGGCCGGGTACTCGGGGTCCACCGGCACATACGCAGCACCCGACTTCAGCACCGCCAGAATCGCCACCACCAGTTCCGCCGACCTCGGCAACGCCACCGCGACCAACCGCTCCGGCCCCGCACCCCGCGCCATCAACGCATGCGCCAACCGGTTCGCCCACGCATCCAACTCCACGTACGACAACGACACATCGCCACACACAAGCGCTGTCATGTCCGGAGCTGACCGCACGTGTTCCCGGAACAGCACCGGCAGGATCGCGGCCGGGGGCGTTGTTTTCGGGCCGGTGCCCAGTGCCGCCGCCTCGCGATGTTCCTCAGCCGTGAGCAGGTCGACTCGGTTGAGCCGCTGCTGGGGGTCGGCGACCGCGATGCGGAGTAGACGCTCCCACCGCGCCATCATGGTCTCGACGGTGGCCGGGTCGTAGAGGTCGTCGGCGTACTCGACGGACCCGTCGATGCCTTGCGGGGAGCCGTCGTCCGCGTACCGCTCGGACATCGTGAAGATCAGATCGAGCTTGGCGGTGGTCGACGCCAGAGGCATTTCGCCAACGCGCAGCCCGGGCGGCGCGAAGTCGGCCCGGGGCGCGTTCTGCAGCACCAGCATGACCTGGAAGAGCGGGTGGTGTGCCAGCGACCGGGCCGGGTTCAGGACCTCGACCAGGTATTCGAACGGCAGGTCCTGGTGGGCGTACCCGGCCAACGCGGTGTCGCGGACCCGGTCCAGCAGTTCGGTGAACGTAGGGTCGCCGGAGGTGTCGGTGCGGAAGACCAGGGTGTTGACGAAGTATCCGACGAGTTCGTCCTGCGCCTGGTCGGTCCGGCCTGCGACCGGACTGCCGACCGGGATGTCGTCGCCCGCGCCGAGCTTGCTGAGCAATGCCGCGAGCCCTGCCTGGAGCACCATAAAGAGACTGGTCCCGTGCGCGCGGGCCAGCTCTCGCAGTCCGCGGTGCAGCTCGGCGTCCAGCCCGGCGCGCACGGAACCGCCCCGGTGCGAAGCAGCCGCCGGGCGGGGCCGGTCGGTCGGAAGCTGGATGAGCTCCGGGAGACCGGCCAGCCGCCGGGTCCAGTAGTCCGCCTGGCCGGCGAGCAGGCTGTCCCGGTTGGTGGAGTCGCCGAGCAGCTCGTGCTGCCAGAGGGTGTAGTCGGCGTACTGCACAGGCAGCGGCGTCCACCGCGGCTTCTCGCCGTGGCGGCGCGACGTGTACGCGTCGGTCAGCCCCTGCGTGAGCGGGCCCAGCGACCAGCCGTCGCCGGCGATGTGGTGGAGGACCAGTTGAAAGACGTGTTCGTCCGGCGCCAGCTCGAACAGCTCGGCCCGCAGCGGTACATCCACGGCCAGGTCAAACCGCTGGTGCTTGGCCGCCTCCATCAGTGCGGGCAGCCCGGCCTCGGTGGTCCGGCTCACGGGCAGCCGTGGTTCGGCTGCCTCCCCGTCCAGCACCAGTTGGTGCGGCACGCCGTCCACCGTCGGGAAGACGGTGCGCAGGCTCTCGTGCCGTGTCACCACGTCCGCCACGGCGGCCTCCAGAGCCCGCCGGTCCAGTTCCCCGGAGAGTCGCCAGGCCAGGGAGATGTGGTAGTTCGCGCCCGTGCCCTCCAACTGTTGGAGGAACCACAGCCGACGCTGGGCGAACGACAGTGGGATCACGTCGGGGCGCTCGCGCCGGACAAGGGAGGCCTGCGCCGGCCCGGCCGCCGCCAGGGCTTCGGCAAGGCCCGCCGGGGTCGGCGCCTCGAACAGGGTGCGTAGCGGCATCTCCACGCCGAGCGTCGCGCGGATCCGGGCGGCCAGGCGGGTGGCCAGCAGCGAGTGTCCGCCCAGGTCGAAGAACCCGTCCTCGACGCCGGCCGATGCCACCCCGAGGACCTCCGCGAACAGCGCGCAGAGAACCTGCTCCTGCGGGGTGCGCGGCGCACGGGAGGTGGCTGCCGGGGTGAGGTCGGGGGCGGGCAGGGCCCGATGGTCCAGCTTGCCGTTGACGGTCAGCGGCAGCGCGTCCAGCGTGACGAAGACCGACGGCACCATGTACTCCGGCAACCGCTCGCGCAGGTGCCCCCGCAGGTCGGCGGAGCTCGGTGTGGCACCCCCGGCCGCCACCAGGTACGCGACCAGCCGGGTGTCGTCGGCCCGGTCCTGCCGGGCCAGGACGGCGGCCTGGGCGACGCCCGGGTATGCGGCCAGCGTAGCCTCGATCTCGCCGAGCTCGATCCGGAAGCCGCGTACCTTGACCTGCTGGTCGGCTCGGCCGACGTAGCGCAGACTGCCGTCCGCCGCGCGGCGCACCACGTCACCGCTGCGGTACATCCTCGACCCCGGCGGTCCGAACGGGTCCGCCACGAACCGCCCGGCAGTCAGGCCCGGCCTGTTCAGGTAGCCGCGCGCCAGGCCCGCTCCCGCGACGTACAGCTCGCCCGGTACGCCCGGGGCCACCGGCCGCAGGCCGTCGTCGAGCACGTACGTCCGCAGGTCCGGGAGGGCCGCGCCGATCTTGCCTGCTGCGGTGTCGGCGCCGTCGAGCGCTGTGTGGGTGACGTGCACCGTGGTCTCGGTGATGCCGTACATGTTGACCAGATGCGGCGCGTCCGCCGGGTGCCTGTCGTACCAGCTTGCCAACCGGGTGTGCTCCAGCGC
The DNA here is from genome assembly GCF_042667905.1 of Streptomyces sp. NPDC057287. Classification (NCBI taxonomy): domain Bacteria; kingdom Bacillati; phylum Actinomycetota; class Actinomycetes; order Kitasatosporales; family Streptomycetaceae; genus Streptomyces; species Streptomyces sp. NPDC057287. The sequence goes on along the minus strand of NZ_JBHUYV010000005.1, from coordinate 38,784 downwards.
CTCACCGCCGAACACCACCGTTCGCAGAGCGAGTTCGCTGCCGGTCTTGGGGGCCTCCGCATCCGCCTGCATCAACTGGTAGAAGGCGGACGGCGTCTGGTTGAGCACCGTCACCCGCTCTCGGGCGAGTAGTTGCAAGAACTGGCCGGGCGAGCGACTGGTGTCGTGGTCCACGACCACCAGGCGGCCGCCGTGCAGCAGCGGGCCCCACAGTTCCCACACCGAGAAGTCGAAGGCGTAGGAGTGGAAGAGGGTCCATACGTCCTCATCGGAGAAGCCGAACAGCTCCCGCGTGGTGTCGAACAGGCGCACCACGTTGCGGTGCGGGACCACCACGCCCTTGGGGTTACCGGTGGAGCCGGAGGTGTGGATCACGTAGGCGGCCTGACCCGGGTCGACGAAGCCCCCCGGATCCGTGTCCGGCAGCCCGTCCAGATCGGTGGCATCCAGCAGCAACCGGTCCACGTGCTCCGCCCCCGGCAGCAGCTCACCGGTTCGGCTCGTGGTCACGAGCAGCGAGGGCTGGGTGTCCTGGAGCAGATAGGTGATGCGGGCGGCCGGGTACTCCGGGTCCACCGGTACGTACGCGGCGCCGGCCTTGAGGACCGCGAGCACCGCCACGACCAGATCCGCCGAACGGGGCAAGGCCAGCACCACCAACCGCTCCGACCGCACCCCCCGCTCGATCAGAGCGTGCGCCAGCCGGTTGGCGCGGGCATTCAACTGGCCGTAGGTCAGCGTGACCACACCGTCCGTGAGGGCGGTCGCGTGCGGGTTCGCCCGCACCTGCCGTTCGAACAGTGCGGGCAGACTGCCCCCTGGAAGCTCCTCGCCATGGCTGCCGGCCGGCAGCAGTGCCTGGAGCTCCTCGGCGGACAGCACGTCCACCTGGCCGATCCGTCGGCCGGGGTCGGAGACGACGGCGCGCAGCAGCCGCAGCCACCGTTCGACGATGCCGGTGACGGTGGCGGCGTCGAACAGGTCGGTGCTGTACTCCACCACGCCCGACAACCCGTTCGTTTCGGGCTGTTCGGCCAGGACGAAGGTCAGGTCGCACTTGGCCGTTCCGGTGTTCACCAGGTCGGTCGACACGTGCAGCTGCGGCAGGTCGAAGGCGCCGGACGGAGCGTTCTGCAGGGTGAGCATGGTCTGGAACAGCGGGTGGTGCGCAAGCGTGCGGGTCGGGTTCAGCGCATCGACGAGGTGCTCGAACGGCACCTCCTGGTGCGTGTACGCGGCCAGCGAGTCGGAGCGCACCCGGCCCAGCAGTTCGGTGAACGACGGGTCACCGGACAGGTCGGTGCGCAGTACCAGGGTGTTGACGAAGAAGCCGACCATGTCATCCAGGGCCTCGTCGGTGCGCCCCGCGATCGGAGTACCGATCGGTACGTCGGTGCCGGCCCCCAGTTTGCCCAGCAGGGCGGCAAGACCGGCCTGGAGCACCATGAAGAGGCTGGCTCCGCTGTCACGGGCGAGTTCGCGCACGCCTTGGTGCAGCTCGGCGTCGATGCGCACCGGAAGCTGGGCGCCCCGGTAGGACATTGCCGCCGGCCGGGGCCGGTCGAAGGGCAGCTCGACCTGCTCGGGCAGACCCGCGAGCCGCTGGCGCCAGTAGGCGAGGGAGTTGTGGAGCAGACTATCCGGGTCGGTGCCGTCACCCAGCAGGTCCTGCTGCCAGAGGGTGTAGTCGGCGTACTGGACCGGCAGCGGTGACCACTCCGGCTTCGCCCCCTCGCTGCGGGCCGCGTAGGCAGTCGCCAAGTCCCGTGAGAGCGGGCCCGTCGACCAACCGTCACCGGCGATGTGGTGCACCAGCAGCAGCAGTACGTGGTTGTCGGCGTCGAGCCGGAACAGCTCGGCGCGCAGCGGCGGCTCCTCGGAGAGCTCGAAGCCGTACCGTGCCGCTTCCGTCAGCCGGTTCGGCAGGTCGCGCTCGCCGAGCTCCGTCACCCGCAACAGCGGCCGTACCGCGTCGATGTCGAGTACCCGCTGGCACGGTGCGCCGTCGACCACCGGAAAGACGGTGCGCAGGCTCTCGTGCCGCTCGACCACGTCCGACAGGGCGGCCTGCAGGGCATGCTGGTTCAGGCCTCCGGACAGTCGCAGAGCCAGAGGGATGTTGTATGTGGCACTCGGCCCCTCCATGCGGTGCAGGAACCACAGTCGGCGCTGCGCAAAGGACAGCGGGACCGTTTCGGGCCGCCCGCGCCGCACCAGCGCCGGGCGCGCCCGTCCCGCGACGTCCACCGCGGCAGCCAGCTCCGCCACCGTCGGTGCGTCGAACAGATCGCGCAGCCTCAGCTCCACGCCCAGCACGGACCGTGCCCGGGCGATCAGCCGGGTGGCGAGCAGGGAGTGCCCGCCGAGGTCGAAGAAGTCGTCGTCCACACCGACCTGCGGCCGTCCCAGCACCTCGGCGAACAGCCCGGAGAGCAGGTGCTCCACCCCGGTGCGCGCTGCACGGCCGGTCGGGGCGGCGGCCTGCCGCCCAGGAGCCGGAAGTGCGCGCCGGTCGAGCTTGCCGTTCGGGGTCAGCGGAAGCGCGTCCAGCACCACGATCGTCGACGGCACCATGTGCTCGGGCAGCCGCTCCCGCAGCGGGGCCCGCATCGCGTCCGCCTCGACGGCCTGTCCTGCGGTGGGGACGACGTAGGCGACCAGCAGGGGGTCCTCGTCGGTGTGCACCGCGACCGCGGCCCGTGCGATCTGCGGGTGCTCGGCGAGGACCGTCTCGATCTCGCCCAGCTCGATGCGGAATCCGCGGATCTTTACCTGGTCGTCGGTGCGGCCGAGGAACTCCAGGTTTCCTTCCAGGTTCCATCGCACCAGGTCACCGGTGCGATACATCCGCGAGCCGTCCGGCCCGAACGGGTCACCCACGAACCGTCCCGCGGTCAGGCCGGGTCGGTTCAGATAGCCCCGCGCCAGCCCCGCGCCGGCGATGTACAGCTCGCCCGGAACGCCGGCCGGCAGCGGTCGCAGGGCACCGTCGAGCACGTACAGCCGGGCGTTGGTGACGGGGCGCCCGATGACCGGACGCGGGCTCGATGCCGTCGGTGCGGCCACCGAGTTGACGGTGCACTCCGAGGGTCCGTAGAGATTGAGGCAGGAGACCCCGTCGGCGGCCCGCAACCGCTGCCAGAGCTGGTCGGGTAGGGCCTCGCCGCCGGCCGCGACCAGCGCCGGGCTGCGCTGGGGATCGTCCAGCAGGCCATGGGCGACGAGGACGCTGAGGTAGGAGGGGGTGGCCTCGACGTAGTCCAGCCCGCAGGACGCCGCGTAGTCGACGAAGGCGTCCGGGTCGGTCCAGGTCGCATGGTCCAGGACGTGCAGCTCGTGGCCGGCGAAGAGGGCCATCAACTGGTTCCAGGAAGCGTCGAACGACACCGACGTGGTCAGTGCCACCCTCAACCGGCGCCGGTCCTCAAGCAGCGACGCGAACTGCACAAGCCTGTGGTCGGTGAGCAGGTCGAGGAGGCCGCCGTGCGTCGCCACCACGCCCTTGGGCTTGCCGGTGGAACCGGAGGTGTAGATCACGTACGCCGGGTGGCTCGGATCGACGGCCGGCATCGGGTCCGAGACGAGGCAGCCCGCCACCAGGGCGGCCGTTTCGGGGTCGTCGAGCTCCAGTCGGGGAGTCGTGCCGCCGTCGGGCAGGTGGCCTGCGACGGAAGTATTGGTGACGGTAAGGACGGGGGAGGCGTCGTCGAGCAAGTAGGCGATGCGGGCGGCCGGGTATTCGGGGTCGACCGGGACGTAGGCGGCGCCGGTTTTCAGTACTGCGAGGATCGCCATGACCAGCTCGGCGGACCTCGGCAACGCCACCGCCACCAATCGCTCGGGCCCCGCGCCCCGCGCCAGCAACGCGTATGCCAACCGGTTTGCCCGTGCGTCGAGTTCCGCGTAAGTCAGTGAGACGTCGCCGCACACCAGGGCGACCAGGTCCGGAGTCGCTCGGGCGTGCTCCCGGAACAGCTCCGGTAGGTTCGCGGTCGCAACCGCTGCTGTCGGTCCGGTGCCGAGGGCGGCCACCTCGCGGTGCTCCTCGGCCGTGATCAGGCCGATCCGGCCGACCGCCTCATTCGGGTCGAAGTCGGCGACAGTGTCGAGCAGGGCGAGCAGCCGCTGCTGGTGCGCGGCGAGGTCGTCGTCGCCGTACGTCTCCGGAGCGCCGTGCAGCCGGAGGAGCGGAGCGTTGCCGTCCCGGTAGTCGAAAACCCAGACTGCCAGGTCGGTGGTCGACCCTGACACGAAGTGGTGAACCGAGGCGGGATGCCCGGCGAAGCTCGGCCGGGCGTTGAAGGCCATGATGTTGACAATCAGCGGGAATGCGGTTCCGATACTGCCGGGCGCGCCGAGGTCGCGCAGCAGGTCCTCGCTGCGATAGCGCTCGTGCGCGACGGCCGATTCGACCTCTCGGGCCACGTGGGCGACGAGATCGCCCCACGTCATGTCCGGCCGCACGGTGAGCCGTAGGGGCACCACGTTGGACATCGTTCCGGGCACCGACATCAGGTCGCGGTCGGATCCCCGTCGGGCAGTGACGGGGAGGGCGAGCACGACGTCCTGTGCACCGCTCAGCCGGTGGGCATAGAGGGCCGTCGCCGCGACCACCACCCGGGACCACCTGACACCGACCCGGCTCGCCGCCGCCCGCAGTGCCTCGGGGCTCCGCAGCTCCAGCTCCCCCGCCACGCGCAGGGCCCGGTGCGGGTCGGTCACGGACGTGTCGGTGAGCCGAGTCGGAGCAGGCAGATCGGTGAAGCGCTCCGTCCAGTAGGAGCGGTCGGCGGTAAAGGCGGCGGACGAGCGATAGGTAGCGTCACTGTCGACCAGGTCCCGCAGCGATCCGAACGGGCAGGGCGGGACGACACCGTTGCTCGCCAGCGCCGAGTACACCTCGCCGACCCGCTGCCGGACCATGGAACTGCTGATCGCGTCCAGCACCACGTGGTGGTAGTTCAGGTACCAGAGGAACTCGGTCGGCGACAGCCGGATCAGCGCATGGCCGAACAGCGGATCACAGGAGAGGTCCAACGGACGGGCCAGGTCCCGCTCCATCCACTTCATGGCCGCCGCCCGGGGATCCGGCTCCGCGCCGAGGTCGAGGTGGACGGGCGCCCAGTCCCAGGTCTCGCGGAGGATCTGGCACGGGCCTTCACCGTCGTCGACGAAGGTCACGTGCAGGGCGTCGACCTCGTCGACCACCCGGCGCAGCGCGGCTTCGAACAACTCCGCGTCGACCGGTCCGTGGATCTCCAGGCACTCACCGACTCGGTAGCCCGGGATCGGTGTCCGGGAGCTCTGCTCGGCGAGCCAGATCTCCCGCTGGGCCGCGGTCAGGGGAAGGACGTCTCCGTCGCAACGGGACATGGGGGTACCTCCAGAAGTATGGGCGAGCAGGCACGCGGACGTGCCGGGTCACACCGGACGCGGTGATGTCACGCGACCGGCGTGCGGGGGTGGTCTTTTCTGCGGTCAGGCGGCGAGTTCGCCGGCCTGGAGCTGCCAGAGAGATGCGTACAGTCCGTGCTGGGCGAGGAGTTCGTCGTGGGTGCCCTGTTCGGCGACGATGCCGCCCTTGTCCATGACGTAGATGCGGTCGGCGTGGCGGACCGTGGAGAGGCGGTGGGCGATGACGACCATCGTGCGGCCGGCCGCGAAGCCGCGCAGTGTGCGCTGGATGGCGGCCTCGGTCTCGTTGTCAACGGCGGACGTGGCCTCGTCGAGGATCACGACCGGCGAGTCCTTGAGGATCGCCCGAGCCAGGGCGATCCGCTGCCGCTGGCCACCGGAGAGTGCGGCACCTCGTTCGCCGATCAGAGTGTCGTAGCCGTCCGGCAGCGTCGCGATGAAGGTGTGGGCCTCGGCCATGGTGGCCGCCCGGAGCAGCGCCTCGTCCGAGGCTCCGAAGCTGCCGTAACGGATGTTGTCGGCGATGCTGCCGTCGAAGAGGAACGGATCCTGGGCGACGAAGCCGATGGCGTGCCGCACGTTGTGCCGCCGCAGGTCCCGAATGTCCTGTCCGTCGATCAGTACCCTTCCGGACTGCGCGTCCTGGAATCGCATCAGCAGTCTGGCGATCGTCGTCTTCCCGGAACCGGTGGCGCCCACCAGGGCGGTCACCTGCCCGGCCGGGATGGTCAGCGACAGGTCCTTGAGTGCCGTCGGCCGGTCCGGGTAGGCAAAGGTGACCCCGTCGAGGACGATTTCGCCCCGCACGTCCGCAAGGTCGAGGGTCTCGTTTCCGCCGTCGGCCTCGACGGGCAGGGCGCGCAGCCGCTGGACCCGGTCGTAGGAGGAGAGGGTGCGCTGGTACTGGTCGGCGATGCCGCCGAGCCGGCTCATCCGCATCAGAAGCATCTGGGGCAGCCCGATCAGAGGACTGAACACCTCGAAGGGCAGAGTGCCGTTGAGCACCGAACGGCCGCCGATCAGCAAGGTTCCTGCCATCGATGCGGTGGTGCAGGACCGGACGGTCTCGGCGTGGCGGATCGTGGTCCGGTCGGTATGCCGGCTGCTCTCCTGCACCGCCTCGCTCAGCCCGTCGATGCGTTCGGCCTCGTAATCCTCGGTGCAGAAGCTTTTGACGGTCGCACCGGCCTCCAGCGAGTTGATCACCTGGCTGCCCAGCCTGGACCGGCACTCGCCGTTGACCGCGTAGTCTGCTGCGGCCTTCTCCTGATGGTGCAGCGACAACCAGGCGATGACCGGAATCGGGAGGAACGCGATCCAGGCGATCTGCGGTGCGAGCAGAAGGAACGCCGGCACCAGGATGGCGAGGCTGGTGGCGAGTTGCAGCATGTCGTTGGCCGGGCCGGCGAAGAAGGCGCCCAACTGGCCGACGTCGTTGGTGAGCGTGCCGGCCACCCGGCTGGTCCGCTCACCCTCCAGGTGCCCCAGTTCGAGGTGCTGGACGTGTCGGTACGTGCGACTCCGCCAGTCGTGCTCGATGTCCTGGCCGAGTTGCCGCCACTGAAGGTTCGAGGCGTACGAGAGACCTGCCACCGCCGCACAAGCGACGGCCACCAGTCCGGCCAGGCCCCAGAGTTGGGCGGACGCCGTGGTCAGACCGAGGCTGACCAGCGGAGCTGCCTCGCCCTTGATGAGGACCAGGCCGGTCCATCCGAGGAACGTGCCGAGTGCGATTTCGGCGGCCTGGCAGGCGACGGACAGTGCGGCGGCACGGTAGAGGCGGCGCCGGTGCGGGCCGACGATCTCCAGCAAGGGGTGAAGTGCGGCGCCGGGTTCGTCCGTGTCACGGGACGCCTCGACCGTTTCGCGCCAGGCTCTCCGAAGGACGACCGCGGTCGCTGCGGCAACCCCGCCCGCAGCCACCAGCTGCCTGCTCAGCGCCGATCCCTTGACCAGAGCGACCCCGGCCGCGACTCCGCCGCCTACGGCTAGCACCGGGCGCACCACCAGGCCGCGGTCCGCCCGAGCGGCGGGCGCGGGGAGGCCAGGTGCAGAACGCCCCGCGCCGGCTGGCCCCTCCACGACCCCCGTGACGGCCTTGCGGATGATCCGGCCGATGTCCGTGGCCCGCAGGCGCGCATCGTGCCGGACGAGCACCCTGCCGGTGACCGGGTTGGCCTGAGCCTGGGTGATCCCGGGGACGCGGCGCAGGACGGCGGCGAGGGTCTCGGCCGCCCTGGGGCGTCCGAGAACCAGCTTGACGTCCCAGCGCTGGCGGCCCGGTGTGACCGAACGTGGGCTCGCATCCGATTCCACGGAGCGGTATCCGGTTGCGGCACCCAGAAGCGATGGCATGTGTACGATCACCCGTTTGCGGAGGTCGCGGGAAACCGCCACGAACACGACGGAATCACGGCGACGGAATGGAAGTTCTGGACAGCAATCACAGCGGCCGAGCGGCCTGTGAACGGCCGCCGCCCGGACGCATTCAGCCGAAATGGTTCGGCTTACGCGCCCGGCGACGGCCGCGAGTCCTTATGGACCGTCAGTGCGTTTTCCCGGTGGCGCTGCCGGCAGTCGCACGGATCTTCGGGGTCCTGGGATCCCCCTTGGCGCCGTGCCCGGCGGAGTGCTGGCCGTCGGCGGGGTTGCCATCGGCTTCCCCAGCGGCGAGCTGGGCGGCCACCACATCGGCGGCCACTTCGGACGCGAGGTCATGAATATTCTCTCCGGCCTCATGTGCGGCCTTCTTCACCTCCATCACGATGCCGACGGACGCTTTGACGACTCCACGCAACATCGGCTTGAGCAGACGCTTGGTCAGCGGCGCCGCGATCAAGCCGATCAGGAAGGGCGGTACTACGGGCGGCATGATGCTCCATCCTCTCTACGTATACGTATGACAGGGAGCCCGGATGCGACGACCACCGAAGCAGCGCAGAACCGGGCGGATGAAAGCATTCCATCGCGAGATCCGGGATTCACCTGACGAGGCAGATGACCGAATGCCGGAATGCGCCTCCGATCCACTGATCACCGTAGTCGAAGCGCGCCACCGTGAGCCAAATGGCCGTCTAAGAAATCACTCTTGCGAGTGCTTGCGTCGTTCCATACGTGACCTGTAATGCGGTGGATCCGAACAGCATCTAATGCGGTTGGATGACTATTTACGTCTCACGGGATACGCGTTCGGTCCGGATATTCGAACCTCTATTCCTCACCCGTTGGTTGACTTATCACGGTCATGCCCCGGTGGCAGCATGACGGCATGCCTCGACGCACCCCCACAGTCGTCCAGGCGGCCGCCCTCACCGCCTCGGCCGTCGCGCTGACCGGCTGCGGTGGGGGCGTCGTCTCCTCCACGACCACACCCTTGGTGCACCACGGCACCGCACGGATCGCCGAGTCCAGCGAGACGCCGACTTTCGACCCCTACTCAACCTTCGGCGCCGCCCAGGCACGCTACGCCTATGACTCGTTGGTCAACCTCGCCTCCGACGGCACTCTGGTCACCGGGCTGGCCTCCTCCTGGCAGGCCACGACCACGACGGCCACCTTCACCCTCCGCCCAGGCATCACCTGCTCCGACGGCACCCCCCTCACCGCCTCGGCGGTAACCGGGGCACTCACCTACGCGAGCGACCCGGCCAACGAGCTTGCGGGCGCCAGAACCGTCCTCCCGAGCGTTCCGTTCACCGCGAGCGCTGACGACCGGACCGGCACGGTGTCGGTGACTGCCGCCGCCCCTTTTCCGTTCCTCACCCGCACCCTCGGCCTGCTGCCGATCGTCTGCCCCTCCGGGCTCGACCGGCCTGGGGCGCTGGACCGTGCCACCCATGGCACCGGCCCCTACGTGCTGACCCGCTACGCCCCGGGCGGACCGTACGAGTTCACCGTCCGCGCCGGGTACTTCTGGGGACCGGCCGGGGCGACCACCGCCAAGCCGGGTCTCCCCGCGCGCATCGTCGTCTCGGTGGTGCCCCAGGCATCCACCGCGGCGAACCTGCTGCTCACCGGAGGTGTCGAGATCGCGAAGGTGGAAGGGCCGGACCGCGCCCGGCTCACCGAACGCGGTCTGGCCACCACAGACGTGGCGACCGTGGTGGGGCTGACGTTCTTCAACCAGCGGCCCGGCCGGGTACTCGCCGACAGGGCCCTGCGCCGTGCCCTGGTCTCCGCCCTTGATCGCCGTGGGCTCGCCAACGTCGCCGTCGGCGGCACCGGGGCCCCCGCCGCCGACTTCGGCGCCTGGGGCGCTGTCTGCCACGCCGACCTCGCCGACGCCAACCTCCCCACGCAGAACGCCGTCGAGGCCCTGCGCTCCGCCGGCTGGACCCGCTCTGCCGACGGCCCGCTGACCAAGGACGGCCAGTCGCTCCGGCTCCGCCTGATCACCAGCCCGGATCTCGGCCCGACCTTGACCTCCGTCGCCGAGCTGATGGCCCGGGAGTGGACGGCGCTCGGCGCCGAGGTCGACCTGGTCGCCGAGAGCCTGCCCGCCCTCGTCAATGCCATGTACCGGAGCGCCGACTTCGACGTGGTCGTCGGCAGTACCCCGGGCTTCGCCCTGCCGGTCGGTTTCATCCCGTTCTTCTCCGGCCCCGCTCCCGCCCAGGGCCTCAACTTCGCGGGAGTGAGCAACCCTGAGTACGAGGCCCTGGTCGCCCAGGCGCTGCGGCAGACCGACACGGCCGGATGCGGCACCTGGAACCGGGCAGCCGCCGCGCTCTTCCGCTCGGCCGACGCGCTGCCGATCGCCGAAGGCCGGAGCAGTGTGTACGGGCATCGCACCACCTTCGCCACCACGTTCGGCGGCCAACTCGTACCCACGAGCATCCGACTCCACCAGTGACCGCCCACATCCGCGACCGAGGGCTCACCATGTCCGTACCCCAGATGCTGCGGCACCCCTGGACGGTGTTCCTCGGCCGCCGCACTGCCCGACTGCTCCTCTCCCTCGGATTGGTGCTCACCGCGTCCTTCGCGATGATCCGCCTCGTCCCCGGCGACCCGGTCCGGGCCGCGCTCGGCGTCGACGCCGCCCCCGACCTCGTGGCCGCCCGCAGGCACGCCCTCGGGCTCGACGCGCCCTTCCTGTCCCAGTACCTCCACTATCTGGGCGGCCTCCTGCACGGGGACCTCGGCACTTCTCTGGTCACTGGCACGCCGGTCGCGGAGATGATCCGCACCCGGCTGCCGGCCACGCTGGAGATCGCCGGCCTCGCCTTCGTGGTCACCCTCGTCGTCGCGCTGCCCGGCGGCCTGCTGGCGGCAGTCCGCACCCGCGACGGCCGCCGCCCGCGCACCGAGATGGTGTTCGTCGTCTTCACCGCCGGTCTGACCGGAGTGCCGGACTTCGTCCTGGCCGCCGGACTCAGCGCACTGCTGGCCGTCGGCCTCAATCTGCTTCCGGTGGCCGGTGCGGCGGGCGGCGGGTCCTTCGTCCTGCCTGTTCTCGCGCTTGCCCTCGCCCCTACCGCGGTCCTGTTGCGCATCGTCCGGGTGGAGGCCTTGAGGGTGCTGAACGAGGACTACCTGCGCACCGCCCGGAGCAAACGGCTGTCTCCCGCGCGCCGCTATCTCCGGCACGCTGCGCCGAACACGGCCACAGCTGCACTCACCGTCGCCGGGAGCCTGCTGCCCGCCCTGATCGCCGGCACCGTGCTGGTCGAGAAGGTCTTCGCCTGGCCCGGCATCGGGTCCGCCATGGCCCAGTCCGCGGTCGCACAGGACTACCCGGTGGTCCAGGCGATGGTGCTGGTGCTGGGCACCACCGTGCTGCTCGCCGGCCTCCTCGTCGATGTTCTGCTCGCCGTACTCGATCCCCGATCCGCCATCCGGGAGATGTGACCATGCGCCTTCCATCCGGTTTCCGGCGCTCGCCCCTCGCCTGGACCACCGCGGTCATGCTGACGTCACTCGTCGCGCTCGCCCTGGTCGGTCCGCCGGTCTGGGGCGCGGCTGCCGGTCGGCCGGACCCCTCGGCTGTGCTCCAGGGCCCTTCCGCGGCCCACCCCTTCGGCACCGACGGCCTCGGCCGGGACCTGCTGGCCCGGGTCCTGACGGCTACCCGGCCCTCACTGCTGCTCGCGCTGGCGGCGGTACTGATCGGCGCGGGCTCGGGAATCCTTGTCGGGGCCTGCACCGCAGTCCTCGGGCGGCGTGGTCGCCGCCTGACCGCCGGGCTGATCAACCTCCTGCTCGCCTTCCCGGCACTCCTGCTCGCAATGTTTCTTGCGGTCGTGTTCGGTGCGGGCACCGCCGGGGCCGTGCTGGCGCTCGCGGCGGCGGGAGTCCCCGGCTTCGCCCGACTGGCCCAGACCCTCGCCGCAGGCGTCGCGGGCACCGGCCATCTGGCATCGGCCCGTATCCTCGGTCTGCGCCGCCATCGTCTGCTGTGGCGGCACGTCCTGCCCAACATCGCGGAGCCACTGCTCCTGACCACCACCACGGCGGCGGGCACCACCCTGGTCGCTCTCTCCGGGCTGAGCTTCCTCGGCCTGGGCGTCCAACCACCCGGCTACGACTGGGGACTGCTGCTCAGCCAGGGTCTCGACCGGATCTACGCCGAGCCACTGTCCGCGCTCGCCCCGGGCCTGGCCGTTCTCTACGCGGCCCTGACCTTCCAGATGCTCGGTGAGGTCCTGGCCGGGAGCGTCGCCCGCCGCGGCCCTGCGCCGCGCGTTCCCGCACCGGAGCCCGCACCGAGCGGCCCCGCCGAGGAGGGGCTGGTCCTCCAGGTCGAGGACCTCACTGTCGAACTCCCCACCCCGGACGGCACGATCCAGCCGGTGCGCGGTGTGAGCCTCTCGCTGCGGCAGGGGGAGGCCGTCGGCCTCGTGGGCGAGTCGGGGTCGGGCAAGTCGCTCACCGCGCTAGCCGTCGCAGACCTGCTCCCGTACGGTGCCCGCGTGTCCCGCCGCACCCTGCGCCTGCTGGGAGCTGATCTCGCGGCCCTGACGCCGAAGGAGCGGGATCGGCACCTCGCGACAGGCCTGTCGGTGATCTTCCAGAACCCGGCCTCGGCGCTCAACCCGTCCCTGCGGATCGGGACCCAGCTCACCGAGGCCGTCCGGGCCCATCGCGGTACGAGCCGTGCACAAGCCGCTGAGGAGGCTGCCGACGCCCTGCGCCGGGTCGCCCTGCCCCCGGAACTGCTGCGTTCACGTCCTCACCAGCTCTCCGGCGGCCAGCGTCAGCGCGTGATGATCGCGGCCGGACTGATGATGCGCCCGGGGCTGATCATTGCCGACGAACCGACCACCGCGCTCGACGCCACCGTGCAGCGGCAGATCACCCAGCTGCTCACCGACATCCGGCGGGACACATCCGCCGCAATCCTGTTCATCAGCCACGACATCGCACTCGTGGGGGAGTTCTGCGATCGGGTCCTGGTGATGTACGCGGGCACCATCGTCGAGGCCGTGCCCGCCGACCGCCTCGCCAACGGCGCCCGGCACCCCTACACCCGGGCCCTGATCGCCTCGGTGCCGGACCTTGCCGCGGACCGTGGCAGACCTCTGCCGACGATCGGGGGGGCACCGCCCGAGCCGCTCGTGCCCGCACCGGGATGCCCGTTCGAGCCCCGGTGTCCGCGCCGCCAGGACCACTGCGCCGAGCAGGCTCCACCGGTGCAGGAGCTCGATGCCACCCACCGGGTCGCCTGCTGGCATCCGGTACCCGTGACGGTGGTCCCGGAGACGGTGGCCACTTCATGAGCACCCTTCAGGTGATTGACCTCACCGTCCGCCATCCGGGCCCCCGCGCCTCCCTCGCCGCCGTTGACGGTGTCTCGCTGAAGATCCCGTCCGGCACCACGCTCGGTCTGGTGGGGGAGTCCGGCTCCGGGAAATCCAGCCTGGCCGGTGCGATTGTCGGCCTGGTCCCCGTGCAGGGTGGCCGGATCCTGATCGACGGCCACGAGGTTCGCACCCGAAGCGTCCGCGACCGACGTCGGCTCGGGCGCCTCGCCCAGGTCGTCCTCCAAGACCCGGACACCGCGCTCGACCCCCGGATGACGGTCCACCAGACGCTTGTCGAAGCTGCCACGGTCTTCCGTCGACTCGACCGGTCCGCCGGCACCGTGCGCGTCACCGAACTGCTCGCCCTCGTCGGTCTGGAGCCATGGCTCGCCGGTCGCCTGCCGCGGCAACTGTCCGGCGGCCAGCGCCAGCGGGTTTCCCTCGCACGCGCCCTGGCCGTCGATCCCCGCCTGCTGATCGCTGACGAGATCACCTCGGCGCTCGACGTCTCGGTGCAGGCGTCCGTCCTCAACACGGTTCGCGAACTGCAGCGACGGCTCGGACTGTCCATTCTGTTCATCGGCCACAACCTGCCGGCCGTCTGCCACGTTTCCGACGTCGTGGCGGTCATGCGGCACGGCCGCATCGTCGAGAGCGCTCCCACCGAGGCGATCCTGCGCACACCTCGACACCCTTACACCCAGACGCTGCTCGCCTCCGTGCCGTCCCTTCGCGCGTCCCCGCCCGAGGAACGGCCGTCATGAACGGAGGGTGCCCGGACACGGTGTGTCCGGAAGAGCCGGGCTGATCGGCACAGGGGTCGACCCCTGCAGCAGATGGACCGCTGCGCACTCGCCGGCATAGTCGTGGACCCCGGATTACTCCTCCCGCCGGCACCCGGCCGGGCCCGGCTCCGGGCGACGGTCAGGGGCGCGTCGCGCGAAGTTGCCGTATCAGGTCCCCGACCACGCCGACTACGAACGAGGGCACCTCGTGCGGAAAGTTGTGGCCCGTTCCCTCCGGCGTGTGTACCAGCCGTGACGCTGCCGACGTCGACAGGTACCGGGTCCTGCTCCGGAGGTAGAAGCGACTGATCCGCTCGGCCTCAACAGCGTCCCGGGCGTCGGCCAGCACCGCCTCACCGCCGATGAGATCCCTGGGTATGACGAGCACCAGCGGCAGGTCCCCCAGCTCCCCGTCGTACACCACGGTCTCCCAGCCGACTCTCGCCAGCCCGGACGGTGACAGCTCTGCGAAGATCGACGCGGCGGCGCAGCCCTGTCCTGCCCGGTTCTCGGGGCCGCGATGGACACCGAACAGTTGCCGCACCGCCGTCAGCAGGAAGCCGCGACGTATCCGTGCGAGCTGCTTGCTGCGCGGCGCGAAGGCGACAACCTCCGGGGGCGTCGGATCGAGTAGCACGAGGCCGGCCACCAGATCCGGCCGACGCCTGGCCGCGTTCGCGACCAGTAACCCTCCCAAGGAATGACCGACGAGCACGAAGGGTGGCTGCTCCCCTGCTCCCTCAAGCGCTGCCCACAGCTCCTCCGCCTCTCCCGCTGTCGTTCTCGGGAAGGTCCCGGCGTCGCTCCAGCCCGAACCGAACCGGTCGACCAGCACCGACCGGGAATCCGTGGAAAGCATCGTGTGCAGTACCCGCAAGTCCTCTCCAGGGGCGTGCCCGCCGGGCATCCAGATCACCGTCGGCCCGCTCCCGGACTCCCCCTCGGCGAGGACGTGCATTCGGTGGCCGCCCACACGGACCAGCCGCCCCGGCGGGGGGCTGGCTTCCCGTTCGCGGGCCAACAGGACCAGGTGACGAAGGGCTCCCACCGCCAGCAGCACACCTGCAGCCATCACCAGGGCGCCGAGCACCGTCGCCCATACAGTCCCTGCCCCCGTCAGCCCTGCACCCGCCCCAGCCACCAGCACCGCAACCGGCACCCCGATCCAGTCCCGGCTCAACAGCGTGAGCAGGGAATCCACGACTCGTCCGTTCCGTCGCATCGGCACCTCCGCGCAGGTATTCGAAAACCGATCACCGCCAGTATCCGCCCTCCGCCCACTCGGAGCACGGCAAAGAATTTCCAGCAGTGCAATGTCAAGCGGTTGAATCTTTGCTCACTCTTATTGATTAAGGAGCAAACTTCTGATTCGTCTCCCGTGAGATGCTGCGGTGGCGCCGTGATGCGACGGACCGAGCGGTGCCGGGCTTTCGAAATCGATATCGGGGACGGAACATGAGAATTCTTCGAGAAACACCGACCATGCCCGAGCGGAGCGCCACGGAGTGACCGTCGCCCTGGACCAGACCCTGTTCCACCAGACCGGTGCCGGCCTGTCCGTGCCGTTTGCCATCGCCGGGACCGGGGTGCACCTGCCGCCGACGGTCGTGACCAATCAGGAGCTCACCCTCACCCTGGACACCAGCGATGAATGGATCACCAGCCGTACCGGTATCCGCGAACGCCGGCGTCTGGCCCCGCTTCTGGCGACCTCCGACATGTGCGTCGCCGCCGCCCGCCCGGCTTTGGCCGCCGCGGGCATCGAGCCCGCACAGCTGGATGCGGTCATCGTCGCCACCTACACCGGGGACCAGCCGCTCCTGTCGACCGCGCTGATCGTCAAGGACGCCCTCGGCGCCCACAGCGCTCTGTCCCTGGACGTTACCCAAGCAGCCTGCGCCTCCGGCATCCAAGCCGTGCTTATCGCCGCCCACCTCCTTCAGAACCCCTCCATCTCCACCATCCTGGTCCTCGCGGCCGACTGTGCCTCCAGGGTCGTCGATCCCACCGACCGCACCACGGGTGTCTTCTTTGGAGACGCCGCAGCAGCCGTCGTCCTCACCCGTACGGACACTCCTGGAGCGGGCCTGCTCTCCTACAACCTGGGCTCCCGACTTTCCTACGACGTCCAGATCCCCGCCGGAGGCTCCCGGCTGCCCGTCAGCACCGCCACCGTCGCCGCCGGAGACCACTACCTGTCCATGGACGGCCGTGCCGTCTGGAACGCCGCGACCACACGTCTGCCCGAGAGCATCACCAGCGCCGCCCACCGCGCTGGAGTGCCGATCGATCAAGTCCGGCACTTCTTCTTGCACCAGGCCAACCTGAACATCCTTACGGAGGCAATGGCCACCCTTGGCGTCCCCCGTGAGCGTGCACCCGTCACGATCGACCGACTGGGCAACACCGGATCAGCCGGCGTGTTCACCGCACTGCACACCACCGTTACCGAGGGCTCCTTGCTCCCGGGAGACGCTTACGTGTTGTCCGGAATTGGCGCAGGCTTCCAGTGGGGAAGCCTTTGCCTCCGCCACGCCTGACCACACCACAAAACAGATATGCCCCCGAGGTGGGCTGTCGAATCCCGTCGGTCCCGGACGACGTCAACCTCCGGAATATGAAACATTCGAGGCGCGCCGGGGAGGCGCCGCTTTCGACAATTCGTTGTCCGTTCTGTGCTGCGGCTCCGCTCCGTCCATTCGTGGACGGGTGCCCTCCAGGAAGTTCCTGGTGAACCCGCTGCCGCGAGCACCAGCATGGGCGGCATAGTCATCACGTGTTCCCGGGCTGCACGGGCCGCCCAGGCCCGAGCAGCCATCGTCCAGCTCTCTGCCGACGGAATCGACGGGGTGGTGTTCGGCTGGGTCGACAACGCCGGGCTCGTTCGGGTGAAATCCGTCCCGCTCGCCCAACTCGAACGCGCCGCCCGGTAAGACAGTCGGCCCGATGGGCGACCTACGGCTCGTGCCCAACCGCAACCGGCTCGTATCGCTCGCCGCACAGCCCGGATTGGCCTGGGCCCCGCCGACCGGTACACCCAGGGCGGCGCCCCACCGGCCGCCGCCGCGGCCGCCTGGAGGAAGTCGCCGACCCCGACAGCAGCCACATCATCCGGGCGTTCCAGAAGGCACTACCGGGTGACACCGACTCAGGTCGCGCACCGGCCGAGGTGAGCCGCTTGCCGCACCCTAGATTTTAGTAATGCACAGGTGCTCAGGGGTGCGGGATCTGGTCGGTGTCGAGGGTCTGTTCGATGATCTTGCGGGCGCAGTCGGAGATTCGCAGCTGGCGGGCCCGGGCGTACGTGCGCAGGGCGGCGTAAGCGGTGTCGGTGTCGGTGGTCCAGCGTTCGGCGAGGATGCCCTTGGCCTGTTCGATGACGATGCGGCTGGAAAGGGCGCGCTGCAGCTGGCTCTTCTCCAACTGCTCCTGTCCGATGTCGCGTTGCTGCAGCAGGGCGATGGTGGCGATGTCCGCCAGGGCTTGGGCGAGCGATGCGTCCTGAGGGTTGAGCGACTGCCGGCTGGCGTGGAAGAGGTTCATCGCGCCGACAGCGCGGTCACGGAGCCGGAGGGGGAAGACGTGGCTGGTCTGGAAACCGCTCTTGCGCGCTCGGTCGGCGAAGGCGGGCCAGCCGCCGATCGAAGCGGGGTCATGCAGGTCGATGTTGAAACGTGCTTGATGTGTGCTGTAGCAGTCCAGGCAAGGGCCTTGGTCGTGCTGGAGGGCGAAAAGCTCCAGCAGGTGGGTGTTCTCGTCGGACGCGGCGACCGTGTGCAGGAGTCCCTTCTCGTTGGCGAGGAGGATTCCTGCTGCTGAGACGTCGAGCAGCGTGACGCAATGGGCGCACAGCTCCTCCAGGAAGTCGATGAGGTCGAAGTCATCGATCAGGGAGTCCGCGACCTTCACGAACACTTCGGACACTTGCTGCTCGCGGGACATGGATGTCATCCCCTCGTCTCCTTGGCTGCTTCGGATTCGGGCCCGTCGTCGTCCAGGCGCAGACGCCGGGCGACGACATCCTCAGCGGCATGGACGATGGAACGGTCGTTGCTGTATGCGTAGGCGCGCAGGCGGAGGAGTGCTTCAGCCAGGGGGAGTTCGAGCTGGACGCTGAGCATGCCTGTGGCTTGATGGACGACGGCCCGGTGTAGTTCTCCGTCCGGCTGGGCGTCCATCCACTCCTCGAGCCGAGACCCTGACCCGCCGAGGAACTGGAGGGCCAAGGCCGCCGTGAGGCCCAGGGCATCCTCCATTTGCTGGCCGCTCATGTGGCCCGGAGACGCGCGGAGAGCGGTGAGGACACCGACCGTGATGCCGCCGATGGCCAGCGGGAGACAGAACACGGCCCGGATCGGCAGAGCGGCCATCGTCAGGACGAGGGCCGGCCACCTGTCCCCGCTGACAGCGGCCAAGTCGTGCTCAAGTGCCGCATGCCCTGTCAGCAGGGCGTCGGGCCCGGGGCCCTCACCCAGGGTGAATTGCATGTCTTCGAAGGATGCGCCGGTCTCGCTGGAGGACCACAATTGTTCGGTGACCTGGCCCTCGACTGCCAGTGAAACCACGAGGTGGTCCATGCCGATAACCCGCACACGGGATTGGCTGAAGCCTGCGCCGGCATGCGTGTGCAGGGACCGCAGAATTTCCGTCATCTCGGGGCTGAGCACCGGCTGCCACCTCTCGTTTCCCAGTGTAACGGGGCAGCAGTGAGTTGATCTTCATCATGCCGCTTCGGCGTCGTTCTTATGCGCTACTGCGCCGTGCTGCCGACCGAGGAGGGTTTCTGTACTACCGGTGAGAGCGAGCAGGCGCAGGACAGCGGAGGAGGGGGCCTGTACCCGGAATTCCCAGCGCTTGGTCCGGGCGTCGAGCGCTGCTTTGAGGAGTGCGGTGAGTCCGCCACAGTCACAAAACGCCACGGCACTCAGATCCACGTGAACGGACCTGACACCAGCGCTCAGTGCCTCCGCCATCGTGGCGGTGAACAGGTGAGCGGAGTCGTGGTCCAGCGCTCCCGTAAGGACCATGACGGTGTTCGTCCCCTCCTGGCAACGGTCGACGTAAAGGAGTGGCGATATGCGCACGAGGCGTCCCTTCGAAGAGTGGATCAAGGACGGACCGGCCCCACATGTGGCAGCGCCGAGGCGGGAGGCCGATAGAGAGCCACGGCGCTGCCGACTCCGGCTGCGACCACCAAGGCCGCCGCGAGCAACCAGCCATCAGAAAGTGCTGCCCCTCAGGCCCGGCGTGGGGCGGTGCAGGGCCGCGTCTTTTCGCAGGAGTGAGGGGAGACGGGCAGCTGCCTTATGCGCTGAGAGACCGAGGTGCGCCACTGCCTGTCCGTAGGGATGGCTTCGGACAGGAACAGGCCGATCGACACGTGCTCCCGATTGCTGGACAGGTTGCTTGAACTCGTCTCACAGATCGAGGTCGAGCACGGGAGTGGCAGCCCCCAGTGGGGGAGCAGCGGAGCCGCGCACCGGAGCCACAGGTCCGCTGTCAGGTACCGCAGCTCCACCTCTGGCAGGGGCTCGGACGACCCCCTGTACACCTGCGCCACTGTGGCGACGACCGCGTCGACGGCGCGGTCGATATCCCGGCACAGGAGTAATGCCAGGGAGAACAGAGCGTCACCGTGGCTGTCGTAGGCAGCCAGTGCCGTGCACGCTTGCTCTCGCCTGGTCGCCGGAATGCCGCGTCGGGCAAAGCCGCGAATCTGGTCAGGGATGCTACGCGTCATGATCTTCACCTGCTTCGATCCGGACGGTCAGGAACCGCCGGGGGCAGGGGCGCGAGCACAGGGTAGTCCCCAGTACACAGGTTGGCTACCTCTGCAAACCGGACGTGCATCGAAGGCGTCACGACGGGCCCCTCGCATCCCTGGTCTCCTCGCACCCCGGAAGCCGTTCCCGGCCTTCCGCTTTCGCCTGTGGTGGGAGAAGCCCTGACCAGCAGCTGCTGTCCCGGTGCGGGAGCGGGGGACATGCGCGAGTGTTAATCGGGTAGGCAACACTTTGAAGCCCGCTCACGGCTGCACAGCCGACCGCCGAACTTCGGCGGAGACAGTGTTCCGATGAGCTGGCGAGGACGATCCCCCTGACCCCGGGACGCCAGTTTTCACCGCGAACGGCCGCTATGGCAGTTCCGGACCGGCACCGGGAGGGTCAATGTCTCTACCCACCAGCGAGCAGTCCTTCGAGTCTTTGAAGGCGCGTCCAGCACGAGCGGCCAGCGACTATACCGTCTTGTCCCGGCGGGTGAAAGATGCCGGTCTGTTGCGCCGCCATCCGTTGCACAGTGCTCTGCGTCTGACCGGGACGGCACTGTGGACGGCGGTGGGCTGGACACTTTTCGTCTTGGTCGGTGACTCCTGGTGGCAGCTTCTCGTGGCGGTCGTGCTCGCTTTCGCATTCACCCAGTGCGGGTTTCGCGGCCATGAGGCCGGTCATCGGCAGCTGTTCAGCAACAGGCGCGCGTCCGACTGGACCGGCCTGGTCTTCGGGGATCTGCTGATCGGGCTGGGTTTCGGATGGTGGCTCGACAAGCACAATCGGCACCACGCGCACCCCAATCGAGTCGATCGGGACCCGGACGTGGGTACCGGCGCGTTGGTCTTCATCCCGGGTGACGCCGCCGGACGGCAGGGACTCCGCCGCTGGTGGACCCGGCACCAGGCAGGATTCTTCTTTCCCCTGCTGCTGTTGGAGGGGTGGAATCTGCACGTCGCGTCCGCCCGTGCCCTGCGTCACCGTCACCCGGGCGCCCCGGCACCGGCAGCAGTCGAAGCCACACTGTTGATCCTGCACGCCGCCGGATACCTCACCGCCGTGGCCCTGGTGCTCCCGCCAGGCAAGGCGATCGTGTTCATTCTGCTGCAACAGGGCTTGTTCGGGTTGTACATGGGGGCTTCGTTCGCCCCCAATCACAAGGGCATGCCCATGCCCTCGGCCCAGGACAAGCTCGACTTCCTGCGAAGCCAGGTTCTCACCTCACGCAACGTGCGGGGCGGTCCTGTCACCGCGTTCCTGCTGGGCGGACTCAACTACCAGATCGAACATCATCTCTTTCCGAGCATGCCCACCAGCGCTCTGCCCCGGGCAAGGATCCTGGTCCGCGAGCACTGCGAGACGCTCGGCTTGCCATACACCGAGACCGGACTCCTCGATTCCTATCGACAGGCCCTGAAACACCTCCACGCGGTCGGCACCGACACCGCAGTTGTCCCTGCGGCGGCACATGAGAGTCCGATCCCATCCCAGTGAGCCGCCCAGGCCACGTCTTTCGCCGGCGGCCCGCGACAAGATTCAGCAGATTCGTCGACCGGATCCCATGCATTCTGGAGGCCCCACATGCCTGATTCCACCACCCCTTCCTCTTCCCCTGCGCCCGGCCCGCTCGCTGCGCTGTCTGCGGCCGGGGTGTCGATCTGGCTCGATGATCTCTCCCGTGAGCTGCTGGCCGGAGGTGAGCTGCAGAGGCTCATCGCGAACCAGCACGTCGTGGGGGTGACGACGAACCCGACGATTTTTGCCTCCGCGCTGTCCAAGGGAGACCGGTACACCGAGCAATTGCGCTACCTGGGTGGTGAAGGCGCGAGTGTCGACGACGCTGTGTTCGCCCTGACCACCGATGACGTGCGGGCCGGCTGCCAGGCGTTCGATGCCGTCTACCAGCAGACTGGAGGGATCGACGGCCGGGTCTCCATCGAGGTCGACCCCCGGCTGTCCCGGGACACCGATGCCACGATCGATCAGGCACGCAAGCTGTGGGAGGCGGTCGACCAGCCGAACCTCATGGTCAAGATCCCGGCGACCCGCGAGGGCCTGGCCGCCATCACCGCCGTCGTCGCGCGCGGCATCAGCGTCAATGTCACGCTCATCTTCTCCCTGGACCGCTACCGCGCGGTGATGACCGCCTACCTGGACGGGTTGGAACAGGCCCGGGCCGCCGGCCACGACCTGAACTCCATCCACTCCGTTGCCTCCTTCTTCGTGTCCCGCGTCGACACCGAAGTGGACGCCCGCCTCGATGCGATCGGCACTCCTGAGGCCGAAGCCCTCAAGGGCAAGGCCGCAATCGCCAATGCCCGACTCGCCCACCAGGCGTACGAGCAGCTGACGGCCGGGCCCAGCTGGCAGGCCCTCGCCGAGGCAGGAGCCCACGCCCAGCGCCCTCTGTGGGCATCCACCGGCGTCAAGAACCCCGCGTACCCCGACACGACGTACGTCAGCGAACTCGCCATCGCAGGCACGGTGAACACCATGCCCGGCACCACACTGAAGGCGTTCGCCGATCATGGCACCCTGCGCGGAGGAACCCCGACTGCCGGCGACTACGACGCCGCAGCGGCCTACTTCGCAGAGCTGGAGAGCGTCGGCGTCGACTTCGCGGACGTCACCGATGCCCTTGAGCGCGAAGGACTGGGCAAGTTCATAGACAGCTGGAGCGAACTGGGTGCGTCCGTGGACCACGAAATGCAGGCACCGGCAGCCCACCAGCCGGTGAAGGGGTCCGATGCGGGGGAGGGCACCGATCTTCTGGCGATCTATCTCAACGACCATCTGGCCGGCGCCAGTGCCGGCCTGGAACTCTTCCGGCGAGCCGGGCATGCTCAGAAGGGACGGGAGCGGGACGCCGGCCTGTCCGAACTGGCCGAGCAGGTCGAGCAAGATCGCGCGGCCCTGACCCAGATCATGAGTGACCTGGGTGTGTCCGCCGACCGGTCCAAGGTCGCGCTCGGGTGGCTGGCAGAGAAGGCGGGCCGCCTCAAGACCAATGGTCACCTCTTCTCCCGCTCCCCGCTCAGTGATGTCCTGGAACTGGAGTCCATGATTCTTGGTGTCCAGGGCAAGGCAGCGTGCTGGCGCACCCTTCGCGACGTGGCACGGACAGATGACCGGCTCGATACCGAGCACCTGGACACCTTGCTGGGGCGCGCCGAGCAGCAGACCGCTGCATTGGAACGGCTACGGATCGCTGCGGCCGACCGGGTCTTCTCCGCCAACCAGCCGTCTTCATGAGGGGCCTTTTCGTGCAGGGCCCCGCGTGGCGCGCCGTCTTATCGCAGGCGGTCGGCACCATCGTCACGGAGCTGCCTTCAGGTGGCCCTGCCCTGTCCCCAGTCGGTGCAGGGCGGACGTCGATGCGTGGGCAAGAGGCCGTTTTGAGCGAGGCACCCCCGGCCAGGCCGCGGCGGATGCTGACGGGTACCGGGGATGTACTGCCCCCAGCACGACACACACCTGCTGATGCGGGCCGTCGCCCGCTCGGGCATCAGCCCTGGCGCTCGCGTGCTGGACCTCGGAACCGGTAGCGGAGCCGTGGCAGTGCACGCCGCCCGGATGGGGGCTCAGGTCACCGCTGTCGATGTCTCCCGCCGGGCCGTGCTGTGTGCCCGCGTGAACGCCGCTCTTCAACGCACCGACATCACGGTCCGCCACGGCGACCTGTCCTCCCTTGGACCGGGGCAATTCGACCTGGTGGTCAGCAACCCGCCGTACGTACCTGCTCCAGCCGAACTGCCGCCCCGACGTGGGCGAGCTCGCGCATGGGACGCAGGACGGGACGGACGAGCCGTCATCGACCGGATCTGCGCGACTGCCGGCTCCCTTCTGCGCCGGCCATCGACGCGGTGATGGAGACGTTCGCCCAGCTGCGGCGCAGGGAGTTGAGGCTGCTGCCGCCCGAATGTCGGCGGCGGTCCGATGCGGTGTTCGGGCGATCGCCGCTCGGCTCTCTGGCGAGCTCAGGTGCGTGGGCCCGCGCCATGCAGCAGGGTCTCGATGATGCGGGCGGCGAGAGTGTCGGTGTCGATGTCGGTATCGTCCGGGCTTCCGCGCAGTGACTCCCCGAGGAGTGCGTAGTAGACCCGCCTCATCCAGTGGAGGTCGGCTGCCTCGTCGATGAGCTTGTCCGCCCGGGCCCGTTCCAGCACTGTGATGCAACGTCGGCCGATGTCCTCGTGGAGGGCGGCCGCTTCGCTGCCTGGTTCGGCCGGCAGCTCGAGGGCGAACGCCCAGGCGCCCTTCACCTCGAGCACATTGGCCGTGATCCGGTGCAGAGCCACCAGGGGAGGGGCGGTGTCCGGCCGGCCGTCTTCCACGGCTTGGACGAGCTGCCGGGCGGCCGACGAAGCCAGGGCGTCGATCAATGCCTGCCGATGGGCGAACCGCCGGTGGATCGTTGTCCTGGCCACCCCCGCCGCAGTTGCGATCTGCTCCATCGACGCGCCGGGATCAGAGGAGAGCACGCGTTCGGCTGCCTCCAGGATCGCGCGCACACTGCGCTCCGCATCCGCACGCAACGGCCGTGCCGCTGTCTCACCCATGGCGCCTCCCGCTCATCCGCTTGACCCTCGAAACGATACACCGATGGTCCATATCGAAATAAAATGCATCTCGACTGTTGCAGTTAGGTGGGATGTGAGTACTCTCCTGTCTTAGTTCTTCGTCGAGTGAAGGAGATTTCCCGTGCACAGCGCAGCGCTCATCACCGGTGCCTCATCCGGACTCGGGGCGGAGTTCGCGGCCCAGCTCGCCGCCCGCGGACACGATCTGATCCTGCTGGCGCGTTCCGAGGACAGGCTCACCGCCCTCGCCCAGCGCCTCACCACGGAGCACGACATCCGCGCCCACGTCCTGGTCCAAGACCTCGCCGAGCCCGCGGCGGCCCAGCGGATCGCCGACAGCCTCGCCGCCCGGGGCCTGAGCGTCGACCTGCTGGTCAACAACGCCGGATTCGGCACCTGCGGCCGCTTCGAGGACATCGCCGCGGACCGTGACCACGACCAGCTGATGGTCAACGTCGTCGCGCTCGTCGGCCTCACCCACGCCCTGCTCCCCGCCATGCTCGAGCGCGGCACGGGCGCCGTCCTGAACGTCGCTTCCACCGCGGGCTTCCAACCCTCCCCGTACTTCGCCGTCTACAGCGCGGCCAAGGGCTTCGTGCTGAACTTCGGCCTCGCCCTGCGCCAGGAGTACCGCGGGCGCGGCATTCGCGTACTCACTTTGTGCCCCGGCCCGGTCGACACCCCCTTCTTCGAAGCCATCGGCACCCGCAGAGCGGCCGTCAACGGCTCGATGAGCACGCCGGAGCCGGTTGTACGCGCCGCTCTGCGCGCACTCGACCGCGACCGCGGCTACGTCACCCCCGGGCTCGCCAATGCCCTGTCCGCGCATCTGCTGCCGCGCCGGCCGCGCACCCTGGTCGCCGCCATTGCCGAGCGCGTGACCCGTAAGGTGTTCAGCCCCGCGGGCACAGCCCCGCAGCCGAGGGAGTACGCGGCATGAGTTCCTCCACCTTTCCGGCCGCTGCCGCGATGCTGCTCGTCGGCACCTCGACGGCCGTCTCCGCGACGATTGCCGACTACCCGGTCCTCAGCGGGCAGGCCCTGCGCTACGAACACGCCTGCACCGCTGTTGATCCCCAATGACCAGTCCTATAGCCGACGCACCTGCGAAGCGGACATCAAGGACGGTGGCGGGATGCATCCTCCGGAACCACCCAGCAGGGGGGACCAGCTGTAGGGAGGTCAAGGCGCTTGAGCGCGAGTCACGGATATGCTGGCGCCCTAGGGTTTGCGCTGTTGGTGCGGGGAAGGCGGGGCTGCGCTGGCCTCACCGGGGCTGCGGCGGCCCGATGGGCACCGCAGCGACCAGGTGCCGGGCGGGGCGCGCACCATTCCCCCCAACATCCCCCCAACATCAAGCGCGCACGATGACGCCCGACGCCCGCACAACCCCAGGTCACACCCCGGTTTTCGCGTGGTGAGTGCTCAGACTTTCCCCTCTTCTACCTGGCCTGACTTGCTGTGTGGGGGTGGGGTGGGGGTGGGGTGGGGTGGGTGTGGGCTGGTGGGCGGGCGTGGTCGCGGGGAAGACGGGGCGGCGCTGCGCTGGCCCGTTCCCCCGGCCCGTCGCGGAGCTCCGGACCGGCTACCAGAACGACGACCAGGCGGCGGCGGCGGCGTGACGTGGCTCGTGGGGCTTCGTTTACACGAGGTGATCACCTATCGCGATGCTTCGGTCTATGGCGTTGCGGCGTCACCCGTTCTGCTCCCTCTCGCTCTCGCGGCTCCGGCAAGCGCGACGTCCGTCATCGGTTTCGGCAACACTGCTCACGACAACAGCTGCTCCAACCGGGGCGGTGTACTGGGCTCGGCTGTCACCACTTACGTCGCCGGGGTGGCGAGCGCACTGGCCGCGGCCGTTCCCCTGGACATCCCCACCAATCAGTGCGGTGGTCTCGGCTCCCCACTGGCCGACCAAGCAATCGAGAACACCGAGAACTGCGCGGCGGCGGCCGGAGCCTCGCAGTGCGCCGCGAACAACCCTCAGACCGGCGGCTCCTTCAGCAGCGGCACCGCGAGCGGAGGAGGCTCCTTCGGGTAACCGGGCACCCCGCTCCCCTGGCCCGCCCGACGAGCCCTCTCCCTCGGGTCTTGCGCCGCGTGCCGATCCCGCTGCCCAACGCCTCCGTTGCGTCAGCGGCCCAACTACGCAGCGCGCTGGCCGGTGATGGATCCGTCGGCGCCGCAGGGGGCGCAGCACACCAAGACCGACACCTAACTGGTACAGCCGACACCTCCCCGGAGCGGACACCTGCATAACCACAGGTCAAGCCCCAGTTTTCCCGTGGTGAGTGCTCAGCCTTCCTGGCATGCCTTGCTGTGGGGGTGGTGGTGGCTGGTGGCGTGGTCTCGGGGAAGCGGCGCGGCGCTGCGCTGGCCTGTGAGACGCCGCGTCGCCCATAGGGGCCGTAGGGCACAACAGGCCCGCTGGCACAGGTCGCGCAGTGGACGCCGTCTGTGCCGTCCAGGCACCCCGGCCGTGTGCCCATGACCGGAGGCGACGACTTGATCGTTGCACTGGCATGGAACCTGTATCGCATCGCCGCGCCACCGCGATCGCTCTGGTGGGTGCCACCATCGGGTCCGGGCTGGCCGCGGCCAGCCCGGCCTACGCGGGAGGCAGCGGAGCCATCCTCTCTCCCGCTTTCGCCACCAACTGTGGCAACCACAACGGCGGCCGTCAGCCCACGGGCTCCACCACCGCCGGCACCGGCGCCGTCAACGGCAATCTCCTCGGTGCTCCGCTCGGCAGCGCCCTCAACCAGTGTGGTGGAGCCGACTACCTCAACAGCGTCCTCAAGCAGGCCAGGCCGGACGGTGCCTCCCACCGTTCGATGGCCATCCTGAACTCTTTCATCAGCGACGTCTTCGAGAGGGTTGAGGTGGCGTCCTGACGCCGACGTTGCCAGCGAGCCTTGAACGTGCGCCCGGCCCGGACAAAGGAGAGTCGTCGATGCGAAAGCTCCAGGCCAGCGTGCTGCTGGCATCAATTCCCGTGACGCTGTTGAGTGCCGAGTGCGCTTATGCGACCACCATCATCGGCGCTGGAAACAGCGCCCACGACAACCTCTGTGCCAGCCACAGCGGAGCGGCGGCCAGCGGCGTGACCAAGCGGTCCACCGGCCTCCTGCAAGGCTGGATCGTTGGACTCCCGGGAAGCGGCCCGACCAATCAGTGCGGCAACCTCGGGCTGCCCTACGTCCCGAAAAACCAGATTGCTACTCGGCAGCAGATCTACGGAGACGATCCGGCGGTCGTTCCAAGGTGAGACACGACGAGGCCCCCAGCGGGAAGCGCCGGGGGTCCGTCTTGTCCGTAGGCTCGATGGAACGAGCTCCAAGCCGCAGCGTCACCCGACCCATCGGACAGGGCCTGGCCCGACCACGGACCCGGCGGTCGCGGAGGAGTGGCTGCATGAGTGGACCGACGTTCCCGATGTCGAAGGTGTGGTGGTCAAGAGCCTGACGGGCCGCTATCGGCCAGGCGTGCGTGGCTGGACCAAGGTCCGCCGCAGGAACACCACCGAAGTGCTCGCCGGCGGTCTCACTGGTTCCCTGCACCGCCCGCAGGTCCTGCTGCTGGGCCGTTACGACACCACCGGCCGCCTACACCTGGTTGGGAAGACCACTCCTCTGAATCCCGGCCTGGCTCGCGAGCTCGCCGGCCACCTCGCCGCGGCCGGCCCCGACCACCCGTGGATCGGCGTCTGCTTCACCGCGTCCTGGAACAGCCGTGCCCTCCTGGAGCCGGTCCTCGTCGACCCCGTCCTCGTCGCGGAGGTCAGCGCCGACGTGTCCCAGGACCACGGCGTGTGGCGCCACCCGCTGCGTTACGAGCGGCTCCGCCTGGATGCGGTCGAAGCCGATGTTCAGCAGTTCGGCGAGACGGGCTCCTGAGTCCGTAGCCTTGATGCCCCCGAGCAGTGCTCGGAGCGTGCGCAGGCACGCAGTGCAGGATCCTGGAGCCCAGTGGCCCGGGAGGTTTCCGGAGGTCGGCCTCCGTGCTTGCCCTTGCGAGCGTCCAGGGTGGACTCGCAGATGCTCGCCCGCTCGGTCTCCGCCATCGCGGCGAAGAACGCGAACAGCAGCTTGCCCGGCGCGGTGGGGTCGTAGAGGCTGGGCAGGGGTCCGGCGAGCATCTCCAGGATGAGGCCTGACGGGCACGGCGTGGCCCCGGGGTTATCGGAGCAGGGGCATGAGGACGCCGTCGACGATCTGTGTGATGTCCTCATCATTGATCGGGCGGTCGTGGATGGCTCCCCAGTGGACGAGGAGGGCGATGGCGGCGGAGATCGCGATCGTGTGTCCGTCCTGGGGATGGTCGGGTCGGGAGGGCAGGTCGCCACGCTGCACCGCGTGGTCCAGCACGCCGGCGAGTGCCTGGTGCAGGGACTCGACGTAGCGCACTCGGATGAGGCCGCACAGCTCCGGCTCCTGGCGAGCGGTGTCCAGCAGGGCCGAGACCAGGTCGGCCCGGGAGGTGTCCTGGTTGCCGATGGCGCTGGCCAGGGTGGCGAGGAGTTCGTCGCGCAGGTGACCGTTGCCGAGGATGACCGGCGTGACGTCGTCGGTGAGTCCGGCGTGGCTGAGGGCTTCCGCGGCGAGTTCGGCGCGCGAGGGCCAGCGTCGGTACACGGTCGCCTTGCCCACCCCGGCTCGTGCCGCGGCCTTGTCCATGGTCATGGCTGGGTAGCCGCCTTCGGCGAGCAGCTCCGTCGCCGCGCGCAGGATCCGGGCGTCCCGGGCGGGATCGCGGGGCGGTCCGGAGAGGCCGGAAGGCCGCCGCAGCTGTGCACCGGGTTGTGGCATGGGGCTCTCCTCGCGAACTAGGACCGATTTGTTTCGAGTATAGCCGGGCTGTTAACGTCGCCGAATACCCGGAACATCACCGTCTCGGGTTCGAGTGCGCGGTTAGCGACAGTGAGGTGGCGCAGTGAAGGCCGTAGGTTTCACCGAGTTCGGCGGCCGCGAGGTCATGCGGGTGCTGGAGCTGCCCGAACCGCACGCCGGACCGGAGCAGGTACGGATCAAGGTGGCCGCCGCCGCCGTCCACCCGGCCGACGTCAACATCCGCACCGGGCTCTCCGCCCAGTACAGCCCGGAGATGAACCCGCCCTCGGACGTGTACGTCGTGGGGTGGGAGATCTCCGGGACGATCGACGAGGTCGGGGAAGGAACACGTCCGGAGCTGGCCCTCGGTACCGAGGTGGTAGCGGTGACGGAGCCGAAGCTGGACCTGGGCGGACAGGCCCAGTACGTGGTCGTACCGGCGGAATCGGTGGTCTGCGCACCCGAGGGCGTCGACCTGACGGCGGCCTCGACCCTGCTGATGGCCGCTCTGACCGCACAGATGGGGCTGGACGCGCTGGCCCTGGCCCCGGGAGCGACGGTGGCGGTGACCGGTGCCGCCGGCGGGATCGGCGGCTACGCCGTGCAGCTGGCCAAGGCGGCCGGGCTGACGGTCATCGCCGACGCAGCCGACAAGGACCGTGACCTCGTCACGAACCTGGGCGCCGATCACGTGCTCCCCCGCGGGGACGGGTTCCCCGACGCGGTCCGCCGGCTGCGCCCCGACGGCGCGGACGGAATCATCGACGCCGGGTCGGTGGGCGACGCGGTGGCCGCAGCGGTGCGCGACGGCGGCGGAATCGCAACCGTCAAGGGGTTCACCGGCGCCACCGACCGGGGCGTGAGCTGGTTCCCCGTCTTCGTCTACGACCGCATCCGCGACACAGCCACTCTGGCGCGGCTGCGCGACCAGGCTGAGTCCGGCGCCCTCACGCTCCGCGTCGCGGGAACCTACCCGCTCGAACAGGTCGCCGAGGCGCACCGGCTCATCGAGGAAGGCGGGGTGCGGGGCCGGCCCGTGCTCGTGTTCTGAGTCGAGAACCCAGTACCCCGGCCACGTCGGTCCTGACCGGCTCGGCGATGCCGTGCCGGGGCCGACAGTTCCGTGCCCGGATCCCAGAGAACACGATCAACCGAAAGCAGGCTCGCCATGACATCCAACGACAAGGCCAAGGTGCTGGTCACCGGGGCGACCGGAATGCAGGGCGGCGCTGTCGCCCGCGCGCTCCTGCTCGCGGGGCACCCCGTCACCGCGTTGGTGCGCACCCCCTCCTCGGCTCCCGCCCAGGCCCTGGCCGCACTGGGCGCCGTCCTGGCCACCGGGGACCTGGAGGACGTCGCCTCCCTGCACGCGGCCGGCGCCGGACACGACGCGGTCTTCTCGGTGCAGCTGGCCAGTGTCGACCCGGCCGATCCCGCCGAGGTCCGCCAGGCCGGCAACATCGTTACCGCGGCCCAGCGCGCCGGTATCACCCAGCTCCTGCACTCGTCGGTGTCGGCGACCGGGTGGCGTACCCAGCACCCGGACTTCGAGATCAACGATCCGGTGATGAAGGAGTACTGGAACCAGAAGGAAGAGACCGAGGAAGCGATCCGGCGCTCAGGGCTGCAGCGCTGGACCATGTTCAATCCCGCCTGGTACATGGAGAATTTTCTTTTGCCCCGCCGGGAGTACATGGCCCCCGAGCTGCCTCACGGCAAGCTGGTCACCGCCATGAGCCCGCAGACCGAGCTGGCCCTCATCTGCGCCGACGACTTGGGTGCCGCTGTCGCCACCGCCGTCGCCGAGCCCGACAGGTTCCACGAGGCCGAGGTCGAGCTCGCCGGCGATGCGCTGACCTACCCGCAGATGGCCGACGTCCTCTCCCAGACCACCGGCCGCGAGATCACGACCGACTTCATCTCCCTGGAAGAGAAGACGCGGCGCAGCGGCGCATCTGCAGCGTTCGGCGACCGCTGGAACGACCGTGTCGGCTACCCCGCACGCCCCCACCACGCCGCCGTCTACGGCCTGACCACGACGACCTTCGCACAGTGGGCAGTACGGCAGGACTGGAGCACCCTGACTGCTGAACGCAACTGAACCGACGCAGCCCTCCAGCGGGCAGCCGGTCACCACCTGACTGAACACGCCTCGTCTTCGTCGTCGTCTTCGTCAGACCGTGGCCGGCGCGCCGCTGCGTGGGCCTGGGCAGTGGCGAGCCGGCCGTAGGGGTTCACGTGCGCCCAGAACAGAGGGGACAGGGCCCGCCGGTCGGCCTCGGTGAGCCGCCTCTGCCACTTCTCCTCGCTCAGGATGTCCTGGAGGAGCAGGGCGTTGACGTGCACCAGCGCGGACTGGAGCAGGTGCAGGGCGAGCATGGCCGCGCGGTGCGTGGCTGGCCGAGAGGCGCCGGACGAGCAGCGCTTCCTCCGCTCGGCGCGAGGCTTGGCCCTACGATCGCCGACGCTGGGAGTTCAGGTGGGTATGGCTGAGCCCACCCCTGACTACCCGCCCAGGACCCCGCCACCACCGAAGCGCCCGCTCTCCCCACCACGCCCGGAAACCGGCCTGCAAGGGGCCAGGGCCCGGATGCAGGTCCGCAACCGGCGCAGCGCCAACTGGTCGCTGGAGGCCGCCCCGTGGTCCGGGAAGAAGGCGACCGGACACGTCCTGGACCGGCTCCATGAATGGGGCTACCGGGAAGCCGACCAGGCCGCCGCCGACCTGACCGATCTCCTGGTGCGCACCGCCGTCGCGGACGGCGGCCGTCGCGTCTCTGTCCACCTCGCCTACCAGGACCGCCAGGCACTCATTGTCGCCCTGTCCCACCACCCAAACCCCGCCATCACCGACGATGCAGTCCTCCCGGAGCTCACCGCCCGCGGGGCGGTGGCGTCTGGCACCGACACCGCCGACGACGAACGCAGGCTCTGGGCGATCCTCCCGCTATCGACACGGGAAGCCCTCAGCACCGCTCGGCGATCCAGCAACATCAGGGCACTCGGCCCGACCGCCCGTGGACCGGTGTCCGCACCGCCCTCAAGCACGCCCACGATCCCGCCGGCCCCGACAGGCGCCGGCCTGCCGTCGTCCGGGGGCCGTTCAACGCCGGGCTGCAATCGATGTGCCTGGTGGCAAGCAGGGATGCCGTCACGGCAGCCGAGCGGCTCTGCGACACCATCGAGGAGTTCACCATCCTCTTCCACGGCCGTCAGCCGACAGACCTTGAAGAAACTCCGGCCGATCCACAACGGTTTGCACGAGGCGCACTTGCGGTTCGTCAACGCGGCCCGCCGCTCGCTCGACAGGTCGCAGGAGCACCTTGCCCGGACACTGGGCGGCCCGTCCGCGTGGCACGGGGTCGAATCCTTCTATGCCCGCGGCGATGGACCCGGCGGGGAGTGAATGGCGCCTCTTCCCTCGGGGCGGGCCCGCTCTGCGACAGCATTCCCGACACCATCACCGGTGCCGCCACCGACACCGTGGTCAACGCAGAGACTGAGACGATCGCCGACACCCGCCCGGAACCGGCCTCCGCATAACCGCAGGTCAAACACCGGTGTTCTGTGGCGAGTGCTCCGACTCCCGGTCGTCTACCTGGGCTGTCTCGCAGCCGGCGCCGGGTGCTCAGTGGTGGTCGGCGCCTCAGTCACTGGTGCACAAGGCTCGTCGCGAAATCGGGTGACGCGGGGGCGGTCGGTAGAGTGCCGGGGTGCTGGCTGTCCGGTCGGTGTCTTTTGGGGGGATGAGCGAGACGAGGAACATGCCGGAACAAGCGAGCGTGCCTGCGATAGCACCGAACGAACCTCTGGCCGCGTCGGCAGAGGCGGCGCGAATGGCGGCGGTGCGCCGTTACGACATCCTCGACACCCCACCGGACGGCGCATACGACCGAGTCGCGGCGCTGGCCGCGCGGCTGTTCGAGGTGCCGGTGGCCACGGTGACGATCGTGGACGAGGACCGCATCTGGTTCAAGGCCACCCACGGCCTGGAAGGCGTCACCGAGATCGGCCGCGATCCCGGGCTGTGCGCCTCGGCGGTGCTCACCGATGACACCACCGTCATCCCTGACACGTTGCTGGATCCGGTCGCCTGCTCCAATCCGCTGGTCGCCGGCCCGACGGGGGTACGGTTCTACGCCGCCGCTCCCATCATCACTGCCGACGGGTACCGGCTGGGCACGGTCAACATCCTCGACACCCGCCCCCGCGAGATCAGTGAGGTCGAGGCCTCCGTCCTCGGGGACCTGGCCGCCGTGGTGTGTGACCAACTGGAGTTGAGGCTCTCGGCGTTGCACGTGGTGCGCGTCGAGCAGGAGCGCCGCAAGGTCGAGCAGGAAAAACGCCAGGCGGAGGAAGAGGCCAGGCAGCGTGCCGAGCGGGACAGGGCGGCCATCACAGCGTTCGCCTCGACCCTGCAGCGCACCCTGGTGCCTCCCGCACTGCCCGCGGTACCGGGGCTGGAGCTGGCCTGCCATTACAAGACCGCCTCCCCGCAGGAGGTGGGCGGCGACTTCTACGACGTCTTCCCCGTCGGCGGTGGCCGCTGGGCTTTCTTCCTGGGCGATGTGTGCGGGAAAGGCGCTGAAGCCGCTTCGGTCACCTCACTGACCCGCTACACGCTGCGGGCTGCAGCCCTCGTCGACGCGGATCCCACAGCCGCGCTGAAGGCACTGAACACGGCACTGCTGCTGGACGCGGCGGTCGGCACCCGCTTCTGCACCGCCGTCTTCGGCCTGCTGGACCCCGCCGGGGACGGCGGTTTCACAGTCACGCTGGCCACCGGCGGTCACCCGCCCGCCTACCACCTGCGCCCCACTGAGGGCGGCGGTGTGCGGGTCGAAGCGGCCCGCGCCAAGGGCGGCATGCTGGTCGGCGCGTTCGCCGAAGCCGTCTTCGCCTCACGCACCCTGCACCTGGCACCCGGCGAGGGACTGCTGCTGTACACCGACGGGCTGACCGAGGCCCGAACCGCCGATGGCCACATGCTCGATGACACGGGCCTGATCGACTTCCTGGCCCGGCTGCCGGGACCGATCAGCGCCGGCGTCCTGATCGACGACACCGTCGCACTGCTCGACACACTCCCCGACAGCGAACGCGACGACGTGGCCCTGCTGGCCCTGTCCGTCCCCACCCACGATGCCGCTCCCGCCGGCATCACCACCACCGCTCACAGCGCCGCCGCCCCGACCTCACCCGCCGACGCCGCCGTCGGGCAGGAGAACCGACGCCCATGACCGACGTATTCCACATCGACGTCCCATACACCGACGGCGCCCTGGCGGTGATCGAGCTGTCCGGCGAATTCGACATCACCACCGCACCCGCCGTACGATCCCGCGCCCTGGACCTCATCACCGCCGGACAGCCCGACCTGGTCGCCGACCTTTCCGGCGTCACCTTCTGCGACTCCTCTGGGCTGGGAGCCCTCATCGGCATCTGGCGCTGCGCCAAGGACGTCGGCGGCTCCCTCACCCTGGCGGCCATTCCCGACCGGCTGGGCCGCCTGCTCAACGTCACCGGAATGGACACCTTGCTGCCCGCCTACCCCAGCACCGGGGCTGCGCTCGTGGCACGCGGGGGCAATCGCTCCACCGCTTGAAAACCCCTCAGGCGCACAACCGGTCTCAGCGGATTCGCCTGGCACGCCACAGCGTCGGCCAAGCGCGTGGGGGCATGCCCAAGCGTGCGCGGCGTCTGGGACCGTGCCGTCTACGCCTGGATGAATGACGACGTCGATGAACTCGATGTCATCTGGGACGACATCATTCAGTACCTCGGATCCGAGTACGACGCGTGCTGCGACATCTCCTCGATCGGCTGGGCCGCCTGAGGCAGACACGCAGACGCCCCTTCCCCGGGCATTGCAGCTGCCGGGGGGAGGGGCGTCTCGCATGGTAGTTGGGCTCTGACCTGTCGCAGCGAAGGTTGAGTGGCTGCTGCGTGTGGCTCGGTGTCTGGGCCCGGTTGTGCGCACAGCGGCGGCCGTCCGCTGGAAGGGAGTCCAGGGGACGGCCGCAGGAGGCTGACGAAGCCTGTGGTGCTTCGCAGCGGGTGGGTCAGATGTGGCCGAAGAAGATGCTGCCCGGGGCGTCGGGGTCGTTGGAGAGGAAGTGTTCGCGGACCACGCGGATGAACTCGTGGCGGGAGATCGCCCCGTCTCCGTCGGTGTCGATCCTGGCGAACAGCTCCATCCACTCCGTCGAGTGGTCCTTCCAGACTTCCCGCATCAGGCGGGCGAACTCGTCCTTGCTGATCTCGTTGTCGCCGTCGGTGTCGATGACGTCGAAGATCGCGTGGCCGCCGCCCTCGGTCACGTTGAGGCGGCTGCTGTCGATGACCGCGAGTCGGTTGGCGATGACGAACTGGTCCTTGGTGAGCCGGTCACCGTCGACGCCCGCGTGGCGCAGCAGCTCCAGCCAGTAGATCTGGCAGAAGGTCTGCAGTGCCCTGGCCCGGCGGTCGTCCTTGGAGAGGTTGTACCCCTTGATGTAGCGGTCGCCGAGCTTCTGGTAGTCCGACCAGTCGAGGTAGCCGTTCTTGTCCGCGTCCATCTGGTCAAAGGTGCGCTCAAGCTTGACGGTGATGACGTCCTGCACCGCAGTGGTGGTCATGGGTATCCCTTCGCTGATCATGGCTGTTGACTTGTTCAGCGTCGGGCACCGCGCTCCATCAGGGGTCGAAATATCCAGTTCATCACCCGTTTTAGTGATCATTTATGATGCGGCGTGTGTGCCCGATTCGGCTGCCGAGCCATGCCGAGTGGCGGGCAGCTGGAGACCAATTGCTCAGCCTTCATGGAGAAAGATTCTCCTCGGCCAACTTTCGCTGAGAGAGCTCAGCTTTCGCCGCGAAGATCAAGCCGTCGTGCTCTCTGTTGCTGAGCTTGCTATCTGGCCCGGATGGACAACTCCGATGCTCAGGATTGGCCTGGCAGCCGGAGGGGTATCGGCCGTTTCAGGTGGTTGCCGGAGGGTGGGCCGGGCTGAGGTAGTGAACGGTGCTCTGGGCGGAGTGCTCGGTGAGCAGGTCCTGAAGTTCGCCTGCGGCGGTCTTGAGGAGGTGTCCGTCGCGGGTGGCGTGGAGGGTTTCGAGGACGAAGGCGATGTGGGTGGAGTCTTCGGTGACGCGGGTGCGGTGGGCGTCGCGGTGGTTCCAGTGCCGGGTGAGTACATCGGTGGTGTCGGTGTAGATGATCTCGCCGGGCTTGGGGTGTTCGGTGGTGTCGGGTTCGCCGAGCGGGGTGAATGTCTCGCTGCCGTCGGCGTGGCGGATCTCGATGTCGCCGGTGACCTGGTCGAGGTCGAAGGCGCCGGCGGGCAGGCCGTGGCTAACGGAGACGGTGTTGTAGGAGTCGACGGCAGGGTTGATGCGGGGCAGGGTGCCCTTCTTGGCCAGGCGGCGGCCGAGTGCGTCGACGCTGGGGCGGGTGCGGCGGGGGTTGGTGCCGAAGGAGCGGTAGGCGGTGTGCCATGCCTCGATGCGCGGGTCGCTCTCGTCGGCGGGGGCCCAGGTGCCGGCGGCGACCTGCTGCTCCAGGTTTTGCTGCGCGGCGGTGGTGGCGGGCCAGGGCTCGTGGCCGCGCAGGCCGGTGGCGGTGACGACGGCGATGAGGGTGTGGGGGAAGGCGTCAGCGACGGCGGGGCTCATGCGGAACGTAGTCAACACGGGGTCCATTCAGAGAGATGCGTGCGCGGGCGGAGGGACGTGATCAGGCTTTCCAGGTACCGGTGCGGTCCAGGCGGCGCAGTTGCTGGGTTGCGGTGGGCGCGTCCAGGCCGGTTCCGCGTTCGGCGAGGCGGTGGGCGAATGTCGGCGCGCTGCTCGGCGGGTTTGTTGTCGTCGTACTTGAACTTGGCCCGTACGTCGGTGACGTTCAGGCGCAGTCCGCGGATGCCGGGGAGCATCCGCCCGTAGGGGGCTTGGTCGAGGTCGATGGGGGCGTGGTCGCCGTCGGGCTGGAAGTGGGCCATCTGGCGGCGGAGTAGGTCGGTTTTGTCCTGTGGGTCGTCGATGATCGTGGCCTGGCAGGTGAACTGGATGGCCGCGTAGTAGCTGGTGGGGGACGCCGTCAGTGGGCGGGGTGCCGGGTTTGGCGCGCCAGGTGCCGGGGACGAAGGCGTAGTCGCTGGTGACGGTGAAGGTGACGTGCGGGTCGGCGTCGATCGCCTTACATGCGGGGTTGGGGCGGGCGAGGTGGATCAGCAGGGTGCTGCCCTCTGCCGTGAAGTGGGTGGGGACGACGATGGGCGCCCGGCCGGGCAGGCCGTTGACGCTGAGGATGCCGAAGTCGTGGCCGTCGGCGATCCAGGTCTGCCATTCGGCGTTGTCGAGGGCTGCGTCCCAGGGCTGGATGAACATGGCAGGGGTCCTTCCGGTGGGGTGCGGGGTCAGGTGAGGGCGAGGAGGCTGACAGCAGCGGCGGCGGTGCCCAGGCCGATCAGTTGCCCGCGGTGGATGCGTTCGGCGAGGACGCTGCGGGCGAGCAGGACGGTGCCGGCCGGGTAGAGGGCGGTGATCACGGCGACGACGGCCAGGTCGCCGCTGCGGGCGGCGAGCAGAAACAGCAGGTTCGCCACCGAGTCCAGCACGCCGGCAGCCGCCGACATGGCCCACGCGGGCTTCTCCGAGCCCAGATGCCGATACATCAATCCGGCCGCAGCCAGGGTCACGGCTGAGGACACGGCACGTCCGATGATCAGCGGGCCCACGCCGCTGTCGGCCGGCGCCTGGTGCAGGAAGATCAGCTGCAGCGCGATGGCGGCCCCGGCGCCGAGGGCCAGCAGCAGCGCGGTGCGCGACGGGCGGGTGCTGCCGGGGCCGTGTCCGGCGCTGACCAGCACCACGGCCGCCAGCGCCAGCGGCAGGCCGATCAGCCCGGCCAGGCCGAGGCGCTCGCCTTGCAGGAATCCGACCCCGACCGGCAGCATCGCCGAGATCAGTGCGGTGACCGGTGACAGGACGTTCATCGGGCCGATTGCGAGCGTGCGGTACAGCAGGGCGAACGCGGCGGCCGACGCGACACCGGACGCGGCACCCCAGGCGAGAGTCGCCGGGGCGAAGGAAGCGCCGAGGAAGGGCCACAGGAGCAGTTCGACAGTGAGCGAGGCCGGGGCGGCGATCATCACGGTGCGCAGAACGTGGGCCTTGCGGGCGCCGAGACCGCCAAGGAAGTCGGCGCATCCGTAGGCCAGGGAGCTGCCCAGGGCCAGCAGCAGAGCAATCACAGGTACATCCCTTACCATCAATGGAACGACTACACCGTACAACGCACCGACCGGCAAGTGTCAACCAAACGACCGCGTGACGCATTGCACTGACCCATTTCTGGAGGGGTACGAGATGACCGAGACCGAGGCGGCGCTGCGGACGCTCGCGCACAACGTCCGCGCAGCCCGTACCCGCGCCGGGCTGTCGCTGGACGAACTCTGCCGCCGCGCCAAGGTCAGCAAGGGAGCTCTGGCCGGACTGGAGAAGGCGCAGGGCAACCCGAACTTCGCCACCCTGGTCCGCCTCTCCGACACCCTGGGCCTCTCGGTATCCGCGCTCATGGAAGGCCCGGCCGACGGCCGCGTCCGGGTCGTGACCGCAGATGCCGTCATGCCCCTGTGGAAGGGCGAACGCGGCAGCGAAGCCCGGCTCATGCTGACCACCCCGGGATC
>NZ_JBHUYV010000004.1:360579-478690 GCF_042667905.1 Streptomyces sp. NPDC057287 | reverse complement strand
TACACCCTGGCCGACGGCGTGGAATACCTGCGGGCCGGCCAGGAAGCGGGACTCGACGTCGACGCCTTCGCCCCACGCCTGTCCTTCTTCTGGGCGATCGGCATGAACTTCTTCATGGAGATCGCCAAACTCCGCGCCGCCCGCCTGCTCTGGGCGAAGCTCGTCAAGGAGTTCCAGCCGAAGAACCCCAAGTCGCTCTCCCTGCGCACCCATTCACAGACCTCCGGCTGGTCCCTGACCGCCCAGGACGTGTTCAACAACGTCACCCGCACCTGCGTCGAAGCCATGGCCGCCACCCAGGGCCACACCCAGTCCCTGCACACCAACGCCCTCGACGAAGCCCTCGCCCTGCCCACCGACTTCTCCGCCCGCATCGCCCGCAACACCCAGCTCCTCCTCCAACAGGAATCCGGCACCACACGCGTCATCGACCCATGGGGCGGCAGCGCCTACGTCGAGAAGCTGACGTACGACCTGGCGCAGCGGGCCTGGCAGCACATCGAGGAGGTCGAGGCGGCCGGCGGCATGGCGAAGGCCATCGACGCGGGCATCCCGAAGCTCCGCATCGAGGAAGCCGCCGCCCGCACCCAGGCCCGCATCGACGCCGGACGCCAACCCGTCATCGGCGTCAACAAATACCGGGTGGAGAGCGACGAGAAGATCGACGTCCTCAAAGTCGACAACTCCTCGGTGCGTACGCAGCAGATCACCAAACTGCGCCGACTGCGCGAAGAGCGCGACGAAAACGCCTGCCAGGACGCACTGCGGGCACTCACCGACGCGGCGGGCCGAGACCCGGGTCCGGACCTGGAGGGCAATCTGCTGGCGCTGGCCGTCGACGCCGCACGGGCGATGGCCACGGTCGGGGAGATCTCGGACGCCCTGGAGAAGGTCTACGGCAGGCACGCGGGCCAGATCCGCACGATCTCCGGCGTGTACCGCAAAGAAGCAGGAGAATCAGCGTCCGTGGACCGCACCCGCACACTCGTCGACGCCTTCGAAGAAGCCGAAGGACGACGCCCGCGCATCCTCGTCGCGAAGATGGGCCAGGACGGCCACGACCGCGGCCAGAAAGTCATCGCCACCGCCTTCGCCGACCTCGGCTTCGACGTCGACGTCGGCCCCCTCTTCCAGACCCCGGCCGAGGTCGCCCGCCAAGCCGTCGAAGCCGACGTACACATCGTCGGCGTCTCATCCCTCGCCGCCGGCCACCTCACCCTCGTACCCGCACTACGCGAAGAGCTCGCCACCGAAGGCCGGGAAGACATCATGATCGTCGTCGGCGGGGTGATCCCGCCGGCGGACATCGAGGCACTGCACGAGGCCGGCGCCGCAGCGGTGTTCCCGCCCGGCACGGTGATCCCGGAAGCCGCCCACGACCTGGTCGCGCGGCTCGCCTCCGCGCTCGGCCACGAGCTGTGAGCCGCTGACGGTGGCCGCGAACATCGACATCGACGCCTACGTCAAGGGCGTGCTCGACGGGAAGCGGGCGTTCGTCGCGCGCGCGATCACTCTCGTGGAGTCGGCCCGCCCCGACCACCGGGTACTGGCACAGCGCC
Source organism: Streptomyces sp. NPDC057287 (assembly GCF_042667905.1). NCBI lineage: Bacteria > Bacillati > Actinomycetota > Actinomycetes > Kitasatosporales > Streptomycetaceae > Streptomyces > Streptomyces sp. NPDC057287. Next base: position 477,131 of record NZ_JBHUYV010000004.1, on the reverse strand, counting down.
TGCTGAGTGAGCTGATGCCCCACGCGGGGCGGGCCAGGCGCATCGGGATCAGCGGGGTGCCGGGCGTCGGGAAGTCCACGTTCATCGACGCGCTCGGCACCCTGCTGACGGGCCTCGGGCACCGGGTCGCGGTGCTGGCCGTGGATCCCTCGTCCAGCCGCACCGGCGGTTCGATCCTGGGTGACAAGACCCGGATGGAGCGGCTGGCCGTGGACGCGCGGGCCTTCGTACGCCCCTCCCCCACGGCGGGGACCCTGGGCGGGGTGGCCAAGGCGACCCGGGAGTCCATCGTGGTGATGGAGGCGGCCGGTTACGACGTGGTGCTGGTGGAGACGGTGGGCGTCGGCCAGTCGGAGACGGCGGTCGCCGACATGGTCGACACGTTCCTGCTGCTCACGCTGGCCCGGACCGGCGACCAGCTGCAGGGCATCAAGAAGGGTGTCCTGGAGCTGGCCGACGTGATCGCGGTCAACAAGGCCGACGGCCCGCACGAACGCGACGCCCGATCGGCGGCCCGCGAACTGGCGGGCGCGCTACGGCTGATGCACCCGGTGGACGCCGCCTGGACTCCCCCGGTGCTGACGTGCAGTGCCAGGGAGTCGACCGGCCTGGACACGCTGTGGGAGCGGCTGGAGCAGCACCGGACGCTCCTGGACTCCACCGGCCGGCTCGCGGCCAAGCGCCGTGACCAGCAGGTTGACTGGACCTGGGCCATGGTCCGCGACGAGCTGCTGGAGAGCCTGCGCAGCCACCCCGAGGTGCGCACGCTCACTCCCGGTCTCGAACAGCGGGTCCGTGAGGGCGAGTTGACGGCCACGCTGGCCGCCGAGCAGATCCTGCGGGCGTTCCGCGGGAAGGGCTGAGAGCAGGGCACCCGGCCGTCGGCACACCGCCTCGGCGGCCGGGTCCCAGCCCACACCTCCTCGACCTCCTGGGTGGCCCTTCCACGGTCGGGGCGCCCGAGGCCCGGCGGGGCGTGACCAGGACGGTCGGCGCCGCGCCCGCCGGGCGCTCGCTGAGGAAGGGGCCTGAACGCGGACCGGAGAGTCCAGCATCTTCCTCCGGACCTTCATGCGTGGTACGGTGCGATCAGCATTCGTGAACGCCCTCACCGGGCGCCGATGCTTCTCTCCCGCTGTTGCGCCCGTCTTCCGAAGACCGGCGATCCAGCCCCTCGCACCATCTCTTCCGTCCGGTCCGGGCTTCTCATGCCCGTCGCACGAGGCGTGATTCCGCCGCCTCGCCCTCTCCGGACCTCTCATTCGCCATGTCCGCGAAAGGACCCACCATGACCAGCACACTCGAACGCCCTTTGGCCCAGCCGAACCAGCCCGTCCGCACCGCCGGTGTCCTCGACACCACGAACAACGGACACGGCGTCCTGCGCACCGACGGAGGCCATGCGTCCGCCCACGACGTCCAGGTGCCGCCCGCACTGATCCGCCGGCACGGCCTGCGCAAGGGCGATGTCGTCGAAGGGCTCTGCGAGCGGCCGCGCGCCCTGTCCCTCGTCGAATCGGTCAACGGCCGTCCGGCGCACGAGCTCCGGGACCGTCCGCACTTCCGTGACCTCACTCCGCTGCACCCCCGGGAACGGCTGCGCCTGGAGACCCCGAACGGCGGGCCGGCGCCGCGCATCATCGACCTGGTCTCCCCCGTCGGCAAGGGCCAGCGTGGACTGATCGTCGCGCCGCCGAAGACCGGCAAGACCGTGCTGCTGCAGCAGATCGCCGCGGCTGTCGCCGTCAATCACCCCGAGTGCCACCTGATGGTGGTCCTCCTGGACGAACGTCCCGAAGAAGTCACCGACATGCGCCGCTCGGTACGGGGTGAGGTGTACTCCTCCACGTTCGACCGGCCGGCCAAGGAGCACATCGCGCTCTCGGAACTCGCCCTGGAACGCGCCAAGCGGCTGGTCGAGCAGGGCCAGGACGTCGTGGTCCTGCTGGATTCCCTCACCCGGCTGTGCCGCGCCCACAACAACAGCGCCGGGGCCGGCGGGCGCACCCTGAGCGGGGGTGTGGACGCCGCGGCGCTCTCCGGCCCCAAGAAGCTGTTCGGGGCGGCACGGCTGGCCGAGGAGGGCGGTTCGCTCACCATCCTGGCGACCGTGCTGGTCGACACCGGCTCACGCGCCGACGACTACTTCTTCGAGGAGCTCAAGGGCACCGGCAACATGGAACTCCGCCTCGACAGGTCACTGGCGGACAGGCGGGTCTTCCCCGCCGTCGACATCACCCCCTCCGGCACCCGCCGCGAGGAGCTCCTGCAGCCCGCGGCGGAACTGGCCGCCGTACGAGGACTGAGGCGCGCCCTGCGGTCGAGGGACGGGCAGGCCGCGCTCGAGGCGCTGTTGGACAGGATCCGCAGGACTCCCGACAACGCCGCGTTCATCCGGCAGGTCCACCGGACCGTGCCCGAGGTGTGACCGCTGCCGCACCGGGGAGCCGGAGCGGGAGGGAGGGCCGGGGATCTCCCGGCCCTCCCTCCCCCGGCCGTTCAGCCCGTGGCGCCCAGCGCGTCGGAGACCAGGGACCGGGCCTCGTCCTGGACCCTGGCCAGGTGTTCGGGCCCCTGGAAGCTCTCCGCGTACACCTTGTAGACGTCCTCCGTGCCGGAGGGCCGGGCCGCGAACCAGGCGCTGTCGGTGCAGACCTTGAGCCCTCCGATCGCGGCGCCGTTGCCCGGCGCCTCGGTGAGCACGGCGGTGATCGGCTCCCCGGCCAGCGTGTCCGCGGTGACCTGCTCAGGGGAGAGCCTGGCCAGGACCGCCTTCTGCTCCCGGGTCGCGGGGGCGTCGATCCGGGCGTAGGCCGGATCGCCGAACCGGGCGGTGAGCTCGCCGTAGTGCTGGGAGGGGGTGGAGCCCGTGACGGCGGTGATCTCCGAGGCCAGCAGGGCGAGCAGGATGCCGTCCTTGTCGGTGGTCCAGACCCGGCCGTCACGGCGCAGGAAGGACGCTCCGGCGGACTCCTCGCCGCCGAAACCGAGGGTGCCGCCGAAGAGCCCGTCGACGAACCACTTGAAGCCCACCGGCACCTCCACCAGCCGGCGCCCGAGGTCCTCGGCGACCCGGTCGATCATGGAGGAGGAGACCAGGGTCTTCCCGATCCCCGTCCCGGCCGGCCAGCCCTCCCGGTGGGAGTAGAGGTAGCGGATCGCCACGGCCAGGTAGTGGTTGGGGTTCATCAGACCGCCGTCGGGCGTGACGATGCCGTGCCGGTCGGCATCGGCGTCGTTGCCGGTGGCGATGGTGTAGGTGTCGCGCTGCTCGATCAGGGAGGCCATGGCGTACGGCGAGGAGCAGTCCATCCGGATCTTCCCGTCCCAGTCCAGCGTCATGAACCGCCAGGTGGGGTCGGCGAGCGGGTTGACCACCGTGAGGTCGAGACGGTGGCGCTCGGCGATCCGCCCCCAGTACCCGACCGAGGCGCCGCCGAGGGGGTCCGCCCCGATGCGGATCCCTGCATCGCGTACGGCGTCCAGGTCGAGGACGGCCGGGAGGTCGTCGACGTAGCCGGTGAGGAAGTCGTGCCGGCCGGTGCTGTCGGCTGCGAGCGCCCGGGCGTAGGGGATTCTCCGGACCTCCTTCAGCCCGCCCTCGATCAGGGCGTTGGCACGGTCCTGGATCCAGGAGGTGGCGTCCGAACCTGCCGGGCCGCCGTGCGGCGGGTTGTACTTGAACCCGCCGTCGGCGGGCGGGTTGTGCGACGGGGTGACGACGATGCCGTCGGCGAGGCCGGCCGTGCGGTCCCTGTTGTAGGTGAGGATCGCGTGCGAGACGGCCGGGGTGGGTGTGTATCCGTCGTCGGTGTCGATCAGGACCGTGGCGCCGTTGGCCGCCAGCACCTCCACGGCCGTGATCCGGGCGGGTTCGGACAGCGCGTGGGTGTCCGCGCCCAGGAACAGCGGCCCGTCGGTGCCCTGCCGGGTGCGGTAGTCGCAGATGGCCTGGGTGGTGGCGGCGATGTGGTCGTCGTTGAAGGCCGCCGCGAGCGCCGAACCGCGGTGGCCCGAGGTTCCGAAAGCCACGCGCTGGCCGGGTTCGGCCGGGTCGGGGTGAACCGTGTAATAGGCCGTCACCAGCCGTGCCACGTCCACCAGGTCTCCGGGCTGCGCCGGCTGACCGGCCCGTTCGTGAACCATCGCTTCTCCTCTGTCCTCATCGGCCGTTCGCGGACCGTCACAGGGCGGACGATCATCACGAGTCGTACCCGATACTGCCTCGTCGGCAGCGCTCCCGGGTACGGGGCCTCAGCAGCAGTACACCCGGAGCGCGGTGGCTCCCGGGGCCGGTCCACCGCGACCGGCCGGTTCGCACGGAATGCACGCCGGGAGACGGACGGGGCGGGGGAATGCCGCACCCGAACGGCCGAAACGTGTCATCAGGAATTGTGCCGCTCAACTCGACCGGAATTGCAGCGCATTACCGCACGGGTATACACGGCCTCGTGATTCCAGCGGATGCGTACGGCAGCGTCATCATGCGATGCGGCCGCGGACAAGGGCAGGCATAGCCGTCTGACACGCCGCAGCATTCGCGTGACCGACTGCCGGAGACCTGACCTCACGATGCACGGAATCAGTGGTCGGAGGCCTGGTCGCAGGTGATCCAAAAGGACACGAGGGCGAGTCCTGCGCGTTTTCCCACTCATGGTCTGCCACAGTGCATTTCGGTTTTACCGCTTGATCTCCGCCACCATTTTCCTTGCCGCCGGTGTTTAACCGAACCGGCTCTTCGGGGGCTTGTGAAAGAGAGCCGTGCGTGCTGCAGAAGAGTTGCTCCGATGAAAGTCGCCTGACCGTCCTCCACTTGGTCCAGCCGGTGGAGGGAGGAGTCGCACGAGTCGTGACCGACCTCGTGGCGGCGCAGGTCCGGGCAGGGCTGCGGCCCGTCGTGGCCTGCCCTCCGGACGGGCCGCTGGCGGCCGGGGCGGCCACCGCCGGCGCCCGGGTCTGCGCCTGGCCGGCGGACCGCGCCCCCGGCCGTCGGCTGGGCCGGGAGGTATTCACGGCGGCCGGTCTCGTCAGGGACTGCGCTCCCGACGTGGTCCACGTCCACAGCGCGAAGGCCGGGCTCGCCGGGCGGCTGGCCGTGCGGGGCGCGGTTCCCACCGTGTTCCAGCCGCACGCCTGGTCGTTCGAGGCCCTGGAGGGCAGGGCCGCCGGACTGGCCGCGGCGTGGGAACGGTTCGGGGCACGGTGGAGCGACCGCATCCTCTGCGTCAGCGAGTCCGAACGCCGGACCGGGCAGCGCGCGGGCATCACGGCACGCTGGTCGGTGATCCACAACGGCATCGACCTCGGCCGCTTCCGGCCGGCCTGCGGGGACGCCGCCGCGTCGGCCCGTTCCTCGCTCCCGCTGCCCGGCGGGATCCCGGCCGGGGTGCCGCTCGTCGTGTGCGTCGGGCGCCTGAGCCGGCAGAAGGGCCAGGACGTGCTGCTGCGCGCCTGGCGGGCGGCGGCGGTGGGCGGTGCCCGGCTGGTCCTGGTGGGCGACGGGCCGCACGGGGACGAGCTGCGGCGCGCAGCCCCTCCAGGAGTGCTGTTCACGGGCTCCAGCGCAGACGTGCGGCCCTGGATCCAGGCGGCGGACCTGCTGGTCCTCCCTTCGCGCTGGGAGGGGATGGCTCTGGCCCCCCTCGAAGCCATGGCCTGCGGCACGCCTGTCCTGCTGACCGATGTCGACGGGGCGAGGGAGAGCCTGCCACCCGGACACCTGCCCCACTGCCTCGTGCCGCCCGAGGACCCCACGGCGCTTGCGGCGGCACTGACCACGCTGTTGAGCGACCCGGCGCTTCGGGCGGAGCTGGGCCGCACGGCGCAGAGCCGCACGCGGTCGGTCTTCGACGTGACGAAGACCGCCGGAGCGGTCCTGCGCCTCTACCAGGAACTTGTCGGCCAGTCCCGCCCCACGACGAGGAAGCGCACCCAGCGATGACGACGGAGAGTGCACCTGCCCCCCGAGCCGCCCAGGCGACTGCCGTACGGCGCGCGGCTTCCGCGATCCGCCCGCCGCGCAGCGGCGGGGAGGACGCTCCCGCCCCACGGAGCGCCGGAGGTGTCACGCGCCGGCGGGCCCCGGCGGCTCTGATGGTCTCCGACGCCTTCGCGCTCGGCCTGGCCGTGGCTCTGGTCGCCCCCGGGCCGTGGCCACCGGTCGTCGTCCTCCTCCAGGCCGCCGCCCAGCTGCTCCTGCACGCCTACCGGGGCCTCTACCGGACCGGACTGTCCCCGTCCGCTCTGGCGGAGCTGCCCGCGCTCGCCGGGCTGGCCGCGGTGCAGTGGTACGTGACCGCCGAGGCGGTGTCCACGTACGACCCGCGCCACGCCGCCGGGTGGGCGGCGCTCGGCTGCGCGGCCGGCGTCCAGATCCTCGTGAGCTGCGGAGCGAGGGCCGTCGTCCACCGGTCCCGCCGCTGGTCGGCCGCGCGCCATCCGCAGTCCACCCTGGTGGTGGGAGACGGCCCGGTGGCCGACCGGGTCATCGCGGTCCTGCAGGAGCACACGCGGTACGGGATGCGGCCGGTCGGCCGGGTCGTGGGCTCCGGCACGGAAGCGGACGAGGCGGCGGAAGCTCCGCCCGGCGAAGCGCCTCTGCCCGTCCTGGCCTCGGTGCAGGACGCCGGCCGGGCGGTCGTGCAGAACTCCGTACGGCACGCCGTCTTCACACTGCCGCCCGAGACCGTGCCGGACGGGGAGGAGCTCTTCGCGCTGTTCGCCAGGCACGGGTGCCAGGTCTGGCTGATCACCGATCAGGTATCGGTCGCACGGTACCGGACCGCGCCACGGCCGGACCACGTCTGGGGCTTCGCGGCCCATTCGCTGCACGCGGGGCCGGGCCGTCCCGCGGCCCATCGGGTGAAGCGCGCCATGGACGCCGTCCTGGCGGCGGCCGCCCTGGTCGCGGCGTCCCCGGTAATGGCGGCGTGCGCACTCGCCGTGCGGGTGTGCGACGGACCGGGCGTCATCTTCCGTCAGGAACGCATCGGGGAGTCCGGACGGCCCTTCGTCCTGCTGAAGTTCCGCACCCTGAGACCGGCCGACGAACACGAGTCGGCCACCCGCTGGAACGTATCTGCGGACGGGCGCATGAGCCGGGCGGGCAGATTGCTGCGCCGGACCTCGCTCGATGAGCTTCCGCAGTTGTGGAACGTCGTCCGCGGCGACATGAGCCTGGTCGGCCCCCGCCCCGAACGCCCGTACTTCGTGCAGCAGTTCAGCCGTATGCACCCGGGGTACCGGACACGGCACCGGATGCCCGTAGGCATCACCGGGCTGGCGCAGGTGCACGGCCTGCGCGGCGACACCTCGATCGAGGACCGGGCGCGCTTCGACAACCGGTACATCGAGACGTGGTCGCTCTGGCAGGACCTGTGCGTGCTGGCGCGCACGGCCGGCTCGGTGTTCCGGCTCGGAGGCAGCTGACCCGTGACCCTCACCCTGACCGCGGCGCCCGCCGTACCGACCGCCCGGGAGAAGGCGCCCCAGAGCGGGTGGCGCCGCCGACTGACCTTGCTGCCGCTGATCGCGACGGTCCTGCTCGTGGCCGTGCCGGCCGACGGCAGCGGGGCCGGGACCCTGTTCGGCGTGCCGGCGGCCGACCTCCTCTCGGGAGCGGCCGTGCTCGTCTGCGCGGGCCGCCTGCTGTACCTGCGGCGCCGCCCGCTCACAGCGGCGGCGGCGGTCGTGCTGGGACTGCCGGCGGTGGGCCTGGCCCTGGCCACGGTCACCGCCGCGGACCCCGTGGCGGCCCTGCCGGGATTCGTGCGGTACCTGCAGATCTTCGTCCTGGTGCCGGCCGCCGTCCTTCTCCTCGTCCGGGACGCCCAGGGGTTCCGGGCCGTCGCGGGGGCGCTCGTGCTGCTGGGGGTCGTGGAGGGCGCGACAGGCGTACACCAGTACGTCACGGGCTCCGGCGCCTCCTACATGGGTGAGGACATCCGCGCCGTCGGCACGTTCGGCCCCGGCGATGTGATGGGGATGGCGACGGTGGTCGGCTACGGGCTGATCGCGGCTGCCGCGTACGCGCTCCGTACCCCGGCCGGCACGCCTCGCCGCCTGAGGCCGTGGGCTCCGGTGACAGCCGCACTGCTGGTCGTCCCGCTCACGCTCTCCTTCAGCCGCGGGGCGTGGATCGCGACGGCGGCCGGGGCCCTCGCGGTGATCGCGCTGACCGGACTCCAGCAGGCTGTCCGGGCCCTCGCGGTGCTGGGCGCGGCCGGGGTCGTGCTGGTGGGGGGATTCGGCGTCGGGTCCGAGATGATCTCGCAGCGGCTCACCAGCATCACGGAGGTGACCAGCGCTCCCGACCGGTCCGTCAACGACCGCTACACGATGTGGGCCGCCGCCGCGGGCATGTGGCGCGAAGAGCCGGCGACGGGCGTCGGTCTGAAGGGCTTCCCGGCCCACCGGGACGGACACGCCTCCATCGGGCTCTCCTCCGGCAGCGACACCGCGGGGGCCGGGCAGGAGTTCCGCAAGCAGCCGCTGCTCTCCCCCCACAACATGTACCTGCTCGTACTGAGCGAGCAGGGGCTCATCGGCTTCGTCGCACTGGTGGGCTCCTGGGCCGCGCTCCTGGTCGGCGGGGTGCGCCGGCTCGTGCTCGCACGGGCCCGGGTGGCCGCGGCGGTCGACTGCGGTCTCGCCGCCGTCGGGCTGATGACCTGGCAGACGGTCGACTTCCTCTACGCGGACATCGGCGGCCCGTCCACCGTCCTGACCGGGATCGTGCTCGGCCTCGCCGCGTGGTGGGCCCTGGCCGGACCGGAGAGGACGAGCGCCGCGTGAGCGGGACCACCACCGGCAGGGCCGCGGAGGAGACCGTCACGGAGACGTCCGTACCCGACGCTCCCGCCCGGCCCGGAAGCTTCCTGGCCCGTGCGGCGGGCGGCGCCGCGGGACTGACCGTGGTCGCCGCCCTGTTGGGGCTCGTCCGGGACCAGGCCATCGCCAGGCTCTTCGGCGCCAGCCACGCCAGCGACGCCTTCCTGATCGCCTGGACCGTGCCGGAGATGGCGGCCACGCTGCTGATCGAGGACGGCATGGCGCTGCTGCTCGTACCGGCGTTCAGCCTGGCGCTGACCCGGCGGGCCGCCGGCGGCCACACGCCGGATCCGGTCCGGTCGCTGGTGGCCGACACCCTCCCCCGGCTGTTCGCCGCGCTGGCCCTCGCCGGCGGACTGCTGGTCTGGGGCGCCCCTTGGGCCGTCGGCGTCCTGGCACCGGGACTCGACGATCCGCGGCTCGCCGTGGACTGCACGCGCCTGACGGCCGTCACGGTGCTCACCTTCGGCGTCACCGGGTACTTCAGCGCGGCGCTGCGCGCGCACGGCCGCTTCCTGGCTCCGGCCGGTGTCTACATCGCGTACAACATCGGCATCATCGGCATGACCCTGGCGCTGCATTCCCTCTGGGGGGTGCGCGCCGCGGCCGCGGGCGTCGCCGTCGGCAGCCTGCTGATGATCCTCACCCTGCTGCCCACGTTCGTACGGCTGGTGCCGGGGCGGCGGGAGCCCGGACGGCAGGGGAGGAAGGCGGCGCGGGAGCGCGGTTCCGCCCTGCTGAGTGCCACGGTCCTGGCGCCGGTCGTGCTGTTCGTGGTGAGCCGTCAGTCGCAGGTCTTCGTCGAGCGGTTCCTCGCCTCGTCCCTGCCCGACGGGGCCATCTCCCACCTCAACTACGCGCAGAAGGTGGCGCAGCTCCCGATGGTGCTGTCCATGATGATCTGCACCGTCACCTTCCCGGTCGTCGCCAGGGCCATGGCCGCAGGGGACGGGGAGGGCGCTCGGCGGCGGGTGGAGCGCGATCTCGCCCTGGCCGGGACCGTGGTGCTGCTCGGCGCCGCGACGGTCCTCGGCTGCGCGCCCCAGATCGTCGAAGTCCTCTTCCAGCGGGGCGCCTTCGACGCTGCGGACACGGCCGCGACCGCCGGTGTGATGCGGGTCTACGCGCTCGGCCTGCTCGGCCACACGCTCGTCGGCGCCCTGTGCCGGCCGTTCTTCTCGGCAGGGCGACCCACCTGGTACCCCCTCGGCGCGATGGGAGTCGGCCTGCTGGTCACCATCGTCGCCGGGCTTCTCCTGACCGGCCCGTTCGGCGTCGACGGCATCGCCGCCGCCAACGCCCTCGGCATCAGCACGGCCGCCCTGCTGATGCTCCTGGGGCTGGGCTCACGGGCGGTCGCCGTCCGGTCCGGTGCCGTCGCCCTCTCCCTCGCCCGTCCGGCTGCCGCGGCGGCGGTCGCGGCAGCCGCCTGCCGGCTGGCCACCGGCCTCGTGCCGGGAGCGCCGGCCGGTCTGGCGGCCGGCTGCGTCGTCGTCCCCACGGCGTTCCTCCTCACGGGGCTCGCACTCCGAGCGCCCGAAGCCGTTCATCTGCTGGCACTCATCCGACAGAGGTTCCCTCATGGCCGCTGACACCTCGGCACCCCCCGCCCGGTCGCTCCCCCTCCGGTCCCGGCCGTGGATTCTGACCTATCACTCGGTCAGCGATCCCACGGACGACCCGTACGGCATCACCGTCTCCGCCGACCGCCTGGACGAGCAGCTGACCTGGCTGCACCGCCGGGGGCTCACCGGCACGGGGATCGCGGAGCTGCTGCGCGCGCGGGCCGCCGGACAGCGTGGGCTGGTCGGGCTGACGTTCGACGACGGGTACGCCGACTTCGTCGACGAGGCACTCCCGGTCCTGCTCGCGCACGGCTGCACCGCGACGGTGTTCGTCCTGCCCGGCCGTCCCGGTGGCTCCAACACCTGGGATCCGCTCGGCCCGCGCAGACCGCTGCTGACCGAGGAAGGCATCCGTACCGTCGCCGCGGCGGGAATGGAGGTCGGCTCGCACGGCATGCTCCACCAGGATCTGACGACGCTGTCCGACGACGAGCTGCGCCGGGAGACCCACGGAAGCCGGGAAGCGCTGCACCGCATCCTCCGGCAGGAGCCGTCCGGCTTCTGCTACCCGTACGGCACGGCCGACCGCCGGGTGGCCGACTCCGTCCGGGCCGCCGGATACACCTACGGGTGCGCCCTGGTCCCCGGCCCCCTGGCGGGCCCACTCGCTCTCCCGCGCACGCATGTCAGCCACGCCGACCGGGGTGCCCGGCTTCGGGCCAAGGAGGTGCGGCACCGGCTGCGGTACCGCTCCGCCGGGCCGGGTGCGGCCGGGTGAAGGCGCTCCACGTCATCACCGGCCTCGGTGTCGGCGGGGCCGAGCAGCAGCTGCGTCTGCTGCTGCGTCATCTGCCGGTGCGCTGCGACGTCGTGACGCTCACCAACCCGGGGGCGGTCGCGGAAGGGCTGCGCGCCGACGGCGTCCGCGTCCACGACCTCGGGATGAGGAGCAACCGGGACCTCGGCGCGGTGCCGAGGCTCGCCGGGCTCATCCGCCGCGGCTCGTACGATCTCGTGCACACGCACCTCTACCGGGCCTGTGTCTACGGCCGGATCGCGGCGCGCCTCGCCGGGACCACGGCGGTGTCGACGGAGCACTCCCTGGGGCGGGCGGAGATCGAGGGACGGCCGCTCACCCGCGGCACCCGCGAGCTCTACCTGCGCACCGAACGGCTCGGCGCGGCGACGGTCGCCGTCTCGGACACCGTCGCGGGCAGACTGCGCGCCTGGGGTGTACCGGCCGCCCGGATCCACACCGTGCCCAACGGCATCGATGTGGCCGCCTTCCGCTTCGACGCGGCGCGACGCCGCTCCACGCGGGCGCTGCTGGGCCTTCCCGAGCCGGCGTTCGTGGTGGGAGGCGTGGGCAGACTGGTCCCCGGCAAACGCTTCGACGTCCTGATCCGGGCCGTCGCCGCCCTCCCCGGCGCCTGGCTCGTCCTGGCCGGGGACGGCCCCGAGAAGGCGTCGCTGCGCGCCCTCGCCGCCCGGCTCGGTGCGGCCGGCCGCGTCAGGTTCCTCGGCGAGTGCGGCGCCCCGGGCGCCGCTCCGGGCATTCCCGAAGTGCTGAGCGCCGTGGACACGTTCGTCTCGGCGTCGCGCGAGGAGTCCTTCGGCCTCGCCGTCGTCGAGGCCCTGGCCGCCGGGCTGCCCGTGGTGCACGCGGCGTGCCCCGCCATCGAGGACCTGCCGGCCGGCCGGGTGCCGGGTGCCACCCGTATCGGATCCGCCTCCGGTGCGGCGGATGCCACGGACGAGCTGACGGCCGCGCTGCTGCACCGCATGGACGACGGCCACCGCCGGCTGCCTCCGCCCCCCGCCGTCGACCACTACGACATCAGGCTCAGCAGCCGACGCCTCATGGACGTCTACGCACAGGCCGTCGACACCGCCCCAGTCCCCCCGACCGAGAGAGCACACCCATGACCGAGTCGCCCGAGCAGCAGCCGGCCGTCCCCGGACGGTTCCGCAGGCTACGCCCCGCATCCGTACGGCCCAGTTGGTGGCCCCTGCCCGCCTGCATCCTGCTCGGAGCCGCCTGCGGATTCTCGTACGGAATGCTCGCCACGCCCCAGTACGCGGCCACCAGCTACGCCATGGTCACCGCCGGCAAGGACGTCGACCCGGCCGCGGCACTGGGGTACGCGCAGTCGTACGGGCGGCTGGCCACCAGTGACGCCACCCTCACCTACGCCAGGGGAGCAGCCGGGGAGCCGGTGCGCGAACTGCGCACCCATGTACGGTCCGAGACCTCCCCCGACTCGCCGATGATCGCGGTCACCGGCACGTCGGCGGACCGGAACCGTGCGGCGGACATCGCCAACGCGGTGGCCGAGGCCGTGGTCGTCAGCAGCGGGCACGTCGCAAAGGACACCGGGGTGAAACTGATCAAGTTCTCCCACGCCGTGCCGCCGGCCGACCCCGTGTCCCCCTCGGTGCCGCTCGGCACGGCCGTCGGTGCGAGCGCGGGCGGACTCGTCGGAGGGCTGGTCCTGCTCGTCCGCCCGCGTCCAGGGCGCCGCGACGTCACGGCCCAGGTACCGGGTCCGTCCCAGGGCGGCGCCGCCGAGGAACGGGAGCTCGTCCGATGAACACCGATCGTCGTGGGCGGCTCACCGTCACCCTCTGCCGGGACCTGCCGGACTTCGCGGACCTCGCGGCGGAGTGGGACGCGCTGCACCGCCGCTGCCCCACCGCCACACCGTTCCAGAGCCACGCGTGGCTCCACTCCTGGTGGCTCTCCTACGGGACCTCGGGCCGGCTCAGGGTCGTACTGGCACGCCGGGACGGGCGGCTGATCGGCGCGGCCCCGCTGATGCTGGTCCACCGCCCCATGCCGCTGCTGGTACCGATGGGCGGGTCCATCTCCGACTTCTTCGACATCCTGGTGGACGGCGACGACACGGCCGCGGCGGTGACCGCGCTGGAGCGCGGACTCCACCGGGCCGCAGCGCACACCGTCGTGGACCTGCGTGAGGTACGGCCCGACGCATCGGCGAACCTGCTGTTCGAGGCGTGGTCGGGCGCCCGGAGCAGCCTCACGGACTCGACCTGCATGGAACTGCCCGCCGAGCCGATCGAGGCCCTCATCGGCCGGATGACCGGTTCGCGGGCCCAGCGGGCCCGGGCCAAACTGCGCAGGATCGACACCCTGGGCATCGAGTGCCGCCCGGCACCGGTGCACCGGGTGGCGGGCGCGATCGGCACCCTGCTGCGCCTGCACGAGCTCCAGTGGCTCGGGAGAGGGGTCAACCCGGAGCACCTGCGGCCCCGCTTCTGCGCGCATCTGGTGCGCTCCACCCGCCGGATGGTGCGCGACGGCGAGGCCTCGGTCCGGGAGTTCCTCCTCGACGGGGAGGTGGTGGCGGCCGACCTGTCGTTCCGGTCCGCCCGGTTGACCGGGGGTTATCTCTACGGGGCCGATCCGCGCCTCAGGGAACGGAAGGTGGACGTCTCCTCGATGCTGCTCCGCGAGATCGCGCGGGAGGCCGAGGGGCTGGACCGGGGGGTGCTGAGTCTGCTGCGCGGCGCGGAGCAGTACAAGGGCAACTGGGGCCCCGTGCCGGTCGTCAACCAGCGTCTGCTGATGGCACGTTCCACGCTCCAGCCGCTGATGCGGCTCCGCGAGACGCAGGTGACGGTACGGGACCGGGCCGCGGACACGGTGAAGACCCGCTTTCCCGCAGCCCGGGACTGGCGTGGCCGGCTGAGTGAGCTCCCAGCCGCCGGGCTTGCGTTCATCGGCCGGAGTTGAGCCGGGATGATGACTTTTAAGGCGATCCGTTACCGTCTGTCGACTTCCGCGTTGTCCAGGCATACCGGCCGCAGCACGGCAGCCGGGTCCGAACTTCTCAAGGAGAACTGATGTCGCGTATCTCGAAGGTGGCCGCCGTCATGGCAGGTACCGGTGCCCTGATCGCCGGCGGCGCCGGCATGGCCACCGCCGACGCCGGTGCGGGGGCCGTCGCCGCCCACTCCCCCGGTGTCCTTTCGGGCAACGTGGTCCAGGTGCCCGTCCACATCCCGGTCAACGTGTGCGGCAACACAGTGAACGTCATCGCCCTGCTGAACCCGGCGTTCGGCAACACCTGCGCGAACGTGTCGGACAGCCACGAGGAGGTCCACGAGGACAGCCACGACGACAAGGGTGAGGGCGAGTACGGCTACGGCCACTGATCTCCCCGCAGCACCTTCCGGGCCTCCCCTCCCCGCCTCCGGGCGCGGAGGGGAGGCCCGGTCCGTTCCGCGCGTTCAGACGTACCGGTAGAACCGGGTGTGGTCCATGAGCCCCGAAGGCGCGACGTCCCAGGGCGGCATCGGCCGATCGAGCGCGAAGACCCACTCACCGTGCGGGTCGTCCGCCGGGAGCGCGCGGGCCGGCAGGTAGCGGGAGCGCGGATGCGCCCTCTGCCAGCGCGTCCAGAGCAGGTCGATGTACGCGTGATGCAGCCAGAAGACCGGATCGTCGGGCGACGCGGCACCCGCCATCGACCCGCCGATCCAGCGGTGCACCCGGTTGTGGTTGGCCACGCCCCTGCCGCCTCTGATGCCCCAGCCCTCGATCCTGTTCCGGAAGCCGGTGGCGCTGACGCTGTTCCAGGGCGCGGTGTCGTAGACGGGGTCGTCCAGCGCCCGGCCCACCTCCGCCGCGCCGGGCAGCGTGACGGGTGAGGAGG
The DNA here is from genome assembly GCF_042667905.1 of Streptomyces sp. NPDC057287. Lineage (NCBI taxonomy): Bacteria > Bacillati > Actinomycetota > Actinomycetes > Kitasatosporales > Streptomycetaceae > Streptomyces > Streptomyces sp. NPDC057287. The sequence goes on along the minus strand of NZ_JBHUYV010000004.1, from coordinate 462,061 downwards.
GCCGGCCGAGGTTGCGCCGCAGGAAGGGGTCGTCGGTGACGCCGCCGCTGATGCGCCAGTTCCCCTGCCGGAAGGCGAAGGGCCCGGTCATGACCTGCCGGTCACCGGGCCTGCCGTTGCCGCCGAGGAAGTCCTCCGCCCAGAGCGAGGCGCCCGCCGTCCGGTCCCGCGTCCAGTCCCAGTACGGGATCGACACACGGGGGTCGACGCTCTGCAGCGCCTCCTCGAACTCCAGCAGGTACCTGCGGTGCCAGGGGAAGAAGGACGGGGTCATGTGGGCGGGCCGTGGCCTGCTCTCGGCATCGGTGACGTAGAACTCCCGGTGCAGGCTGACGAAGTCGTCGTAGCGTCCCGAGCGCTTGAGCTCGAGGATCGCGTCGACGAGTCGTTTCTTCTCCGTGCGCGTGAGATCACGCTGATTCTTGCGGCTGTACACCCGTGCTCGTCCTTAGGGCTCAGATCGTGTGGGGGGAGACGGCGGACAGCTGGGCGGTGCCGAGCTCGTCGACCGCCGCGCGCGCCGTCTCGAGGAGGGTCGGGAACGACTCGTAGTGGTTGACGGTGCTGAGATAGCTGCCGTCGGCGCGCCGCATCACGTGCAGGGCCCGCCCGTCGACACGGACGTCGATTCCGGGCGCGGCGACGGCTCCCGCACCACCGGAGCGGGGCTGTGCTCCGGCCGGGACGACGGCCGTGGCGGTGCCGCTGATCTCGCGGCCCCGGTACAGCTCGGAGAACCGCTCCGGACCCACGGCGTCGCGTTCCTGGGCAGGGCCCGGGGACTCCGGGCCGTCGATGAGGACCGGGGCGAGCGCGCCGCCGGTGCCGGCGATCACGGCCGCGGTGAAGACGGTGCGCAGCACCGCGCGGCGGGCCGTCCGCGGGGCCCCGGCCGGCTTCCCGCTCGTGCCGGTGGTCGGTTTCATGCTGGGTGTACCTCCCTCTCGTCGGCTCCTGCGAGGTGTCTCGCTCGAATGCGCAACGAGACGGGGCGCGAACGGTTCTCGTCCGCCGGGGATCGGGCGACCGTGGGAATTCTCCGGCCCGCCCGGCCGTGTCGGCCGCTCCGCGCCGCCCGCCGGGCCAGCATGGCGGTCCGAGCTCCCGGAGGTTGTGATGAACGCGCCGACACAGGTGCCCACGGACCGCGTACGAGGGACGGCCGGTGCCGATCTGGCCGACCCGGCGTTCTGGCGACTGCCACGGTCCGAACGTCTGTCCGCGTTCGCGCGACTGCGGGAGCTCGGCGCGCCGGTCCGCTTCACGCCCCGCACCGGGTCGCGTACGCCGTTCCTCGCGCTGGTGACGCACGCGGACGTGAAGGCGGCCAGCCGTCAGCCGCAGGTCTTCGCCAGCGCACCCGGTGTCACCGTCCCGGAACCCGCCCTGTGGGCCAAGGCGGTGTTCGGCAACTCCATGGTCAACATGGACGGCGCCGAGCACGCCGGGCTGCGCAGGACCATCTCGCGCGCCTTCACCCCGAGGCTGCTCGCCGCGGCCGAGGAGAACATCGGGGCCGTGGCCCGGCGGCTGGTCGACGAGATGATCGCCGAGGGCCCGGGGGACTTCATGCGCTCGGCGCCCGCCCGCATGCCCTTCGAGGTGATCTGCGACCTGATGGGCATCCCCGCGCGCCATCGGGCCGGCATCGCCGCCCGGATCGACCACGCGTCGGAGTACGTGGGGGTGCAGAGGCGCGGGCGGGCCCGTCTCCGGGTGCCGGGACGCGGCCTGCGCTCACTGGCCCGCATGCAGCTGGAGATGGCCGGCATCGCCCGTGAGAGGCGCCGCGTACCGGCGGACGACATGATCTCCGCGCTGGTCCGTGCGGACGTCGGCGGGCAGGCCCTGTCCGCGCGTCAGCTCGGTGCCTTCTTCTCGCTGCTGCTCGTGGCCGGCGTGGAGACCACCCGGAACGCGATCGCCCACGGGATGGTCCTGCTGAGCGCGCATCCGGAACAGCGGGCGCTGCTGGAGTCCGACTTCGAGCGCTACGCCGACGGCGCGGTGGACGAGATCGTCCGCCACTCGACGCCGATCATCCAGTTCCGAAGGACCGTGGCAGCCGAATGCACGGTCGGCGGCCACACCTTTCTCCCCGGGGAGAAGGTCGTCCTCCTCTACGCCTCCGCGAACCGCGACGCGTCGGTCTTCGAGGACCCCGACGCCTTCGACATCACCCGGTCGCCCAATCCGCACCTGGGATACGGCGGCGGTGGTCCGCACCACTGCCTGGGGGCGCATCTGGCGAAATTGGAGATGAAAGCCCTCTTCCGCGAAATGCTCACACGGCTGGACGGCGTTCGGACATCGGGTGAACCGGGCCTGGTCGATTCGAATTTCGACAACCGCGTCGGATTTCTTCCCTTCACCTTCGGAAAAGATCACCCGAACGGCCCGCTCCGAATCTCCGCGTGTCGCTAATGGTCTATCCGCGGGTGGTCCCCCAGCCCATTGTCGAATCATTCTCCTTAGGGTCGACAGGGTCGGAGTCAGGCCGTAATCCAAAGGAGGAGCCGTGCCCGCACAGCGCCGTCTCATCAATTTCGGCATCGGGGCGACCGCCTTCTGCCTCCTCGTCGGCGGTGCGGTCCTCACCGACCACGACGCCGCGGACACGCAGGCCGGGAAGGGCGCCGCGCAGGGGGCGCCGGAGCCCGGGGCGACGACCGCCATCGGGGCCTATCTGGACTACGGGCCGAAGGGCGTCCAGCGGATGGCGGAGCTGTCGCGCTGGCTAGGCGGTACGGAGCTGCGCGTCGGGCACAGCTATCTGCCGGGCGACCTGTGGGAGAACATCGAGGGCCGCCCCGGCTTCCTCGCCTCGTGGGCGGCCTGGCGGAAAGCCGCCGATGACCGGATGTTCGTCCTCAACACGCCGATGCTGGAGCGGAACGAGGAGCACGTCTCCGACGACGAGGTGCGCGGCCTGCTGCGGGCCGGTGCCGCGGGACAGTTCGACGCGCACTTCCGCAGACTCGCCGAGCGCCTCGTCCTGCTGGGCGTCCCGGACACCGTCATCGTCCTCGGCTGGGAGATGAACGGGACGACGTACACGCACCGGTGCGGTCCCGACCCGGACGCGTGGAAGGCGTACTGGAACCGCATCGTCACCACCATGCGGTCCGTGTCCGGGCAGGAGTTCCGCTTCGACTTCGCACCGAGCAGGGGACGGGACGCCGTGCCCTGGACGGAGTGCTATCCGGGCGACGACGTCGTGGACATCATCGGGATGGACTCCTACGACCAGCCGCCGGCGCTGACCTTCGACGAGCAGGTGAACGAACCGTACGGGCTGCAGAAGCAGGTCGACTTCGCGGCCGAGCGCGGCAAGCCGATCTCCTTCCCCGAGTGGGGGCTGTTCCGCAACGGCGACAACCCCGAGTACATGCGCCGCATGCTGGAGTGGATCGAGCGTCACAAGCCGCTGTACCAGACGATCACGGACTACTGCCCGCACGGGGTGTGGCAGTGTGCGGAGAACCCGGAGTCCTCACAGGTGTTCCGCGAGATGCTGAGCGGGCTGCCGGACGCCCCCGAGCCCTCCGAGCCCGCCACCGACCCCAGCGGAACGCCGACGGCGCCCAAGCCGGACAAGCCCACGCCGACCGTACCCACGCCGGACACGAACGAGCCGGGATGGTGCATCACCGTTCCGCTGAGCGACTGGTTCGGCCAGTGGCTGACCGACCGTGAGTTCTGCGTGCGCTACTGAGCCGGGTCGCCCGCGATGTCACATCCGCGGCGGCGGCCCCGTCGTGGAGGTGCGCGGAGTCGGAAGGCGTCTGCCCGGGAACGGTGTTCCCGGGCACACGCCGGTGTACCGGCACCGGAGCTCGCGGGGCCGCGGGTCGAGCAGCTCGTCGACCTGGCGCGCCGGCTGCTCGCGGCCCGTCACGAGCGCAGGCTGATGGTGCCGGCGAGAGTTCCCGGCGCCACGGGCGCGGCCATGGCGGGCAACGGGCAGTTACCGACGGGGCCCGGACCGCGGGGCGGCCTGACCTTCGACGCGTGGCTGGCCGGCGCGCGCTGAGGGCGACGCGGCCACCGCCGCGGAGGCAGGCAGGCAGGCAGGCGGGGCGTCGCCGCACGCCTCCTCACCATCCGGTCCACAACAGGTGGTTGATCAGCAGCGCGAGGACGGCCTGGGCGGTGAGCCAGCCGCGCCGGCCCGTGTCGGGCAGCAGGGCGGCGGCCGGCAGCAGCCAGACCATGAACGGCTGCCAGATGCGTTCGGTCTCCGCCTTGCTCATCCCGGACAGGTCGGCGACGAGGAGTGCCAGGAGCGCGGTCAGGGTGACGAGCGCGAGCCGCTGCACGGCGGTCGTGGTGCCGGAGGGCAGGGCGCGTACGGCGGCGGGGGCGGCAGCCGCCGTACGGCGCAGACCGGCGAGGGTGGCGAGGCCCACGGCGAGGGTCGTGCAGGCGAGGTTCGCCCAGACCCAGTAGGAGTAGGGCCGGACGCCGCCCGCGCCCTGGTAGTAGCGCTCGACCAGCAGGTGGTAGGCCTCCCACCAGTTGAACCCCGCTGCCGTGAAGGCCACCGGAGCCGCGAGGGCACCGAGCAGGAACGGACCGAGCGGGCGTGCCGTCCGGGTGATCGCGAGGACCGCGACGAGCAGGGCCGCGGCGAGCGTCAGACCGTAGCTGAGGTAGCAGGTGAAGCCGAAGAGGAGTCCGGCGCCGAGCCCGGCGGCCGCGGGGAACCGGGTGGTGCGGGTGGCGGCCAGCGCCAGCAGGGCCACGGACCACGCGGCGACAGCGGCGAAGTAGCCGTCCGCCGAGGTGCCGGTCCAGACCGCGAAGGGGGCGAGGACGAGGAAGGGCGCCGCACGCCGGGCGAGGTGTTCGCCCGTCAGGGCGCGCAGGGCGACCAGGACGGCCACCGCGGCGGAGCCGCCGAGCACGATGCACCAGATCCCCGCCCAGGCCCCGCCCCCGAGTCCGATCCGGTCCAGGCCGACGAAGGTGAGGGTGGCGCCCGGCGGGTGCCCGGCGACGTGGGCCGGCCAGTTGCCTGGCGGGCCGATCACGATGTGGTCGGTGAATCCGCGCAGGGCGGCTCCCACGTCGTCGAAGCGGTCGATCACCCGCAGGTACTCGTGCTTGGTGGTCAGTCTGCGGGCGACTCCCCGGTACCAGCCCTCGATGAGGGCCAGCGAGAGGATCCAGGACACGGAGACGGCCCAGGAGCCCAGGAGCAGACGGCGCCAGGGGAGCCGGGCGGCCAGGCGGGGACCGTACGCGACGACCGCCACCGCCACGGCGAGCGCGGCGGGTGTGCCCGGGCCGAGATGCGGATCCCAGGAGGCCAGGAGCGGAGGCCAGTGGACCTGCAGGCTGCCGTTGCTCTCCTGGACGGCCCATCCCAGGACACAGGCCACGGCCACCAGCACGGCTCCCGCGGCCGCGGCCGTCAGGTCCCGGCGGTGGCCGGTACGGCCCACGCGCGTGGTGGGGCGGGCGGGTCCGGTGGGGTCGAGTGCCCGGACGGGGTCGCTGCGTTCCTCGGTCGTCACGCAGGCACGCTACGCATCGGGAGGGCCTCTGAGGCGGTACGACGCCGCCGCGTCACACAACCGTCAGATCCTGCGCCGCGGACACACCGCCGGACGGACGGCGACGTCAGACTTTCGTCAGGAGTCGTAACCGGCTCGGAGCGTTGTCCCCGGCATAACGTCGGCCTCATGGGCGACACACGTCGGAAAGCCGCAGCACACCTCTCCTCCCTGCCCCTGCCCACCGAGCCCGCCTTCTGGCGCAGTCCGGTGCGCGGGGTCAGGTTCACGGCCGTTCTCGGTGTGGTGCTCCTCGCAGGTCTGACCCTGCTGTTCGTGACGGGTCTGCTGTCGTACGCGGCGTACAACCCCGATCTGGCCGCCGTGAACGACAAGACTCCGGCGAAGGGGTGGCTGGGTTTCTACCTGTTCGACTGGCCCACGGGGCCCCACTGGCTGTACCGCCTGAACCAAGGGGTGCACGTCACGCTCGGCATCGTGCTCGTGCCGGTGCTGCTGGCCAAACTGTGGTCGGTGATCCCGAAGCTCTTCCGGCTGCCGCCGGCACGGTCGGTGGGACACGCCCTGGAGCGCGTCTCCCTGCTGCTGCTGGTGGGCGGTGCCCTCTTCGAGTTCCTCACCGGGCTGCTCAACATCCAGTTGGAGTACGTCTTCCCGGGTTCGTTCTATCCTCTGCACTTCTACGGGGCGTGGGTCTTCTTCGCCGCGTTCGCCGCCCATACCGCGCTGAAGCTCCCCCGGGCGCTGCGCGTGCTGCGTGACGGGATCCCTCCGGCGGAGAAGGACGAACTCGCCTCGCCGGATCCGGCGGAGCCGACCGTCTCGCGGCGTGGCGCCCTGACGATCGTGGGGACGGGGTCGCTCCTCCTCCTTCTGACCTCGGCGGGCCGGAGCTTCGACCCGCTGCGGCCGACCGCGCTGCTGACGCCTCGCGGCGGCGCCGAACCGGGGCCGGGGCCCAACGGATTCCAGATCAACAAGACCGCCGCGAAGGCCGGCATCGTGTTGGCCGACACGGGGGAGCGCTGGCGGCTCACGCTGGTCGGACCTGCCGGGGAGGTCCGCCTGTCACGGGATCGGCTCGCTGCCATGGAACAGTTCAGCGCGGCCCTGCCGATCGCGTGTGTGGAGGGCTGGTCGACGTCCGACCAGTGGTGGCGCGGGGTGCGGCTGCGCGATCTCGCCGCGCTCGCGGGCTTCCCGGACGACCCGCCGGGGGTGCTGGTGGAGTCCCTCCAGCGCAGCGGGCCCTTCCGGACGGTCGCGCTCCGGGACAACCAGGTGCGCGACGCCCGGTCGTTGCTGGCGCTGGGCGTCAACGGTGAGGCGCTGTCGCCGGACCACGGCTACCCGGCGCGCGTCATCGTGCCCGCCGCCCCCGGTGTGATGAACACCAAATGGGTGACCCGTCTGACGTTCGGAGAGCTGTGATGAGGTTGTTCCGCCGCTGGTATGGCGAAGGCCCCCTGCATCTGCTGCTGATGGCCGCGTCGCTCGCCCTCGCGGGCTATGCGGGGGTGCGGCTGCTGGACGGGGACACCTTCCTGATCCTGGTCTGGTTCATCGGAGCCGCGTTCGCCCACGACCTGGTGCTGCTGCCCCTCTACTCGTCCGCGGACCGCGCGCTGCGGGTGTCCCGCGCGCGACGGTCCGGTGTGGTCAACTTCGTGCGCGTGCCGCTCCTCCTGTCCGTACTGCTCCTGCTCGTGTGGTTCCCGCTGATCGTGGGCGGCTCGGAGCGTTACGAACTGGCGAGCGGGATGTCGTCCGACAGGTTCCTGGGGAACTGGCTGCTGATCACGGCCGCGCTGTTCTCCGTGTCGGCCCTCTGGCTCGTGCTGCGGACCGTTCGCGAGCGGCGCAGGGCCAGGAAGGGACGGCTGTCGGCCTCCCACTGATCCACGGGTTTCCAGCCGTCCGGCCGCGCGTAACCGAGCAGGGCGGACACACCTACCCGCGACCAGGGGAAATGGGGAGCGGCTCCGGCGTTCCCCCTGCCGTCGTCGAGCCGCACCTGGACGTGCTCGTCCACGTCGTGCGGTGCCGCCTCGGTGATGAGCAGTCCCCCGGGCGCGAGCAGGGACGCGACCCGGCGGAGCAGCGCCCGGGGGTCGCCGCCGATCCCGATGTTCCCGTCGATGAGCAGAGCGGTGCCCCAGCGGCCCTCGCCCGGCAGCGGTTCGAAGACGCTCCGGCGGAGCGCGGATCCGCCGAGCCGCTCGGTGTGTCCGATCGCCGCCTCGCTCACGTCGATGCCCAGGGCGCGGTGCCCCCGCGCGGCCAACGCCGCGACCAGCCGGCCCGGGCCGCAGCCGATGTCGATGACGGGGCCCTCGCTGCGGCGGAGCGCCGACAGGTCGGCGTCGTCGGCGTCCGCGCACCAGCGTTCGACGTCCAGCGGCAGCAGCCAGCCGTCCGCCCGGCGCAGGAAGAGCGGGCCGCGGCCCCTGCTCAGCGCCTGGGCGTACGGGTCGGTAGCCCAGGCGGCGTGGCCCGGGCCCGGGGCGGGTGTCACCGTGCTCATCGGACCACCGGCCGGCCCAGACGGGAGAGTGCGGCCGCGAACAGTCCGTCGGGGGCCTCGCCGGCGACACGCAGGGCGTCGTCGGCGGTGTCCACGTCGCGCAGTTCCGCGAGGTCCCGGACGGTGAGGCCCGCGTCCGCCAGTCGGGCACGCTGGAGTCCTCCCGTGTACGGGAGGGACATCGGGACGCCCCGTACGAGCCCGGGGTCGGGCGCGGCCATGCCCAGTGCCCAGAAGCCGCCGTCCTCGGCGGGTCCGAACCAGGCGTCGCAGCCGTCCCAGGCGTCGGGGGCGAGCGCGGGTGCGAGGTGGGGGGCGGTGATCTGAGGGGTGTCCATGCCGATGAGGAGGGCCGGTCCCGTACACCCGCCGAACGCCTCGGCGATCCGCCGGTCGAGCGTGCCGACGCTCTGCGGCACCACGTCGAAGCCCTCGGGCAGCCAGGGGCCGGGGCTCCCCTCGAGGACGAGGACGCGCCGCAGGGCGGGCAGGGTGAGCACGGTCCGCAGGGTGTCCTCGAGGGAGGCGGCGGCCAGCTCGGCCGCCTCCTCCGGGCTGAAGGGCGGTGTGAGGCGGGTCTTCACGCGGCCGGGAACCGGCTCCTTCGCGATGACCAGGAGCGTCGTCGCTCCGGTGGGAAGCGGGGCCACCCTCATCGTGACACCTCCGCCCGGACGTCGCGCACGGCCGGCCGCTGCGGCTCCCGCAGCACCGCGCGCATGTCCCGTACGGCGTGCCAGGTCCCGCGCCACGTACCCGTGACCTTGGACGTCCCGGTTCTGGGCACGTACGGCACGTCCGTCTCGGCGACGCGCAGCCCCGCGTCCGAGGCACGCACCACCATCTGCAGCGGGTAGCCGCTGCGTCGGTCCGTCAGGTCCAGTGCCAGCAGCGCCTCCCGCCGTGCGGCCCGCATCGGCCCGAGGTCGTGCAGCCGGAGGCCGGTGCGGCCGCGGAGCATCCGGGACAGGGCGAAGTTGCCGGCCCGGGCGTGCGGGGGCCAGGCACCGCGGCCCGTCGGGCGGCGTCTGCCGAGGAGCAGGTCGCACTCCCCCTCGGCGATCCGGCGCACGAAGCCGGGCAGCAGGGCCGGGTCGAGGGAACCGTCGCAGTCGCAGAAGCAGACGTACTCCGCTTCGGCGGCGAGCAGTCCGGCGTGGCAGGCGGCGCCGAAGCCGCGGCGCGGTTCGTGCACGACGGTCGCGCCGAGGGAGCGGGCGACTTCCGCCGACCCGTCCGTGGAACCGTTGTCGACCACGATGGCCCGCCATCCGGCCGGGATACGGGCCATCACCAGGGGCAGGGCCGCGGCCTCGTCGAGACAGGGCAGCACGATGTCGGCGCGGACGGGGTCTGTGGCGTCAGCCGGAGAAATGTCGGTCACGTCGATCACCCTACGGAGCAGAAACGGGCATTTCGGTCTTCAGGTTCTTACGAAACGTGGACGTCGACCGTGTGGCGGCCGTGAGCCGTCCGTCCGGGCGGCCCGGAGTGCCACAGTGGGCGGCATGCAGAACATCTCCTCCGCTCCGCACACGCGTGAAGCGTCGTCGCCGGGCCCCGCCCCCGGCGACGGCGCGTCGCGCGGACGCGTGCTCGTCGTGGACGACGATCCGACCGTCGCCGAGGTCGCCACCGGGTATCTGGAGCGTGCGGGCTACGACGTCGAACGGGCGGACGCCGGACCGGCGGCCCTCGCCCGCTTCACGGCGCGGCGGCCCGATCTCGTGGTTCTCGACCTGATGCTGCCCGGCATGGACGGCTTCGAGGTGTGCCGTCGGATGCGCGCGCACGCGGCGGTGCCCGTCATCATGCTCACCGCCCGCGGTGACGAGGACGACAGGATCCTCGGCCTGGAGACCGGGGCGGACGACTACGTCACCAAGCCGTTCAGCCCGCGCGAACTCGTGCTGCGCGTCGAGTCCGTCCTGCGTCGAGGACGCCGGGCCGGAGACCGCTCCCCCGCCGTCCTCGGGGGCGCCGGGCTCAGCCTGGATCCCTCGGCCCGCCGTGCGACCCGCGACGGCACGGACCTCGCCCTCACGCTGCGCGAGTTCGACCTGCTGGCGTTCTTCCTCGGCCACCCCGGCCAGGCGTTCACCCGTGAGGAGCTGATGCGGGAGGTCTGGGGCTGGGACTTCGGCGATCTGTCGACGGTGACGGTGCACGTGCGCCGTCTGCGCGGGAAGGTCGAGGACGACCCCGCCCGCCCCGGCCTGATCCGGACGGTGTGGGGTGTGGGGTACCGCCTGGACCTGCCGGCCGACCCCTCTGCCGGGAGCTGAGCGCGTGACCGACATCCTCCTCATCGCGATGTTCGCCTTCCTCGGCGCCGCCACGGCGGGACTGCTGGGCGCGCTCGCCCTGCGGCTGCTCCGCCACCGCCCCCTGGCGGTCTCCCTGACCGTCGTCGCCTCCGTCGCCGTGACGGCCATGCTCGCCGGGACCCTCACCGTGGCCTGGGCGATGTTCCTCTCCCCGCACGATCTGACGGTGGTGACGACGGTCGTCGCGATGGCTGCCGTGGTCTCCCTCGCGACCGCGGTGCTGCTGGGCCGCTGGGTGGCCGCCAGAAGCCGTGACCTGACGCTGGCCGCCCGCTCCTTCGGGGACGGAGGCACCTTCGCCGCCCCGGCGGAGCAGGCCACCGCCGAACTGGCCGCGCTCACACGCGAACTGGCGGCCACCAGCGCCAAGCTGGAGAACTCCCGGGAGCGGGAGCGTGCGCTGGAGACGTCGCGCCGGGAACTCGTGGCGTGGATCTCGCACGATCTGCGGACCCCTCTGACCGGACTGCGTGCCATGTCCGAAGCGCTGGAGGACGGTCTGGCCGTCGATTCCGGCCGTTACCTGCGCCAGATCCGGAAGGAGGTGGAGCGCATGAACGACATGGTCGGTGACCTCTTCGAACTCTCCCGGATCCACGCGGGTTCGCTCACCCTGGCGCCCACCCGGGTCTCCGCCCACGACCTGGTGGGCGACGCCCTCGCCGGGGCCCATCCGCTGGCCCGCGAACACGGCGTACGCCTGGTCGGCGACCGGATCGACGCCGTGCCCGTGGAGGTCGACAGCAAGGAGATGAGCCGGGTCATGGGCAATCTCCTGATCAACGCGATCCGCCGTACGCCCGCCGACGGAACGGTCGCGGTGGCCGCGCGGCGCTCACCGGACGGCGTCGTGCTCTCGGTCACCGACGGGTGCGGCGGGATCCCCGACGAGGACCTGGCGCGCGTGTTCGACACGGGCTGGCGGGGCAACCACGCCAGGACCCCGCCGGCGGGCGCGGGCCTCGGGCTCGCCATCGTCCGCGGGATCGTCGAGGCGCACTCCGGCCGGACGGACGTACGCAATGTGACGGGCGGCTGCTGCTTCGAGGTCACGCTCCCGGCGGCGGCCGGCGGAACGCCTGTCGTCGCCCGGGCGGGCGGCTGAGCCTCCGCTCTCAGCGCGCTTCGCCCTGCGCGCGTGGTTCTCCGGCGCCGCGCAGCGGCGCGGTGGCGAACTCCCGCATCCCCGCGGCGAAGTCCGTCTCCGGCTTCCAGCCGAGCTCCTCGCGGAGTCTGCGCGAGTCCGCGGTCACGTGCCGGACGTCCCCGAGCCGGTACTCACCGGTGACCACGGGGTCGGGACCACCGTGGGCCGCGGCCAGCGCCCGGGCCATCTCACCGATGGTGTGAGGTGAGCCGCTGCCGGTGTTGTACGCGTCGAACGTCCCCGGCCCGCGCTCCCCCAGGGCCGCGAGCGCCACCGCGTTGGCCGCGGCGACATCGCGCACGTGCACGAAGTCGCGCCGCTGACCGCCGTCCTCGAACACCCGGGGCCCCTCGCCCCGGGCCAGTGCCGAGCGGAAGAACGAGGCGACACCGGCGTAGGGGGTGTCGCGCGGCATGCCGGGGCCGTACACGTTGTGGTACCGCAGCGAGACGGCCCGCCCACCTGTGGCCCGCGCCCAGGCGGCGGCGAGGTGTTCCTGCGCGAGCTTGGTCGCCGCGTACACGTTCCGGGGATCCGCGGCCGCGTCCTCGGTGACGAGGCCGGGCACCAGTTCGGCGCCGCAGCCGGGGCACAGCGGCTCGAACCGGCCTGCGTCCAGATCGGGCGGCGTCCTCGGGCCGGGCCGGACGGTGCCGTGCCGGGGGCAGTCGTACCGTCCTTCGCCGTAGACCACCATCGACCCGGCGAGCACCAGGCCGCGGACCCCGGCCGCGGCCATCTCCGCGAGCAGGACAGCGGTGCCGAGGTCGTTGCATCCGACGTACTCCGGCGCGTCCGCGAAGTCCTTGCCCAGGCCGACCATCGCGGCCTGGTGGCACACCGCGTCGATCCCGGACAGCACCCGGGCGACCGCGTCCCTGTCCCGTACGTCCGCGACGGTCGTCCGGACACCGGGCGGAAGCTTTCCGGCCGGGACGGCTCCCGCCCCGGCCGGTCCGTGCGCGGAGGGCAGCAGTGCGTCGAGGACGACGGGCTCGTGCCCGCCGGAGACGAGGGCCTGGACGATGTGTGACCCGATGAAGCCGGCTCCGCCGGTGACCAGTACGCGCATGGCCGCCACGCTAGGCCGACGGGAGGCCGGGAGGGCGGCACGGCACGCCCACGTCACCGGACCGTAAGAACGGCCGGGACGGCCGGGGCTCCTGCCTCGCAGCCAGGACCGGAAGGTCCCGTTCCGTCGAGTCGCTTCCCGATCACCCGTGTCTCTTCGATACTGGTCGCCGTACGCACCTGAGAGAAGTCGACCGGTATCCACGCTGCCGACCGGTCACAACGATCGCCCGGTCGGCGCGCTCTTCCCTGGAGGAACAGTTGCGCATGCTCATCAACGCCCCGGAGACCGTCGTCGCGGACGGACTGCGCGGAATCGCCGCAGCACACCCTGAACTCGTCGTGGACGTCGAGAACCGACTCGTCGTCCGGCGCGATGCCCCGGTGGCCGGGAAGGTGGGACTGGTGTCGGGCGGCGGGTCCGGGCACGAGCCTCTGCACGCCGGGTTCGTCGGGCCCGGGATGCTGTCCGCGGCCTGCCCCGGGGAGGTCTTCACCTCGCCCGTGCCCGATCAGATGGTCCGGGCCGCCACCGCCGTCGACAGCGGCGCGGGGGTGCTGTTCATCGTGAAGAACTACACCGGGGACGTGCTGAACTTCGACATGGCCGCCGAGCTCGCGGAGGAGGAGGGCGTCCAGGTCGCCCGGGTCCTGGTCGACGACGACGTGGCGGTGGCCGACAGCACGTTCACGGCGGGCCGGCGCGGCACGGGGGCCACGCTGTTCGTCGAGAAGATCGCCGGTGCCCTGGCCGACGGGGGCGCGCCTCTGGAGCGGGTGGAGTCCATGGCCAGGCGGGTGAACGAGTCCTCCCGGAGCTTCGGCGTGGCGCTCAGCTCCGTCACCACTCCGGCGAAGGGCACACCGACGTTCGACCTGCCTGCGGACGAGCTGGAACTGGGCATCGGGATCCACGGTGAGCCGGGCCGGGAACGCCGCCCGCTGATGACGTCCGCGGAGATCGCCGACGCCGCGGTCGAGGCGGTGCTGGAGGATCTGCGGCCGAGCGGACCGGTGCTGCTACTGGTCAACGGCATGGGCGCGACGCCGCTGCTGGAGCTGTACGGGTTCAATGCCGAGGTGCGGCGGGTGCTGTCGGAGCGGGGTGTGACGGTGGCTCGTACGCTGGTGGGGAACTACGTGACGTCGCTCGACATGGCAGGCTGTTCGGTGACGCTGTGCCAGGTGGATGAGGAGATGGTGCGGCTCTGGGACGCGCCGGTAGAGACGCCCGCCCTCCGCTGGGGCCGGTGAACGTACTTTCCACCGTGTGTGAGGAACAGGAGATCTTGTGCTCGACACCGATTTCTTCCGTCGCTGGATGGCCGCCACCGCGGCTGCCATGGACCGGGAGGCGGACCGGCTGACCGAGCTCGACGCCGCGATCGGGGACGCCGATCACGGAAGCAACATGCGGCGCGGCTTCTCGGCGGTCGGCGACGTCCTCGGCAAGGAGGCCCCCGCCACGCCGGGCTCGGTGCTGACGCTGGCGGGCCGACATCTGATCTCGACGGTCGGCGGAGCCTCCGGGCCGCTGTACGGGACGCTGCTGCGCCGCACCGGGAAGGCTCTTGGCGACGCGCAGGAGGTGACACAGGAACAGCTGGCCGAGGCCCTCGGGGCGGGTGTCACCGCGGTGGCGGAGCTCGGCGGGGCCAAGGCGGGCGACAAGACGATGCTCGACGCGCTGCTCCCGGCGGTCGCCGTGGTGGGCGCCTCGTTCGACCGGGCGCGGGAGGCGGCGCTGGCCGGTGCCCTGGAGACCGTGCCGCTGCAGGCGCGCAAGGGCAGGGCCAGCTATCTGGGCGAGCGCAGCATCGGACACCAGGATCCGGGCGCCGCCTCGTCCGCGCTGCTGGTGGGGGCGCTCGCCGAGACCGCCGGAGCGAGCGGCGGTGGCGACGCGTGAGCGAGGAGGAGCAGGTCGGGATCGTGCTGGTCTCGCACAGCGGACTGGTCGCGGAGGCCGTGGCCGAGCTGGCCAAGGGCCTGGCGGCCGGTGGCGCGACAGCTCCGGTGGCGGCGGCGGGAGGCACCTCGGCCGGAGGCCTGGGGACCAGTACGGAACTGATCGCCGAGGCGGCCAGGACGGTCGACCGGGGCGTCGGGGTGGCACTGCTCGTGGACCTCGGCAGCGCCGTCCTCACGGTGAAGTCCATGCTCGCGGAGGGCGACGAACTGCCGGACGGGGCGCGGCTGGTGGATGCTCCGTTCGTCGAGGGCGCGGTCGCCGCGCTGGTGACCGCGTCGGCGGGGGGCGATCTGGAGACCGTGGAGGCGGCCGCCTCGGACGCCTACGGCTACCGGAAGGCGTGAAGGACTGCGCCGGGCGCCCCCGCGGGGAGGGTCGGTCGGCGCAGGGTGCCGCTGTCGGCGGTCCTGACGTCGGTGGCGGCCCTGCCGGATCACGGGTTCGCCGCGAGACGCGCCCGGCAGGCCCCGGGCGTGCACGGCTCGGCCGACGCGCCGTTGCCGCGGTTGCCGCCGGTGCCGCCGGTGCTGACGGTGCTGACGGTGCTGACGGTGCTGACGGTGCTGACGGTGCTGACGGCCGAGGAGAGCAACGGGCCGCGGTGCGGGAACGGCCCGGAACCGCCGCCGTACGGCTCCCGGGCCGGGTCCGGGAGCCGTACGGCGGCTCGGTGCGCGACGGGGCGTCAGGCGGCGGGCCTCACCGCCCCGGCGGCGATCCGGACCTGCGCCTGCCGGGTGACACCGTTGACGGTCACCGCGAGCGTGACGGTGCCCGGCCGGAGCGCGGTGAGCGTGCCCGTGGCCGGGTCAAGCGTCGCGATGTGGCGTCCGCGGGCACCGCCCGTCTCTCCGATGCGGACGTTCGGGGATCCGGTCCAGTCCACGCTGAGCGGGAAGGCGGCCGGCACGGTCCGCGTTCCCTGGACCACCTGCGCGCCGACCTTCGTGCGCTCCCCCGCGACGAGCGTGGAGGGGGCGTCCAGGGCCAGTTCGTCGACGTGCGCACGGGTCTGGACGGAGAGCCAGTCGGGTCCGCCCCGCCACGGCGCCAGACGCGCCGCCGCCTGCTCGGCGGGCGCCACCCGGTCGGCGCCGATCAGGGACCAGCCGGTGAATCCTCCCTGGTCCGCGGGTCCGGCCGGCGCCTTGCCGGAGTTCCCGTTGACCAGATAGGGAACGCCGTCGACGTGCGAGGCGTGGAAGACGCCGACGTGGCTGCCGACGAGGGCCGCGCCCTTGCCCGTCGTACGCCGGAAGTCGGCGAGCCACCGCTCGACGAGCGCCGCCTCCTTGCGGTCGCTCAGCCGGCTCCCCTTCTGCACGGTCGGATCGCGCGGCGGCACGTGCTCGATCAGCATCACGGAGCCGACGGACCTGTCCTTCGCCGCCGCGTCCAGCTGGGCACGCACCTCCTTGATCTGGGCGAAGCCGCCGCCGCGCAGGCTGAGGGAGGAGGTGTCGAGCGTGAGGACCCGGGTGCCCTTGTGGTCGAACGTCTGCTGGGCCGGACCGAATTGTGTGATGAAGTTGTCGATCTTCCCGCCCATCACCTCGTGATTGCCCGGCACGTAGTACCAGGGCAGCGCGTCACCGAGCTCCTCCTCGAGGACCTGGCGGGCGAAGGCGAGGTCCGCGGGCGACCCCTCGTCGACGAGGTCGCCGTTGACGACCAGGAAGTCGGGCGCCGCCGCCTTGATCTCGCGCAGGGTGCGGCGTGCCTGCGAGACGATGGCACTGTCCGGGTCGCGTGCGACGAACTGGGCGTCGGACATCACCGCGAACTGCCAGTCACGGCCCTCGGTCACCGCGGCGGGGTCGATCAACGGGTCCGCGTGCCGCGGCTGTCCGGGCAGCTCCACGGTGGGTGGGACCTGGGCGGTGAGGTCGTCGATGACGACCTCACCGGTGTACTGCCGGGCCGCGGCCGTCTCGGCGAGGTAGAAGCGCGACACCGACAACGGCGTCGCCGCGCCCGGCGGCACGGCGAAGGTGACCTGCCGCCAGCCGGTCCAGGTGATGTAGGGCCCCCGCAGCAGCTGGTCGGAGCCGGCGGCGTCCTTCAAGTGCAGCGTCGGCCAGGCGCCGTTGCCGTCCCCCTTGATCCACAGGGTGAACGCCTGCGGCTGCCCGGGCACGACGACGGGCTGCGGCGGGGCTGCGTAGGCGGCGCGTGTCGCCGTCGACCGGGTGAAGTCGTAGGTGAGCCGGAGGCCGGTTCCGGTGTGCCCCTCGGGTGTCGCGGCGAGTGAGCCGTCCGCGCGGGCCTGGCTGAACTTCCAGGATGCCGCGTCGTCGAAGTCGGACACGGCCTGCTCGGTGAGACCGACGCTCACCGCGAGCGTGGTGCTGACGCCCGCCACGGTGGCGGTGATCCGTCCCGCTCCGGAGCCGGTGAGCGACCGGACGGTGAAGGAGCCCTTGCCGTCGTCGTCGACGGTGAACAGGGTGCGGTCGTAGTCGAGGGTGATGTCGGCCGGCTCGACGGGCGCGCTCGTGCCGTGGGCGTCGAGCCCGACGATGCCGAAGGCGCCGGCGGCCTCCTCGTCCGCCAGTCCGACGCGCGCGGTGGTGGACCGGATCCGGTCCAGCCGGTCCAGGACCGTGAGCCGGGTCTCGCCGTGGGCGCCTGCCCTTTCCGCCCGCACGTCGGTCGTGCCGCCGCGACGGGCGGTGAACGTGCCCCGCGCATCGACGTCGCCCACAGCCGGACTGACGACGCGCCAGCGCGGGGCGCCCTCCGCGGGACCGCACGTCTCGTCGTAGCCGGCTGCCGTGAGCTGCCTGGTCAGGCCGGGGAAGACGCGCTCGGGGTGACCGCCGCCGACCGGGTCGTCGCCGGGGGCCGCACCGGCCGGCGTACGGGTCTCGACCCAGAACCCGTCGAGCCGTCCGCTGCCGTCGGGGGCCGTCAGGGCGAGACCGTTGGGTACGGTGCGTTCGCTGCCGTCGGACGGGCTGTTCTCGACCTGGAGCGCGTCGCTGCCCGGCTTACGTGCGACGAGGGTGGAGGAGCCTCCGCCGTCGAGGTTCAGGGCGCTGTACGAACCGGCACCGCGCATCATCTCGCCGAGCTCGGTGAGGGTGACGCCCCCGCTGTCCGTCTGCCGGCCGTCGACGGTGACGACCTGCATGGTCCGGCCGTCCTTGGAGAACCCGACGGCGGTGCGGGGCGCCGCGGTGTTGTTGCCCTCTCCGTCGTGGTTCTGCGCTGCTCCGTCCACGACGAGGAGCTCCCGGCCGCCCACCGCGGTGCGCGGCACGGCTCCGCCGTCGGTGCGTGTCCGGTACTCGATGCCGACCGGGTCACCGGGCTCCAGCGCGCTCAGCAGTCCGGCCCCGGCCTCGCGGCCGACGAGGACCACCGTGTCCTCGGGCACGGGTCCCGATCCCGGTGTGTCCGACACCGAGGCGACCTTGCCGTCACGCACCGCCACTTCGGCGACCGGCCCCGCGCCGTCGACGGTCAGCGCGCGGTCGGCGCTGCCCCAGGCCGAGGTGTACGCGCCCACTCCCCGGGCCGGTACGTCCGCCGCGTTGTAGGCCGCGAGCGTATGCCGGCCGGAGGGAAGGGTCAGCGCGCCCTCGAAGTACAGGTCGAGGACGCGGCCCGCGTCGCCCGGCCCGATGCCGACCGCGCGGTTGACACCCGGGGCCGGCGAGTGGGCCGTCCGGCCGTTCTCCACACCGGGTCCCAGGGGCGCGCCGGTCTGGTTGATGTCGAAGAAGTCGGCGTTGATCGCGGCGACGGTCCGGCGGCCCGGCCCCGGGTCGTGCCCGGCTGCGAGCTCGGAGACCGGGCGCCGGTCCGCGACCTTGCCCGAGGAGAGGTAGTCGGCCTGCACTCCGCTGCCGTCCAGATCGACGGAGAGGCTGTCGACCCGTAGCCACTTGTCGGACTCGAGCCGGTCGTACGAGCTCAGCCGGACTCCGGGCGCGACGGGGCGGGACGCGCGGGCGGTCTCGATGCCGTCGCCGTCCACGACGGATCTCGCCGCCCCGGAGGGGCCGCTCGCGGCCGGTGGGGCGACAGGTCTGAGGATCTCGGCGGTGGTGTGCGGGCGGGGGTCAGGCGTCGAGTCGGCGGCTGCGGGCGCGACGGCTCCGGCCGCCATCGCCGACACGGTCGCCAGCAGCACGAGTGGCCGCAGGGCGGCGGTGCGGAAGGTGCCAGGGCCCACAAATCCTCCTGGTGCGGAGCGGATTGCGCGCGGAATGCGCTGTCGGCGGACAGCATGACCGGGCTGGGTGGGACGCACCAGAGGACAACAGGGACATCAGGCGGAACAGCGTGCGGCGAAGGAGTGACCCGGTGGTCCCGGGCCTCCCCGGGGAGCGGCAGCCGACCGGTGGTCATCCGGGCGATCGCACCGCACACTTGACGACATGTCGACAGCCAAGCGCAGCGCGGGGATCCTGCTCTTCCGGGTCGTCCACGGCGAGGACGGCCGGCGGGACGCCGAGGTACTGATCGGCCACATGGGCGGGCCGTTCTGGGCCCGGCGTGAGGCGGCGGCCTGGTCCATTCCCAAGGGCGAGTACGGACCGGACGAGGAGCCTGCCGCCGCCGCACGCCGGGAGTTCGGGGAGGAGCTCGGGCTGCCCCTCCCGGACGGAGCCTGGGTGCCGCTGGGCGAGGCGCGCCAGTCCGGCGGCAAGACCGTGACCGTGTGGGCCGTGGAAGCCTGGCTGGACCCCGGCGAAGCGGTCCCGGGCACCTTCACCATGGAGTGGCCGAAGGGGTCCGGTGTGCTGGAGGAGTTCCCCGAGATGGACCGCTTCGCCTGGTGCACACCGGACGAGGCGCACGAACGGCTGGTGGCTGGTCAGCGTGTCTTCGTGGAGCGGCTGCTCGCCTACGTACGGGAGGGCCGCCCGCCCTCGGAGGGATAGGCTCCTGAGCCCTTCACGGCGCGGCCCGCCCGGAGTTCGAGACGCTCGCCGGTGAAGCGGCCGCGGAAGCTCCGGTCGTGCGAGACGACCACGACGGCTCCCGCGTACCGGTCGAGTGCGGTCTCCAGTTCCTCGACGAGGCCGAGGGCGAGGTGGTTCGTCGGCTCGTCGAGGATCAGCAGGTCCGCCGGGCGGGTCACCAGGCGTGCCAGGGCGAGCCTGCGCTGCTGTCCGACGGAGAGGGCCGCGACCGGCACGGTCAGGTCCTCCGGGCGGAACAGGCCGAGGGCCAGCAGGTCGTCCGCGTACTCGTCGGGACGTCCCGGCCGGCCCGCGGCGAAGACGGCGAGCAGGGTGCGGCGGGTGGGCCTGACGGGGAGCTCCTGCGGCAGGTAGCCGATCGCGCCCCGCCGCCGGACCGTCCCGGCGTCCGGCGCGAGGTCACCGGCCAGGACGCGCAGGAGCGTGGACTTCCCCGCGCCGTTGGGCCCGGTGACCAGAAGCCGCCGGCCCTGCTCGACGCGCAGGGAGGCCACGTCCAGCCGCGTGCCCACCAGGACGGAGTCCAGCTCGGCCACGGCTGCCCCCACCTCCGGGGGGCCACCCGTACGGGCGAGGGCCGGCTCGGCGGCGAAGCGCAGCGGCCGGGGAGGCGCGGGGACGGGTGAGCGGCGCAACTCCTCCAGGCGGGTCCTGGCGGCCCTGACCTGACCCGACAGCTTGGCCTCGTGCGACCTGCGGTGCTTGCCGAAGCCCTGCATGGGGTCCTTGCCGGTACCCGCGAGACGCCGGCCGGACGCGCTCACCAGCTCTTCGGTGCGGTCGACCTCGGCCAGCCACTCCTGGTGCTCCTGGGCCCGGCGTCGGAGCGCGGCGGCCCTCGCCGTGCGGTAGCCGTCCCAGCCGTCCCCGTACCGCGAGACGCTCCGCAGGTCACGGTCGACCTCCAGGATCACGGTCGTGATCCGCTCCAGGAACGCCCGGTCGTGGGTCACGGCGACGACGGTGCCCCGGTGCGCGCGGAGGTGGGCCTCCAGCCAGCTGACGGCGGCGTCGTCCAGGTGGTTGGTGGGCTCGTCCAGGAGCAGCAGTTCCGGCGCCGCGGCCAGCACGCAGGCCAGGGCCAGCCGGGACTGCTCACCGCCGGACAGGGTGCCGAGCTCGCGGTCCCGGGTGAGATGACCGAGTCCGAGGCCGTGCAGTGCGGCGTCGGTCCTGGCGTCCGCCTCGTACCCACCGCGCTCCTCGTACGCCGTCAGCAGGTCCCCGTAGTCGGCGAGCCGGGCGCCCGTGGGGCTGCCGTCGGACAGCGCCTCCTCCGCCTCGCGGATCAGGTGTTCGAGGGCGCGGAGTTCGGCGAGCGCGGAGTCGACGGCGTCCTGGACCGTGCGTCGAGGGCCGAGGGTGAGGGTCTGGGCGAGGTAACCGGTCCCACCGGGGAAGCTGACGGTGACGTCACCACTGTCCGGGGCCTCCGCCCCGGCCATCAGGCGCAGCAGCGTGGACTTCCCGGACCCGTTCTCGCCGATGACGGCTGCCTTCTCCCCGGGGCGGACGGTGAGGGACACCTGGTCGAGGACGGACCGGTCCCCGTAGGCCTTGGAGACGTCGTGAACGGTCAGTTGGGCGCGGGTGTGCTGAAGCGTCATGGGTGCTTTCCCTGAAGTGACATGTCCTCGGCTGCGCGCACATCGGTGTCACGGACGGAGGCGCGCTGCGGGAGCGGGGTGTCGGACGGCGGAGAGGACTGCGGCGCACGGCGTGACCCGGGGGGTCAGGGGTGGCGGGCGGCGTCCCGGCCGCGAATCAGAGAAAGAAGTAGTACGAACCCATGTCGCTCATTGTAGACACGCTCCTGGCTGCCCGGGCGAAAACGGCCCCCGTGACGCAGGCGAGCGGGCTCCCACCAGGGTTCCGTAGGAGAGTGGCGCGGACGCTACGTCGTGGGGGCGCTCGTCGCGGGGTCCCCGCGAGATCCCGCCTCGCTCTCGGCCGCCTGTGGCCTGTTCAGGACGAGAACCGCGACATCGTCCCGGCGCACTCCGCCGGAGAACGCCTGGAGGTCGGCCTGGAGCGCCTCCAGCACCTCGTCCGGCCCCTGCCCGACCCATCGGCCGAGCCGCTCGTCGAGCGGGTAGAAGACACCGGCGGCATCGCGCGCCTCGGTCACCCCGTCGGTGAAGACCATCAGCGCGGCACCCGGCGGAAAGCCGATCCACTCGGCGGCGCGCGCCTCGCCTCCGAGTGCGGCCAGCCCCAGGGGTACGGACGTCCGGTGCAGGGCGACCGGTGAAGCCGACCCGTCGTGCAGCAGCCGCGGCAGCAGATGGCCGCAGTTCACCGCCCGCACCCGGTCGCCGCCGTCGAAACCCAGCAGCAGGGCGGTGACGAAGCGTTCGGCCTCACCGGTCCCGGCGGAGAAGGCGTTGTGCCGGACGACCGCGTCCTCGACCGCGTCCGCCACTGCGGTGAGCTCGGGCTCCCTCACCGCCGCTTCCCTGAACGCGCCGAGCGCGGCGAATCCGACGCCGATCGCGGGCAGGCCCTTGCCCTGCACATCGCCGATGATCACTCGGGTCCCGTGGGGCGACTGCACCACCTCGTAGATGTCGCCGCCGACGAACCGGTCCTCCTCGATCGGCTCGTAGAAGCCATGGGCACAGATCTGCCGCGTGACGATGGGCAGGGGCCGCAGAATCTGCCGCTGGAGCGCGACGGCGGCCGAGCGCAGCCTCGCCACCTCCGTGGCGTGCCGGATGCGTGCGGCACAGGCGACCACGCCGAGAGCGCTGGCGAGCGCGGTGAAGCCGATGAGGAAGACCACGTCCCAGAAGGCACCGGTCGAGGCGATCCGGGACCCTACGACGACGAGCGTGACCCATACCGCCACACCGGTGGTCTGGCGGACCGTGCAGAAGACGGAGGCCAGCGCGGGGAGCACGACCAGAAGCGGGATGACGGGGAGGTCGTTGCCGGTGAAGGTGTCGAGGAGGACCACCACGACCGTCAGGAGGAGGAGCCACAGCGCGAGCGCCCAGCTCCCGATCCGGGCGTCGCCCGCCGCCGTCTCGGCCGGATCCGCCCCGGGCAGGGGTTCCCTGCGCGCCGCCCACGGGCGCCGGAGTCCCATGACCACGGCAGGCCTCCCGCATGTTCGTCCCTAACGCCCCACCTGTTCCAAGCTACCCGTCCCCCGGTCCCGGGTCCTGGCGTCGGCGAGCCGGTCCGCGCTCTCGGGGACGAGTGCGGACAGGAACGCGGTCCTCCGGCGCAGGGTGAAGCCGATGGACTCGTAGAGCCGGATGGCCGAGGTGTTCGACGCCGCGGCGTGCAGGAAGGGGGTCTCGCCCCGTTCCCTGATGCCGTGGGCGACGGCCCTGACGAGACGCGTCGCGAGCCCCTGGCCCCGGACGGACCCGTCGGTGCATACGCCGCTGATCTCGGTCCAGCCCGGCGGGTGCAGCCTCTCGCCCGCCATCGCGACCAGCACGCCGGAGCGGCGGATGCCGAGATAGGTGCCGAGCTCGACGGTGCGCGGCAGGAACGGCCCCGGGCGGGTGCGCTCGACCAGGTCCAGCATCTCCGGCACGTCGGCCGGCCCCAGGAGCAGCGCTTCGGGGTCGGGGGCGGCGTCCAGGGCGTCGTCGACCAGCTGGACGCCTTCGGCCTGGAAGACGATCTCCCAGTCGGCGGGCGGGGGCTCCCGGAAGGCGGTGAGCGTGACGGACGCGCCGGGACCCGCGAGCGCGGCGACGTCGGCCCAGTCCTGTGCGTCGGGCTCGTCCGGCAGGGCCAGCCAGGGGGTGACGTCGGGGCGGTAGCGCAGGATCCGGCCGCGCCGCTCGGCGAAGTGGGCGTGCGGACCGGTCAGCGAGGCGCGGGCGGGGTTGTCCAGCGGATGGGGCGGGGTTC
The DNA here is from genome assembly GCF_042667905.1 of Streptomyces sp. NPDC057287. Classification (NCBI taxonomy): domain Bacteria; kingdom Bacillati; phylum Actinomycetota; class Actinomycetes; order Kitasatosporales; family Streptomycetaceae; genus Streptomyces; species Streptomyces sp. NPDC057287. The sequence goes on along the minus strand of NZ_JBHUYV010000004.1, from coordinate 438,697 downwards.
CGCTCCCCCTGCCGGGACCGGGCCCGCTCGACCCCGTGGGGCCAGGGGCGGGGGTCTGCGCCACGGACGGGTCAGGGGCCTGCGACGGCGATGGGCCCGGAGCCTGCGACGGCGACGGGTTCGTGGGCAGGGGTGTGGCCTCGGGCATGGACTCTCTCACTCCGGTTGAATCGGCGGCCGGCGACACGGATGGAATGCCGATCCGCCCCGCGCCTATTCCCGGCCCGCCGTTCTGTTCACGAGCCCGCAATCAAGGCGCTCACCGGGCGCCGCGCCGCGGCCCCTCCGACTCGGGCGAGCACCTTCCGACCTGCGCCGGTCCCGCCGCCCCGTCCCCTCACCGCGAGGGGCCGGGGCCGAGCCCGGCGGCGCGTACACCCGGGCGGGTGCGGCGAATCGTGCGCCACTGGACGGGAACGGCCGGAACGGCCCCAACGGGCCTCGGCCTGTGGCACTCTGGGTACGACCGCCCCACCGGGCTCCCCCGTACCGGTGGGGCGGTTCTGTGCGCTCCCGCGACCACGGGAGCTCCGCCGCCACGACGCACGAGGACGATCACGTCCTTTTCCGGCCGAAGCCGCCACGGGTGTGGCTCAAATCAGCCTTCTCGTGCATGAGTTGCGGCGCACCGGGCAGGCGCCCACACCTCATGGCATCCAACCTGAGGAGCGTGACGGGATGACCGTGCACACTGCACAGACCGCCGGTGCGGAACGAGCAGGCGCACCGGACGGTCTCCCCTGGATCGAGGACGCCGGGCAGATCGCCCCACAGGACGCGCGGAAGCTGTCGAAGCTCTTCTTCGACCGCCTGCAGCTGCTCGAAGAGGGCACCCACGAGCACCAGTACGCCCGCAACACCCTCATCGAGATGAACCTGTCGCTCGTGCGGTTCGCCGCCGGACGCTTCCGCAACCGGGGCAGCGGCGACATGGAGGACATCGTCCAGGTCGGCACCATCGGTCTGATCAAGGCCATCGACCGCTTCGACCTCTCCCGTGAGGTCGAGTTCACCTCGTTCGCCGTCCCGTACATCGTCGGTGAGATCAAGCGCTTCTTCCGGGACACCACCTGGTCGGTGCATGTGCCGCGCAGGCTGCAGGAGCTGCGGGTGGACCTCGCGAAGGCCAAGGAGAGGCTGGCCGCCGACCTCGACCGGGACCCCACGGTGCGGGAGCTCGCCGAGGATCTCGGTCTCGAGGAGGAGGAGATCACCGAGGGCATCGTCGCGGCCAACGGCTACACGGCCGGCTCTCTCGACATGCCCGCCGACTCCGCGGATTCGGTGGGCCGCGCGTCGGGCACCCGGACCTACGCGGACGTTCTGGGTGATCCCGATCCCGCCATGGAGGCGGTGGAGAACCTCCACACGCTCGCCCCGCTGCTCGGCGACCTCGACGCGCGGGAGCGCCGCATCATCGACATGCGGTTCGGCCAGGAGATGACGCAGGCCCAGATCGGTGATGAGCTCGGCATCTCGCAGATGCACGTCTCCCGGTTGCTGAGCCGCATCCTCCGCAAGCTGCGCAGCGGGATGTTCACGCAGGACTGACCCCGAGCACCGTACCGGACCGGCCCCGTGGAACGCGGGGCCGGTCCGGCACGCTCTGTTGCGGCGGCATTGCAGCTTCGTGGCCACGTGGGCGAGCTGCTTCCGTACCGGCTCGGGCGGCCTCTACCGTCCGTAACCAGTACGCCGCCGCCGCGTCGCCACCGTGCTCGCGCGGGCATCCTCCGAACGACCGTGCGAGGTATGACATGAGCCAGCCCGTCGACTCCGTCACCGCGGGGCACACCCCCGAGGACCACGAGCGCCAGGAGGCCGGGGCCGCCTGGTCCTTCGAGACGAAGCAGATCCACTCCGGCGCGGCCCCAGATCCGACGACCGGCGCCCGGGCGGTGCCGATCTACCAGTCGACGTCCTTCGTCTTCAAGGACACCAAGCACGCGGCCGACCTCTTCTCGCTGGCCGAACCGGGCAACATCTACACCCGGATCCACAACCCCACGCAGGACGTCCTCGAACAGCGGATCGCCGCTCTGGAGGGCGGAGTCGCCGCCGTCGCGCTCGCCTCCGGCCAGGCGGCCGAGACTCTCGCGCTCCTGACACTGGCCGGCGCCGGGGACCATGTCGTCTCCTCGGCGTCCCTCTACGGCGGGACGTACAACCTGTTCCGGCACACGCTCCCCCGGTTCGGCATCGAGGTGTCGTTCGTGGAGGACCCGGACGACATCGAGGCGTGGCGGGCCGCGATCCGGCCCGGCACCAAGGCCCTGTTCGCGGAGACGCTCGGCAATCCGCGCGGAGACGTCCTCGACATCCGGGGTGTGGCGGACGTGGCGCACGCTGCGGGGCTCCCGCTGATCGTCGACAACACCGTGCCCACGCCCTACCTCCTGCGGCCGCTGGAGCACGGGGCGGACATCGTGGTCCACTCCGCGACGAAGTTCCTCGGCGGCCACGGCACCACGCTCGGCGGCGTCGTCGTGGACGGCGGCACCTTCGACTTCGGCGCGCACGCCGAGCGCTTCCCCGACTTCCACACCCCCGACCCCAGCTACCACGGTCTGCGGTACTGGCCCGATCTCGGGCACGGCGCCTTCGCGGTGAAGCTCCGGGTCCAGCTGCTGCGCGACCTCGGCCCCGCGCTCGCGCCCCACTCCGCCTTCCTGCTCCTCCAGGGCGTGGAGACGCTGAGCCTGCGCCTGGAGCGGCACACGTCCAACGCGCTGGCGCTCGCCCGCTGGCTGGAGGGCCGCGACGAGGTGTCCGCGGTGCATTACGCCGGCCTCGAGTCGAGCCCCTGGTACGAGACGGGCAGGCGGTACCTGCCGCGCGGCGCCGGAGCCGTGCTCGCCTTCGAGCTCCGGGACGGGGTGGAGGCCGGCAAGCGCTTCGTGGACGCGGTCGAGCTGTTCAGCCATCTCGCCAACATCGGCGATGTGCGAAGTCTGATCATCCACCCGGCGTCCACCACGCACAGCCAGCTGACCGAGGAGCAGCTCGCCGCCACAGGGGCCACCGCGGGGCTGGTGCGGCTCTCCGTCGGCCTGGAGAACCTGGACGACCTCAAGGCGGACCTGGAGGCGGGGTTCCGCGCCGCCAAGGCGGCGTCCTGAACCGGGTGGCCGCTCCCCCCGCGCTCCCTCTCCCGCCGGCTGCCGGAGGCTGGCGGGAGGGGGACCCTCCCGGCCGCCGCTCGTGGGTGGTGCTCGACGGTCCGCTCGGGCTGGAGTCCGGTGCCGTGCTGCCGGGTGTCCGGCTCGCGTACGAGACCTGGGGCCGGCTCGCGCCGGACGGTGCCAACGCCGTGCTGGTCCTGCACGCGCTGACCGGCGACAGTCACGCAGCGGGTCCCGCCGGGTCCGGCCATCCCTCGGCCGGCTGGTGGGACGCCCTGGTGGGGCCCGGCCGTGCGCTGGACACCGACCGCTGGTACGTCGTGGCGCCGAACGTCCTCGGCGGGTGCCAGGGCAGTACCGGGCCCTCCTCGCGGCGGCCCGACGGCGCCCCATGGGGCGCCGCGTTCCCGTACCTGACGGTCCGTGACCAGGTGGCGGCCGAGGCGCGGCTCGCGGACGCCCTGGGGATCGACAGGTGGGCCGCGGTGATCGGTGGCTCGATGGGCGGCATGCGGGCGCTGGAATGGGCGGTCGGCCGCCCCGGCCGTACGGGATCGCTGCTGGTGCTCGCCGCGCCCGCCGCGTCCGGTGCCGAACAGATCGCCTGGGGCAGCACGCAGATCGCCGCGATCCGGAACGACCCGGGGTGGCAGGACGGCGGCTACCACGACGCGCCGCCCGGAGCGGGGCCCCACCGGGGACTCGGGCTGGCCCGGCGGATCGCCCACGTCACCTATCGCGGCGAGGCGGAGCTGGGGACGCGGTTCGGCCGCCGGGCGCAGCACGGTGAGGTTCCCTCGCGGGGCGGGCGCTACCAGGTGGAGTCGTATCTCGACCACCACGCGGCCAAGCTGGTACGCCGTTTCGACGCGGGCAGTTATGTGACGCTCACCGAGGCGATGAACGGGCACGACGTGGGCCGGGGCCGCGGTGGGGTCGCGCGGGCACTAGGCCGGGCGGACATGCCGGCCCTGGTCGCGGGCATCGATTCGGACCGGCTCTACCCACCCGCACTGCAGGAGGAGACCGCCGCGCTGCTGCCCGGCGCGGACCGCCTCCGGATCATCGAATCCCCGTACGGGCACGACGGCTTCCTCATCGAGACCGCCCAGACCGGCGCCCTCGTACGGGAGTTGCTGTCCGGTTCATGAACTGATCCCCCTGACCCACTTCCCCCTGGAGCACCCATGAGTTCGCTGCCGACGTCCGAAGCCGCCTACGACCGGAGACGTCTCCACCAGTGGACCCGCGGCCGTGCGAGATCGGCCGGGATCGACCGCCGTGATCTGCTGAAGCTGATCGCCGCGGCCTCGGCCGCCGTCCCGCTGATACCGGCCGCCGCTACCCCCGCCCGCGCGGCGGAGGGGCTCCCGGGAGTGGTGAAACCACTGCCCGCCGAGCTGTTCACGCTGCGCGGAACCAACGCCGAGACGAACTTCGCGGCCCTGCGCGGCACCGGGCTGCTCACCCCCGCCGACCGCTTCTTCGTACGCAACCACACCGCGACACCGCTCCTCGACGCCGCCGGATGGAAGCTGACGGTCTGGGGCAGCGGGCTGACCGGCGAGCCGGTGGACTTCTCCTACGCGGCGCTGCGCGCCCTGCCGTCCGTCACCCGCACCGCGTTCGTCGAGTGCGCGGGCAACGGCCGGAGCTTCTTCGGCTCGCAGCAGAGCCAGCAGGTCAGCGGCACGGCGTGGACGCTGGGGGCGATCGGGACGGCGCGCTGGCGCGGTGTGCGCCTGGCCGACGTGCTGCGCCGGGCGGGCATCGGCCGGCACGCGGTCGACGTACTGCCACGCGGCCTGGACGCGGAGGTCATCAGCGACGGGACGAACCTGGGCCGGGTGCGCAGACCGCTGCCGGTGGCGAAGGCGCTGGACGACGTGATCCTCGCGTACGAGATGAACGGCGAGCCGCTGCCGCCCGACCACGGCGCTCCGGTCCGGCTGATCGTGCCGTCCTGGGTGGGTATCGCGAACATCAAGTGGGTGGGCGACATCGAGGTGAGCGCGGAGCCGCTGCTGAGTCCGTGGAACACGGGCCTGTACCGGCTGTTCGGCCCCGGACACCCGCCCGAGGGCAGTGCGCCGCTGACCCGCCAGACGCTCAAGAGCGCCTTCGAGCTGGCGCAGGGCGCCTCCTTCGCGGCCCACCGCAGGCATCTGCTGACCGGCCGGTCCTGGTCGGGCGGCGGCCCGGTGCGTTCGGTCGAGGTCAGCACCGACGGCGGCGTTCGGTGGCGCCCCGCCCGGCTGCGGGACGAGCCCCGGTCCGGGAGCTGGGTCCGGTGGACGGCCGACTGGGTTCCGGAGGCGGCGGGCCCCGGAGTCCTGCTCGCGCGGGCGACGGACCGCTCGGGCCGTACGCAGCCGGCCACCACCGCCCACAACACGCAGGGTTATCTCTTCGACGCGGTGGTGAGGCACCCGGTGACCGTGGTCTGACCCGTCATTCGGGACGGCCCGCGTAGTACGTGGCGATCATGTCCTGGCCGCCGTGTCCGGCCGCCTCCGCCCGGCTGAACCGCTCCGCGGAGGCGGCGACCAGGTCGAGCCGCACCCCTGCGGCCTCGGCGGCTTCGAGGATCAGCCGCGTGTCCTTGAGCGCGGTGGAGAGCGCGAAGCTCGGGCTGAGATCGCCGGAGAGCACCGCCGCCGACTTGCCCTGGAGGTAGGGCGTGTCGAGCGGGCCGCCCTTCATGGCGTCCAGGAACAGCTGCGGGTCGAGCCCGAGTCCCTCGGCGAGATTGAGGCACTCCGCCACACCGTTGACCATGTTGATCACCCAGGTGTTGGCGACGAGCTTGAGCCGGGTGGCGGCCCCCGGTTCCTCCCCGACCCATACGGTGCGCTGGCCGATGGCGTCCAGGACCGGCAGCACACCGGCGCGGGCACCGGACGGGCCGGAGACGAACACGGTGAGCGCGCCCTGCTCGGCGGGCTGCTTCGTGCCGGAGACCGGTGCGTCCAGGTAGACGAGCCCCAGTGCGGCGGCCCGGTGGGCCAGGTCGGCCGTGGCGTCGAGACCGACGGTGGAGCTCTGCAGCCAGATCTGGCCGGCTCGCAGTCCCGGGGCGGCGGCGGTGAGGGTCTCCGCCACGGACGGGCCGTCGTTCAGCGCGGTGAGGACGACATCGGCTCCGCGGACCGCCTCCTCGGGCGTGTCCGTCACGGTGGCGCCGTGGCCGGCCAGTGGCTCGGCCCTGGAGCGCGTGCGGTTCCACGCCCGGACGGGGATCCGGTCCCTGAGCAGGCTGCGGGCCATCCCCGACCCCATGGTCCCGGTGCCCAGGACAGCGACGGTCGGTGTGCCGGAGGCGGGCGACGCGGTGGTCATGGATGTTCCCTTCGTCGGGCGGACGGTCCCGGGACCGGTGGGCTTCAAGACTGCCGCAGGGCGCTCTCCAGAACGGCGCGGTGCACGGATCTGGCGAGTCGCGCTCCCCACCGCGAGCGCGGTCCGGCGAAGGGTTCGGCCGGCTGCCCTCCCGGGTCGGGCGCGGCGACGCACACCGCGTCCGTAGGAGTGCCGGAGCAGTCGAGTCCGGCGTCCAGGAGTGCCTGGACCTTCGCCTCGGTGGCGGTGGCCACCGCGTTGACCAGGGCCGCGTCGGAAAGCGCCACGGGAACGACGACGACGATGTTGACGGTGCCCGGGGGGAGCGGGCCGTCCGCGCCCTCGTCCGGGGCGGCGGCCCATCCCCGGACGCCGAGTCCGCTGGTGACGGTCGCGGTGACGCCACCGTCGTCGGCGACCGTGTACGCGGTGACGTCCGCGGCGGTCATCAGTCCGGCGCCGGGGCCGTCGAGATCCTCTGCCGCCGCGATCTCCGCAAGGTGCCGGTCCGGGTCGAGCCGGGGATAGCCGCCGGGCACCTGGGCGTTCAGGATCCAGGCGCGTGCGCCGATCCCGCCGCCGAGCACCGCGCTGCTGCACACCCTCCAGCCGGGGCCCAGCCGCCAGACCAGATGGTGAAGCCCGGCACCGTCCTCCTGGCGGGCGAGCAGCACGCCACGCTGGCGGGGCAGCCGGATGCCTGCGGATCCGATGGCGCACCCCCCGTGACCGGCCTGCCGACGGTCGGCAGCGGAGCGTCGATCATACGGGCGGGCCGGCTCCGCACATCAGGCGCACCCGGGCGAGTGCTCACCCGAATGGCGTAACGCCTGTGGCGGGCGGATATCCGCGTGGAGCGGGGCCACCGCCCTTCCCCGGTGTCCTGGGCCGCCCGCCGTCCGGACCGGGAAGTTGCACCGTCCAACCGGGTGAGGCGCGATGGAAGCCGGACGCGCCTCCCCTGCTGGGCCCACCCGCAGGACGCGCCCGGGCGAGGAGGAATCGGCCATGGGAGCCGCTGACGGTTTCACGGATTCCGGAGAGCTCGACGGTCTGACCGTCTACGACAGTGACGGGGAGAAGGTCGGCACGGTGGGGCGGGTGTACGTCGACGACGACACCGGCAAGCCCGACTGGATCACGGTCAAGACCGGCATGTTCGGCATGAAGGAGAGCTTCGTACCACTTGCCGGAGCCCGCCGTGTGGGCTCCGACCTGCACGTCTCGCATCCGAAGGACACGGTCAAGGACGCCCCTCGGGTGGACGCGGACGCGCACCTCTCCGTATCGGAGGAGGAGGAGCTCTACCGGCACTACGGGCTGACGAGGAAGGGAGCCGGGCACGGCGGAGCGGGCGGCGACGCGCGCACCACGTCCGGGACCGGAACCGCAGCCATGGGCGCGGCGGGTGCCGCCGGGGCAGCCGGTGCCGCCGGCAAGGCCCGGACCACCTCGGGCGGCCAGGCGAAGGCCACCGGCACGCCGGCCGGCATGGGCACCACCGGTGCCGGAGCGGGCAGGCACCGCGACATGGACACGTCCTCCACGTCGCGACCGCTCGCGGGAGCCGGAGCCGAGCGGTCCGCCACGGGCGCCGGGGGCCGGGAGGAGATGATCCGGTCCGAGGAGCAGCTCCAGGTCGGCACGGAGGAGTACGAGAGCGGAAGGGCGCGCCTGCACAAGTACGTGGTGACCGAGAACGTCACGCGGACGGTGCCCGTGTCCCACGAGGAGGTGCGCGTGGTGCGCGAGCCTCTGCAGCCGGGCGAGAAGGGAGTGGGCACGAAGGGGCGGAGCGAACTCGGCGAACAGGACGTCGAAGTCACCCTGCACGCCGAACGAGCCACCGTCAGCAAGGAGGCGATCCCGGTGGAGCGGGTCCGTCTCGAGACCAGCAAGGTCACCGAGCAGAAGGAAGTCTCCGCCGAACTCCGCAAGGAGAAGATCGACTACGCGGACGGCAAGGAGATGGGCAGCGACAAGGACATGGGCGGCGAGTTCGGCCAGGGACGTCGTCGCTGACCCCCTCCCACAGCGGCGAGAGGCCGCATGACAGTTGCGAGGGGCGGACCCGGATATGGGCCCGCCCCTTCGTCACGGCTGATCCCACCGGACGGATCAGCCGGGCAGGAACCGCACCGACGGCCGTCCGTCCGGCCCGTCCGGCGTGACCACCGCGCGTACCCGGTAGACGTCCGCGATGAGTTCCTCGGTGATCACTTCCGAGGGCGTGCCGCCGGCCACGACGCGGCCGTCCTTCATGACGGTGACCCGGTCGCAGAACATCGCGGCCAGATTGAGGTCGTGCAGCGCTACCACCGCGGTGACGGGCAGCGCGGCGACGAGGGCCAGCAGCTCCAGCTGGTGCTGGATGTCCAGGTGGTTCGTCGGTTCGTCCAGCAGGAGTTCGCGGGGCTGCTGGGCGAGGGCGCGGGCTATCTGGACCCTCTGGCGCTCGCCCCCGGACAGGGTGTGCCAGGACTGCGCGGCGCGGTCCTGGAGCCCGGTGCGCGCGAGCGCCCCGCGTACGGCCGCCTCGTCCTCGGGGCCGGGCGCGGACCAGGCGCGCCGGTGCGGGATGCGGCCGAGGCGTACGACGTCCAGCACGCTCAGGTCGACCTGGGTGACGGCGTGCTGGTCGACGACGGCCACACGACGGGCCACGCCCCGTCGGCCGGTCTCGGAGAGGGTGCGGCCGTCGAGTGTGACGACGCCCGCGCCGGGGGCGAGCACACCGGCCATCACCCGCAGCAACGTGGTCTTGCCGGAGCCGTTCGGCCCGAGGAGCCCGACCGTGGTGCCGGGCGGCGGCGCGATGCTCACCCCGTCGAGGACGATCCTCCCGCCGGCCTCGCGGCTGACCCGCGCGGCCCGCAGGCCCTCGCGGGGCGTTCCCGTTCCGTGCTCCACCCGCGTCACGAGCTCCTCCGGGTGCGGTAGAGGACCAGGACGAAGGCGGGCACCCCGATGAGGGAGGTGACCACGCCCACCGGCACCTCCTGCGGGTCGAGGACGGTCCTGGCCAGGGTGTCGACCCAGACCAGGAAGACCGCTCCGGCGAGCGCGGTCACCGGCAGCAGCCTGCGGTGCCCCGAACCCGTCAGCGCCCGGGCGGCGTGCGGCAGGACGAGCCCCACGAACCCGATGGCGCCCGCCGAGCTGACGAGGGCGGCGGTCAGCAGCGCGGTCGTGCAGAGCAGCACGATCCGGGTACGGGCCACATGCACCCCGAGGGCCGCGGCGGCGTCCTGGCCGAAGGCGAAGGCGTCGAGGGTGCGGGCGTGGGAGAGGCAGACGCCCAGGGTCACGGCCAGCACGGCGGAGCACATCCACACGTCGCTCCAGCCCACTCCGCTCAGCGAGCCGAGCAGCCAGAAGAGCACGCCACGGGTCTGTTCGGCGTCGGCGGCGGTCATCACGACGAACGAGGTGAGCGCGGAGAAGAGCTGCATCGCCGCGACCCCCGCGAGCACGACCCGGTCGGTGGAGCCACCGAGGGTGTGGCTGAGCAGCAGGACGAGGGCGAAAGAGCACAGCGCCCCGGCGAAGGCACCGCCCGAGACCGACACCGCTCCCCCGCCGACGCCCAGGACGACGACCACGACCGCACCCGTCGACGCGCCCGAGGAGACGCCGAGGACGAACGGATCGGCCAGCGGGTTGCGCAGCAGTGACTGCATCACGGTGCCGCACACCGCGAGCCCGGCGCCGCACACCGCGGCGAGCAGGGTGCGCGGCATGCGCAGGTTCCAGATGATGCCGTCGCGGATCGGCGTCAGCCGCGCGTCGCCGAGGCCGAGGTGCGAGGCAACGGCGGACCAGACGTCAGGGACGGATATGCGGGCGGGCCCGATGGTGACGGCCACCGCGACGGACAGGAGCAGGAGGGCTGCTCCTGCGCTCCACAGGAGGCCGTCGCGCAGGACGCGCGCTCCGGCGGCCGTCCGGTCCGCGGAGGGTTCCTCCACGCGGGTCTCCGGTACGTCGTCGGTCCTCGTCACCCCGCGAGTCCGAACGAGCGCAGTCCCGCCGCGACCCGCTCCACGCCCTCCACCGTGCGGATGGTCGGGTTCATCGCCTGACCGCTGAGCAGCACGTACCTCTTGTGCCGGACGGCGTCCAGGTTCCTCGTGGCGGGGTTGGTCTCCAGGAACTCGATCTTCTTCTCGGCGCTCTCGGCCGTCTGCGACTTGCGGGTCAGATCGCCGATGACCAGGACGTCGGGGTTGCGGTCGGCGACCGTCTCCCAGTTGATCTGGGGCCATTCCTCGTGCGTGTCGTCGAAGACGTTCTTCGCGCCGAGTTCCCCGGTGATGACGCCGGGTGCACCGCAGCAGCCCGCGAGGTAGGGGGCCTCGGCGTTGGCGAACCAGTAGAGCAGGGTGGCATCGGAGGCGTCGACGTCCGCCGTCGCCCTGTCGATGCGGCCCCGGAGGCTCGTGACGAGCTTCTCGCCCCTCTCCGGGACGCCGAACACCTTGGCCAGGTCGCGCACTTCGTCGTAGACGGGGTCCATGGTCAGGGGCTCGGCGCGGGAACCGTCGCCGCTGCCCGAGTTGTCCTTGCCCACGCAGTCGGAGGGGGCGAGATAGGTCGGTACGCCCAGGTCCTCGAACTGGTCGCGGGACGCCACACCGCCCTTGCCGAGGGTCGATTCGAACGAGGCGCTGACGAAGTCGGGTTCCTCGGCGAGGACCTTCTCGGAGGAGGGCTGGTTCCCGGCGATGCGGTCCACCGTGGCCTCGTCCTTCTCCAGGCCCTTCATCACCGGGTCGGTCCAGGTCGCGGTGGCGGCGAGCCGGTCGGCCAGGCCCAGGGAGAGCAGGATCTCCGTGGACCCCTGGTTGAGGGAGACGGCGTGACGCGGTGCGGCGTCGACGGTCACCGTCCGGCCGCAGTTCTTCAACGTCACGGGGAAGCCTGCTGCGGAACCCCCCGGCGCCGCGCCCCCGGTGGTGCTCCCTCCGCCGCAAGCGTTCAGCAGGACAAGTCCCGCGACGAGCAGGGCGGTTCGGCGTACGGTGCTGGCTATGGGCGGCACAAGGTCCCTCTGCGTCTCTGGGCTCATGCGCGGAGCCCGGTACGGAGTTCCGCTCCCGGCAGGGAGGCGGGTGCCAGCAGGTCTTCGGACTCGGGTTCGTCCGGACGAAGCGCCTTCCCGGTCCACCCGAGGGTGTGCCAGTGGCCTTGGCTCCGCCCGTCCCCCTCACCGCTGCGCGTCAGCTCCGGATTCGCACCGGATTCCCTGACTCCACGTGGAGTGTGACTGGCGTCTGCAAGCTATCACGCGGTGCGGCGACGGCTTCGGGGGCCGTCGCCGCTGCCGCGGGCCTGCCTCGGCGCCTGCGTGCAGGCCGGCCGTCGGCCGGTCAGCGCTTGGGGTGAACCGATTCGCCGCCCTACGTCTGCGGGTTCCCGGTCAGGCGGGCCAGCACGGACACCGTGCCCCAGTACGCCAGCAGGACCACGCGCAGGCCCAGGATCTCCAGGCGCTCCCCCAGGCGGCCGCGGACCGTCCGCGCCCCGTGTACGGCGCTCACCGGGCGTCCGCCGGGGAGGTGGTCCAGGGTCCCCGGGGATCGTCGTACGCGTCCGCGTAACCCGGCCCGGCGATGGGCCAGTCGGCGAGCAGTTCCTCGGGAAGGGCGAAGGAGTCGGCGAGTTCCCTGGAGTGCGCGGCGACGGCCGCGATCAGCTCCTCCCCGGTCTCCGCCAGCGCGTCCACCTGATCGCCGCTCAGGAGCCCGGCGGCCAGCAGGTCGCCGCTGTTGCGGGCCACCCACTCGACGGCGAACAGCCGCTCCAGCTCACCCAGCCGGTCCCTGGCGGCCCCCTCGGGCAGCGCGGCGCGGGCCTCGGCGTAGGCCTCGGCCGCCTGCCGGTACGCATAGGCCTCGACCCCGCGCAGGGCGGGGCCCGAGGCCGCGTTCCAGCGTCCGAGTGCGTCGGCCCCCGCCGTCGCCAGCGCGCGCTCCCTGGCCCGGGCGAACCAGATGTCCTGGACCGAGGCGAGGAGCCGGCGCAGGAAGCGCGGATCGGCCAGGTCCCCGGGACGCGGGACCCGGCCCGAGCCGCCGCCGTCCCCGCCGGAGCTCCCGGCGAAGAGCATGTCGGCCGCCGCCTTGGCGTACAGGGCGATGTTGTCGCCCTCCGCGGTGATCGCCCCCTCCACACCCGTGACGAGTTCGGTCATGCCGTTGTTCTCGAGCAGCGCCTGCGCGCCGCAGCGTTCACGGCTCTCGACGATGACCTCGCGGGCCCGCCAGGTGATCCACGCCTTGGCGACGTCGACGAGTCTCGCCGCCTCCGTCCGGCCGTCCTCGTCCGTGCGGGCCTCCCAGCGCTCCTGCGCCCTGCGGTAGAGCAGGCTCATGGCGAAGACCGTGGCCATGGCCGAGGCGAGCGGTCCGTGATGGGTCCGGTGGGCGTCGACCGGCACGGGCGAGGCACCCCGGGCACCGGAGATCAGCCGGTGGCCCCCGTAGCGCACGGCGACCGCGAGGGTCGCGCGGGCCGAGCCGGCCGCGCACGCGCTCATGGAGATCCGGCCGGGGGTGACCCTCCCGATCGAGGTGAGGAACCGCCGCCGTCTGTCCCCGGGGCCGGTGCGGAACTCTCCCGGTCCACCCCCCTCCTCCCCGGATCCCAGCAGGGCGTCCCGCGCCACGAACAGCCGGTCGAACGAGGTCAGGCAGTGGTCCACGGGGCTTCCCATCCGGGCGGGCAGCCGCCGCACCCGGATGCCGGGGAGGGGCCGTACGTCATCGGTGAGCGGCACCAGGAAGAGGCGCACCCCGTGGTCGCAGCCGTCGGCGACCAGGCGTGCGGCGACCAGTCCGGACTTGGCCCCGCCCGCCGGGCTGGTGTTCGGCATGAACTTCTGCGCGCCCGCGTTCGGGGTGTGCAGGACGAAGCCGTCCCGTTCGCGGTCGTACGTCGCGGTGGTCTCCATGGCCGCCGCGTTGTTGCCGTGCGCCACCTCCGTGCAGAGGAAGGTGCCGATGCGCCGCATCGTCAGGTAGTCGGACAGGTCGCGGCGGCCTACGCACCCGTGGTCGAGGAGGCTGCCGAGGAAGAGGTTGTAGTGGATGCCCGCCACGGTCGTCAGAGCGGGGTCCACCGGGCCGAGCCAGGCGTGCAGGGCGGCCAGGGCCCGCGGGTCGGAGGCGAGGCGGGCTCCGCTGTCGAGGGAGTGGTTGAGGATCCGCAAGCGGTCGTAGGCGAGTTCCAGTCGCTCGTCGGGGGTTCCGCCGACGGGGCGGCGGAACGGTTCTGTGCTGATCAGCCGCTGCCAGAAGCCGTGCTCGCGGCGGAATTCCGGACCGAGGAGGACCCCGGTCAGCAGTTCCGTCGTGGACGGTGGGGCGGTGTCGGTAAGGGGCACGGTCATAACGAAATCAACGACCGTGGTACGGCGGAGGACACCCCCTGGAGGCGCTACCGCTCCGGGACAGGCGTGCTGGTCAGGGCCGCTGCCAACTCGTCCTCGTCGGGGGGCAGCGCGCCGGCCCGTGCGACGGTCACGGCGGCCGACGCCACGGCGTGGCGCAGCACGTCGGTCAGAACGGCCGGGTCCAGGGAGCGCAGCCGCGTGCGGCCCCGCGCTCCGAGCAGTCCGTGGGAGGCGAGGGCGTGAAGCGTGCCGGACATGAAGGCGTCGCCCGCGCCCACCGTGTCCGCGACCGGGACGGGCGGCGCGCCGATGCTCACCCTCGCACCCGGCAGGAAGGCCAGCGCCCCTCGGGGCCCCCGGGTGACCAGGACGACCGACGGTCCGGAGCGCAGCCACCGCTCGGCTGCCGCCCCGGGCTCCTCGTCCGGGTACAGCCACCGCAGGTCCTCGTCGCTGGCCTTGACGACATCGCTGAGCGCGACGCAGCTCTCCGCGCGGCGTACGGCGCGGCCGTGGTCCCCCATCAGTGCGGGCCGCACATTGGGGTCGTAGCTGACCGTGGCGTCCGCCCCGAGCGAGCGGACGAGGCCGAGTACGGTGTCCGCGCCGGGCTCCAGGGCGGTGGCGACGGACCCGGTGTGGACGTGGCGGGGCCCCACCGGCGGCTCCACCGGGCCCAGCGTCCAGGTGATCTCGAAGGTGTACGCGGCCCTGCCCGCCTCGTCGAGATCCACCACGGCCGCCGGGGTCGGCGCCCCGCTCCCGTCCGTCAGGACCCGCACCCCGGCCGAGGCCAGATGGTCCCCGATCAGCCGCCCGTGGGAGTCCGGGCCGAGCTGGGTGATCAGGGTGGTGTCCCGTCCCAGCCTGGCCAGGCCGTACGCGACGTTCGCGGGGCTGCCGCCGGGGTGGACCCGGTCGGGCGCGCCCGGCAGCCGGACGACGTCGGCGACGCATTCGCCGATGACCAGCAGGGCGGGGCTGTCGGGCATGGGGCGGGTCTCCTGGAGGACGCGGGCGGGGCGCCCGGTGCGGCACGGCTGCCGCGCACGGGTGCCGCCGATTCTGCCCGTGCCCGGTGAACCGCGGGGACCCGGGGCTCAGGCCTCCTCGCCGTAGCGCTTCTCGAACTTGGCGACCTGGCCCTCGGTGTCGACCACCCTTGCCTTCCCGGTGAAGAACGGATGGCTCTCGGCGGAGATCTCCACGTCGATGACCGGATAGCTGTTGCCGTCGTCCCAGTCGATCGTCTGCTCGCTCGACGCCGTGGACCGGGTCAGGAAGGCGTACCCGGCGGAGCGGTCGCGGAAGACCACGGGACGGTACGGCGGGTGCTTGTCCTCTTGCATGTCTGCTCCTGGGGGTACGGGGATCTCGCGTCCCGGCTTCGGGCCAGCCTCGCCAAGGGAGGCAGCGGGCGCGATCCGGGGCGTCCGTACGGGTCTCACTCGGACGCGGGGGCCGGCACGGCCGCGGACGCGGCGGGGGCGCGCCGGGCCCAGAGCAGCGTTCCGGCCAGGAGCACGACGGCGCCGAGAAGCCACGGCAGCGGGCCGGCGGGCAGTACGCCGACGGCGAGGCCCGCCGCCGCCCCGACGAGCTGCTGGGCCAGCGACTGCACGGAGAGGGCGGTCGCCCTCCCCGAAGCGTCGACCCGTCGGTGCAGGAGGTCGTTCTCGCTGGGCCCGGCGGCGCCAAGACCCAGGTACACCAGCCCGTAACCGGCGGCGGCGAGCGCCGCCGGGAGTCCGCCCGTGGCACTCACGGTGGTGCCCAGGGCCAGCAGGCCGGCCGTGCTCACGCCGAGGCTCACCAGGACCGCGCGTTCCCCGTCGCCCGCGAGCCGGGCGACGAGCGGCGCCAGTCGGCTGCCGAGCGCGGAGCAGACGAATCCGGCAGCGGCGAGGCCCGCGAAGAGCACCGCCCCGGACTCCGGTGACCCGGTCAGCGCGGCGGCGCGGCCCGGGGTGAGCAGTTCGACGGCCGCGAGTGCGGTGCCGGCTGCGCCGGTGGTCATCAGGACGCGGCGGACGAGCGCGTCCCCGGTCCCGAGGCGCAGCCCCGCGCCGATGGCACCGGGAACGTCCCGCAGGACACCGCGCAGGGTGGCGGCGGGGCGGGGAGGTTCGGTCAGCGCGGTCAGGACGTGGAGGACGTAGAGGAGCTCGACGGCCACGCCCAGCAGGAGGGGGACGGAGAGCGGCAGGACGAGCCCCGAGGTGAATTCGCGCAGCGCGGATCCCGCGTCCGGGCCGAGGCCGAGCAGCCAGGGCAGCGCACCGCCGAGCAGGACACCGATGGCGACGGCGCCGGAGGACGCGGCGGCCCCGCGCGCCAGCCCTGTACGGAGTTCGGCGTCGGGGCCCGCGTGGGCGTGCACGGTGTCGACGTACCAGGCTTCGGCGGGGCCGCTGGACAGGGCGCGCCCCGCTCCCATCAGGGCCATGCCGAGCACGATCACCCACGGGGCCGTCCCGAGGCCTATGAGTGCCAGGGCGCAGGCGTTGAGTACGCCCGCGCCGGCCAGGACGGTGCGGCGGCCGATGACGTCGGCGAGTCCGCCGGTGGGGAGTTCGAGGGCTGCCACGGTCAGGGAGTGGGCGGCGTAGGCCGCGGCGACAGCGGCGAGCGTCAGGCCGCGCTCGGTGAGCAGCAGCACCATGGGGGCCATCGCGAGGCCCGCGGGCAGCCAGAAGAGGAACGACACCGTGACGTATCCGCGGAGCGCGGAGCGTTCCCCGGGCCCGGGGAACGTCCCGGAGCCCGACGGCCGGCTCACGTGGCGGTTCCGGTGCCGGAGGTCCCGTCACCGGCCGGCGCGTCCGGCCCGGCCGGAGCCAGCGGGAGTCCGGCGGTGAGCAGCACCACCTGCTCGGCCCGGGGGTCGTGCTCGTCGCGTGCGGTCAGCTCCGCCACCTTGGCGTCGATCGCGTCCCGGAGCTCACGGAGGGACTCCGGCGTGAGCCGCGGCATGAGGTCGTCGATCCCCGAGGGGTCGTGCCACTCCTCTCCGAGCCGGCCCGCCTCGATGTCCGCCTCGTGCCGGTCCACCGACTCCTGCAGGTGCTCGATCTGGCGGCGCCTGCCCAGCACGAGCATGGACCGGCCCGCCGGGGTGGCCAGCATGGCCGCGTTGCTCGCCGAGGTGACGGAGTGCACGGCCGTCCAGCGGCGCTCACGTCCGTCCCGGTGCTCCGCCTCCGCGACGAAGGCGTACTTGGCCAGCACCCTCAGGTGGTAGCTGGTCGAGGCGGAGGACTCCCCCGTCCTGACGGCGAGCTCGCTCGCGGTGGCCGGTCCGTGCTGCCGCAGCAGGCCGAGCAGCCGCAGCCGCAGGGGGTGGGTGAGCGCCTTCAGCGCCGCCGAGTCGCGCTCGGCGTCGAGTACGCGGTGTGACGCGTCGCTGTCCATGGCCGCAGCCTAGGGCCGGTCCACCCTTTGCCAAAATACTTTTGCAGAATTTTTTTTGGAAAATTCTCAGCTGTTCGCCGCCGCCTCCAGCGCCTCCGCCACGAGCCCGAGGAATCGGGCGTGGGCCTGCGGACTGCACAGGGGTTCCGGATTCCACGGCACCGTCCGCGCCTGCCTTACCGCACTGTCCCAGACGGGGGCGGCGATCTCGTCGAGCGGGATCGCGTTGGACCTGATGTCCGTCAGGACGACGCCTGGCTCCAGGGCCGCCGCCTCCGCCCAGTCGAGGGTTGCCCAGTTGACGCCGGTCCCCTCGGGCGGGGACACGAGCGCGACCCCCAGCTCGGCCAGGACGCGCAGCTCGGGCCACATGTGCGGTCGCGCCGCATACGCCTGCTCCTGACTCGCGGGCGAGAGGGCCACCACCCCGGGCCCTCCTGAACCGGCTGCCGCACGGAGTCGCTCTCGGGCCGCGTGCAGGTCGTCCGCCGCGCCGGGGGCCGGCGCGCCGCCGAGCGAGCGCGCCAGCTCGGCGAAGCGCTCTGCGACCCGGTCCAGGGTGCGGGCCTGGCCCACGTCGATCACGACGACCGGAACGCGCTCCTCCAGGTGCTTGGCGGTGTCCGGGTCCAGTCCGTAGAGCTGGCCGTGGCCGTAGCTGACGGCGACGACCAGGTCGGGCCTGCCCCGTAACAGCGTGTCCACGTCCAGGTCGTCACCCGCACCCCGGTAGTCCAGGGCCTCCAGCGGGAGCGTGCCCGTCTTCGCACGGTCGGGTTCCGCGCCGTCGTGCCCGGAGCCGAAGATCCCCTCCGGGCGTACCCCGTAGTCCCACAGCGTGGCTCCCGCCTGGACGTACGCGAGCACCCGGGACGGCGGGCGGTCCGCCACCACCAGCCGGCCCCGGTCGTCCGCGAAGCCCCATGCGCTGTCCTCGGTCATGCCGCTCACCCCTCCGAACCGGCGGCCCGGGCCCTCTCCCGGGCTCGCCACCCACTACCTGCCCAGCTCTACGCCCCCACACCCGCCGTGGAACGCCCGAGATAGGTCAGCGGCCCGGGATCGGGCACGTCGATCACCTGGAATCCGAGCCGGTCGTAGAAGGCCCTGGCCGGGGTGTTCGCCGTCAGCATGGACAGATGAGCCGCCCGGACACCCTTGTGGTGCAGCGCTCCCAGGAAGGCGCCCATCAGCTCCCTGCCGTGCCCCCTTCGCTGCCACGGCGGGAGCAGGTCGATGTGCAGGTGCGCGGGGTGTCCGTCCAGCTCGGGGAGGACCATGCGCTCGGGGCGGTGGAGGAGGGCCGTCATCGCCTCGGTGAGGGTGCCGGGTTCACCCTCGGGCTCGGGGAAGCGGTCCGTGACCCGCGGGAGCCAGGTCGCGCGGAAGGCGTCCACGAACCCCCGCGTGTCCGCGGTCCCCAGGACGTAGCCGACCGCGCGGCCGGAGCCGTCGTCCAGGACGAAGGCCAGCTCCGGTTCGAGGTGGGCGTAGGGCGCGGCGAACAGGGCGGGCATCAGGCCGGGGTCGGGGTACAGATGCGTGCTGTCACCGCCGTTGTCGGCCGTGCGGACACAGATGTCCGCGAGGGCCTCCTCGTCGGCGGGACGGTAGGGGCGTACGTACGCGGTCCTGTTCATCGCCCCATCCTTGCTTTTTGGGAGCGCTCCCACAAGGCCCTCGGGCCCCTCAGGACTGGTCCTCCCGGCTTTCGGCAGTCCGCGCCAGCTCGACGTTGAACTGGGCGCCGGTCAGGAGAGCCAGGTTGGTGAACCAGATCCAGATCAGGAAGACGACCAGGCCGGCCAGCGAACCGTACAGCCTGCTGTAGCTGCCGATGTGGGTCGCGTACAGCGCGAATCCGGCCGAGGCCACCAGCCACAGGAACGCCGCGAGGACACCGCCGGGCAGCCCTTGGCGCACCCCGCGCGCGGAGCGCGGGCCGGTGCTGAAGAGGACCACGATGAGGCAGACGACCAGACACAGCAGCACGGGCCACTTCAGACCCGCCCAGAGTGTCTCGCCCGCCTGGGCCAGGCCGAGCCGGCGGCCGAGCCAGCGAGCCAGGGGCCCGGTCATCACGAGGGCGAAGGCACTGGCCATCAGCAGGACGAGGAGCCCGACCGCGGAGGCCACGATGATGTGCGCCTGTCGCAGCGGGGGCCTGGTGTCCTTCACGTGGTGCATCGTGTGCATGGCCCTGCGGAAGACCGCGAGATAGCTGGAGGCCGACCAGACGGCGCTGATGCTTCCGGTGGCGACGAGCAGCCAGACGGCGGTGCGCTCCTGGGTGGCTGCCTCCAGGGGCCGGCGCAGGGCCGCCCCGGACTCGGCGGGCGCGAAGGCCGTGATGTCGGCGATCAGCGCGTTGGTGGCATCGGGGTTGGCCAGGCCGATGACGGAGACGGTGACCAGGAGTGCCGGGAGCAGGGCGAGGATGGCGTAGTAGGTGAGGGCCGCCGCCCAGTCGGAGAGGTCGTCGCTCCACAACGACACGGGGGTGCGGCGCAGAGCGGTGCGCCAGCGCCTCGCCCGGGCGGCGCGCCCTGCCGGGGGTGCGGCCGGTTCCGCGACGGGGTCTTCGGTCCTGCTGGGCACGCGGATACTCCGGGGGACGTAGGAAGGGCGGGCGGTCAGGACACCGGCACGGATGTGCCCGGCGTCCCTGCTGCCTCCCTTTCTCTCATGCCTCGGTCCCGCCGTTGTACTCCCGGCCTGCTCAGTCGTTGACGGCGGTGAGCAGCACCACCGCGTCCTCCAGGGCCAGCAGACCGTGCCGCTCCTGGGGGATGGGGTGCAGCACGCCCGCCGCGAGGTCCACGTCACCGGATCCCGCCGTGAGCCGGACCGTGCCGCGCAGCACCTGGAGCGACGCTGCGGGCGGCGCGTTGTGCTCGTCGAGGGCGGAGCCCCCGGTGAGCGCGATCACCGTCTGCCGCAGCGGCTCCTGGCGCAGCAGCAGGTGCGCGCTGCGGCCGTGGGCGTTGGCGCGGGCTGCGGCCAGGTGCTCGTCGGCGAGAGCGTCCAGATCGTCCATACGACCACTGTGCCGCAGCCTCCGCTCCCCCGCTATCGCTTCCCGCGCAGCCAGGCCGCGGTATCACCCGGGAGCAGACCGGAGGGGTCCAGCGGGGCGCTGGTCAGCAGGATCTCGTCATGGTCCGGCAGCGGGACCGGGCTCCCCGAGAGGTTGACGACGCAGATGAGGCCGTGGGTCCGCTCGAAGGCGAGGACGCCCGGAGAAGAGGGCAGCCAGTTCAGCCGGCCGTCGGCCGTCTCGCCGGGGGCGGCGGCGAAGCCCGGCTCCCGGCGGCGCAGCCCCAGCGCCTCGCGGTACAGGGTGAGCATGGAGCCGGGATCGCCGGCCTGCTCCTCGGCGGCGTACGAGGGCCAGGAAGCCGGCTGCGGCAGCCAGGGTTCGGCCGTGGATCCGAAGCCCGCGTGCGGTTCGCCGGCGGACCAGGGCAGCGGGACCCGGCAGCCGTCACGCCCGGGGTCGACGCCCCCCGAGCGCAGATGCATCGGGTCCTCGATCCGGTCGCGCGGGATGTCGGCCTCGGGCAGTCCGAGCTCCTCGCCCTGGTAGAGGTAGACGGCGCCCGGCAGCGCCAGGGAGAGCAGGGCTGCCGCCCGGGCCCTGCGGGTACCGAGCTCCAGGTCGGTCGGCGTGCCGAAGACCTTGGCCGCGAAGTCGAAGCCGGTCGCCTCGCGCCCGTAGCGGGTGACCGTGCGGGTCACGTCGTGGTTGCACAGCACCCAGGTGGCGGGGGCTCCCACCGGGGCGTGCTCCGCCAGCGTGTCGTCGATCGCGGCACGCAGGAGCCCGGCGTCCCAGGGGCAGGCGAGGAAGTTGAAGTTGAACGCGGTGTGCAGCTCGTCGGGCCGCAGGTAGCGGGCGAAGCGCTCGGAGTCGGGGAGCCAGACCTCGCCGACGAAGATGCCGTCGTACTCGTCCGCGATGGCCCGCCACGAGCGGTAGATGTCGTGGAGTTCGTCCCGGTCGACGAAGGGATGAGGGTCGGTGCCCTTGACGAAGTCGGGCAGGGCGGGGTCCTTGGCGAGCAGGGCGGCCGAGTCGATCCGCACACCCGCGACGCCGCGTTCGAACCAGAAGCGCAGGACGTCCTCGTGCTCCTGGCGGACCGCTGGGTGGGCCCAGTTGAGGTCGGGCTGCTCCGAGGCGAACAGGTGCAGGTACCACTGTCCGTCATCGATCCTGGTCCACGGGGTACCGCCGAACTCGGAGACCCAGTCGTTGGGCGCGATCTCCCCGTGCTCGCCCCGCCCTTCACGGAAGTGGAAGAGCTCGCGCTCGGGGCTGCCGGGGGCGGCGGCCAGTGCGGCCCGGAACCAGTCGTGCCGGTCTGAGACGTGGTTGGGGACGATGTCGATGATGGTGCGGATACCCAGCTCACGGGCTTCGGCGATGAGCTTCTCCGCCTCGGCGAGATGGCCGAAGGCAGGGTCGATGGCCCGGTAGTCGGCCACGTCGTAGCCGCCGTCGGCCAGCGGAGAGAGGTACCAGGGGGTGAACCACAGGGCATCCACGCCCAGTTCGACGAGGTACGGCAGCCTGGCCCGTACTCCTGCGAGGTCGCCGGTGCCGTCTCCGTCGCCGTCGGCGAAGCTGCGTACGTAGACCTGGTAGATGGCGGCGTCGCGCCACCACGGTGCGGTGGCCTCGGTCGGACGGATGGCTGCCACGTGACGTTCCTTTCGGGCAGGAGGTACTCCGCCCCCGGCCCGGACGCGGGGCATGTGATGGAAGGGCCGGCGGCGGAGTGCTGGTGGGAGGCGGTGTAGCTGGGGCGTCAGCCCTTCAGGCCGCCCGCGGTCAGACCGCTCATGATGTTGCGCTGGAAGAGAAGGAAGATGAGCAGCGTCGGCACGGACGCGATGGTGAGCGCCGCGATGAGGACGTTCGTCGGCACCCCGTTGGAGAGCGAGTAGATGCCGACGTTGAGGGTCTGCTTCCCGGGGTCGGGCAGGGTCAGCATGGGCCAGAGGAAGTCCTTCCAGACTCCGACGACCGCGAAGATGGAGACGACGCCCAGGATCGGCCGGGAGATCGGCAGGATGATGGAGCGCAGGGTCCGCAGGGGCGAGGCGCCGTCGATGGCCGCGGCGTCGAGGAGTTCGCCCGGGATGGAGTCGAAGAACCGCTTCAGCAGGAAGATGTTGAAGGCGTTGGTGACCGAGGGCAGCCAGATCGCCCAGGGCGAGTTGAGCAGGTTGCGCTCGAAGATCGGCACGTCGAGGACCGTGAGGTACTGCGGGACCACCAGCACGGTCGCCGGGATCATCAGGGTGGCGAGCATCATGCCGAGGATGACCTTGCCGAACATCGGGCGCAGCTTGGACAGCGAGTAGGCGGCGGCAACGTCGAGGACCAGCTGGAAGGCGAGCGCCCCGAACGCGTAGTACAGGGTGTTGAACAGCAGTTGGGCCAGGTCCATCACGTTCCACGCCTGGGAGTAGTTCTCCGTGTGGATCGAGGAGGGGAAAGCGGTGGGCGGGCTCTGCACGACTTCCTGGGTGGTCTTGAGACCACCGGTGACCATCCAGTACAGGGGGCCGAGGAAGGCGAGCGTGAAGGCCGCCACGACCAGGGCGAAGATGATCCAGTAGAGCGCCTTCCCCCGTGGCCGGCCGAGCTGGGCCGGTGAGATGAGGGTCCGCTGGCGGCTCTGGTCGGTCTCCCGGCGGCGGGCCCTGCCTGCGCCGGGTCCGCGCCGGGAGACAAGCGTGTTCGATGCCATCGTCGTGCTCCCGTCCTAGTCTTCGCTGCTGCGGCTGAGGCGTACGTACACCGCGGAGAAGCCCGCGAGGACGACGAGCAGGAGGAGGCCGAGGGCCGCCGCTCCGCCGTAGTTGTTGAAGTTGAAGGCGTACTGGTAGATGAGGTAGACGACGGTCGTGGTGGAACCCTCGGGGCCGGCGCCGTTGGTGAGCAGGAAGGGCTCGGTGAAGACCTGCATCGTCGCGATGATCTGCATGAGCAGCAGCAGCGACAGGATGAGCCGGGTCTGCGGGATGGTGACGTGCCAGATCTTGCGGAGAATTCCCGCTCCGTCCAGCTCGGCCGCCTCGTACAGCTCGCCGGGAATGCCCTGGAGGGCGGCGAGGTAGATGAGAGTGGCCCCTCCCATGTTCATCCAGGTGGAGGCGATGACGACGGAGAGCATGGAGGTGCTCGGGTCCTGGAGCCATTGCTGGGCGGGCAGATGGAGGAATTCCAGGATGCGGTTGAACAGTCCGTAGCCCGGGTCGTAGAAGTACTTGAAGAGCAGGACCGAGGCGACCGGTGGCAGCATGACGGGCAGGTAGACCAGCAGGCGCAGGTATCCCTGCGCGTGCCGGAATTCGTTGAGCACCACGGCCACGACGAACGGGACGGCGAATCCCAGGACGAGTGCCAGGACGGTGAAGAGAAGGGTGTTGCGCCAGGCCTGCCAGAACGCCGGGTCGTTGAAGACGTAGCTCAGGTTGGACCAGCCGGCCCAGGTCGTCCTGCCGTCCTCGGTCTTCTGGAAGGCCAGGACGAACTCCCTGACCATGGGATACCAGGAGAAGAAGGAGAAGCAGAGGACGGCTCCGATCAGGAAGCCGTGCGCCGAGATGTTGCGGCGCAGGGCGCGCACGAACTCCTCACGGGCGGAGTCCGGCCCGGTGGGCCGCGGGTGGTGCCCGGGAGGCGGTGCGCTCGCCTTCCCGGTGGACAGGGTGGGGGCCGACATGGTCTCTCCTCGGTGCAGTCGCTCGCAGACGGTACGGATGCGGGGCCGGGCCCGCCCGGCCCGGCCTCCGCACGTCCGTTACTGGTTCGCCAGAACCTGGTTGACCTGCTGCTCGGCGGTGTCGAGCAGCTTGTCGATGTCGGCGTTCTTGTTGGTCAGGACACCGGACATCGCGTTGTCGAGGATCTTGTAGATCTCCTGGGCCTTCGGCGGCTCCGCCTTGCCCTGGACGGGGTTGTCCATGAAGGCCTTGAAGTTCTCGACGGGCATCGTGGCGTTGGCGACGCGTTCGGCGTCGTCCGCCGTCTTGCTCTCACCGACGAAGAAGTTGGGCTGCGGAAGCCCGACGGGGAGGTTGTCGGTCTTCCTGCGGCCCCAGTCGAACTGCCCCTTCTTCGGGGTGAGGTTCTGGAAGTTCAGCCAGGCGACGGCGGCCTTGATCTTGTCGGGCGAGCTGCCCTTCTTGATCATGTAGTTGTTGCCGCCGAAGAGGGTGCCCTGGGCCCCGGGGATCGGGCCCATGCCGAAGTTCTCGTACTTCGCGCCCAGCTGCTGCACCATGTACGTGATGTCGTCGGGCGCGGCGAGGAACATGCCGAGCTTGTCGGTGGCTATCTGCTTCTGCAGATCGCCCCACTTGAGCAGCTGGGTCTGCCCCATGCTGTCGTCCTCCCAGCGCATGTCGTGCAGCTGCTGGAGGACCTGCTTGCCCTTGTCGTCGTTGAAGGCGGCCTTCTTGCCGCTCGCGTCCACGACGTCACCGCCCAGGCCGTACTGCGAGGCGGTGAAGTGCCAGCCGCCGTTGTTCCCGGCGCTGTACTCGCCGAAGCCGGCGATGCCCTTGCCGAGCCCCGCGATCTTCTTGCTGGCGGCGCGTACCTCGTCCCACGTCGCCGGCGGCTTGTCCGGGTCCAGACCGGCCTGCGTGAAGAGCTTCCGGTTGATCATGAGGCCCATGGTGTAGTTGCTGGTCGGCAGCGCGTAGAGCTTGCCGTCCTTGCGGGCCACGTCGAGCACCTGGGGCTGGATGTCCTTGAGTGCGGGGACGGACGTGTCGTTGACATACGCGGAGATGTCCTCGGCGCCGTCGTTGTCCAGCACCTGCTGGAGGTCGGTGAAGTACGCGTAGAACACGTCCGGCTGGGACTTGCCCTTGAGCATGGCCGTGAAGCGCGGGGGCTCCAGACACTGACCGGGAGTGGACTTCCCGTTGATCTTGACGTTCGGGTACTTCTTGTTGAACGTCTTGATGTCCTCGTTCCACTCGCGCAGCTCCGCGGCCTTCGCGGCCGGCGGCATGCAGTCGATCGACAGCGTCACCTTGGCCTTCGGGTCGAGCGGCGCAGACGGATCGGACGAGCCGCTGCCGGAGTCGTCGTTCGTGTCGCCGCTGCTGCTCGTGCCGCAGGAGGCAAGGGCGGTCAGGGCGAGCGCGGTGACTACGGCGGCCGCGGAGGCACGGCGGGTACGGCGAATCCCAGCACTTCTCATCGGTGGTCCCCTTCGGGCATGAGCACGGAAGGCCTCGGCCGACTGTCTGCCGGGGCGCGGCATACTCAACCACCAGCGACATGGGAGCGCAATATCTCGCGCAGATTTCGTAAATGTTTGACAGCGCTCCGCATGTGAGGAGTCCCCGATCACCGGCCCCCTCCGCCCCGCCAACATGGCTCTGCCCGGCTCACACAGGGTGAGCCGGGCAGATACGCCCCACTGGGGCGCCCGTCGGGGATCCGCCCCACTCGGGACGGGCGCCACCGATGTCGGGCCAGGGGCCGCAAGAGTCAGACTTCTGACTGCAAAGAGACTACGCGGGAGGGCGCGGGCCCCGGCCTCCTGGCGAAGCCCAGGAGGAGCCCGTGAGGGCTCCCCGGCGAGTCCTCAGGGAGGAGGACTCGCAGGGGCCTTCCCCGGCCCGCACGGGGCCGGGGAAGCCTCCTCCTACGGGTTGATGTTGATCTTGAATCCGGGGGTGGTGTTCTTCACGTCCTGGGCGTTGTTGCTGAGCTTCAGTCCGTTGAAGGTGACCTCACCGACGGCAGGGCCCTGGCCCGCCTCCGGCATCTCGTTGGCCCACAGGCCGAAGCCGGACTTCGCGTCGAACGCGTCACCGCTCTTGCGCGCGCCGGAGATCGAGATGTCCGTGAGCACCGTGTCCTTGATCGGGAACTGCGGCTGTCCTCCTACGTAGTTGGTCTGGAACATGATCCCGCTGTACGTCGGGTCGACGATGTCCACGTTCGAGATGCGGATCCCCTGGAAGACCTTGGAGGCCGAGAACAGCCAGATGCCCGGGAACGTCTGCGTCCCCCAGAAGTGGCCGCCGGACCGCACCACCGACACGTTCTCGATCGCCGTGGGCCCGGTCCCGAATCCGTTCATCGGGTAGCCGAAGTCCAGCGAGCTGACCGTGATCCCGGAGTACACCAGGGTGTCGGCGATGTGGATGTTGCGGAAGGTGTTGTCGTAGCCGCCGTACACGGCCACTCCCGCGGCCCGCCAGGTGAGGATCGAGGTGAGGTTCTCGTACACGTTGTTCTTCATGTCCGCGCCGCCGGAGTCGATCGCCGAGAACAGCGCGAAGCTGTCGTCCCCGGTGGCTCGTGCCTCGTTGTTGGTGACGTGGTTGTCGGTGGACCCGTTCGTCATGTTGATGCCGTCGGCGAACATGTTGCGGATCCGGGAGTTCTTGATGGTCACACTGTCGGTGTTGGCGCCCCAGTAGAGGCACACCATGTGCTCGTTCCAGATGTTGTCGATCACGATGTCGGAGACATTCGAGAAGTCGAACACCTTGCCGGGCCCGTCGATGCGGGACGTGTAGTTGCCGAAGTACGCGAAGTTCGAGAACGAGGAGCCCTTCGCGCTCGCCTCCGCACGGAATCCGATGTCGGTGTTGTCCTGCGTGGACGGGGCACGGAACCGGGTGAACCAGGGACCTGCGCCGACGACCTTCACGGCCTTGCCGTAGACCTGGAACTTGCTGGCCGTGGAGTAGTCACCGGCCGGCAGGTAGACGCCGACGAGCTTCCCCGTGGTGTCCATCCGGACCTTGTCCAGGGCGTTCTGGACGTCCTGGTGGGTGAAGCCGGCGGGCACCGTATAGGTGGCCGGGTCCGGGTTGGCGACCTGGGAGACCTGCTCCAGGCTGACGAAGTCGATCGCGTAGGTGCTGGTGTTGGCCGCGTCCTTCTGCAGCCGGATCCTGCTGCCCGCCGGGACGGTCTTCCCCAGCATGACGTTCGCCTCGTCGTAGATGTGCCGGGGCGCGCCCGAGCCCGGGTCGTTGCCCGGCCCGGTCTCGTTCCCGTACAGCCAGGCGTACTTCGAGGTGAGGTCGATGGCCTTCAGGAAGGTGCCGTCCACATAGACGTTCAGCTTCGAGTCGATGCCGCCGCCGCCCGCGGAGTCCGGGATGGAGAACCGGGTGACCAGGGTGTTGGTGGTCGCTCGCGTCGTGAACTCGACGTAGTTGCCCGTGGAGTCGAGCGTGACGGCCTTGCGGCCCGACGCCTCGCCCGCGACGTCGCCGACGGTCCTGTTGGGGCCGACGACCTTGGCACCGCCGCCGGTGACCCCGTCCTCCGCCTCGTACATGTCGTACGGCATGTTGGCGCCGCGCCCGACGAAGAGCGATTCGGTGCTGGTGTTGTTCGTGCGCTTCACCAGCAGCTCGTTGGCGTCGTCGGCGATCACCACCTTCACCGTGTACGAGCCGTTGGCCGCCGTCCAGGTGCCCAGGGAGACCGGTGCGGTCGTGGCACCCGCGGCGATGGCGCCGTTGTGCGCGCCGGTGAGCGTCTTGACCGTGGCGCCCTTGGAGTCGATCAGGCTGAGCGTGATCCCGTGGGCGCCGCTCGCGGAGGCCACCGAGCCCTGGTTCTTCACGGCGACGGAGAAGGTGACCGTGTCACCGTTCGAGGGGCCCGAGGGGGAGTTCGTGACCGCGCTCGCCACGAGGTCGGAGCTGGAGACCGGCTTCACGACCAGCGGTGTGCCACTGGTGAAGCGGTTGTTGGTCTCGTTCTGCTCGATGATCTCGCCCGCCGGGTCGACGACGGCTCCGATCGTGTAACTGCCCGCGTCACGCGCTCCGATGGAGGCGGTGACCTGGGCGGAGGCGCCTGCGGCAAGAGCGCCCACCGAAGCGGTGGCGACCTTGGAACCGCCGAGCTCGAAGTCCACCTTGCCGGCGGGAGAGGCGACCGCGCCGGAGTTGCGGACGGTGGCCGACAGGGTGATGGCGTCCGATTCCACAGGGGCCGAGGGCGAGGCGGCGACCGCCGTGACCTGTAGGTCCGGGTTGGGGGCCGGAGCGCCCAGCACCTGGAACTCGGCGACCTGACCCGCGCCGGATCCGCTGTTGGACGTGAACTTCAGCTGGACGTCGGCCACTCGCGCGGTGACCGGGATCGTCACCGTGTTGCCCGTCGCCGGGCTGAACGCGTAGTCCTTGGCGGCGGCCAGACTCGTGAACGCGGTGGCGTCCTGCTCCCGGCCGAGCACCTGGATGTTCTGGGTGCGCGCTCCCCAGCTGCTGTCGGGGTTCAGCTTGACGACGACGCTCTCCGTGTCGGCGTTGGCACCCAGCTTGACCGTCAGGGTGTTGGGGTAGCTGCCGCCCGCACCCTCCCAGTACGTGCTGAGGGAGTTGTCGTTGGCGTTGGCCGCGACGAAGGTGTGGACGACCGATGAGGCGGTGATCGGCTTGGAGACGGCGAGGTTGGAGGCGCCGCTCGTGGCTCCGTTCCGCGTCACGGTGTTGCTGGCGCCGGACACGTTGCCCGCCGCGTCCTTGGCCCGCACGACGTAGCTGACGGTCGTGGCGGCGGACTGGGTGTCGGTGTACGTGGTGACGTCGCCCGCGACGCTCTTGCGGAGCACGTTGTTGGCGTAGACGTCGTAGCCGGTGACGCCCTTGTTGTCCGAGGACGCCGACCAGGTCAGCTTGATCTGCCCGGTGGCCGGCTCCGTGAAGGCGAGACCCGAGGGCGCGGTGGGCGCCTGCGTGTCACCGGAGTCGCCGGTGCGGGTGACGGTGTTGCTGTTGCCCGACTGGTTGCCCGCCGCGTCCTTGGCCCTGACGTAGTAGGAGACGGTCTCGCTCGCCGGGCGGGTGTCCGTGAAGGTGGTGACACCGCCCGCCACGCTGGTCAGCAGCGTGTTGTTGGCGTAGACGTCGTAGCCCGTGACGCCGGTGTTGTCCGAGGACGCCGACCAGGTCAGCTTGATCTGCCCGGTGGCCGGCTCCGTGAGGGCCAGACCCGAGGGCGCGGTGGGCGCCTGCGTGTCACCGGTGGCGGGGCCGTAGATCTCCAGCTCGGAGAGCTGGGCAGCAGGCTGGACGGAGTTGGCGGTGACGAGCACCCGCACGTAGCGGGTCGTGGTCGCGTCGAAGGAGATCGTCGCCGACTGCCCGCCCGCGGCGTTGAAGGTGTACGCCTTGGACGCGGTCAGGTCGCTGAACTCCGTGCCGTCGGCGCTGCCCTGGATCTTCAGCGTCTGGGAGCGCTGCTCCCAGCCGTCGGGCAGCCGGAGCACGACCCGGTCGACCCGGACCGACGAACCGAGGTCGGCCTGGATCCACTGCGGGAGCTCGTTGTTCCTGCTCTCCCAGTAGCTGGCCCTGTTGCCGTCGTTGCCGTTGGAGGCCGTGTACGTCTCGGTGTAGCTGCTCGCCCTGAGCGTCTTGCCCGCGGCGAGGTTGGCCGAGGACTCACCCGCGGCCCGGACCTCCAGCTCGGAGAGCTGCGCGTTCTGCCACCCCGTGTTGGCCGTGACGTTCACGCGCACGAACCGGGTCTGGGTGGCCGGGAAGGATATCTTCACGGCGTTGGAGGTGCCGGGGCTGAAGGTGTACGCCGCCGAGCTCTTCAACGTCGAGAAGCTGGTGCCGTCGGCGCTTCCCTGGACGGAGAGGGTCTGCTGCCTGGTCTCCCATCCCGCGGGGAGCTTCAGCGTCACCTCGTCCACCCGGGCGGTCGTGCCGAGGTCTGCCTGCACCCACTGCGGCAGCGTGCCGCCCGATCCTTCCCAGTACGTCGCCTGATTGCCGTCCGTCACGTTACGGGCGGCGTACTCGCCGGCGCTGCTCGCCGCGGCGGTCCGCCCTGCGGCAATGTTGGGCCCGTCGGCCGCCGCAGCGGTGAGCGATGGCCATCCGATCATCAGAAGACTGGTCGTGACCACGGCGGAAAGGGCCCGCCATCTCCAGCGTTGGGCTCTCATAAGTCCCCGATCTTGGGCCTCGGTGCGGGACACACCGAGGACGCGGCTCTGTCGGTACAGCTCTGCGGCACCCATTTCTGCATGCACTGAGCTGGCTTTTGCGCTTTGCCGTCAGAGAGTTGCAGAGAAGTGCGAGAGCGTCCACGGTTGGGACAGAAACCGGAACAGCGGATCGCGTCGCGCATGACCCCCAAACACGCCCGTATGAAACGGATTTGGAAGGAGACTTGAGTCTGGAACGAGAGAGAGGACGCACATGCAACGAACGTAAGAAATTTGCGTAGATCTGCAAGCTGTCGGAAAGTGCCTGTTCCACGGCACGACGAAGAGCGGGGCCCGCGGCACGCGGACCCCGCTCGGTGGAGCAGGCGGAGGTCAGAGACCGCCGGTGTACAGCAGCCGGTCGGGCGAGCCGGAGCCCAGACCCGTCAGGACGTCCGGGGTCGCCTCGGCGGCGAGCCAGTCGGCGACCTCCTGCGGCGCCGCGTCGGGATTCTGCTCCTTGTAGAGAGCCACGACGCCGGCGACGTGCGGACTGGACATGGAGGTTCCGCTCAGCGTCGTGGAGCCGCCGTCGAGCTTCGCGGACACGATGTTCACGCCCGGGGCGTACAGCCACACACAGGTGCCCCAGTTGCTGAACGTCGCCTGTCGGTCCTGGTCGTCGGAGGCACCCACGGCGAGCACGCCGTCGGCGCGCGCCGGGGAGACGTCACAGGCGTCCTGGTTCTCGTTGCCCGCCGCGACCACGGGGAGGGTCCCCTCCGCCGCGAGGGCGTCGAACGCGTCGTCGACGGCCGACGACGCGGGCCCGCCGAGGGAGGCGTTGACCACGGCCGGCTGCTCGGCGTTCTGCGCGATCCAGTCGAGACCGGCGATGATCCCGGCCCACGTGCCCGACCCCTCGCAGTCGAGCACCCGCACCGGCACGAGGGTTGCGGCGGGGGCGACACCGTACGTCGCACCGGCCACGGTCCCGGCCACGTGCGTGCCGTGGCCGTTGCAGTCCTCGCCGTTGCGGCCGTCACCGATGGCGTCGTAGCCGGCCCCCACCCTGCCGCCGAACTCGCTGTGGGCGGCCTCGATGCCGGTGTCGAGGATGTACGCGGTCACACCCTGCCCGGTGCCGGACACGTCGTACGTACCGTCCAGCGGCAGATTCCGCTGGTCGATGCGGTCCTGCCCCCAGCTCCCGGCCGCGGCCCGCTTGCCCGCCGCCCCCTTGGCCGCGGGCGGCGCGACGGACGCCTCGCTGTTCTCCTCGACGGTCTGGACACCGGCCGCGCCGCGCACCTGCTCGAGCTGCGCGGGCGTGAGCGAGGCCGCGAATCCGTGCAGGACCTTGCTGTACGTGAAGAGGGTGCTGACCCCGAGCTGCTCGGCCATGGCGCCCGGCTTCTGCTCGGGCGAGAGGGTGACGATGTACTGGCCGGGCACGGCCCGGGCCGACTTCTGCACCGGCACGAGGGTCTCGCCGGTGTCGGCCGTGGCCGTGGTGGTGCCGATCAGAGGGGCGATCAGCAGTAGAGCGGCTGGTGCCCAGCGGGCGCGCAGGCGCATGCGTTCTCCCTTGAGGTGGAGGAGCGGATCGCGGACCACGTCAGGTCCGCGACGTGCGAACACCTGACCTTTCGTCCACATCCCGGGCGGGCCTTGAGCCGCGTCAGCCGGACAGCGCAACGATCGGTACCGGGCCAGGCCCATTCGGCCGATGCCATGAAAGGTTTCAATAGGTTCTGGCGGGCGGGGTCCGACCCGGCTCGACAGGGCCACCCATTCCGCAGACACCCGGCTCAGGACAGTCGGGTCAGAGGCAGCACGATCGCGGAGCGGCCTTCGGCAGGCGCCTGGTGCACCCTCGGTGCGAATTGAAACGTTCTATCCCACGCTCCGTGCCCCGGCTCCCGGCATGGGCGCGGCAGCCGGGGCGGGCCCGGCTCCATGTGGGGCAGGCACCGGCCTGCGGCACGCATGACGTGGACACCCACCACCTGACGTGAACACCGTGACCTCGTCGGGAAGGCCTGCGCCCCGGCTCAGCCTCCGAAGGCCGGCACGGGCTTGCCCGGTGTCGCCTCGTGGGTGATGAGGTCCGCGATGTGACGGAGCATCGGCTCGGCCCACTGCTGCCAGCTCGTGTCCTCGCGCCAGCGCAGGGTCAGGGTCACCCGGTCCTGCCGTGCGATGACCATCAGCATGCGGGGGGCGGCGGTCGCACGGGGCGGCATCGCCTCCACTACGTCGCACGGCGCGTCCCGCATGACCGCCGGAATCGGGTCGCCCCGCAGCGCGGCCTCGGGCATGAAGTTGAAGACCGCGCTGGTGAGCGCGCCGCCCCGCAGATCGCCCAGGACCTCCTCGGCGATGCCCCCGGTCAGCCGGTGATCGGCGTTGGCGTACCGGAAGACCTGGACCTGCTGGGCCGCCGCGGCCACCACCGTTGCGGCGAAGCCGCCGGGCTGCGCGACGTCGAGGGCGACCGGCGCGCTGATGACGGCGTTACGGACCGAACGCATGGCGGCCGCCGTCAGCCTGTTGGCCGAGAGCATCAGCGTGCCGACGACACCGGCCTGTTCGGCGGCACCGATGGCGCTGCTGAAGGCGGCCAGGTAGACCGCGGCGACCGGGACCCGAAGCCGGTCGGCGACCGTGGACGCGGCCTCGGCCAGCCGGAAGGACGTCATCGTGCAGCCCGGGAAGGACAGCGGGGGCCCGCCGGGCGGTGCCTTCGGCACGGGGTCGGGCCTGTGGCCGGCGAGGTCCCGTGACAGACGCTCGCACTGCTTCCGCCAATAGGTCAGGGCCCGTTGGAGGTGCGCGGCTCCGGCGGGCGTGGCCGACTCCCACAGGGCGAGGTCGACGGGCTGTTCCACGGGTCCGGCGGGGGTCCAGTCGGTGCCCCGGGCATGGGCCAGGAGTGCCGAGGCGAGGTCGTCGTGCAGCACGAGGACGCCGAGGCCGTCGGACGCCCAGTGGTCGACCACCACGGCGATCCGCAGGACCTTCCCTGCCCGGATGCCCATCAGCAGCGTGAGCGGCCACTGCGAGGCGAGCCGGAAGGACGTGCCCCGTGCCTCGGCCACTGCCTCGTCCCATGTGTCGAGGTCGACCGTCCGCAGGACCTGCTCGTATCCGGCGTCGAGGGCGTCCACGACCTGCCGGGCGCCGTCTCCGAGACCGGTGATGCGGCTGCGCAGCACCTCGTGGCGTGCCAGGACCTGACGCACCGCCCGCCGTGCGGTGCCGGGGTCCAGGGGCGTGGTGAGGGACAGTTCGCGGAACTGGTTGTCCTCGTGCGAGGCGATCTGGCGGTCGGGCGCCTCGGGCAGCCAGAGCCGCTGGACCCAGGTCAGCGGCCCGGTCCGGTCGGGGGCCGCCCGGTCCGCAGGGTCCGCGGGTCTCCGCAGGGGGGTCGGGTCTTGGACGGACACGTGGGCGTTCCTCTCGCGGGACGTGGGCCGGGCGGTGGACCGGCACGGCATCCGGTCCGGGGTACACCGCGTCGTGTCACGGCTCGTCCGTGGGGCGGCACGGGAGCGTGTGCACGACGCGGGGCGTGTTCAGGGCAGGAGGACCGTCTGGGCGCAGTGGCCGAGTCCTGATCCGAATCCGAGCAGCAGGGCCGGACGACCCGACATCTCTCCCTGGGCCAGCAGGGATTCCAGGGCGAGGGGGATCGAGGCGGCCGAGGTGTTCCCCGCACGGACGACGTCGCGCGCCACGCGTACCTCCGGGGGAAGACCGAGTGCGCGCACCAGGGACTCGGTGATGCGCAGGTTGGCCTGGTGCGGCACGAAAGCGGCGAGGTCCTGGACGCTCATGCCCGCACGGGCCAGTGCGCCTTCCGCGACCGCGGGCACCGAGTCGGTGACCCAGCGGAACACCTCCTGCCCGCGCATGCCCAGGTACCGGTTCGCCGGTTCCGGCCGCGCCGGTCCGCAGTCCCAGGGATCGGGCTGTGCGATGGCGTCGGCGCCGGACGGGTCACTGCCCCACTCCGGGGGGAAGATGCCGGTCTCGCGCGACGGTGCGACCACCACGGCTCCCGCGCCGTCGCCGAAGAGGAAGGCGGTGGAACGGTCGTCGGGGTCGACGATGTCGGACATCCGCTCGGCGCCGACGACGACGACGTGGTCGGCGCTGCCGGAGGCGACCAGGGCACGGGCCAGTTCCAGGGCGTGGCAGAACCCGGCGCAGGCCCCCGACACGTCGAACGCCGCGCCCCGGAACCCGTCGAGCAGGGCGCCGGCCCGGGCGGCCAGCGGGGGTGCCTGGTAGAGGTAGGACATGGTGGCCACGATGATCACCCCGACCTGGGACGGGTCCACTCCGGCCTCGGCGAGCGCCTTGTCGGCGGCGGCCGCCGCCATCACCTCCAGCGTCTCGTCGGGCTCGGCGAAGTGCCTGGTCTCGATCCCGGTCCGGCGGCGGATCCACTGGTCGGTGGAGTCGACGTGGGTGCAGATCTCCTCGTTGCCGACGATGCGGCGCGGCCGGTAGCCCCCGACCGCTGCGATCCGCGCCTGCCTCGGGAGCTGTCCGGCCTGTACGTACTGCGGCATGGGGGGTGCCTTTCGTTTGCGAGTGGGTTGCTTCCCGCCGCTGCGGACCGGTCACCGCCCGGCGGGGTCACCGTCCGGCGCGCTGCCGCCCGACGGGAGGGGTCACTGGCCGGCGAGTCTTCGGTACCTGCTGCCGTGGAAGACCAGGGGCGGCACCTGCGGGTCGACTCCCATGGCGTGCACCCTGAGGAGGGCGATCCGGTGGTCCCCGGCGCCGATCTCCCGCTCGGTCGAGCAGTCGAACCAGGCGCTGGCCCCGCTGAGCAGTACGGCGTCGCCGGGCGTCCCGTACCACGCGAGGCCGGCGAAGCGTTCGGCGCCGGGGGACGCGAGCTGCCTGCTGGCCCCTTCCTGGCTGCCGCTCAGCACACTGATCCCGAGGCGCGCGGCGCGGCGCAGCCGGGGCCAGGTGGTCGAGGTGAGCGCGGTGCAGAAAGACACCAGCGGGGGGTCGAGCGAGACGGGGACGAAGGAGGACGCGGTCATGCCGACGGGCTCACCGTCGACGAGCGCGGCCAGGGCCGTCACCCCGGTCGGGAAGGCCGCGAAGACCCGGCGCAGCGCGATCGGGTCGAACGCGCCGACGGCCAGGCCTGCTTCGGCGCTCACCGCTTCAGCGCGCGGTGGAAGACCGCCGCGGTCCTGGCGTAGTCGTCGTCGGCACGCGCCGTGTCCAGGACGAACGTCCCGCACCCGGAGTCCACGTAGCCCCGGATCTCGTGCTCAACCTTCTCGTGGCTGCCCACCAGATAGGGGCAGTAGGTGGCGTGGTTCAGGAAGGGGCCCATCCAGTACGGGCTGTCCGGCCCGCCGGGGAACTCGTCCGCGGCGGACAGGTCGGCCACCCACCGCGAGTCGGAGACGCCGCGCGCCGCCATCTGCGCGAGGCGGCCCGCCCTGCTCGCCGGAAAGCGTTCGTGCGCCACGTCCCAGGCCTCCTGGTCGGTGTCGCGGGCGATGACGCCGATGCGTACTCCGCCGCCTCCTGGGTCGCCCCCTGTTCCCCGCGCGCCGGTGCCCGGCGGTTGCGGGTAGCGCACCGGGACCGCCCCCAGTGTCCGCCCGGCCCGGCGCCCCGCGTCGGAGGAGCCCGAGATGAACAGCTCGGGTGCCAGGTGGGCGGGCAGCGCGGGTGACATCGGCAGGGACCGCACCCGGTAGTAGTCGCCCTCGAAGGTCACCGGTCCGCCACCGGCGAGCAGCAGCCCGATCAGTTGGGCGTACTCCGTCAGACGTCGGTAGCGGTCGTCGTGGGCGCCGTTGTCGTCGCACAGGGCCGCGAGATCGCCGACGGACCCTCCCGCGACCAGGTTGAGGGCGATGCGGCGCCCGTACAGCGAGGCGTAGGTGGCGATCTTCTTCGCCACCGCGTACGGGTGTACGTACAAGGGTTGCAGGGCGACCAGCGGGACGAAGTCCGCGGTGGCGGCCAGCACCTCCTGCGCGACGACCCACGGGTCGACGGTGTTGTTGTCGGAGTAGACGAGGGCGCCCGTGAAGCCCGCCTCCTCGGCGGCGCGCGCGGCCCGCCGGACCGTCTCCGGACCACCGCCGGGACCCGTGATGGGTGGGATCGTCGCGAACAGCCGGAGGCCCAGCGCTGCATCGGCCACGGAAACACCTCTCGTCATCTGCTCAGCCTGGAGAACCGGGGGGACCGGGGCTCTCACGGTGGGCGAGGCGGACGGGGTGCGTCCAGGTAGTGCGCAGGCAACTTTGCTGCCTGTCGTCAGAGGCGCCCAAGCTGCCGCACGCTTGCCTGTTCCCGTGCCGGTCGGCACTTCTAGGCTGACGCGGCGTCACCAGTACCGGCGCAAGCCTCGTGCGAACGAACGGAGCCGTCCGTGAATGAGCCCGCCCCCCTTTCCTACGGCCAGCTCTCGGTCTGGCGCGACGTCCGGGAGCTGAGCAGGGGCCGCTGGCACGAAGCCAACACCCAGACGTTCTGGCAGCTGCCCGAGGACGAGGAGTACGGCGCGACGGAGGTCGAGAACGCCGTTCTGACCCTCGTCGGCCGGCACGAGTCGCTGCGGACCGCCTACGACCTCACGGACCCCTTCGCCCCGGCCCAGCGGGTGCTGCCCTTCCTGGAGAGGGTGGACCGCGGTGTGGTCGAGTGCGGTCCGGAGGAGTTCGACGACGTCGTCGCGCGGCTGGCGGCCGAGCCCTTCGACCTTCGCGCCGCGCCCAGTTGGAGGTTCCGGGTCCTCACCCACGGTGGGCGTCCCCAAGTGGTGGTGCTGGTCCAGCACCACATCACCGCCGACGGCTGGAGCAACGGCATCCTGGAGTCGGACTTCCGGACGGCCCTGCGCGCGTCCGCTCCGGCTGCCGCCGCCCCCGTCCCGACCCCCCGGGGGCTTGCCGCGTGGCAGCGCTCCGAGGGCCGGCACGCCCGCCGCGCCGCGCTGACGGCCTACTGGGAGCGGATCTTCGGCCTCAGCGCCGCCTCACTCGCCGGGGCCGGGCCCCAGGCACCGCCCGGCACCGCGTGCCAGTACTCCGTCCGCTCCCGGCAGGCGTACTCCGGGTGCCGGCGGCTGGCGGAGCGGCTGTCCGTCCCGGTCTCCAGCGTGGTGCTCGCCGCGTTCGCCCTCAGTGTCGAGCACGCGGTGGGGCCGGGCGCCCTGGTCGCGCAGCTCATGTCCTCCAACCGCTTCGTCCCGCCGTGGAACACCGTGGTCAGCTCCATGAACCAGTGGACGGCGGCCTCCGTCAGCCCGGCACCCGACGACTTCGCGGCCTACGTCGGGCACGTCAACACCCAGAGCCTGCTGGCCTACCGGTACGGGATGTACGACGTGGACGAGATGGATCTGCTGCGCGACAAGGTCCGGGCCGGCCGTGAGCCGTACGAGGCGTCGCTCGGGTTCAACTTCCTCACCGGCTCGGCGCCGCCACCCGGCGCCCCGGCCGAGTCGGACACGCTCCGGGAGTCGCCCTTCTCCCGCATCGGGCACCCCTGCTATCTGCGGGCCACCGACGAGGGCGGCGAGTCGCTCCACCTGAGGCTGCGCACCATGGGGCTGGCGGACTCGCTCACCCGGGACCTGCTGGAGGAGACCGTCGCCCGGCTGACGGACGCGGCCGCCTGACCCCGGCCGGCTCCCGATCCGGCCGGCCTCCCGCCCGGCCGGCCTCCCGGTCCGGCTCACCCGCTGATCCGGACCACGACCTTCCGTTCATGGAGCCTCCTGTGCCTGCCCATGTGATCGTCCTCCACCGTTGGACCGACTCCTACGCCGACTACGCCTCCTACCTCGACCACCGCACCCTGGCGGTCAGCTACGTGACCACGGCACGCGCCCGTCCGGTCCTGCCCGACGCCGCTGCCGGCGTCCGCGTCGTGCCGAGCACCGAGGACCGCGCCGCGGTCCGCGCCGCGGTCGGCGAACTCGTGGCGCGGCACGGCCGCCCCGACCGGATCGTCGCCCTGCACGAGGTGGACCTGGACGTCGCCGCGGAACTGCGTGAGGACCTCGGGGTGCCGGGCGAGACCCCGGCCGGGCTCCACCCCTTCCGCGACAAGCTGGCCATGACACGGCGGCTCGCCGCGCGGGACGTCCCGGTGCCCGCCGCCGAACCGGCCCCCGGACACCGGGCGGTGGCCGGGTTCGCACGACGGCACGGCTGGCCGGTCATCCTCAAACCGGTGCGGGGCACGGCGAGTTCGGATGTCACACGACTGGACGGCTCCGCCGATCTGGACGCGTACGTTTTCCCGCCGGACCTCCCGCTCATGGTGCAGGCGTACCTCCCGCACGCGGTCCTGCACGTGGACGGGATCGTCGACGGCGGCGATCTGCGAGTGTGGCGGGCGTCGCGGTACGTCAACACCTGCCTGGACTTCGCCCGTGGCGCGGCCCTCGGTTCGGCCGAGATCGACGATCCGGTGCTGCTGAAGAACATCGGGGAGTTCACCCGGCGGGCCGTGCTGGCGATGTCGGCCGACCCGTGGGTCTTCCATCTGGAGCTGTTCGCCTCCGACGACAGCACCGACCCGGTGTTCCACGTCCTGGAGGTGGGCGCCCGCCCCGGTGGCGCCGAGGTGCCCTTCGTCTGGCGCGAGGTGCACGGTGTCGACCTGATGGCCGCCACCGTCGACGTGCAGATGGGCAGGCCGCTGCACGGCCACTCCCCCGGGGCGGAGCCGGGAGAGGAGGAAGGGGCGTACGGCGGGTGGCTGCTCGTCCCCACGCCGGCCGCGCGCCCGTGCCGGGTCCTGGCCGCGACGTCGCAGACGGGCGAGGCGGACGGGCCGTACGCCGAGCGGCTTCCCCCACCTGGCGGGTATCTGGCGGACCTGCCGGGATACGAGCACTCGGGCGCCCGCTTCCGCTTCCGGGGGCGCACCTCCGCCGACGTCGAGAATGCGATCGCCCGGACGCTGGAACGCCTCGACTTCCGCTGCGAACCGGTGGACCCGGCCCACCCGGCGCGGGTGGTCGTGGTCGCCTCCGGTGGCCGCGCCTACCGGGAGTACGCGCTGCGGGACGCGGCGGCGCACGGCCGGGTGCTGGCGGTCGGGGACACCGCCCCGGACTGGGAGTCTCCGTACCTGACAGCGCATCAGGTCGTGGACACCGGGGACGTCGACGCCCTGACCCGGGCCGTGTCAGGGCTGCTGGAGTCGGACAGCGGCCCGGCCGGCCTGCTGACCTGGAGCGAGGTACACCTGGAGCGGACCGCCCGGGCGGCCGCGCGCCTGGGGCTGGCGCACATGACACCACAGGCGGTGCGCAACTGCCGTGACAAGCTCCGCACCCGGCAGCTGCTGGAGCGGGCGGGACTGCCGTCGGCCCGCTACACCGTCGTGCGGTCCCTCGCACAGGCGCACGAGGCGGCAGCGCGGATCGGCTATCCGGTGGTCCTCAAGCCGCGCGCCCTGGCCGGCAGCAGCGGAGTGGTGCTGGCCCGCTCCCCCGCCGATCTCGACGAGGTCCACCGGCATGCCGCCGGGGCCGCCTTCGCGGGTCTCGACGCGCTCGACGGCCTGATGGTCGAGGAGTACCTGGACGGACCGGAGATCAGCCTGGACAGCGTGGTCGTCTCCGGTGAGGTGCACTGCGTCAACCTGGCTCGCAAGCGGATCGGCTACCCGCCCTTCTTCGAGGAGGTCGGGCACCTGGTGTCGCCGTGGCGCCAGGAGCCATGGGCGGACGAGCTGACCGACATCGTCACCCGTGTCCACTCGGCGCTCGGCGTGACGGCCGGGGTGACCCACGCCGAACTGCGGCTCACCGCGGACGGGCCGCGCCTGGTGGAGCTGAACGGGCGCCTGGGCGGCGACTTCATCCCGCTGCTCGGCCGGCTGGCCACGGGCGTCGACCTGACGGCGGCCGCCCTGGACGCCTCGCTCGGCGTCGTCCCCGATCTGCGGCCCACCCGGGACCGCTGCGCCGCCGTGCGCTTCCTCTACCCCGAACAGGACGGCACCGTCGACCGGCTGGAGGTGTCCGCCGCACGCGAGGTGCCGGGCGTCGAGCGTGCGGTGGCGCTGGCGGAGGCCGGGCAGCGGCTGCTGCTCCCGCCGCGCGGGGTGGTGCCCCGGCTGGCGGCCGTCATCGCCACCGGCGACGACGCCGCCGCGTGCGACCGCGTCCTGGACGAGGCGGTCGGCCGCATCCACGTCCGTGTAACCCCTGCCGAGGAGCGATGAGCACTCTGATGGAATCTCCGGAAATCACCCATGTGGTCCTGGGGTACAGCGTCGGCCTGCTGAACCAGCTGGAGCGGGTGCTGCCGCCCGGTTCGGTGCTGGTGGTCGAGGAACCCGCGATGTGCGCGGCCAGGGACGTGGCCGGGCAGCTGGCACGCTTCGCGTGCGCCGCCGGGCTGGCCGAGGCCCCGGTGCAGGACGAGGCCGGTGCGGCGCGGCTCGCCGAGCACGTCGAACGGCCCGCCACCGTACGCGCCGTGCTGCCGGGGCTGGAGTACACCGTGGTCGCCGCCGCCGGACTGGCCGAGTCCTGGGGACTGCCGAACGGCGGCCCGGCGGCCGTCCGCGCCTTCCGTGACAAGTCCCTGCTCCGTGAGCTGGTGGCGGAGCAGGGCATCGCCCAGCCGGACTGGCGTCGGGTCGACGGCCCCGAGGACGTGGCCGCCTTCCGTGCCGCCCACGGCGGTGAGTGCGTGCTCAAGCCGACGCATCTCCAGGGCAGCGTCGGTATCCAGCTCCTCGGCGCCGGGGACGACACCGTCGAGGCGTGGCGGCGGACGGCGGCCGCGGACGAGGCGAACCTGCGCACCGCGCGCGCGGGCACCGCCGGCTACGTGGCCGAGGAGTGGCTCCACGGCCCCGAACTCAGCGTCGAGGCGCTCGTCCACGACGGCTCGGTCGTCTTCCTGAACACGACCGGGACGCAGCTCTACCCGGGACCGCATCCCGTCGAGCGCGGCCACGTCGTCCCCGCCGCCCCCGATGACGCGGTGGCGGCCGAGAAGGCGATGCACACCCTCGTGGCCGCCACGGGCTTCCGCAGCGGCATCCTGCACGCGGAGTGGATCCTGCGCGACGGCACACCCCATCTCCTGGAGTGCGCGGCCCGGCTGCCCGGGGACTACATCCCGCTGCTCATCGCGCTCGCCTACGACAGCGACCTGGTGCGCGGCCTGCTCGACGTACTCGAAGGACGTCCGCCCACGATGGCCGCCGCCCCGGTCAGGGGCGCGGCGGTCCGCTTCCTCGACGCGGCCCCCGGCACCGTGCGGGAGATCCGCGGGCTGGACGCGGCGCGCGCCCTCCCCGGTGTCGTGGACATCTGGATGTCCGTCGACCCGGGCGGACAGGTGGCTCCTCTGACCAGCTCCTGGTCCCGGGCGGGCGAGGTCGTCGCCCTCGGCGCCGATCGTGAGGAGGCCGCCGCCAACGCCCTGGCGGCGGCCGAGGCCGTGGAGGTCGTCACCGTCTCCGCGTAGCGTCCGACAAGGCCGGGGCCGGCGCCGACTTCCCTGTCGGCGCCGGCCCCCGGCGTTGTCGGACGGTCCCGTCAGACCTGGGCGGCCCGGAACTCGCGGACCTGCTCCCACAGCATGCGCGGGGTGCGGAACATGTCGACGATCTGGAAGTCGTCGGGGATGACCAGGTCGTAGAGCTGCTCGATCGCCACCATGAGACCGACCGTGGCCATCGAGCTGAGGCCCGCGTCGGCCAGGGGCACATCGGGATCGAGCGGGGTGTCCTGGGGCACGTCGGTCAGCACCCCTCGCAGCAGCTCCTCGAAGTCGGCGTCCCAGGGCGCCGGTGCGTGCTCGGCGGGCCCCTGGGCCGGGTCGGCCGCAGTGCCGGGCGGCTCGGGAAGCCGGTCCTGGTCGACGGTTCCGGCCCCGGTCAGCGGCCACTCGTCCACCACCACGAGGACGTCCGGGATCAGGTGGCGCGGCAGTCTGCGCCCGGCCAGCGCCCGGCGGATCCCGTCCGGGGAGAACTCCTCGGCGGGCACCGTACGCACGTAACCCACCAGCAGCCGCCCGCCCGGGGCGGTGTCCGGCCGCTCGACCACCCGGCAGTCCAGCACCGAGGGGTGGAGCCCGAGCAGTTCCCGGGTCCGGTGGACGGCGGCCGGGCCCATGGGCTCCAGCCGTCCGGACCGGTGGACTCGTGCCGTCCGGCCGGTGCGGTGCGGCCCTTCGGTGCCGTCGACCCGCAGCTCCGCGACCACACCGGCCGGCACGGAGCGGCGCCGGGTGTCGACCACGTCAAGGGCCAGACCGCAGGGCGGCACTCCGTCGTAGGCGACCGGACCGATGAGTCCGTCGGAGTCGACGGTCTCGATCACCCGGGCCCGGCCGCGCAGGGCGGCGGGCAGGGCGGGCCCCGCCTCGTCGTCACCCCCGAGGACCACGGTGAGAGGACGGGGCGGGTCGACGACCACCCGCTCCGCCACCAGCGGCGTCGTCCCGAGGTGGGTCACCCGGCCCTCGGAGATCAGGCGCCTCATCTCGGGAACGGCCTCCGGCAGCGGGGTGGGCACCAGGACGACGGTGGCTCCGGACGTCAGCGCCGTCAGGATCTCGATCAGACCGGTGGGGGTGACGGCGGGGCCGGCGCAGAGCCAGGAGGATCCCGGTTCGGATCCGGCGCCGCGTGACGCCAGTTCGTCGCGGAACCGGGCGAGGGCGCGGGCCAGGGCGTCGTGCGTCACCGGGGCCCCCGGCTCCCCGGGCAGGACGCAGGCCGCACCGGCGGGCAGCGCTTCCGGGCGGGTGACGGCGGGCGGGCCGGCGGCCGGGGCCGCGGCGCCGGGCGCCGCGAGGGTGACGGCGGCTCCGGCGCGTACCGCGGCGAGCAGCAGGGCGACCGTCTCGGGGCCCCGCTCCGGTGAGAGGGTTCCGACCACGACGAGGGCGCCGGGTCCGACGCCGCGCTCCCGCAGTTCCCGGGTGATCCGGTCCGCCGTGGCGTCGAGTTCCCGGTAGCTGAGCTCGTTCCCCCCGCAGCGCACCGCGACCGCGTCGGGGTACGCGGACACCACCGCGTCGAAGGCCTCGGCGACGGGCCGCGGTTCGGGTACGGGCTGCGCGGCGCGGTCCAGGCGGAGCAGTCCCTCGCGCTCGTCGGCGGGGAGGCAGCCGGCCCGGGAGTCGCCCTCCGGGCCGAGGGACATCCGCTCCAGGACCGTCCGGTAGAGGGCGGTGAGCCGGGCCGCGGCCTCGCGGTCGAGGCGGTGGCTGGTCGTGTTGAGCTTGAGGACCCCGGAGATCGTGAAGACGTGCAGCGCGAACTCGTTGTCGTTGTCGTTGTACGTCGCGTCCTCGTCGATCAGTGACGCGTCGACCTGCCGGAAGTCGAGGTAGTTGAAGAAGACGTCCAGCAGCCGGCCGCCGGGGCCGAACTCCTGCTGGATGACCTGCATGGGGAAGACGCGGTGCGGCCACATCTCCGTCAGGCCGTCGTAGACCGCCCTGACGAGATCGCCCCAGGTCTCCGCCTCCGTGGGCATGGCGAACGGCAGGGTGTTCAGATACATGCCGAGCACCCGGTCCGCGCCCAGGACCTCGGGCCTGGCGTCGCACACCAGCCCCGTGTAGAAGTCCTCCGTGGCGACGACCATGCTCATCACCTTCATGTGCGCGGCCAGCAGCACCGCCTTCATCGAGGTGCCGGTCCCGGTCGCCAGCCGGCGCAGGTCGTCCTCCAGGTCCCGGAAGTCCAGCGTGTACTGGTACCGCTCGCGGGCCAGCGCCCTGTCGCCCTGCCAGGCGGAGGGCAGTGCCGTGCCGGTACGGCCCTCGACGACGCCGCGCCAGAAGTCGCGGTCCTCCCGCGACTCCCTGGCCGCCGCCTCGGCCGCGACGTAGTCCGCGTACCGGAAGGGCACCGGCTCGGGCTCGGGGGGCGTGCGACCCTCCCGGATCTCGGCGTAGCCGGTGAGGATCTCCATCAGCATCGTGTGGAAGCTGAATCCCTCGAGGATCGGATGGCACTCCGTGATCGTGATCCACCACTCGGGGGAGTCCTGCGCGGTGTGGGCGTGCACCCGGATCAGCGGAAAGGTCGTGATGGCCATCGGGGACCGGCGCTCGGACGCCGCGTACTCCTCCAGCGCGGGCCGCCAGCCGCCCGGGCCGAGCGTGCCGTGTCCGGTCGCACCGACGTCGATCCGCGCGGTGCGGTGCACCAGCTGCAACGGCTCGGTGTAGCGGTTCAGTTCGAAGCTGGTGCGCAGCACCTCATGGCGGTCGACGACGAGTTGGGCCGCGAGCTGGAGTGCCGCGA
This sequence comes from Streptomyces sp. NPDC057287, assembly GCF_042667905.1. Lineage (NCBI taxonomy): Bacteria > Bacillati > Actinomycetota > Actinomycetes > Kitasatosporales > Streptomycetaceae > Streptomyces > Streptomyces sp. NPDC057287. The sequence continues at coordinate 394,187 of NZ_JBHUYV010000004.1, read as the reverse complement.
CGTCCGGTGCCATTCCGTCGCGGACGAGGTAGGAGGTGGTGTCCTGGTAGGTGTTGATGTCCGGACGGGCCCGCAGCTCGATGATCATGCCGAGCTGGGTCGCGGTGAGCGGGTAGGCGTCCACCACGTCCGTGGGCAGTGCCGCCCGGTCCTGGGCGCTCAGCAGGGCGAAGGGTTCCAGCGGCGCGGGCAGGGCGGCGCCGTCCGGTGCCGCGTCGAGGGCCTGCCGCGCGCACCACGCGGCCAGTTCCTCGACGGTCTGGTGGGCGAAGATGTCGGTGGCCGACACCTCCAGGCCCTCCGCACGCAGCCGGCCGGCGAGGGCCACGGCCCGCAGCGAGTCCCCTCCGACGTCGAAGAAGTTGTCCTGGAGGCCGATGTGGTCCGTTTCCAGGATCTCGGTCCAGAGGCGGTGCATCATCTCGGTCGGCACGGTCGCGGAGGGGACGGCGGCCGGGACGGGCTCGCTCGCGGGTCCCCCGTCCGCCGGACGGACGGCGGGCCGCGCGAGAGCTGGGCCGACCGGCTCGTACGGGCGGCCGACGAGGCCGGCGAGCAGCGCCTCCCACTCCGCGGCCCAGGTCCGCGCCGTCTTCTCGTCGATCACCGCGGCGGCGTACTCCAGCCGGGCGTGGAGCCGTCCGCCCGGGGCGGTGACCGTGTGCAGGGTCAGATCGAACTTGGCGTCGGGCACCGCGTCCGTCGCGATCCTCTCGACCCGCAGGCCGGGGAGCCGGAACCGGCCGTCCTCGTCGGCCTCCTCCATGTCGAAGGCCGCCTGGAACAAGGGGTTCCCGTCGAGTCCGCGCGCCGGGTTCACCGCGTCGACCACTCGCTTGAAAGGGACGAAGCGGTGGTCGAACGCGTCCAGTACGCCTTCCCTGACCTGGACCAGGACATCGGCGAAGGGCAGGCCGGCGGTGCGCCGTGACCGGACGGCGACCGTGTTCACCGTGTAGCCGACGAGCCCGTCCAGGTCGGGGGTCCGGGTGGAGACGGGTATCCCCACCGTCACGTCCTCGCTCCCGGTGAGCTGGGCGAGCATGACGTGGTAGGCCGCCAGCAGCACCATGTACGGGGTGGCGCGGTGCGCCGACGCAAGGGCGTGGACGGCCGCGGCGGTCTCGGGGCCGACCGTCAGCTCGACGAGTCCGCCGCGCCGGTCGGGACGGGCCGGGCGTGGGCGGTCCAGCGGCAGCGGCAGGTCCGACACGCCGTCGAGTGCGGCGCGCCAGTAGTCCAGGTGCGGGCGCAGAGCGGCGTCCGTGGTCCGGGTCCTCTCCCGGGCGGCGAAGTCGGCGTACTGGATCGGCGGTGCGCCGAGTGCCGGGGAGCCCCCCTCGGTGCGGGCCGCGTAGAGCGCCGCCAGTTCGGCGGAGATGACCTGGTAGGAGTCCTCGTCGCAGGCGATGTGGTGGATGTTGACGACCATGAGGTGCAGTTCGGGCCCGGTGCGGATCAGCGTGACGCGCAGCGGCTGGTGCCGGGTGAGGTCGAAGGGCCGGCTCCGCTCCCAGTCGGCGATCTGTCCGGCCCGCGTCCCGCGGTTCCCGGCCGGCTCGTCCGCCAGGTCGACGACGCGGAGGTCGACGGCCCCGGGCGGGTCGATGATCTGGTGGGGTACGTCGTCGATCTGCCGGTAGCGGGTGCGGAGGATCTCGTGGCGTTCGACGAGGGTCTCCCACGCCCCGCGCAGGGCGTCGGTGTCCAGCCGGCCGGAGAGCCGGAGCGTCCAGGTCATCAGATAGGCGCGGCCGGCCGGGGCGAGCTGGTGCAGCAGCCACATCTGCTGCTGGCCGGAGGAGAGCGGAAGCGGTCCTGTCCGGTCCACCCGCTCGATGGTCCGTATCTCCTGGGTGCGGGCGGCCGGCATCAGGCGTCCCTCTCTGTCGTTCCACGGTGCGCTGACGGATCGCCGTCCGGGACCTGGGTGTCCGGCGGCGGCTGGAGTCTCGCGACCTCACGGGCGAGGGCGGCCGCCGTGGGCAGGTCGAAGAAGGACCGCATGGACACCTCCACGCCGAAGACGCTCTGTACGTTCCACAGCAGGCGGGCCGCGAGCAGCGAAGTGCCGCCCCGGGCCATGAAGTCGTCGTTGGGTCCCACGTCCGGCTGGGTGAGCAGTTCACGTACGAAGCCGAGGACGGTGTCCGGAAACGCGGCCGGCCCGTCGGCCGGCGGCGGCGCGGCCGGGGTCTCGTCGGTCCTGATGTCGTGGAGCACGTCGTCGTTCCCGTCCTCGTCGTCGTCCGCGTCCAGGTGGGTCGCGCCGATCGGCAGGCCGGGATCGACGGCGAACTGTCCGGCCAGGCGGCGCAGGCGCTCGGCGAGACCCGCCGCCAGCGTCCGGTCGTAGAGCGCCGAGGAGTATTCGAGCGCTCCCCCGTATCCTCCGTCGGGCCGGGGCCACAGAGTGAGCGCCAGATCGGTCCTGGAGACCGTCCACGCCCGGCCCAGCAGTTCGAGATCGCGTTCGCGCGGGACCTGCCCGACCGTCTCGTCACCGGTCAGCGCGAACAAGGTCTGGAACAGGGCGGTGCGGGAGAGCTCGCGCTCCGGTGCGACCGCGTCGGCCACCGCTTCGAAGGGCACGGCGTGCCGGGCGAAGCCCTCACGGCAGGTGTGCTCGACGGCGGCGAGTGCCTCGGCGAAGCTCAGGTCCGGTGTCAGCTCGGGCCGCAGGACGACGGTGTTGAGGAACAGCCCGACCAGGCCGTGGAGTTCTGGACGGGTGCGGCCGGCGTGCGGGGAGCCGACCCCGAAGTCCCACTGCCCGGCCGCTCGGGCGAGCGTGACCGTCCAGAGGGTCAGCAGGACCACGTAGGGGGTCGCTCCGGTCCGGCGGCCGAGGGCGATCAGCGCCTCGGCGGCCGGGGCGGGCACATCCACGACGATCCCCGCGCCGTCGATGCTGCGCCGGGCCGCGCGCTCGCGGATCGCGGGGAGTTCTAGCGGGGGAAGTCCCGCCAGCTGCCGGCTCCAGTAGGCGAGCTGTTCGGCGGACTGCGCCTCGGTGATCTGGTCCCTCTGCCAGGCGACCGCGTCGACGTAGCGCAGGGCGGCTTCCGGGAGGGCCGGTTCGCGGCCTTCCCGGATCGCCGTGACCGTCTCACGCAGCTCCTGTTCGAGCAGCCGGGAGGACCAGCCGTCGCCGATGATGTGATGGCACACCAGGAGCAGCAGCTGCTCGGGCCCGCCGTCCCGGACCAGGGCCGCCCGGAACATCGGGGCGACCGACAGGTCGAAGCCCTCCGCCAGTTCCTCGGCGAGGGTGTCGGCCATCTGCCCGGGAGTGGTCTCCACGGTCCGCAGGGCGTCGGGGACACGGGGCTCGACGACGGCGGCCAGGCCCTGCGCGTCCATGCCGTAGCGGGTGCGCAGCACCTCGTGCCGTTCCACGAGCCGGGCCAGTGCCTCCCGGACCACCTGTGCGGGCACCTCGGACGGCAGCCAGACGAGGATCGGCAGCAGGTACTCCCGGTTGCCCGGGTCCATCCGGTCCAGGACCCAGAACCGCTCCTGGGCGTGGGAGAGGGGCAGCCGGGCGCCGGGCGGCAGCTGGGCGATCGGCTGTGCCTTCGAGGCCCGGCCCAGCAGTTCGGCCTGCCGGCGGGCGGTCGAGGCGTACTGCAGGTCGCGCAGTGTCACCGCGAGTCCCGAGGCCCGGGTGAGCAGGGCCGAGAGCCGGGTGAGCATCAGGGAGTGACCGCCCAGGCGGAAGAAGTCGTCGTCGAGGCCGATCTCGTCGGTGTCGAGCATCTGTCTCCAGGCGCCCAGGACGATGCGCTCCTCGGCGGTGCGCGGCGCCGCGGCGGTACCGGGCGCGCGCGACCAGTCGGGATCCGGCAGCCGCGCGCGGTCCGTCTTGCCGCTGCTGGTCCGGGGCAGCGTGTCGATCTCGGCGACGACGGCCGGCACGAGCGCCGGGGGCAGCCGGTCGCGGAGGTAGGCGGTCAGGCGTTCGGCCGCACCGGGCCGTGTGGTGACCACCCAGGCCGCCAGCCGACGTGCTCCGCCGGGACCTTCGGGGCCGTCGACCGCCCGGACGACGGCCTCGACGACCTCGGGATGGGTCTCCAGCGCGGCCTCCACCTCGCCGGGTTCGACGCGCACACCGTTGATCTTCACCTGGCTGTCGGCCCGCCCGACGAACTCCAGCGCTCCGTCGGGGCGACGGCGTACGAGGTCCCCGGTGCGGAACATCCGGGAGCCGGGCGGGCCGTCGGCGTCCGGAACGAAGCGCTCGGCGGTGCGCGCGGCGTCCTGGTGGTAGCCGCGGGCGACGCCCGGTCCGCACAGGTAGAGCTCAAGTGGGGCGTCGCCGGCGGTGCTGTCGCCGTCGGCGGGAAGCGCCAGGACACGGGCGTTGTCGATGGGGCGGCCGATCGGGACGGCACCGGTGAGCTGGGCGGGGTCGAATCGATGGGCCAGCGCGTCGATGGAGCACTCGGTGGGGCCGTAGGTGTTCCAGATCTCCACGTCGACCTGGGCGAGCACGCGCCGGCACAGTTCGGCGTGCAGCGGTTCGCCCGCGGAGCAGACCGTCCGCAGGCTCTTGCACGAGGCGAGGTCCGGCTCGGCGGCGAGCAGGCGCAGCATGGTGGGCACGACCTGCACCACGGTGGCCTCCTGCTCGCGGAGCGAGGCGAGGAGTTCGGCCGGATCGCGTCCCGCGTCGGCGCGGCCGAAGGTGACCGGCGCACCGCAGACCAGCGGGCCGAATATCTCCCAGCCCGCGGCGTCGAAGGTGAGCGGCGTCTTCTGCAGCACCCGGTCACGGGGCGTCAGTTCCAGGGCGCGTACGCCCCACAGCACCCGGTTGGCGATGCCCTCGTGTTCGACGACGACGCCCTTGGGGACGCCCGTGGAACCCGAGGTGAAGATCATGTAGGCGGCCCGGTGCACTTCGGTGGCGCACGGCGGGGTGTCCGGGTCGCCCATTTCCAGAAGCCGGTCGACCTGGTGCGCGGTGGTCGTAGGGGAGAGTTCGGCGCCCCGGGCGGCCCACGTCTCGTCCACCACGGCCAGGCGGGCGCCCGCCGCCTCGACCGTCTGCCGCAGCCGGGCGGGCGGGGCGTAGGGGTCGAGCGGGAGATAGCACCCTCCGGCCAGCCAGATGCCGAGCAGCGCCGCCACCAGGTCGGGGCCCGGTGTCATCAGGACGGCGACGACGGACTCGCGCCCTGCTCCGAGTCCGGTGAGGGCGCCGGCGACACGGCGCGCCGCGCCCTCCAGCTCGCGGTAGGAAACCTCGTCGGCGCCGGCGACGACCGCGGGTGCGTCGGGGTGCTCACGTGCCCGGTCCAGGAAGAGTTCCGGCAGCAGCGCGGTCATCGGCTACCTCGCTCCGGTCTGCGCGGGGCGCTGCCCGCCGCGGACGCTGAGCGGACGCATGTCCGTCCAGACGGTGGCGATGTGGTCCAGGCACTGCTGCCGGTCGCCGGTGAACCCCTGGGCGCGCCAGCCCGCCGGCGGCTCACGGTGCGCGTTCCAGATCGAGTACTGCTCCTCGTGGTTGACGACTACTCGGTACGCCGTGTCCGCGGCCGTATCACTCACCGGGTCCTGCTTTCCTGGGGTCTTCGGATGCGTGGGTCTGGTGGAGCGCGATGGTCACAGCCGGGTCCGCAGCGCGCGGGTGTCGACCTTGCCGTTCGCGGTCAACGGGATCTCCCGGACGGTGCGGAGGTCGGCGGGGACCATGTAGTCGGGCAGGTCCTGTGCCAGCTCGGCCCGTAGGCGGGACAGGTCGGGGCCGGCTCCGGCGGCGGGGACGACGAACGCGGCCAGCCGCTGTGCCCCGGACGGCCCCGGATAGGCGGTGACGACCGCGTCGCCGACGCCCGGGCACCGCAGGAGCGCGGCCCTGATCTCACCCGGCTCCACCCGGTAGCCGCGGATCTTCACCTGGTGGTCGGTGCGGCCCATGAACTCCAGCCGGCCCTGGCGCCAGCGGCCTCGGTCACCGGTGCGGTAGAGCCGGGCTCCCGGCTCCCCGTAGGGGTCGGGCACGAAGCGCTCCGCGGTGAGCGCCGGGGCGCCGAGGTAGCCGCGGGCTACCCCCGCCCCGCCGACGTACACCTCGCCGGGAACACCGTCGGGGACGGGTTCGAGGCTGTCGTCGAGGACGTACATCGCGGTGTTCGGGATGGGCAGGCCGAGCGGGACGAGACCGTCGGCCGGCAGGCGGGTGACCACCTGGCCGGAGTTGCCGACGGTGATCTCCGTCGGGCCGTACTCGGTGGCGACCGGGGTACCGCCGGGCCCGGTCAGTTCGCCCCAGCGCCGGGCCAGCTCCACCGGAAAGGCGTCACCGGCGGCGATGACCAGTCCGGCGAGGCCGTAGGCCTCCTCCGGTTCGAGGTCCGTGCTGAGCAGGTTCAGGTGGCCGGGTGTCATCTTGATGAAGCTGTACGGAGCGCCCGCGAGCAGGTGCACACCGAGATCGGCGGCGTCCAGCGGGTCGGGCAACAGGTCCACCCGCTGACCGACCACCAGGGGCGCGAAGAGGCTCGGGACGCCCAGGTCGAAGCCGATCGAGCTGAAGTGCGGCGAACCGCCGATCCCGCGGGCCGCGTACTCCAAGGCGGTCCACAGCACGTAGTTGGCCAGGCCGCCGTGGTGCACCATGACGCCCTTGGGCGCCCCGGTGGACCCGGAGGTGTAGATGACGTAGGCGAGGTGCGCGGGGCCGACCGGGACGTCGACAGGGTCGAGGCCGGCCGCGTCGATCGCGTCGCGGTCACGGTCAAGGAGGATGTAGTCGCCCTGGTCGAAGGGGCCGAGCGCGGGCAGGAGTTCCGAGCGGGTGACGATGAGGCCGCAGCCGGCGGTGGAGACCATGTGGCGGAGCCGGACTTCGGGCAGGTCCGCGTCGAGCGGCAGGTAGGGCGCGCCGCACTTCCAGACGCCGAGCAGGGTCGGCAGCAGGTCCGGGCCGCGCCGCAGACCGACGCCGACGGGCACCTCGGGACGCGCGCCGCGTGCGAGGAGGTGGTGGGCGAGCCGCGTGGAGGCCTCGTCCAGTTCGCGGTAGCTGAGGGTCCGTCCGTCGGCCCGGACGGCGGGGGCGTCCGGGGTCCTGGCCGCCTGGTTCCTGAAGAGTTCCAGGACATCGGCGGGTTCACGGGTGACGGTGCGCCCGACCGCCCAGCGGCGCAGTACGGCGTCGCGCTCGCCGTCGGGCAGGACGGTGGTCACCGCGTCGCCGTCCGGCGCCGCGGCCATCGCCTCCAGCACGCGGCGGTACATGGCCGCCAGCCGGTCGAGCCCGGCGGCGCCGACGACACCGGCGGCGCGCAGGGTCAGGGTGTCCCCGCCGACCCCGACGCACAGGCCATGGCGGCCCGGGACGGGCGGGGTGTCCGGTGCGGCGGCGAGGAGCACGCGGTCGGCCCGCGAGGCCCCTCCGTCCGGCCCGGGTGCCGGTGGCATGGCGCGCAGGGCGTGCCCGGCGTGTGCGACCAGTTCCCGCCAGGTGGGCGCGGCGCCCGGCCGCACCGTCATGCCGCGCACCTCGCGGCCTCCGGCCGGCAGCACGTCCGTACGGAACGCCTGCTCCTCGACCAGGGTGTTCAGCACCTTGATGTGGGCGGCGGCCGGCACGGCGAAGGGTTCGGCGCCGGCGGAGACCGCCAGCGCGTCCAGCGCGGGGGCGAGGTCCGTGTAGTCCACCTCGACGCGGTGGCCCGACTCCTCCTCGGGTGCCACGCACAGCCACGCGCCCGGCAGTGTGAAGTCTCCCGTGCTCACCCGTCGTCCCCTCTCTCCAGCAGCCGTCGTGCGATCTGTCCCATCCGTTCCCCCGCCTCATTGAGGATGTAGTGGCCCGCGTCCAGCAGGTGCAGGGAGAATTCCCTGGTCGTGGCGGTGCTCCACGCGGCCATGGCCCGGGCGCCGACGAACTCGTCCCGGCGGCCGCCGATGACGGTGACGGGCAGCTCCAGCGGGGCGCCCGAGGAGTACGCGAGCGTTTCGACGACCTGGTAGTCCGCCCGCAGAATGCGTTCGAACATGGTCATCAGGTCGGGGTCCTCCAGGACTTGTTCCGCCATGCCGCCGTATCCGACGACCCGGGTGATCAGCTCGCCGTCGGGCAGCCGGTGCAGGGGCGGGTCCTCCACCGTGCGCATCGACGGTCCCTCGGAGGAGGAGACCACCAGCTCGACCGGGAGCGGGCCGCCCGCGGTACTGAGCCCGCGGGTGAACTCGTAGGCCAGCACGCTGCCGGAGCAGTGGCCGACCACGACGAACGGCACGTCGAGCAGGGGCGCCAGGTGCGGGGCGGCTTCGTCCAGCAGGATGCGCCCGTCGGTGAGCGGGGCTTCGCCCATCCGGTTCTCGCGGCCGGGTGGCCGGACCACGCACAGGTCGGCCTCGGGCGGCAGGTGCTCCAGCCAGGGCCGGAAGACGCCTGCGCCCGCTCCGACGTGCGGGAAGCACACGATCCGCAGCCTCGCGTCGTCGTTGGGACGCAGCCGGGCGATCCACCGGCTGGTGACCGGCCGCGTCGCGGCCGCGGTGGTGGGAGCGCCGTTCACGCGGCGAGCACCTCCCTCATCAGGTCGGCCACGTGCGGGTCGTTGACGACGGGCAGGGGGGAGGCGAGCGCGAGGTCCAGCTGGTGGACGGTCAGCCGCTCCGGAGTCTCGCTCCAGGCCTGCTCGGCCGGGTGGGGGGTGCGGCTGCCGGCGACCAGCACGGCCGGTCCGTCGTAGGGCGGGTAGCCGTACTCCTGGACCGCCAGGGCGACACCGGCCCAGGCGCGCTGGAGTCCGGGCAGGTCCTGCGCCCGGGACACGTCCTCGTACCAGCCTCCGTCGTGGAACCTGGCATGGATGTCCTCGATGCTCTCGTCGCCGGTGAGCGCGAACCGCCCGGCGAGCATCGCCAGCCTGCGGCTCAGCAGATCGTCCAGGTCCGCGGGCGCCTCGCCGGGGGCGGGTCCGGCGGGCGGGGCGATCAGGGCCAGCAGGGCGGGCTCGGCGCCGAGGCCGCGCAGGCGGCGGGCCACTTCGAGGGCGACCACCGCCCCGTGCCCGAATCCGGCCAGCCGGTAGGGGCCTACCGGCTGTCGCCGCCGCAGGGCGGCCAGGTACCGGTCCGCGAGCTGCTCGACGGATCCGGCCGTCGGAGTGGAGCTGCCCGGGCCGGTCAGCCTCAGCCCCACAGCCGCGCGCCCGTCCGCCCACGCCGCGACGGCGTCCCGCTCGGCCCGGACATGGCTCTGCGAGTGGATCACGTGGAGCGGTTCGGCCGCGTCGCCGTCGGTGATGGACACCGCCCGGACCTCCGCCGGTCCCGGGTCGGGGCCCGGCCCCGCGCCTCCGGGGTCCAGGGCGGGCGGCCGCACCCTCGGCGCACTGTCGCGCGGGAGGGTCAGGTGCTCGGCGAGTCGGGCAGGCACCGGGAACCGCAGGACCTCGGAACTGCGGAGGGACAGGCCGTGCACACGCGCCGCGGTGGCGATCTGGATGACCGAGAGCGAGTCGCCTCCCAACTCGAAGAAGTCGTCGTACGGCGAGACCGCACGCCCGAGTTGCGCGCCACTGATCTCGCACAGCAGGCGCTCGACTGCCTGGCAGGTGAGCGGTATTCGATTCCGCGGGTTCGTGTGCACGGCGGGCTCCGTCTCATGGATCGAGCTTCTCGGAAAGCTTCGTTTCCGGGCCCTCCGCGGTACAGGCATGCAGCAGGCAAATTGCCAGGATCCAATTGCCGGTCCGCTGCCTTGAGATGCCCCCGCGTGGCCGTGAAGACTTCCCAAGGGTCGCTGAGACGGGGCTCCGTGCAATCGCCTCATCGATACAGAGAAACGCGGAAGAGGAGAGGCAGGCGTGACAACGATGGTGAGCGCGAACGCCGACTACGGCAAGGAATCCTCACTGCTCGAACTCACCGGTGAGGAAAGGACCGCACTGGAGGAACTGGCGGAGCGGCTCGCTCTCGTCGAACCCGCCCTGATCGACGATCCGGACTGGCGGACCCACGCCCGGCGGGAGAGCTGCCGGGTTCCGGTCCGGCTGAGCAGAGCCGTGCGGGACTTCGCCTACGACGCGGGTCCTGACGGGACCCTGACCATCAGCAACCTGCCCCTGCCGGCCTCGGGGCTCCCGCCCACGCCCACCGTGCGGGACTCCGTGGAGCGCGCCGCCACGACGCCGGCGACGCTGGCGATGCTCCTGGGCAGCGAACTCGGGGCGGTCATCGCCTACCGCGAGGAGAAGCAGGGCGCGCTCGTGCAGAACGTGGTCCCCGTCCCGGCACTCGCCGACTCGCAGAGCAACGGCGGTTCGGTACGCCTGGAGTTCCACACGGAGAACGCCTTCCACCCGCACCGGCCGGACTTCGTGGGCCTGTTGTGCCTGCGGCCCGCGCACGAGGACCAGGTGGGCACGCAGGTCGCGTCGATCCGACGGGCCCTGCCCCTGATCGACGACGGGATCCGCGCGGTCCTGCACGAGCCGCGCTTCCTCACCGAGGCGCCGCCCTCCTTCCGCTCGAACGGCCTGTCCGAACCGAAGCCGGTGCTCGACGGCGCTCCCGAGGACCCTGACATCTGCGTCGACTTCCACGCGACCGGTGGGCTCGACGAGGGGGCGGAGAAAGCCCTGGTGCAACTGAGGGAGGCACTGTGGGCGGTGCGTTCCGACGTGGTGCTGGGGCCCGGGGACATGATCTTCGTGGACAACCGGATCGTGGTGCACGGGCGGGTGGCGTTCTCGCCCCGCTACGACGGCAACGACCGCTGGCTGCATCGGGTCTTCGTCCACCTCGACCACCGCCGCAGCCGCGGCTTCCGGCCGGGCAACGGCGCCGTGCTGACCTGACCCGGCCGGCGTCGGCGGGACGGCGCGTGCCCTCGGATCCCCGCGCCCGGCCCCCGGATCCACCGCCTCGACCTGCGGCTGCTCCGTGCTCGGGGCGTCCGCGACCGGGCTTGTTGATGGCGGGCGAACAGCGAAACCATACCGCCGCCGTACCGTCCTCAAACCGGGCCTTCCTAGCTTTGGGGCCGTCGGCGCCCCTCCCCTCGCGGCATCATCTCGACCGGACAGGAAGTGTGCCTCTCCCATGCCCCTTCTGCGCATCCCCCTGAGCCGAAGGCCGAAGATCCCCCCGACTGTCCACGGAATCATCACCCTCCTGGGCCTGCTCCCCCGCATCAGCCGGACCAAGGCGGTGCTCGGCCTGTTCAGCGTGCTGGTGGCCGCGGTCCTCCCGATGGCCGGCGCGGTGGTGACCGGGCTGCTCATCGGATCGATCGAGGAGGCGCTCGACGGCGGGCTGTCCTCGCCGGCCGGGCGGCACACCTTCGTCCTGCTGGCCGTGGCCGGGGGGCTGGTCCTGGTGCAGCAGACCCTGGCGCCGCTCCTGGCGGCGCTCGGTGAGACCCTCGGTCGCGAGGTGGACCGGGATCTGCAGCAGCGGGTCATGGCGGCCGCGGGCCGCCCGGAGGGCACGGCCCACCTGACGGACCCCCATGTGCTCGACGCCCTCAGGGTGGTGCGTGGCCTGGGGACCACGGAGACCGACCGGCCGAGCCACGCCGTGGCCGCCCTGTCGGTGGTGCTCCCGGCCTGGCTGCGGGCGCTGGCCGCGGCGGCCCTGCTGCTGACCTTCCACTGGTGGCTGGGAGTGCTCTGGCTCCTGGCCTGGCCGGTGATCGTGCATTTCATGCAGCGGGAGTACTTCCGGGTCGGCCAGGTCGGCGGCGAGCACAGCACCGCCCTGCGTCGGGCGGAGTACCTGCGCGATCTGGTGCTGACCCGGCCCGCGGCCAAGGAGGTACGGATCTGGGGCCTGCTGGACTGGCTCATCGACCGGTTCGGCCGGTCCTGGAGTGAGGCGACGGAGCCGGTCTGGCGGGAACGCAGACCACGCGCCCGGGTTGTGCTGGGTGCCACCGGGTCGGTCGCCCTGATCAACCTGCTCTCGTACGGCTTGCTGGCGTGGGCGGCCGTCCACCAGGAGATCGGAATCGGCGCGGTCGCCGTCTACACCCAGGCGCTCGTGCTGGCCAACAACTACACGGCGTTCGACGACAACAACGCCTATCTGTCCTTCGCCGGTGCCGCGGTCCCCCGCGTCCTGAGCCTGGACGCGCGACTGTCCGCCGAGGTGCGGGACAGGCCGCGGCTCACCGAGCTGCCCGCCGGGTTCCCCACGGCGCGGATCGACTTCGAAGGGGTCCGGTTCCGCTACCCCGCGAACGACCGGGAGGCGCTGAGCGGGATCGACCTCCACATCGCCGCGGGCCGTTCACTGGCCGTCGTCGGGGACAACGGAGCGGGAAAGAGCTCGCTGGTGAAGCTGGTGTGCGGCCTGCACACCCCGACATCCGGAGTCATCCGTGTCGACGGCCACGATCTGGCGGATCTGGACCCCGCGGCATGGCGCGAGCGCATCGGCGTGCTGTTCCAGGACTTCGCGCGCTACCACCTGACCGCGGCGGAGAACATCTCCATGGGCGCGCCGCAGTGGGCCGGCGACCGGGACAGACTGCGTGAGGCGGCGCACCGGGCCGGGGCACTGCCCCTGATCGAGGGGCTGCCGGGCGGCTGGGACACCGTGCTCTCGCCGGAGTACACCGGGGGCACGGACCTGTCGGGTGGGCAGTGGCAGCGCATCGCGCTCGCCCGTGCCCTGTTCGCGGTGGACGCGGGCGCCCGGGTCCTGATCCTCGACGAGCCGACCGCCGCACTCGACGTGCGGGCCGAGGCGGAGATCTACGAACGTTTCCTGGAGCTGACGGCCGGACTCACCACGATCCTGATCTCGCACCGCTTCTCCACCGTCCGGCGTGCGGAGCGCATCGTCGTACTCGAGAAGGGGCTGGTCGTGGAGGACGGCGCACACGAGGAACTGCTCGCCCGTCAGGGGCGGTACGCGGCGATGTTCGACCTCCAGGCGGCTCGCTTCGTCGAACCCCGGAGCGGTGGGAGTGCGGCCGCGGCGCCGCGGGCGGCGGCGGAGGCGGGACATGCGTAAGACACTGCGGGGCTACCGGGAACTGATGCGGATCGGTGTGGGGGCTGCCCCCTTCCACGCGACGATGCAGTTCCTGACCGGCATCCTCTTCGAGGTCTCCGTGCCGCTCGGCGGGCTCGGCGCCAAGCTGATCATCGACGCGGCGGTATCGGGCGACACCGGCCTCGGCCTCGGCGCCGCCGTGCTGCTCGCGCTCGCCGTCGGGGTCGCGCTGGGCTCGGTCTTCTACTACGTGCACTGCCTGTTCACCGTCCAGGAGCGTGCCACGGCGGCGGCCAGCAGGCGGCTGATGAGGCTGCTCGGCGGCGCCGAGGGGCTGACGCACTACGAGTTCCCGGCCTACCTGGACCAGGTGCAGCGCATCCGTGAGCAGCAGGGCCAGCTGTCCGGCATGGTGAACGCGACGGCCGGTGTGCTGCGGGTCGGGGCGACGCTGATCGTCACCGCGGTCCTGCTGGCGGGTGTGGACCCGCTGCTGCTGTGCCTGCCCGTGCTCGCCCTGGTGTCCTTCTGGCTCGGCAAGCTCAGCCGTGATCTGACCGTACGGGCGCAGGAGGCGACAAGCGAGCAGGAACGCCTCCGCCGGCACCTGTTCGAGCTGGGCACGTCGACCGACGCGGCGGGCGAGCTGCGCGTCTACGGTCTGACGGACCTGCTCGGCGACCGCCACCGGCAGGTGTCGGGCGGGGTGATCGGCAAGCGCAACCGGGCGAGTTGGCGGGGGGCGCGCCTGCAGGCGCTCGACGCGGTGGTCACCACCCTCGGGTACATCGCCGCGATCACGCTCGTCGTGGTACTCGCCGTGCGCGGTGAGGCCACGGCCGGCGACGTCGTCCTGGTGCTGGGACTGGCCGCCCAGCTCACCATGACGGTCAGCACGGCGGTGCAGTACGGCACCTACTTCCTGGTGGTTCTGCGGGTGGGCCGCATCCTGGTGTGGCTCCAGGACTACGTGGCCGAGGAGCGGGGCGCCCGCAAGGCCTCCGCCACCCTGCCCGAGACCCTCGAACAGGGCATCGAGCTGCGCGATGTCGGCTTCGCCTATCCGGGTGCGGAGGACGGCCGCGGCGTGCTCGCCGGAGTGGACCTGCACCTGCCGCCGGGTGCGGTCGTCGCCCTGGTCGGGGACAACGGGGCGGGCAAGACCACACTGATCAAGCTGCTCTGCGGCTTCTACCGGCCGGACTCCGGCACGATCCTCGTCGACGGCGTGGACCTGGCGACGTGCGACACCGCCGAGTGGCGTTCCCGCTGTTCCGCGGCCTTCCAGGACCATGCCCGGCTGGAGTTCCCCGTCCTGGAGACGGTGGGGGTCGGCGATCTGCCGCGGATCGAGGACCGGGCCGCCGTGGGAGCCGCCCTGGAGCGGGCCGACGCCTCGGGTGTCGTGGACAGCCTGCCGCAGGGTCTGGACACCCAGCTCGGGAACCGCTGGAACGACGGGGCGGAGCTGTCCGGCGGCCAGTGGCAACGGCTGGCGCTGGGTCGCGGACTGATGCGTACCGATCCCCTGATCGCCGTGTTCGACGAGCCGACGGCCGCTCTGGACGCCCACACCGAGAACGCCCTGTTCGAGCGTTTCGCCGCGGCGGCGCGCGCGGGGCGGCAGCGCAGCACCGTCACCCTGCTGGTCTCGCACCGGTTCTCGACCGTGGGCATGGCCGACCTGATCGTCGTCCTGGACGGCGGAAGGATCAGGGAGCAGGGCAGCCACCAGGAGCTGATGGCCCTGGGCGGCCTCTACGCCGAGCTGTTCGAACTTCAATCCCAGGGGTACCGATGACGCTCGACTACACCGACGGATTCGCCCTCCTGGGCGGGCACCTGCCCGTCTGGAACTCCCGGCGGTTCGCTGCACTGAGAATGCAGCGTGGCTGGACCCAGGAAGAACTCGCGGAGTACTCGGGCCTGAGCGTGCGCACCATCAGGAACCTGGAGCTGGGCCGGGTGCAGAACCCGCGCCGCTCCTCGGTGGACCTGCTGGTGAACGCGCTCGGGGTCACGGACGAGCAGCAGCAGTGCGCCGAGAGCCCGGAGCCCGCGCGATGGCGCGGGCTCCAGGCGCCGGACTCCGCTCTGGTCGGCAGCCCTTCCGCGCACCAGCAGCTCGTGCACACCGTCCGGACGCACCGGCTGACGACGTTCCTGGGCCCGGGAGGGGTCGGCAAGACCCGGATGGCCCTGGACGTGGCCGCGCAGGTCAGCCACCTGTTCAGGGACGGTGTCGAGGCGGTGGAGCTCGGCGACCTCGATCCCGAGGACGGCCGGCACGGGGAGCAGACGGCCGCGGTGCTGGAGCGGGTGCGCCGGCAGATGGCGCGGGGCCTCGCCCCGGGCCGGCCGGGCACCGGCACTCCCGAGATCGGGCCGGACACCGACATGCTGCTGGTGCTGGACAACGCGGAGCACATCCCGGCCGGTGTGATGGCGGCCACCAGGGAGCTCCAGGCCGCGTTCCCCGCCGTCCACATCCTCATCACCACCCGTCGCAGGCTGACCGAGCGGATGGGCGCCAACCGGGAGATCCAGCCGCTGCCCCTCGAACACCCGCCCGGTGAGCCGCTGTCACGTGCACCGGCCGTGGAGCTGTTCCTGCGCCATGTCGGCAGCGGGACCCCCGCGGCCACGGAACTGGAGAAGGACCTGCCGCTGGTCGCCGAGCTGTGCCGCCGGCTCGGCGGTCTGCCGCGCTACATCGAGTTCGCGGCTGAGTGCCTGCGGGCGATACCCATCCGCCTGATGCTCTCGTACGGGCCGACACCGGAAATGCTCTGGTCGAACGACCACGCGCTGCTGCGCCATCAGCGGTCGGTGACGGACAGCATCCTGTGGAGCGTCGACCTCCTCAGCAAGGACCACCGGCTGCTGCTGGAGCGCATCGCGGCTCTGCCCTCGCGCCGTTTCGTGCTCGACGAGATCAGTGCCGGCTACGACCGGTCGGGGCGCCCCGAGGGGCCCAACCCCCTGACGCTCGTCTCGGACCTCCTGGACACCTCGCTGCTGCTTCCCGATCCGGCACACCCCTACCACTACCGGCTGGCCCCCTTCGGGGCCGAGGTGCTGCTGCGCTCGGGCCGTCCGACGCCTGAGCCCGGTGGTCCAGCACTCGGCTGAACCACCGGGCCCGGACGGCCCTCGGACCGGCTCAGCCGATCTCGGGCCAGTCGTCGAGGTTGTCGCCGTGTGCGTGGATCAGGGCGGAGACGGTGCGTTCGAGACCGAACGCCATGCAGGAGCTGTGTGCCGGTCCCTGGTCGGCGAAGTCGATGGCGAATCGCTCGCCGAGATGGTCCTTGTGGCAGTTGGCCGAGGCGATCGCGGTGCCCGGGTCACCGTCGTAGACCTGGGTGTGGAACTCGTACTTGAGGTCCTGCTGGATCTGGCTCGTGCGCATGAAGCGGTCGCCGGGACCGAAGAAGGGGTCGCTGGCCTGCTGGACGGAGATCTTCAGCCCCAGCCTGGTGAACAGCTCCTCCGTGCGCGCGATCCAGGCGTCCCTCCACTGCCAGGCCTCCTCCTGCCCGGCGACCACGACGAACTCGCGCATCCGGAAGGAGCGGAAGCGGCCGTACTCGCTGGTCGCCTCGTGGCGGTAGCAGTGCCCGACCGCGTCGAAGAAGTGCGCCTCCCCGACGGTGCTGTCCGCGATCTGCGGATAGACGCTGTAGCAGATGGCCGGGGCGAGCACCACGTCCGTCTCGGACCGGGCGGCCGCGGGGTCCTGGGCGTCCGGGTTCTCGCCGGTCCGCAGCGCGTGCACCGAGCCCAGCAGTTGCGGGAAGGACTCGGCGTACTGCGCGCGGTCGATGTTCGCACGCGGGACGACCGGTGCGTACCAGGTCGGGCCGGGCGAGGCGGAGGGGTCCACGGCGGTGAGGGCCGTCTGAAGATTCGCCAGGACCTGCTCGAACTTCGGGGTGAAGCTCAGCAGCCCGGGTATCCCGGTGGGCAGCACCCAGCCGGCCTTCGTCGTTGTCATCGGGACAGTCACGCTCCTTGGGAATGCGGGATGGGTGAGAGGTGGACACGCGGCGCGGTGTGCCCGGGGAGCCCTGGAGGTCCGGGGGCGCGGGAGCCCTTCGGCAGGGGCGTCTACCAGCCGGCGGTCTCGGCGACCGTGTCGTAGGCACGGTCGAGGCCCGCCATGAGCGCGGGGATCTGATCGACGTGCAGGGGAACTCCCAGCACACTCTCCAGCTCGACGACGAACTCCACGGCGAGCAGGGAGTCGACGTCCAGGTCCTTCTCGAAGTCCGTGGCCGCCTCGACCGCGGCGGGTTCGGCGGAGAAGATCGCGACCGCGACATCGCGGATGAGCGCACGGCGGGTGGCCCGGTCGGTGTCGATTCTCATGTTGTCCATCGATTCACTCTCGCTTCTGGGATCAGCTCGCGCAGAGCAGGGGGAAGGGTTTCACCGACGGCCGAGCGCAGCAGCTCCAGGTAGTCCCCGGCCAGCCGTCGGGCAGTGCGTTCGGTGAACAGGGAGGTGTTGTACTTGAGCTTGGCCTGCATACTGCGGGCGCGGCGCGTCATCTGGAGGGACAGCTCGAACTGCCCCTGCTGCTGCGGCAGGTAGTACTCAGCGGTGCGCAGCCCGGCGTGTTCCACCTCGCGTCCGGGTTCCATCGCCGCGGCGATGGGGTCGTCCTCGTCGAGCTCGTTGAGCGCGAACAGGACGGTGACCGGCCCCGGCCGGCCGGGGTCGCGCGGCAGGTCGACGAGTCCGGACAGCAGCGCGAACGGGTAGTCGCGGTGCATCAGACTGCGCCAGAGCGCGGCGGACGTGCGGCGGACCAGGGCGTCGAAGCCGTCCCCGGGGTCCAGGTCCGCGCGCAGCGCGAGGGTGTTGACGAAGTATCCGATCGCGTCGCGCGCTCCCGGACCCTGCCGCTGGGTGACCGGATAGCCGACCACGAACGTCGTCCGGCCGGTGGACCGGTAGACGAGCAGCTCGAAGACCGAGAGGAGATAGGCGAACAGAGTGACGTTCCGCGCGGCGACCGCGCCGTCCACCCCCGCCACCAGGTCCGCGGGCAGTTCGAGGTCGATCTCCGCGCCCTCGGGACGGTAGAACGGCGGCCTCGGCAGGTCGACGGGCAGGGTGACGTGCTCCGACACACCCTGGAGTTCACGCTTCCAGTGCTGACGTGCCCGGTCGGCGCGCGGCGAGTCCAGATACGCGCGCTGACGGGCCACGAACCGGTCGAACACGGCGCCGGCGTCCCGGGGCTCGTGCCGGCGGCCCGCTCGCAGTGCCGCGTAACGCGAGAGGATCTCCCGGCAGATCAGCAGTTGGGAGATGTTGTCCGCCACGATGTGGTGGGCGGTGATCAGCAGGACGTCCGGACGGCCGCGGGGCCGCAGGAGCGCGGCCCTGACGGGCGGTTCCCGGTCGAGGCCGAACGGGCGCCGGGTCAGGCCCAGCGCGAAGGCGCGGAACTCGTCCGCGCCGAGGTCCGGCTCGTGCCGCTCGAAGACCGGGGCCGTGGCCGGCGCCGGGCGGCGGCGGACGCGGCCGGTGTCGTCGCAGGCGAACACCGAGCCGAGCAGGGTGTGGTCCAGGATCGTGGCCCGGACGGCCGACTCCAGTACTGCGGCGTCCACCGGGAAATGCAGGCTGAGCGCCGCCGTGACGTTGTAGGCGACGCAATCGGGGTCGAGATTCTGGATTAGCCAGAGAGCTTCCTGACCAGGAGTCAGCTCTCCGCCGACCGCGGGTGCGGAATTCCTCTTCGTCATGGGTCAAGTACGGCACGGGTCCGCGGGGCTCGACAAGGAATCGGAACGGCAACTTTGCTGCCTGTACCAAACTGCCGGGCACTTGCCTGTCCTCCGCCGGAAACACCTCCCTACGCTGTGCTCGTGATAATCGTCCTTGAATTCTCCGATGCGGGGTTGACGAGAATTGATATATGAAAACGCGTACGAGATGGTCCAGGACGATGTCTTCCTTCATCTCGACGACGCTGCCGCGAATATCGATCTCTATCTGAAGATAGAGGGCCTCAACCCTGCCGGGTCCATCAAGCTGAAGACGGCACGGAGCATGGTGGAGGACGCCGAGCGCCGGGGCGTCCTGCGCCGGGGCTCCCGGCTCATCGAGTCGTCCTCGGGCAGCCTCGGCATCGCCCTGGCGGTGGTCTCCGCCGCCAAGGGGTACCGCTTCCTGTGCGTCACCGACCCCAGCACCTCGGCGCTGAGCGTCGAGATCATCAGGGCCCTCGGCGCCGAGGTGGTCACGGTGAACCGGCTGGACGCCAGCGGCGGCTACCTGGGCACCCGGATCGGCTACATCCACGAGCAGCTGGCCGAGGACCAGGACCTCGTCTGGCTCAACCAGTACGCGAACCCGGCGAACTGGGCGGTGCACGACCGGTGCACGGCGGCGGCGATCACTGCCGCCGTCCCGGACCTGGACTACCTGTTCGTGGGCACCGGCACCTCCGGCACCCTGATGGGCTGCATCCACCACTTCAGCCGGCACTCGCCGGGGACCCGGATCATCGCGGTGGACGCCGTCGGCTCGGTCAACTTCGGCCATCCGGCGGCACGGCGGTACATCCCGGGGATCGGGACGAGCAGACGCCCGGAGATCCTGCGCACGGAACTGGTGGACGACACCGAGCTGGTCGCGGAGACCGACACCGTGCGCACCTGCCGGTGGCTCGCCCGGCGCTACGGCCTCTTCGCCGGGGGATCGACCGGGTCGGTGGTGCGGGCGGTACTGCAGCGTGCCCCCGAACTCCCGGCGGGGTCGCGGGTGGTGGCTGTCTCGCCCGACCTGGGCGAGCGCTATGTCCAGACGATCTACAACGACGACTGGGTGACCGGAACCTACGGCCCCGAATGTCTCAAAGAGTCCGACGACGAGCTGTTCGAGCTGACGAGGGCGAGGAACTGACTCATGTTCTCCTTCCAGGTCATGGGCGGAAAGAGCGTCCGCGCCGTGATCGAGACCTCCCGACCGGAGATCTTCGCCCGGGTCAGGGAGACCTACCTGGCCCATCAGCGGGGCGCGACGATCAACCCCGACAGCTACTTCCTGCGCTTCCCCGACAGGCCCGACGCGAGGATCATCGCCCTGCCCGCGGCCCTGCCCGCGGACGCGGCAGCCGGCGGGACGGAGGGGCTGGCCGGCATCAAGTGGATCGGCAGCTTCCCTGGCAACATCGTGCAGAACATCCCGCGCGCCTCGGCGGTACTGCTGCTCAACGACCTGGAGACGGGCTATCCCTTCGCCTGCCTGGAGGCCGCCCAGATCAGCGCGGCGCGCACCGCGGCCTCCGCCGTGCTGGGGGCCGAGCATCTGCACGGCTCCCGGGAGGCGGCGAAGGTGGCCGTCGTCGGGGCGGGCGTCATCTCCCGCAACATCCTCGAGTTCTTCCACGCGCTCGACTGGTCCTTCGGCGAGGTCACGGTGTACGACACGGTGGAGGAGTACGCGAGGAGGTCGGCCGGGCACGCCGGGGCACTCGGCTACCGGGCCAGCACCTCGGGCACGCTCGAAGAGGCGGTGGACGGCGCCGACCTCGTGGTGCTGGCGACGACCGCCGCCACGCCCCACATCCTGGACCCGGGTGCCCTGGCTCCCGGCCAGTCGGTACTCAACATCTCGCTGCGCGACATCGGCCCTGAGCTGATCGCCGCCTCCCACAACGTCCTCGACGACATCGACCACTGCCTGAAGGCCGGCACCTCGCCCCACCTGGCGGTGCAGAAGTTCGGCCACCGCGACTTCATCGACGGGACGATCGCGCAGCTCGTCCTCGGGGAGCTGCGCCTGGGGCGGGACCGGCCGCGGATCTTCTCACCGTTCGGCCTCGGGGTGCTCGACCTCGCGGTCGGCCGGGAGATCCTGCGGGCCGGCCGGGAGTCCGGCCAGGTCCAGCAGGTGCCCGACTTCTTCGCCGAGGTCGAACGATGGTGAGGCCCCGCATCCACCGCAGTGAACGGAGGCTCGTTCCATGACGAAGCACCCCAGCAGGCACCTGATCTCTCTCGACGACCTCGCGGACTCGGAGGTGCGGGACATCGTCGAGCACGGCGCGGCGCTGGCCCGCAGGTCGGCCCAGGGGCACCGCGCCACCGGCACGGCCTTGGCCGGCGATGTCGTCGGTGTCTACTTCCGCAAGACCTCGACCCGCACGCGTACGGCGTTCTCGTCCGGCGCCCTGCGGCTCGGAGCGGGTCTGGTCACCTACGGACCCGACGACCTCCAGCTCAACACCGGGGAGACCACCGAGGACACCGGCCGGGTGATGGCGGGGATGCTCGACGTCCTGGTGGCGCGCACCGCCGGGGAGATGGGCGAGTTGCGCGCCTGGGCGGCGCAGCAGCGGATGGCCGTGGTCAACGCGATGAGCGCCGAGGAGCACCCCACCCAGGGGCTGACCGACCTGACCACCCTGACCCAGCGGTTCGGCGCGGTGGACGGCCTGAGCGTCGTGTACGTCGGCGAGGGGAACAACTCGGCCGCGGCGCTCGCGCTCGGTCTGAGCCGGTACCGCGGGGTCCGCCTCGAACTGCGCACGCCGCCGGGCTACGGCCTGGACGGGTCGGTGCTCGCCCGCGCACGGCGGTCTGCGGCCGAACACGGTTCCGACGTGAGCGAACGACACGACATGGACCGGCTGCCGGCCGATTTCGACGTCGCCTACACCACGCGCTGGCAGACCACCGGGACCAGCAAGCCGGACCCGGACTGGCGCAGCGTGTTCGCCCCCTTCCAGGTGACGGACGCGCTGATGGAGGGCTCCCCCAAGGCCGTGTTCATGCACGACCTTCCGGCGCACCGGGGCGAGGAGGTCACCGCCGAGGTGCTGGACGGCCCCGCGAGCATCGCGTTCGACCAGGCCGAGAACAAGCTCTACAGCGCCATGGCTGTCCTGGAGTGGTCCCGTGCTCTATCTGCGTAAGATCGTGCCCTTCGTCCCCGCGCACAGCACGGCCATCGCCGACCTGCGCGAGCGTCTGGAGCTGTCCCGGACCGAGCTCAGGCTGCTGACCCGGTTCCTGGGGCTCGACCGGGTCGTCATCGCGGAGGGGCTCTCCACACTGGACATGCTGCTGTCGATCGGGCAGGAGGCGCTGGCGGACCTGGACCGTTCCCGGATGCGCTGCCTGATCCACGCCCACACGGTGCAGCACCTCGCCCCGCCGGGCCTGCGCTGGATGGACGTGCTGCGCACGAAGCTGGGACTGGACGGTGCCACCGCGTTCTCGATGTCCCACCAGGGCTGCGCCGTCGGCCTGAACGTGCTGAAGGTGGCGGAGAGCCTGCTGGCAGCGGAGCCGGCCGGGAGCACGGCGCTGGTCCTGGTCGGCGAGAAGGCCCTGTCCTCGGTGATGCAGCACCTGCCGGGGACGTCGGTCCTCGGGGACGCGACGGTCGGCCTGGTGGTCGGGCTGGAGGGTCCTGGCGACGCACTGCTGAGCGTGGCGCACCACACCCGCGGCGAGTTCCACCAGGCCATGAACATGCGGGAGGAGATGCAGCACGACTACACCCTCGCCTACGCGCCGGAGTTGGCCTCGGTGATGCTCGACGCGGTGCACGCGGCAGGCCTCGATCTCGACGGGATCGACCTGGTGCTGCCGCACAACGTGAACCGCTACTCGTGGACGACCACCGCGCGGAGGCTGGGTCTCCCCCTCGACCGGATCTATCTGAAGAACGTGCCGAAGACCGGCCACTGCTTCTGTGCGGACCCCTTCATCAACCTCTCGACCGCTCGCGCCGAGGGGGTGGTGCGGCCGGGAGCGACCGTGCTGCTGGCCTCCGCCGGCCAGGGCGGGACCTTCACCGCCGCGGTGGCCAGAACCTCTACCGGACAGGAGTGACATGTCTTCCCCACCCGCGTCGTCCCCACCCGCGTCGTCCCCGCCCCCGTCATCCCCGCCCGCATCGTCGCCACCCGCGCCGTCCCAGCATGCGCCGTTGCCGCAACGGCCCTCGACGACCGCAGGGTTCACCGCACGGCTGAAGGACGCCCTGGTCTCTGACCCGACCGCCCGGTTCGTCTACGTGAACAACTTCGAGGTCGAGCGGGTCTGGGGCCTCGACGAGCCGAGGCTGCCCGGCACCGGGCTGTCCTTCTCGTCGGCCACGGTGAACCGGATCGAGGAGGTCGGCGTCCTGCTCGCCGACGAACACGACGCGGTGGTGCTCAAGAGCGCGGTCGATCCCGGCTACGCCGAGTATCTGGACGCCCTCGGCGCGGCCGAGGGCGAGCACCTGGCAGTGGACCACAACGTGCCGGACCGGTCGGTCACCGTCGACGCGCTGGAGTCGCCCCGGCTGCTGGAGGCGCTGCGCGCGCTCGCCGACGGCCGTACGTACCTGATGCCGCTCGGCATCTCCCCGGACGAGGAACGCCTGGCCGAGGCCGCGGGGCTGCCGCTGGCCGGTCCCGGCGCCGCGGTCTGCAAGGAGGTGAACGGGAAGATCTTCAGCCGGGAGCTGGTGGACGCGGCCGGACTGACCGCCGTCCCGGGCGCCGTGTGCCGGACGGTGGAGGAGCTGGCCGCCGCGCTCGACACCCATCTGGTCCGGGCGGGCACCCCGGTGGTGGTCAAGGAGTCACTGGGCGTCTCGGGGCGCGGCATGGTCGTCCTGGAGGACGCGGGACGCGGTGAGCGCCTGCTGCGGATGATCGAGCGGCGGGCCGGCGCCGACCGGCGCGTCTCGGTCGTCGTCGAACGCTGGATCGACAAACAGGCTGACCTGAACTACCAGTTCATCGTCGGCCGCGACGGCGGGGTCACGTTCGAGACCGTGAAGACCGCGCTCACGGAGAACGGCGTGCACCGCGGGCACCTCTTCCCCCCGGCCCTGCGGCCCGACCAGGTCGGGGAACTGCGGGTCGCCGCCGATGTGATCGGCAAGGAGCTGGCGGCCGCGGGCTACTTCGGACTCGTCGGGGTCGACGCGCTGCTCGCCGCCGACGGCACGCTCTACCCCTGTCTGGAGATCAACGCGCGCTTCAACATGGCCACCTACCAGAACCGGATCTCCGAGCGCCTGATCCCGGACGGGCAGTACGCCCTCGCCACGACCTTCGATCTCAGGCCGGGCCGCGTGTACGGCTTCGGGGAGGTCCGAGCCGCACTCGGCGATCTGCTCCTGGACAGCCTCCCCGAGGCCGGGGCCGGCCGTCGCGGCGGTGTGCTGATCAACAACTTCGCCACGCTGAACGCCATGTTCCTCGCCGAGGGAAAGCCTTACGGGCGCCTCTACGCGATCTGTGTCGGTGACGACGAGCAGGACGTGCGGCGGACGAGAGAACGGGCCGAGACCCTGCTGAACGAAATGGTGGCCACGCCGTGAGTGAAGAGATCGACTGGAACGGGCTCGCCGAGCGGTACGGAACCCCGACCTACGTGTACGACGGCGACTGGCTCGCCGCCAACCTCAGGGCGCTGCGCTCGGCGCTGCACCCCTCGCTGGAGATCTTCTACTCGCTCAAGTCGAACCCGAACCGGGGCGTCTACGACGTCCTGCACACGGCGGGGGCGCGCGCCGAGGTCTCCTCCCTCGCCGAACTCCGCCTCGTCCTCGACGCGGGGACGGATCCGGCCGACATCATCTTCCTCGGCCCCGGCAAGAGCGAGGAGGAGATCGACGCCTGCGTGGAGGCGGGCATCTACGCGATCGTCTGCGAGTCGTTCGACGAGCTCGAGAGGATCGACGGGACGGCCCGCTCGCGGGATGTGCGCCAGCGGGTGCTGCTGCGGGTCAACCCCGCGCTGTCCATCGCCGGTTCGCGTCTGACCATGGGTGGCAAGCCGCGCCAGTTCGGCATCGACGAGGCCCAGATCCTTGCGGCGGGACCGGCCCTGGCCGCGTACCGGCACGCCGACGTGGCCGGGGTCCAGGTGTATCTGGGCACGCGCATCCTCGACGCCGCGGTGGTCGTCAAGAACACCGCGTACATCCTGGACCTCGCCGAACGCATCGCGGCGGCCACCGGCATCAGCCTCGACGCGGTGGACATCGGGGGCGGTCTGGGTGCGGCCTACTTCGACGGTGAGGAGGAGCTGGACACGGCCGTGCTGGCCAAGGACCTCAATCCGCTGCTGGACAGGTTCGCCTCGGCGCACCCGGAGACCCGTCTCGTCATGGAGTCCGGCAGGTATCTCACCGCGCTCGGTGGCACCTACCTGATGCGGGTGCGCTACACCAAGGAGTCCATGGGCGAGAGGTTCGCGGTCGCGGACGGAGGCACCCACCACCACATGGCCGCAGTGGGCATCGGGTCCTTCGTCAAGCGCAACTTCCCGATCGAGCTGCTCTCCCGGACGGCCGAGCCGTCCGAGGAGCCCGGCCGCTGGAACATCGCGGGCCCGCTGTGCACCCCGAACGACACGGTGGCCAAGGGGGTGGCCCTGCCCGAACTGCGTCCGGGCGACCTCATCGGCGTGCTGCGCTCCGGCGCCTACGGTCCGTCGGCCTCGCCGGTGTACTTCCTCAGCCACGGCTACCCGGCCGAGGTCGTCCTGCGGGGCGGCCGCTCGTACCTGGTGCGCCGCCGGGACTCCGTCGAGGACGTCCTCGGCAAACAGGAGACCCATCCCGAACTGCGCGACGCCGATCACGTCGGCTGAACCCGACCCCCGCCCCGCCCTCGTAAGGGAGAAGAGACCATGGTGAACACCGACAACACCACGACGGCCGGCACGCTTCAGGAGGCCCTCGCCGCCGTACTGAACAAGGAGCTACCGGAACTGACGCCGCAGACACGGCTGTTCAGTGATCTGGGGCTGGACTCCACGAGCGTGATCGAGCTGCTGATGGAGCTCGAGGACACCCTCGGGCTCCAGATCGATCCGGACGAGCTGACGCCGGACGTCTTCGAGACGGTCGGCAGCCTGACCGCGTACGTCGAGGCGCGCATGCCGGAACAAGAGCAGGCGTCCTGACCGATGCGGCAGACGACGCGGACGACGGACGTGCCGCAGCGTGACACCGCGCGCCCGGACGCCACCAGGACCCTGCGGCTCGGCCGCCCGGCCGCACGGGACTTCCCCGAGCGGCCGGCCGTGCTGGCCGGGGTCGATCTCACGTTCATGACCCAGTTCCTCGCCGCCTTCGGCGAGGAACCCGATCACGCGCGCTACGAGGGCGGCGGCGGCAACAGCTTCATCAGCATGGCGGGGCGGCTCCTGGACGGCCTGGACCGGCCGCTGCCCCCGCTGGACAAGGTCGTGCTCGCCTACCACGTGCCCGACATGAGCATCGTCGAGGTGGCCGGCTGCTATCTGGCCGAGAGGTGTCCGGGGAATCCGGAGGTGTTCTCGTTGTCGGGGCAGGGCGTGGGCGCGCCGTTCACGGCGCTGCGCGTCCTGTCCGGCCTGCACACGGCCCGGCAGTTGACCGAGGGCGCCGTCCTCGTGATGGACCAGTCGACTCTCCCCTATTACGACGCCGACACCCACACCGGGCCGAGCACCGACTGCGCGGTCCTGCTGGG
Source organism: Streptomyces sp. NPDC057287 (assembly GCF_042667905.1). NCBI lineage: Bacteria > Bacillati > Actinomycetota > Actinomycetes > Kitasatosporales > Streptomycetaceae > Streptomyces > Streptomyces sp. NPDC057287. The sequence continues at coordinate 367,726 of NZ_JBHUYV010000004.1, read as the reverse complement.
CGTGGGGAGCGCGGGCGGGCACGGGAGCATGGAGCTCGACTTCGTGGACGAGCGGGCCGTCGGCCCGGACGCGGCGGCGGGGCTGCTCATCGAGCGGGGACACGGGCCGCGGACCATGACGGTGGTGGGCCGGACGCTCGCCGACCTGCTCGATCCGCTGCCACGTGCCGGGGGCGACCTGGTCGAGGGGGCGTCCGACCTGCTGTGCACCAGTGCGTGGGCGGCGCTCGCCGAGCACTGGGCACCGGACCGCTACACCGTGGTCGCCGACTACGATCCGCACTCCGGCCGGCTGTTCCGGGCCGGGCTGCGACCGGGGGCGGCCTCGTGAAGGGCACCGCCGGGGCCGACCTGGGGCGCTGCCGGGACCTGGGGCGCGAGGGCGGTCTGGCCGCCGGTCTGACAGCGGTGCTGGAGGGCCTGGACGTCGCCGCCGAGGCACCGGGCGGCTCGGCGCTCCTGCCGATGGCCTCGCTGGAGCGGGGCGGGGCGGCCGGAGGCGCGGAGGTGCTTCCGCACCCCTTCGCCGCACTCGAGGGGCTCGCCCTCGTCCGCTTCACCGCGACGGGTACCGGCGCCGGAGCGGGGCTCACCGCGCTGCGCGCCGCCCGCCTTGCCGCCGTACGGGTCGGTGTGCTCTCCGCCCTGCTGGACGCGGCCGTGGAACGGCTGAGCGCCCGGCGCTTCGGCGGGGTCCCGCTGATCGATCACCAGCTGGTGGGCGGGGCGCTGGCCGACGTCGTCACCGAGATCGAGATCGCCTCGGTGGAGCCCGCGAGCGGGTCGGCCGAGGCCGTGTGGGACCGGCACGAGCGACTGACCGAGGCCGGCTGGGCGACGACGCGGCTGTTCGGCGCGGAGGGCTACATCACCGGCCATCCGGTGCGCGCCCTCTATCTGTCCTCGCTCGCCTCGGACCTGTGGCTCGCCCGTCCGGGCGTCCCGGAAGGAGCACGATGACCGTGGACGGACTCGACGACCGGCGCGTGGCGCTGCGGGGCGCCGCCGCCGAGTGTGCGGGTGAACTGCGTGACCACGCGGCGGCGCTAGACGCGGCCCCGTCCGAGATGAAACCGCACCTGGGTGTGTCGGGCTTCGACCTGGTGCGCCGGTGCACGACTCCGGAGCGCTACGGCGACCCGCTGCGTGTCGGCCGCTTCACATACGCCTCCGGGTCGTCCCTGGACACCGTGGTGTGGATGACCGAACTCGCCTACGGGGACGCGGGGATGGTGCTCGCCGCCCCGGGCCCGAGCCTGGCCGGCATCCTCGTCGACCAGCTCGGCGACGAGTGGCAGCGCGAGTACTTCTACCGCGCGGTCGCCGGTGAGGGCGTCTGGGCGTTCTTCGCCGTGACCGAACCCGCCCACGGCAGTGACGCCAGTGGCATGGAGTGCGCCCTGAGCCGCGACACTCCCGGTTCGCACCGGCTGGACGGAACGAAGAAGTACGTCGGCAACGGCGCCCGCGGCAGCGTCGGCGTGGTCTTCGCCCGGACGGGCGCCGGGCCGTTGTCGATCCGTGCCGCACTCGTGGAGGACGGAGCTCCCGGCTTCGACGCCCGGGGGCTGGACATGGTGGGCCTGCGCGGCGCGGCCCTGGGCGAGATCCGGCTCGACGGCGTCGCGGTACCGGACGAACGGCTGCTCGCCCGGCATCTGCCGCCCACCAGGCGCGGTCTGTGGGGCGCGGTCCGCGTGTTCAACACCGTACGGCCCCAGGTCGCCGCGCTCGCGGTGGGCACGGGGCTGGCCTGCGTGGACCTCGTGCGCGCCGAGCGACCACGGGCGCCGGGCCTGGAGACCGTCAGGGCCCGCCTGGAAAGCTGCCGTCGCCTGGTCTACGAGGCCGGTGCGGCCCTGGACCACGACCGTGACGCCGGTGCGCTCTCCAGCACGGCCAAGATCGCCGCCGTGGCAGCGGCGCGCGAGGCGTCCCGCTGGGCGGTGCGGTCGCTCGGTCCGGCGGCGCTGACGGACCATCCGCTGCTGGAGAAGTGGACGCGCGACGTGTGCTCGTTCGAGTTCATGGAGGGCACCAGCGACATCCAGCGCCTGCACGTCTCGCGTGCGTGGGTGCGGGGGCGGGTCCGGGCCGGAGGTCCGCGGTGAGAGTGGGCGTGGACCTGCTGGAGATCGCCCGGTTCGCGAAGATCGCCGCCCATCCGGGCGGCCGGCGGATCGTGTTCTCGGCGGCGGAGCTCGCCCACGCCGAGACCCTGGGCGCTCCCCGGCGCACGGAGTACCTGGCGGGGCGGTTCTGCGCGAAGGAGGCCAGCGCGAAGGCGCTCGGCCGAGGCCTGGGACAGGGCCTGGTCTGGCACGAGATCGAGGTACTCACCGACGCCCACGGGGCGCCGCGGGTCCGGCTCGGCGGTGGCGCCCTGGCGGTCGCCGAGCGGGCCGGCGTCGAGCGGATCGACCTGTCGCTCAGTCACCACGGCGGCCTGGTGGTCTGCGTGGCCATTGCAACCTGAATCCGAGGGATGGACCGATGGACCTGAGTCTCTTCTTCTTCGCCGACACCGCGGCCGACAGCTCCGCGGACGGTGACGGCGACCTGTACCGCCTCCTGCTGGAGAGTGCGCGCTTCGCTGACACGCATGGTTTCCGCGCCGTGTGGACGCCCGAACGGCACTTCCACACCTTCGGGGGGCAGTATCCGAACCCCTCGCTGACCGCGGCCGCCCTGGCCGCCGTGACCGAGCGGGTGGCGATCCGCGCGGGCAGTGTGGTGGCCCCTCTGCACCATCCGGTCCGGATAGCCGAGGAGTGGTCCGTCGTCGACAACCTCTCCGGCGGCCGTGCGGGTGTCTCCTTCGCTTCCGGTTGGCACGAGGGGGACTTCCTGCTCCAGCCCGGCAACTACAAGGACCGCAAGAACATCATGGTGGAGGCGGTCGGCACCGTACAGCGTCTCTGGCGCGGCGAGGAGGCGGAGTTCGAAGGGCCGGAGGGCGAGAGGCGCCGGGTCCGGCTCTTCCCCTGCCCCGTCCAGGCGGAGTTGCCGGTGTGGATCACGGCGGCGGGATCGCCGCAGAGCTTCCGGATCGCGGGCACACTCGGCGCGGGCGTCCTGACCCACCAGCTGGGACAGGCCGACGACGCCCTGGAGCGCAACATCGCCACCTACCGGGAGGCGCTGGCCGAGGAGCACGGTGCCGACGCCCCCGGCCATGTGGTGCTGATGCTGCACACCTTGATCGGCGAGGACCGCGCGCGGATACGCGACATGGTGCGCGAACCGCTCACCGGGTACCTGCGCAGCTCGATGGAGCTGATCGCGGCCTCCCCGGCCGCTCCCGGCGCCGACGGCTTCGACCTGAACCGGGTCTCGGCCCAGGACAAGGAGTTCATGCTCTCCAGGCAGTTCGACCGGCTGTTCACCAGCGCGGGCCTGTTCGGCACCGTCGAGGACGGCGTCGAGGTGGTGCGCAGACTCGCCGCGATGGGCGTGGACGAGATCGCGTGCCTCGTCGACTTCGGCGTGGACCGGGACGAGGTGCTGGGCTCCCTGCACCACCTCGACTCGCTGCGGGCCAGGGTCGCCGGGGACAGCGGAGGTCCTGGCACGGAAGCCTGACGTCCGGGACCGGGCGGAGGCCGGTCCTGGCACGGAAGCCTGACGTCCGGGACCGGGCGGAGGCCGGTCCTGGCACGGAAGCCTGACTTCCGGGACCGGGCGGAGGCGTTCGCCGGCGTCGTCCGACGCCGGCGTCCGCGTGTGCGGCCTTCGTCCGGCGGAGGAGTGCACGGGCCGTCGTCCTTTTGCACATCGCTGCCGCGCGAACTCTTTACGGGCCTGTCATGCACCGGTAACTTCCTGACTGCAAGAGATTGCAGCAAGCTTCTGACGGATTTTTCCGTCAGAAGGTACTGCTCGCCCGAACCCCGAGGCGCGTCCGGGTTCTCCGGCGGGATCCTCGCGGCCGCTCGCTGAACGGTCGTGCTGTCGGCAGCCGCGGTCCACCCGCCCGCGGCCCTCCCCTGGAGACACACGAATGAGACGCACCCCTGTCCGGCTGCTCGGACGCCCCGCGGCGGCGGCCGTCGCGGCGACGGTGATGCTGGGCCTCCTGACCCCGGCACCCGGGGTCTCCGGCGCGGAATCGGCCGTTCCCGCGGCCTCCTCGGAGTCCATCACCACGGTCTTCTACTACACCAAGACCAAGAACTGGTCCTCGTACAGACTGCATTACGCGCCCGACGGCGGCTCCTGGACCACCGTGCCCGGAGTGGCCATGGAAGCCGCCTGCACCGACTGGGTGAAGATGACCGTGGGCCTGGGCAGCGCCTCGGGTCTCGCCGCGACGTTCAACAACGGCTCCGGGGTGTGGGACAACAACTCCGGCAAGAACTACGCTCTGGGCACCGGCGCCGTCACCGTCAAGGACGGCGTGGTGGCCCACAGCGACCCCTGCACGGATTCCGGGACGGAGCCCGAGGAGGGCAACACCGCCTCCGTCTACTACTCGACCGCCACCGTCGGCTGGACGACCACCAATCTGCACTATCAGCCGGCGGGAGGCGCCTGGACCACCGTGCCCGGTGTGGGCATGGAGCCCGCCTGCACCGGCTGGGTGAAGAAGTCGGTGGACCTCGGTGCCGCCACCTCCATGCTGGCCACCTTCAACAACGGCAACGGCGTCTGGGACAACAACAACGGGGGCAACTACACGGTCCCCGCCGGTCTCACCACGGTGAAGGACAAGAAGGTCACCGCCGGCGCGAAGGACCCCTGCGCGGCCGAGACGCCGGACACCCGGGCCCCCACCGCCCCGGCGAAGGTGTCGGCGAGCGCGGACGGGGTGTCGGTCGTGGTGACCTGGGACCCGTCCACCGACGACCGCGGAGTGACGAAGTACCAGGTGACACGGACCGGCGGCACCAAGGGCACGCTGGTCGGCGACGTCGGCTCCACGGTGTTCTCGGACACCGGCCTGGAGGCGAAGACCGCCTACAGCTACACGGTCAGGGCCGCCGACGCCGCCGGGAACGTCTCGGCGCCCTCCGCCGCGGCCACCGCGACCACCGGGGAGAAGCCGGCGGCCCCGGCCGCCGGGAAGCCGCTCGGCACCGACCCTCGCAAGGACCCGATCTACTTCGTCCTCACCGCCCGCTTCAACGACGGTGACACCACGAACAACCGGGGCGGCAGCCAGCACACCAAGTCGGGCAACGCCGCCAACGACGACCCGATGTTCCGGGGCGACTTCAAGGGCCTGGTCGAGAAGCTCGACTACATCAAGGGCCTCGGCATGTCGGCCGTCTGGATCACCCCCGTGGTCCTGAACCGGTCCGACTACGACTACCACGGCTACCACGGCTACGACTTCTACGAGGTCGACTCCCGGCTCGAGTCCGCCGGCGCCTCCTACCAGGACCTCATCGACGCGGCCCACGCCAAGGGCATGAAGATCTACCAGGACGTCGTCTACAACCACTCCTCGCGCTGGGGCGCCAAGGGCCTGTTCACCCCGAAGACGTACGGGGTCCGTGACGCCCAGTGGAGCTGGTACTACGACGAGGGGAACGACGGCTTCGAGTACGACGGACTGACCGTCGAGACCAAGTCGGGGAAGTCGTACTACAACGGCGACCTCTGGTCCACGGCCGAACCGTCGGGCAACACCTGCGTCAACTGGGGCACCCCCACCCAGTACACCTCTCCGGAGGGCTACCGGATCTACAACTGCCAGTGGCCGAACCCCACTTCGGGCATGTTCCCGAAGGCGTACTACCACAACTGCTGGATCGGGAACTGGGAGGGCGAGGACTCCCGCTCGTGCTGGCTGCACGACGACCTCGCCGACTTCAACACCGAGAGCGCGCCCGTGCAGAACTACCTGATCGGCGCCTACAACAAGTACATCGACATGGGCGTCGACGGATTCCGGGTCGACACGGCCGTCCACATCCCGCGCACCACCTGGAACCGCCGCTTCCTCCCGGCCATCCAGGAGCGTGTCACCCAGCAGTTCGGCACCGAGGCCGCGAAGAACTTCTTCGTCTTCGGTGAGGTCGCGGCCTTCGTCAACGACAAGTGGAACCGCGGCTCGGTCAACCACTCCGCGCAGTTCTACACCTGGAAGGAACGCAAGGAGTACAGCGCGGACGACGGGAAGGCAGCTCTGGAGATGTACGACTACGAGCAGCAGCAGGGCACCGGATCCCAGCCGACGTCCACCAACGCCTTCCTGGACGGCAACAGCTACCACGCGCCGGACCACAGCAAGTTCTCCGGGATGAACGTCATCGACATGCGCATGCACATGAACTTCGGTGACGCGAACAACGCCTACAACAACGGCAAGGACTCCGACGACAGCTACAACGACGCCACCTACAACGTCGTGTACGTCGACAGCCACGACTACGGTCCCAACAAGAGCAGCGAGCGGTACGCCGGCGGCACGGACGCCTGGGCCGAGAACATGTCCCTGATGTGGACCTTCCGGGGCATCCCCACGCTGTACTACGGCTCCGAGGTCGAGTTCCAGGCCGGCAAGAAGATCGACTGCGGGCCCACCTGCCCGCTGGCGACGACCGGCCGCGCCTACTTCGGGGACCACGTCGCCGGCACGGTGAAGGCGTCGGACTTCGGCACGGTCTCCTCCGCGTCCGGCGCGGTCGCCGACACCCTGGCGAAGCCGCTGGTCAAGCACGTGCAGCGGCTCAACCAGATCCGCCGCGCGGTGCCCGCCCTGCAGATGGGGCAGTACTCGACCGAGGGCATCACCGGTTCGATGGCGTACAAGCGCCGCTACACCGACACCGCGAGCGGAACGGACAGCTTCGCGCTGGTGACGGTCACGGGCGGCGCCACCTACACCGGCGTCCCCAACGGCACCTACAAGGACGCCGTCACCGGCGACACCAAGGTCGTGACGGGCGGAACACTGGCCGTCCCGGCACCGGGCAAGGGCAATCTGCGGGTGTACGTCCTGGACCTGGGCGGCAGGAACGCGGCCCCGGGGAAGATCGGGACGGCGGGCCCCTATCTGAAGTGACCCACGGTGCGGCCGGGCACGCGCGCGTGCCCGGCCGCCCCCCCGGCGGCGCTCCCCGCCCCCCGGCGACCCGGCGCGGGGTGGGCAGGAGGTACACCGAGGGGTTCAGCGGGTCACCGGCGGGGCAGGGCCAGTGCG